>CAYRYS010000050.1:0-23482 GCA_964428555.1 uncultured Spirochaetales bacterium | reverse complement strand
TCCGTTACACAGGACAGGTAGATGATGAGGGCTTCAAGGTTTCCACCAACTCGGAGACCGGAGGACGGTATCACACTAACTGGTTGAATATGATGTATCCAAGATTGAAGTTAGCCAGGAATTTACTGAGGGATGATGGGGTTATTTTTATCTCGATTGATGATAACGAAGTGGCGAATCTGAGGAAGGTTTGTGACGAGATATTCGGGGAAGAGAATTTTCTGGTATCCATTGTATGGGAGAAAAGATTTACAAGAAGTAATAACGCGAAGATGTTTGCTACTTTGACTGAGAATATGCTCTGCTACCGAAAAAGCAGTAAACTTGAATATCTAAGAGAACCTCGTGATGAGAAAGCTAATTCTATTTATTCAAATCCTGATAACGATATGAGAGGCCCCTGGACGAGTGTCTCATATGTCAATCCAGCAACGAAAGAACAGCGCCCCAATCTTGTGTATTCAATAAAAAATCCTATTACAGGGCAGATTGTGAATCATCCTACAAATGCGTGGAAATATGAGAAGAGCACTCATGAAGCACATGTACAAGAAAAGAAATTATATTGGGGTAAGAATGGTGAAAACACGTATCCAAGACTTAAGAAATTCATTTATGAAATGGAAGATGGAATGGTCCCTGTAGATCTTTGGGCTCGAAAAACTACAGGAACTACTGATGAAGGAAGTAAAGAACTACAAAAATTATTAGGGGCAAAAGTATTTGATTTTCCAAAACCGCACTCTTTAATTAAACGTGCAATTCGTATTGTAGCAGAGAAGGATAATATTATTTTGGACTTCTTTGCAGGTAGTTGTCCTACGGCTCATGCTGTTTTCAAACAGAATGTAGAAAACCAGCAGTTTCACAAATTTATCATTGTACAGCTACCGGAACCAACTATGGAAAATTCAGAGGCCTATAAAGCATGTTACAAAACCATTGCTGAAATCGGTAAAGAACGAATCCGGAGGGCAGGTAAGAAAATCCGGGAAGAAAATCCAGATTACGACGGAGACCTTGGGTTTTAGGTTTTCAAACTCGACTCCAGCAACATATAACCCTGGGATGCTGATTTTGATAATTACAAGGAAGCTCTTATGAATTCCGTGGAGAATATCAAGTCCGAACGAACAGAGCAGGATGTGCTGTATGTGCCGCTGCTCAAATATGGGCTTGATCTGACTATACCTATAGAAACCCGCAGCATAGAAGGAAAGAATGTCTATATTATCGGTGCTGGGGCTCTTGTGGTCTGTCTGGATGATGAGATTACCCTGGAAGCGGTAGAGGGAATTGCTAAGCTAAAAGAGGAATTAAAGCCTGAGATTATGCGGGTTATGTTTAAGGATGCCGGGTTCAAGGATGCAACTGTAAAGACCAATACGGTATAGATCCTGAAGATTGCAGGTGTCGAGGATGTGAAGAGTCTCTAGAGGGCGTATGGAGTTGGATATGGTAGAAAAATACTACTTTTGTTTTATCTTACTATCAATTATAAACAGGAAACAAGTAATCGAATTAAAACAGGCGGGTACACTATGTCTAAAAAGATCCTCCTCGTAGAAGACGAGGCCCTTATTGCAATGAATGAGGCACAGATGCTCAAGAACCACGGCTATGAGGTGGTAACCGCTTATAACGGCGAGAAAGCGGTAGAGATGGCTGAAAATAACCCGGAGATATCGCTTATCCTCATGGACATCGATTTGGGAAAGGGGATGGCCGGGACAGAGGCTGCCGAAAAGATTTTGGAAAACCGCGACGTGCCTATAGCCTTTCTTTCCTCACATACCGAGCCGGAGGTGGTAGAAAAGACTGAGGGGATTACCTCTTACGGATATATTGTAAAGAACTCGGGAGAGACAGTACTACTGGCATCGATCAGGATGGCCTTCCGGCTCTATGAGGCTCATATGGAATTGAAAAAGCAAAAAGAGACCCTCAACTCCGCGCTCACACAATATGAACAGACCGCCGAAGAGCTTGCAGAAAAAGAGGCTTTGTACCGTAACCTCATGGAAAACAGCGCCGACGGGGTTGAACTCTTGGATGAGGAGGGTAATTATCTTAACGTAAATCAAAAAGAGTGTGAAATGCTCGGATATAGTAGGGAAGAACTCCTTAATATGAAGATAGCGGATATAGACCCCAATTATCCGAAAGACGGGTTCTACCATTTCTGGAAAGAGCAGAACAAGGGAACCTCTATTATGTTTGAGACTCTACACCGACACAAGAACGGCACCTTTATTCCGGTTGAGGTAAACGGCATCTTCTTTGAGGTGAACAAGAAAAAGTACTTGTTCGGGGTAGCCCGAGACCTTACCGATCGCAAACGAACCGAAGAAGCGCTGCGGGAAAAAGAAGCCTTTACCAAAACGATTATGGACCACCTCCCCATTGGTATCGCCGTAAACTCAGTGGATCCTGCTGTAGAGTTTAGCTATATGAACGACAACTTTCCGAAAATCTACCGAACAACTAGGGAGGCGTTGGCAAATCCCGATGTGTTTTGGGATGTGGTCTATGAAGACCCTGAATTCCGTCAAAAAATCAAAAAACGGGTAGAGAATGATTGTGCCTCAGGTAATCCGGAGCAAATGCAATGGCAAGATATACCATTTACTCGCAGCGGTGAAGGCCCTTTTTATATAAGCGCCCGTAATATTCCAATACATGGTACGAAAATGATGATATCTACCGTATGGGACATGACAGAGCGAAAGTTGGCGGAAGACCGATTAAAAGCCAGCGAGCAAAACCTGCGCACCACCCTCAACTCTATCGGAGACGCGGTCATATCTACGGATACTGAGGGCGCTATTATACGGATGAATCCTGTAGCGGAAAATTTATGCGGGTGGAGTACCGGTGAAGCAAAGGGAAAAGCCCTTGAAGAGGTGTTTTATATTGTACACGCCGACACCGGGGAAGCGGTGGATAATCCGGTCGCCAAGGTACTGGAATCTGGAAAGGTAATTGGTCTTGCAAACCACACAATGCTCATCTCCAGAAATGGAACAGAATATCAAATAGCCGACAGCGCTGCTCCAATAATCGACGATAACGGCCATGCCACCGGGGTGGTCTTGGTGTTTCGAGATGTGACTGTAGAGTATGAAAAAGGGCGGGAGCTCCAAGAATGGGTAAAGGAATTGCGTTCAATCGAATGGATGCTTTCAAACAAAACCACACAGCAGAGTGAGTATATTTCTGAGTATGGAGATTTAAGCACATTGAATAAAGACGGTATTATTCTACATTCTGTGGGAAAAGAGCATCTCAAAGATATTGCCTCGGAGTACCTCGATTTATTAGAGACTTCAACGGCTATTTATGAGAAAGATGGCAACTATGCCCTCGGAATATTCGCCTCCGGCTGGTGCCGTTTGATGGACTCAGCTTCACGAAGACTCTGCATTACCGATGAGAATAAAGAAGCTCTGGAGAGCGGGAAATGGCTCTGCCATGAATCCTGTTGGGAAGATGCTGTCCTTGCCATGGAGAAAGACAGACCGGTTGAGGTTGAGTGCCACGGCGGAATAACAATGTACGCTGTTCCTATCCATGCGAATGGCGAGATTGTAGGGGCAATGAACTTTGGATATGGGAATCCACCAACGGACGAATCTGAACTGGTAAATCTTTCAAAAAAATATCAAATCCCAGTTGATGAACTGAGAAAACAGGCAAAAGCCTACAGGCCGCGTCCTCAATTTATTATCGACTACGCGAAAGAGCGTATTCGTGTAGCCGCTAAAAATCTTGGACATCTTATAGAAGATGAACAACAACAGAAAGAAATCGAGCAAGGGAGGCTTTTTCTCTCTTCGGTACTGGATTACATCAAAGAAGCGATAATCATCTGCAATGAGAGGGGTGAGATAATTCGCTTTAATGAGTCTGCCCGTAGAATCCATGGCTTACCAGAAAAACCTATACCTCCAGACCAATGGGCCGAACATTACGATCTATACTATTCTGACGGGATTACCCTCCTCGCTACAAAAGATATTCCCCTCTTCCGTGCTTTAAACGGAGAAGATGTGCACAACCATGAGATTGTAGTACATCCTAAAGACGGACCCCCTCACTATCTGAGTTGTAACGGAAGCCCACTTGTACACACCAATGGCGAGACGATAGGTGCCGTTATTGCCATGCATGAGATAACTGAATACAAAAAAGTCATAGAAGAAAAGAACTTCCTCATGCGTGAACTAAACCACAGGGTAAAAAACAATCACGCTATGGTCTCCTCGCTTATTAGTTTAAAGGATTCGGAAACAGAGGCTGATCTCTCCGACATAAAACACCAGATAGAGGCTATCGGACTAATACATGAAAAACTTTACAGAATGGAGAATGTAACAGAGATTAGTTGCAGGGAGTATTTCGACGACCTTCTCTCCTCCCTCTTCTTTTCCTTTACTGCGCGACAAGTAAGAATAGATATAAATGTCGATGAGTTTTCCATTCCCGCGAAATCAGCAATGCCCCTCGGACTTATTATCAACGAAATTGCTACAAACGCAATTAAGTATGGTTTTACCGACAAAGAAGAGACGGTCTTTTCGATAAAAATGAAGAAGGGCAAAGAGAATAATGAGTACAAGCTCACCCTTTCAAATACTGGGAATCCTTTCCCCGAGAATATAGATATTGGAAGTACCACTACCCTTGGCTTTCGATTGATTAACGCCTTAGTTTCCCAAATTGATGGTACCATAAACTTGAAGCGGGAACCGTACCCGGTTTTTACCATCCGTTTCCCAATAGGAGAAGAATAGATGGCAGATAGAATCGGAGATAATCTTGATAAAATTGGCGCTATGACACAAGAACCCGGCCGGGAGAAGTGGATGACGGATTTGAGGAAATGATAGAAAAATCCCGAACAGTGTTTGTGGAATTACAGCGTGAGGACCTATGAAATCTAATGGCCCCATATTAGATTCCGCAGACAGTGTCTGCAAAATCTTTACATTGAAATCCAGGAAAAACCCTTATGCAAAGAAACTGAAAAAATAAATTACTATACGATTAGCTGTAGAGACTATCAATTACTTCAAAGACCTCGCAGAAGAGTCGGGATTACCCTATCAGAGTTTAATTGATTTGTATCTTGAAGATTGTGCAAGAAAGCATAAAAAAATGGAAGTTAAGTGGAACTGACGTAAAAATATTATAATTGACAGCAACGAAGTATAATAAGCCGTCAGGAATATCTAAAAACTGCGAAATATCTCAATATCAATTACAACGGTGAGTGCTGAATAAGCCGATTATTATGTTTTCCCTTTGAAATAGCTTCTGCGCAACTCCAATACCTCCGGCTTGCAACGTACACACAAATCGCTAAGAGGAGATTTGTATGGAAAGTATAATTAATATTACCAAGATAGCAGAAACCTGTATCTGCTGCGGGAAACACCTTTCAGAAATTGGTGGTCAACGGGTTGTGGGTACACCCTCTAAATCAGTTTACCTGTTTGATTATAAAAAAGAACCGGATAAGCTGGGTGCTGTAATCCTAACTGTGAAAAACCCTGGAATAGGAAATAAGCAAATGAAAGCAGAAGTACCGCTGCCAGGTTCCACATTATCGCTGACTTAAAAGAAGAGGGCTGGAGTGATACCGATCATTTCCCAAGAGATGAAAGAGTCTATGTAAAGATGGCGCAAAAGTTCTTGCCATTTCCACCATCCAAAGAAGGCGAGTATGATTCATATACAATCTGTGTCCACACTCTTGGTGTATGCTTATGATAACTTTGAAAACGCGAGAAAGTTCTACATAGACAAAAATAAATCTTTAGAAGACTAATAAGGCTTTATAGAATAAATACAAATAAAAAAGTATATTGCAAATAGGTAATGAATGATTTATGATTATTTCTATGCTGTGAAGTGAGGGAAATGCATAGTAAGTGTCTCTGTTCCGGAGCTATATGTATTTCCCGCAGGTAAACGAAATTGTTCGAAATATTATGGGGGGCTTAATATTTCGAAAAAAACTATTATAAAAGGAGGTACCTGAATAAAAAGAGGGATTATTTTCTTTATCAAATTATATCAAAGGATTGCTCCGAACCAATTACGGCAATGTTGCCGATTTGAACCATCGTGTTCAAACTATATGATAGTGGCAATTCAAAAATATGGTACGATAAAGGGTGTTCTTAGGTTTACGACGAATTTCAAGATGTCGAGTTCCTAATGGTGGAAAAGACTATCCATAAAACAAAAGGAGAAAACAATGGCAGAGTATAAATGTGTACCAGCACCTATGGAGTTGGTAATTGACAAAAAAGGCAGTTACGATACTGCAGTTCGTTCATTTTCAGACTTGATAAATCAAGAAGCAACTGGAGGTTGGAAGTTTTACTCAATGGAAAATATTGCAGTGAGGCAAAACCCCGGATGTATTGCAGGATTATTCGGAAAAAAGGCATTAACAACTTACTTCAATATGCTTGTTTTTTCAAAAGAATAAGCAAAAACTATAAAATTAACCCAAACTTCATACAACAAATAGTAGTCTTGGCGCAGCTCCTGGTAGACACGATAATATTCACAGCTGCGTCAAGACACTGTTGGACAATGCATTGTGCTAAGTATCCACTGCAAAAGGGTTATGCAGAATCAGCGTCGGGTAAATATCGATTTTCTTATTTGGATGATCAAATTACTGGACATGAAAGCCGGTCGTCTGGGGGTAACTAGGCAGTCAATAATAAAAATTTGGCCAGCTGAGCGGCTGGAGTAGGAGACCTAGATTAAGATAGCTTGAAAGTGGCGCGGACATCCGCTACATATAGGAGCTGATAGAAATTCTAAGGCCATCCATTCAGGATAAATCAAGTGTTCAGTAATCCTGATTTATGAAGAGATAAAATCGGCATAACTTGCATTCAGTTTTTTACTGACCATTATAAGAGGTATATGTGCTCACCTCTCACTACATAGCAACGGAACATTGAATTTACAGCCAAAGTGATAGCCCCAAAGCATTAAACCAAATCCCACCTACAGGCGAACTACAATCCTGACTTTCACTTCAATTCAGCCTTTCTGTTTCCTTCAGTAACCCACTTAAATACCGCACTCTTTTTAGAAATATGTAGGCATGGTATAAAACGAGTCAGGGCTCGGAATCGGACAAACACGGGTCTAATAGACACAAGCAAGGATCATTTTGATCAAAGCAGAAAAACATGCTGCCGAGTGCAGAGAAAATAGCATATTAAATTGAAAATCAAAGTTCATAAGTGTATACTAAGTGCATGAGGTAGGAAGATGGCAGTAAAAACAATCACTATCGACATGGAAGCTTATAATATTTTGTCCCGCTTAAAAAAAGGAAATGAGTCTTTTAGTCAGGTAATTAAAAAGACAATATCCAGGGAAAGTAAGACAGCAAAAAACCTGTATGAAAATCTTGATAAAATAATATTGGATGATGAAGTTTTGGACGAGGTGACTCATATTATTCATATAAGGGAAGAGTCATACATCGATTCTCCAACTATCGATGAGCAGATTTAATGGTTGTAGATACATGTTTCTGCATAGATATTATTAGAGAGCGAAAAGCAGGGGTCCAGGGGCCAGGATTAAAAAAACTTAACAGCTTAAAGAACCACCAATTATATATTTCCCTTTTTTCGGTTTGTGAATTAAGAGCAGGTGCGGAGTTAACCAAAAAGGCAAAGGTTGAGCTTGGAAAGATAGAGCTTCTTCTTGATTATATAAACATTGTGTATCCCGATGTATCCTTTTCAGTTCTTTATGGCGAAGCAGAAGCTTCTTTACGCCGTAATGGCACTCCGATCCCGGTAATGGATCTTCTTATTGGTATTTCAGCAAAAAGTCTGGGAATGCCTCTGGTAACAAAAGATGAGAAACACTTCTGTTTAATTCCAGGTCTCGCTGTTGAGACATATTAGGTGGTATTTGCGATAAATGAATAAAAACGCATTGAAGAGGATATGGTCTCCAGGGACTGATATCGTGTCAGACCCTTCCGACCCGCCTTGGACGCATGTGCGAGCAGTAAATCGAAGATTTACGACCAGCACACACCTCTAAAATGGCATCCTGCCATTTTGCGCTTCCTATTCGTCGCGCCAAAGCAGATCACATTTTGGCCTATTTCATTAAAGAGCTTATTATTAAAAATATAATTGGACAAAATGTGTATCTGCCAGAAAAGCGAGAATCATAAAGCAATAATAGTCCAGGCTCCGTATCAAATCCTCTTCTTTCTGAAACAAAAAAGGACTTACCAGCAAAAATGCTGATAAGTCCTTTTATGCCCAGAAGAGGATTTGCCTTGCGTTCACAAACGTCCTGTTTGTTCACTCCAGGCCGCCTCGTTCGCTGCCGCGCACATCCTGTGCGCTTTTCCTCCCTATTCGGTCGGCGCTCACTCCGTATTAAATCCTGCATTAATAAAAAAAGACTTATCGAATGAATCGATAAGTCTTAAGTGCCCAGAAGAGGATTTGAACCTCCACGGCCGTGAGGCCACTAGACCCTGAACCTAGCGTGTCTACCAATTTCACCATCTGGGCGTAGGATAGAGAATATAATAACTCTGACTGTATGTCAATATATTGGGAAGTATAAAAAAGCCGCCCTGTTATAGGCGGCTTCATTTCTTATTGGTCTCTATATTTATTGTCCCTGAGCATTTTAATTGCTTTTCCTACAAGGACATCTAGCTGGGGTTTGAAAAAATACCCTAATGCAACGCCTACTATTACCCAAAAGAGCATGCTATTTACCCTCCTTGGTTTCTTTCTCAGCTTTTATAATATTCACTCTAATTCCTTCGTCCTGCTGTACCTTTTCTTTTGGCTCAACAACAACCCGAAGAAGACCGTCTTTAAAGGTTGCAAGGGCTTCTTCTCTATTGAACTTATCTGCTGGAACATAATACTTCTGCTCTTTTATGTCCTTTAGCTTCAGCCTTCGCTTAAAATACCGGACCTCTTCATCATCCTGCAGTGTCTCGGTCGGAGCTGTTGCAGAGAAGATCATATAGTCGCCCCGGAACTCTAGAGAAATCTGGGACTCATCAAAACCCGCAAGCGCGAACTCGAATATGAGTGTCCTGTCTTTTTTCATGTACACATTCGTAGGCGGATAAGAATAGGAAGGATAATAATCCATAGATTCATCCCAACCGAACCGCTTGCCTTCAAAGTTAAATCCCTGGTTCATGGCGTCTCCGAACTCCTGAGCAGCTTCGAAAATGTCGTCCATAATCCTGCCAATGTCGATAACAATTTTGTCTTTCATAATTACACCTCTTTTAGCGTGATTTTGCTCCCCATACGGGGCAGCATACAGTTGTTCCTATTGGCAACAACTACTAATTATAATGCAAGTAACATGCCAAAGTGTTACCTGAAATTGAAAAAAAATATAACTTTAACTAGAGTAAGTAATTAACCGCGGTTTTGTTTGGGTGATGTCAGGTCCTCAGTTTTTGCAGGAAATTCATATTGCGTCTTTTTGACACGGTAGCAGAAAAATCCGAAGAAAACCGTGTCTCTTTCGCAAACCTATTTTTAAAGATTGCGCCTGAATGGTGAAAAACCTACCATAGTCATAGCTGCGACCTTCCATAATTACAGTGAAACTGATAGGCTTTAGCAACTTAAGTAAGGAAAGGCAGCGGAACAAAGAAATGCGCGTATTATTTATCGGAGAAATCGTCGGAAAAGCAGGGGTTTTTTGTATTAAATCGAAGCTGAAAGCCCTTGTTCAAGAGAATGATATAGACTTTGTAGTAGCAAATGGAGACGGTACCACAGGCGGTATGGGAATGGGAAAAAACCATTCTATTTATCTCCGGAAACTGGGAATAGATGTCATTACCACAGGAGAAGCAGTGTTCTATAAAAAGGACATGGTCCCGCATCTTCCAAAGGCTCCTTATATCCTTCGTGCTGCTAACTATCCGCCCCAAAACCCGGGTAGGGGCTGGCGTGTGTATACAAAGGGTGATAAAAAACTCGCAGTAATTTCACTTATGGGCCAGGCTGGTTTTAACAGGGTGCATTTGTCCAATCCCTTTACCTTTCTCCCTGAACTTGTTTCCAGGGCAAAACAGGAAACAAATGCAATCATTCTTGACTTTCATGCGGCAACTACTGCGGAAAAGCGCACTATGTTCTACCACGCGGACGGTACCCTCTCCGCAATATTCGGGACTCATGGAAGGGCGCTTACCTCCGATGCTGAAATAATGGAAAAAGGCACCTTTGTCATTACTGATACAGGAAGAACGGGAAGTGTACATTCAGTGTACGGTTTAGATCCTGAAATAGAATTGAAAAAGTTTTTAACCAGTGTTCCTGAACGCCAAAAAGAGACCTGGAATACACTTGAACTTCAGGGCTGTATTCTAGATATTAACTCTGAAGGGAAAGCCGAATCTTTTGAGGTATTAAAGCTCCCTTGCGAGGAGGAAACCAATGAAGGAAATAGCTCAGGTAACTGAGATTTCAGATAATCTAATAAAAGTAAAATGCGGGGTCTCGGGCAGCTGTAAAAACTGCTCCTCCGGCTTTTGCTCTGTAAAAGACAGAATAATAGAAGCGAAAAATCCGAAGAACCTCGAACTAGAGGAAGGCGATGTTGTAGAAGTACTGGTCGATCCTGGGAAGGCTGTTTCTTCCGGCTTCTTTGTGCTTATTCTGCCATTGCTTGCATTTATCGGCGCGTATTTAATTGGGGAGTTTCTCCTGCAGATTCCCTCAGAAGGAGTAAACGCGGTGCTCGGGTTTTTGGGCTTAGGAGCAGGCTTTGGAATTGTCTTTTTAGTAAATAAGAACACCAAGAATAAAAGCTACCCTGAAATCACCAGGCTCTATGGTAAAGACATGGAGTTACAGGAAGAGAGCATTACAAGCGAATAGCGGGATATCGCCATTCATAGAATCGTTACTGTTGGTGTTAACCAAACTTTTTTGCTGTTTCAGAAATTACTCCAGCCATTTCCTTCAACGGAACTACCTTTGTAATTGCTCCTGACTCAATTGCTACCCTGGGCATACCGAAAACAATGCTGCTTTTTTCATCCTGAGCAATAGTGTAGCCACCTTCACGGTAAATTGAACCGATCTGTCTGGCTCCGTCTCTGCCCATTCCTGTCATAATAACCGCAAGCGCGTGGTTTTTATAGTTTCTGGATACTGACTCGAAAAGAACATCCACCGATGGTCTGTGTCCGTTTACATGACCTGTGTCAAGGAGCCGCACAACAGAGGCAAGGCTCTTTTTTTCAACAATTATGTGCTGGTTTCCCGGGGCAATCAGTACCCTTCCTGCTTTTAGTATGTCTCCGTCCTCTGCTTCTTTTACTTCCAGAGGGCAGATTCTATCCAAACTCTTTGCAAACTCATAGGTAAAACCCTGGGGCATATGCTGAACTATTACAATCGGCTGTCTAATGTCCGCGGAAATATTAGAAAAAACTTCCCGCAAGGCATTCGGCCCGCCGGTTGAAATACCTATAGCTATAAGCTCAATTGCTCCTGTTTGCCGCACAGGAGTAAGGTCAATCTTTTTTACTGGTGTTGGCTTGTATGCCGGTTTCGGTGGCGGAGGCGTAGGCCTGCGCACAATACCTTCCGGTGTTTCTGTCTTTTCCGGTTTCTTTCCGGACTTGCGGTATTTGGCGCCAAGCCCGCGGAGGAGTTCTACCAGCTGCTCCCCAACTGTATGAATATCAGTGGAAATGGATCCGGAAGGTTTGGTAATAAAGTCGGAGGCTCCAAGAGACAGGGCTTCCATAGTAATTTTCGCGCCTTTTTGTGCTACAGAACTGAGAATAACTACAGGAATCGCGATTCCCTGTTTTTTCCGTTCTTTTAGAAATTCAATTCCGTTCATTTCCGGCATTTCAATATCAAGGACAATTACATCAGGATTAAGCTTCGGGATTTTTTGGAGCGCGAATACACCGTTCATTGCTTTGCCCGCAAGGGTTAATCCTTCGGCACTGTCAATAATTCTGCCAATTAAGTTCCGCATTAGGGCAGAGTCATCAACTATTAGTACTGAAATATCTTCTCTGTTCACAATTGTTCCTCAGTTATGCGTTTTTCTGGTAAATACAGGCCCAGTTTGTTTTTAGGAATTCAAACTTTGTTTCCATTCCAAATAATGATTCTGAGTGGCCGATAAATAAGTATGCGTGGGAAGCCATAGCATCCCAAAACCTGTTTATTACTGCTTTTTGTGCAGGTTCGTCAAAATAGATCAGAACATTCCTGCAAAATATAACATCCAGATTTTTTTGGCCTGAATCGAATTTTAGGTTATGATAATCGAACTTAACCTTTTTCTTAATCTCATCTTTAACTTGGTAGCCGTTGTTTTTGTTTTCAAAATATTTTTTAATGTAGTTGTCAGGAACGCCGCCGATTCGTGTTTCCCCGTAAAACCCTTCTTTTCCTACCATAAGAGATTTTAGGCTCAAGTCAGAAGCAGTTACCGCAAAATCGATACCAGGAGGAAGTTTTTCCTTCAATACCATGGCCAGGGAATAGGGTTCCTCACCAGTAGAACACCCGGCGCTCCAGAGCTTTACAGTTTTATTGGGGCTGTTTTTCTTTTCCTTTATAAGTTCAGGAATAACATAGTTCTCAAAGGTCTGAAAGTGAGCGGTGTTTCTGAAAAATCTTGTAAGGTTGGTGGTAACTGAATCTAGGAGTACTTTCATCTCATCCTGTTTTTTCAGAATAAGAGAATAGTAAGAGTCAAGTGTGTCCGCGTCAGAGTGGCGGATCCTCTCTTTTAGCCTGCTCTCTAGAATAGATCTGTTTGAGCTTGAGAAGTGGATGCCTGACTGGTCATAAATTAATTTTCTAAATCGCTCAAATTCATTGTCTGGTAAAAATTCGGACATTTCATGCGCCTGATAAAAGTATTAGAAGACCTCTTCCTAGTAAGATAAGGGTCTTCTGTAAAAAATCATATACTATAAACTGTAGGTGTTAAAGTACCCCCTGTCAATAGCAGCAGCTTAAACAATTTCTTGCTGTTCGTTTCCGGTTTGTCAAAAGGTCTGTGCCTATGTTTTCTATGAAAACGGATTAATTAGAAATTTGTGAGTCTTTTTACGAATATGTGTTATTGTTTATATTATGGAGACAACTATGACTGAATTACGAATAAAGGGAATTGCCTTATCACGGGACAGCCAGACCCCGTTCATTCTGCTGCAGAGTGCTGATGGACAGCATGTTGTGCCTATTACAGTTGGGCCTTTTGAAGCAAGTGCAATTTTAGTGGAAATGGAAGGGGTGAAACCACCCAGACCTCTGACCCATGACCTGCTTGCTCAGTTTATTCAACAGCATAAGTTTAGGCTTGAATCAATGGAAGTGTATGGGCTTCTTGAAGGTAAGCATTTATCCAGGATCCATTATAAACGGGGGTTACGGCGGTATACCATGGAAGTGCGGCCCAGTGACGGGATTGCCCTAGCAGTGCGGTTGAATGCTAGAATGCTTATTTCAGATGACCTTTTGCGTTCAGACCTCTATGATCTATCCATTCTGGACAACTTTGACCCATATTCTACTGAAGTTCTGTATCTGGATTCTGCGCAGGCGAATCAGTCCTTTATGTAATGTGCTGTGCCTATAGAAAGATAGAAAATTATTGGGGTTGTAATCACTAAAACAAAAAGAGTCCGTATTTAAATGTCCACTCCATTGACATTTAAGATATCCTTCAGGATAATCCTATTGCATGAAGAAGTATATTTTTGTTACAGGCGGTGTATGTTCAAGTCTCGGAAAGGGAATAGCTTCTGCTTCTATTGGAATGCTCCTTGAAAGCAGGGGATTGAATGTACATATGTTGAAAATTGATCCATATATCAATGTTGATGCAGGGACCATGAGCCCCTATCAACACGGCGAGGTATATGTCACAGACGATGGTGCTGAAACTGATCTGGATTTAGGTAACTATGCGCGGTTTACCTCCTCACCCCTTTCCCAGGAAAATTCTATTACCACTGGTCAGGTTTACCAGGAAGTAATTAAGCGGGAAAGAGAAGGCAGGTACTTAGGAAGAACTGTTCAGGTTATTCCTCATATAACAGATGAAATTAAACGAAGGATCCGGAATGTAGGTGAGTCTGAAGGCGCGGATGTTACTATTACCGAAATCGGCGGTACTGTCGGCGATATTGAATCCATCCCGTTTTTAGAGGCTGTGCGACAGCTTAAACATGATTTTGGTAAAGAAAATGTCTGTTACGTGCATCTAACACTAGTTCCAAGTGTATCATCCGGGGAAATGAAAACAAAGCCAACTCAGCACTCTGTAGGGAACCTGAGAGAAATCGGTATTCAGCCGGACGTTCTTTTGTGTAGAGCAGACAGCCCGGTTGATGAAAGTCTCCGCAGGAAAATTGCGCTTTTTACCAATGTAGAATTGGAAAGCGTGATTTCTGCATACGATGTAAAAGATACCATTTACGAGATCCCTTTGGTCTTTCGGGAACAAAGCTTGGATGAGATTATCGTTGACCGCTTAGGGCTTCCGAATAAAGTTCCCCACCTGAAGGACTGGGAAAAAATGGTAGATACCCTGAAAAACGCGGAAAAGGTCTGCCGAATTGCATTAGTGGGAAAATATATTAAACTTGAGGATTCATATAAGTCTGTAGACGAGGCGCTGATCCACGGCGGTGTGGCAAATGGTGCGAAGATTGAGTTCGTGAAACTGGATTCAGATAAAGTATTAAAACAAGAAAACTTGGATACTGTACTTGGCGATGTAGACGGGCTGTTAATCCCTGGCGGTTTTGGCCAACGCGGAATAGAAGGTATGGTGAGATGTGCGGAATATGCGCGTGTCAATAAGATTCCCTGTTTCGGTATTTGTCTAGGGCTGCAGGTAATGGTTATTGAATATTCACGGAATGTTCTCGGCTTTGCCGATGCAAACAGCACTGAATTCGGCCCGGATTCTCAGTACCCGGTAATCAGTCTTCTTGAAGAACAGATAGATGTAAAAGCTTTTGGCGGAACTATGCGCCTAGGTGCAAATGAGTCCCATTTGGTGGATGGATCGATTATTCGAGATTTGTATAGTCAAGAGGTTGTGCATGAACGCCATAGACACAGGTATGAGGTGTCTAATGTATACAGAGAGCGGCTGGAAGAAGCGGGGCTGCATATAACAGCTTACACTCCGGACCAGATGCTTGTTGAATCAGTGCAGTGGCCTGATCATCCATGGGGACTAGGTGTTCAATTTCATCCTGAGTTTAAATCTATGCCGACAAAGCCCCATCCGCTTTTTCAAAGTTTTATCGCCGCGAGTCTTAAAAATGCAAAAAAAGGTTAGTCTCTTATTGCTCTTCCCATTAATTCTCTTATTTGCTGCATGTTCTCTGGATTACGGAGAAGCAGAGCTTACTGAAGAATTAGAGTCGAGTATTCCAGACAGTGTAATAATGAATTTTCAGCAGACTGTTATAGAAAACGGACGGCCCTTTTTCCGGATCTATGCAGCAGAGGCGTCTGTATTTAATCAGCGCCACGAGACTGTGTTGGAAGGTGTCTGGTTCCAGGAGTTTGATGAAGAGGGTGTCATTGTTTCTGAAGGCTCTGCAGAGAACGCTGTGTTCTACTCAGAAACAGAGAATGCTGACCTGGAAGGTGAGGTGTATGTCTATTCCGACGAACAAGAAGTAGCAATTTTTGCTGAAACACTTTTATGGGAGCGGGAGACACGCTCCATGACAACCCGGGATCCGGAAGATGGAGTAGTGGTCGAACGGAATGACGGTACTGCTGTTCAGGGAACTGGCTTTCAAGGTAATTTCTCCTTAAACGAGATAACCTTTTCCGGACCGGTCACGGGAGAATATGTTCAGGAAGATGATGAGGAAGAAGGGGATGGAGATGGTCAGGAAGAATAATACACTATATCTCTGCATTCTCATTTTCCTTGTTACCATAGTGCCAGCTGTTGCGGAGGTTTTTACCTTTTCAGGAAACCGCATGAATACTATCCTTGCTCAAGGAAGGGAACGGACTGTGCTCCAGGGAGATGCAGTAATTGTTTCTGATGAAACCGAGATTCAGGCTAATAATATTGAGCTTTATGGCGAAGATTTCCGGTATGCCCTTTGTAGTGGAAGTGTCAATGTAAATGATACTTCCAGAGGTATTGGTATTACATCGGAACATCTTTTTTTCGATAGGGAAGAGAGAATTACTCGGGTCGAAGGATCCATGATAATGGAAGACTTTGAAAATGAAATGGTAATCCGAGGCGGATTTTTAGAAGACCGTGACGATGAGGATATTACCATAATACAGATTGGTGTCCGTATTTTAAAAGCGGATATGGTTTGTAGAGCAGAGTTTGCTAGGTACCTGCGGGAAGAGGATATACTCGAGCTTTCAGGAATGCCGGTAGTCTTTATGAATGATGACGAATACCGTGCTGCAAGGATTACGATCCACCTTGAAACTGAAGAGGTTTTTCTTGAAGGTGAAGTAACCGGGAGAATAACCTCTGAAGATGAAGAAACAGAAACTGATGAATCAGCGGAATCTGGTGAAACCTCAGAAGGAACGGAAACTATGGAAGGCCAGGACGATACTGAAGACAGCCAGGGCGAGGGGGAGGAACCTTCTGAGACTGGAGAAAACACCCGGGGGCAGCAGAGCAGTGACGGATAAAAAAGCAATACTTGCAGTAAAAAACTTAAGAAAACGCTTCGGTAAAAAGATTGCGGTGAAGAACGTACAGTTTCAGATGGAGCAGGGGGAAATTATCGGTCTTCTCGGCCCGAATGGAGCCGGAAAAACCACAGTGTTTTATATGATCGTAGGATTCATCCACCCTACTGCAGGGAATATCTTTCTTGATCATCATAATGTTACTAAACTTGCAATGTATAAGCGTGCCAGACAGGGAATTTCCTACCTGCCTCAGGAAGCATCCGTATTCCGCAAGCTCACAGTACGCCAGAATATTCTCGCAATTCTGGAAACAAGGCGGGACCTGAATAAACATACCAGAGACTTGCGGTTAAAGGAACTCCTTGCAGAGCTCGGTATTGAGCACATCCAGAACCAGAAAGCCTATACCCTTTCAGGAGGCGAGCGGCGGCGTACAGAAATTGCCAGGTCCCTTGCAATTGAACCCAGGTTCCTGCTCCTGGATGAGCCTTTTGCAGGGATTGATCCAATAGCAGTGTATGAAATAAAGAAAATAATTGGAGATCTTAGCAGAAAAGGTATTGGCATTCTTATTACAGACCATAATGTTCGGGATACCTTGGAGATAACCCATCGTTCATACATTATTAATGCAGGAGAAATAATCGTCCATGGTACAAAAGAGGATCTGCTTGCTTCTGAAATTGCACGTCAGGTGTACTTGGGCCATGAGTTTTCTATGTAATTTCTAAAACCCCATCCTTACCAGTTTGATTTCGTGAAATAAGTTGACAAACCCTAGGTACTCGTCCAATATTAATATTATGGAAAGAGGGAGGACTCATTGCAATTTCAAAGACCAGAATTAGTCCAGCAGCAAAAGCTCAAGATGAGTCCTCAAATGTACCAGTCCATTCAGATTATGGCTATGCCGATTATGGACCTACGGTTCCGGATACAGGAAGAGCTTGAACGGAATCCAGCGCTGGAAGTTGTTGATGAAAAAGGTCCTCTTTCCCTTGAGGATATACCGGACCGTCAGCCTCAGGATGATTACGAGGTTTTTGAAAATACCTCGGACCCGGGGTACACAAAGGTCTCCAATTCCTATGATGAAGATTCAAAGCGGAACTTTCTTGAAGGCGCATTTTCAAGACCAGAGTCCCTCAGGGACCACCTTTTATGGCAGCTTCGTCTTCAGCCGATCGATGAACAGCTCTTTGCAATTGGTGAGACCCTGATATCCAATCTGGATGAAAACGGCTTTCACCTTGAAGACCCTTTTACTATTTATAAAAGCGATAAGCATGATAAGGTGGGGAGAGTTCTCGACATAATCCAGAGTTTTGATCCCCCTGGAGTTGGGGTGGGGAACCATCAGGAATCTCTTATTGTCCAGGCGAATCTAAACCCCGGTGCACCGCCTTTGGCTGTGGAGATTCTGGAAAAATGCTTTGACCTCCTGGAAAAAGGTAGGTTCACGGATATTGCCAAGAAGCTGAAGACCGAGGAAGCGGAAGTACAAAAAGCAATCGATTTCATCCGTACCTTGAATCCATATCCCGGTAGTGACTATTCTCTAGATACAGCACGCTATGTTGTTCCTGATATTTCTATTGTGTATAAAGAGGGGAATTTTGTCATCATATTAAATGATGAGGAAATTCCTGAATTGGGAATTGATCCGTTTTTTTCCTCTCTGGAAAAGGAAAATAAAGAGAAAAGAATCCAGTCTTTTGTTAAGGGGAATGTTCGGAATGCTCACTGGTTTATCCGCAGTATCCAGCAGAGGAATGCTACCCTTGTACGTACTACGAAGGTCCTGCTTGAGTTTCAACGTGACTTTTTCTTAAAAGGCCCAAAATATTTGAAACCTTTGACTCTCAAGGATGTTGCTAAAGAGGTGGATGTTCATGAAGCAACAATTTCCAGGATAACAAACGGTAAATACGCACAAACCGAGTGGGGCATCTTTGAGTTAAAGTACTTTTTTTCAAATTCTATTTCCGGTACCGGCTCTTCCGGTTCTCGATACTCGAAAGAAGCAGTGAAGCAGATAATTAAAGAAATAATTGAGGCAGAGGGATTGGAAAAACATCTCTCTGATCAAAAGATATCAAATATCCTGAAAAAGCGGGGGATAAATATCGCAAGAAGAACGGTTTCGAAATACAGAAAAGAGTTGGATATCATGTCTTCATTCCGAAGATAAAACTATAAGGAGGAACTATGAATATTGATATCAGAGGTGTTCATTTTGATATCACCGATGCAACACGGGAGTATATTGACAAAAAACTCGAGAGAATAGACTATGCTGAGGACCTCATCATCGATTTCTTATTGGTTTTTACCAAGGAAACAAAGGGATTGTTCACTGCTGAGTGTACACTTAATTTCCGTTGGGGCAAATCCGCGCACTTAAAAGTCGAAAGCTATGACTTATACGAAGCTATTGATAAACTCTTTGATAAAACTGAAATGAAGATAAGCAAGGAGAAAAAGAAAATTCAGGAACACTGAGTTGGCGCCCTGAAACAGGGCGCTTTCCCTCTAGGAAGTATATATGAATCAATTTACAGTTCTGGATCTCTTGGATCTGGATTTGAAGGAACATAACGCCCTTCAGTTAAAATGTGTTGCAGGAAGACGGGGGCTTTCAAACGAGATACATGTGCCTGAGCTAAATAGGCCCGGTCTGGCGCTGAGCGGTTTTTATGAGAATTTTGCTTGGGACCGGATTCAGGTGTTTGGTAAAGGAGAACACGCGTATCTTTTGAAGACTGACCGGGAGGCAATGTGTAAGAACATAGCCCAGCTGTTTAGCTATAAAATACCATGTTGTGTATTTACTCACACCCTTAAAACGCCGGATTTTTTTGAAGAGATTTCCGAGTCCAGTCACTGTCCTATATTACGAACAGATCTCTCTTCCTCTGAACTGTCCAGACGTCTCATACGTGCGCTGGGTACGATCTTTGCACCGAAAAAGACCATGCACGGCGTATTTGCCGAGGTTTTCGGTATTGGAGTGCTTCTTGTCGGGTCAAGCGGAGTTGGAAAAAGCGAAGCAGCTCTTGAACTTATAGAACGGGGACATAGACTCGTTGCAGACGATGTTGTGGAGATAAAGTCAGTCAGCGGGAACATCTTAATCGGTACTGGAGCGAACAAAATTATCGGCCATCATATGGAAATCCGGGGACTTGGTATTGTAAATGTTACTCAGCTTTTCGGGGTCAGGGCAATACGTGATAAAAAGCAGGTCCAGCTGGTTGTACATCTTGAAGAATGGGATGCAAATAAGGTATATGATAGGATAGGTGCTAACGAAAATACTACTGATATTCTCGGGGTAAAGGTCCCTTATGTTAGAGTACCAGTGAAGCCGGGAAGAAACATACCGATTATTATAGAAACAGCGGCAATGAATGAGCGCTTGAAAAAAATGGGGTATTATTCAGCGCGTGAGTTTAACCAAAGTGTTTTAAAGTGGCTGGAAAGCGAAAATGCAAGGGCTATATATTTGGAAAAGAATGAGGTATACTAAAGCGTATGATTGAGAAGGAAGTTACTATAAAAAACCGCGCCGGGATACACGCGCGGCCTGCAGCACTTATTGTACAGACAGCAAGCCAGTATGAATCCTCAGTGTATCTGGAAAAAGATTCCGATCGAATAAACGCGAAATCCATTATGGGTATTATCACCCTTGGAGCCAGCTATAATACTCCCCTAAAGCTCGTTACAGAGGGTCCTGATGAAGCAGAGGCTTCGGAAAGCCTGGTAAAGCTATTCGAAAATAAGTTTGAAGAAGAGTAAACCCTTATTCTTTGTATATTTATTAATTCTATCTCTTTTCCCTTTACATGCAGAAAATATATTTCTCACCACAGAGTCCAGCGGAGATGAAATTATGCTCCGCGTTTTTATTGATTCTCAAATTTCCACTGAATTAAGCAGGGTCCTGGATAATGGCTTGACCTGTCATCTCCAATATGAGATACACAGCTATCGGTCCATAGATGGTATTTTAGCGTTTCTTGGTGACCACCGGATTGCCAGAGAGAGTGTGCGGGTAAATGGGAACTATAATCGGTTTACAGAGCGTTTCGAGGTTACTTCCCAAGGGGCTGCCTTGTATGCAACCCAGTGGTATCATTATTTCTTAAGTTCACTGTTTAGCTATGAAATTCATGAAACAGCTCCGGGAACCGATTATATTCTTGTCCGTGCTATTTTATATGTCGTTAGTCCTGTGCCACCGTTTAATATTGTATCTTTTCTCTATCCTATGGATGTATATAATACAAATTGGCAGAGAGTGGACATTAGCCACAGGTTAAGAGGGAGTGAATGAGATATTACCGCAGGTCTACATCATTACCAGCACTGTTATCGATAATCCTGCTCTATGTTGTGTTGATAGTTCTTCTTTTGTTTTTTAGTCATCGGATCCTAACGAATATTTCTCTGGATACTCCGGTAGTTCAGACTATCATTCTTCCCTTATCCATAATTCTGCCGGTATTTCTGTTAATTTCCTTACTGTATAACATTGTAAAACTCGTCCGTGAACGGTCGAACAAGCAGCCCGGCGCAAGGTTTAAAACCCGTTTAGTTCTGTTTTTTGTCTTTGTCTCTCTTTTAGCTTCCGTTCCCCAGGGAATTTTGTCTCTCAATTTTATAAATACTACCTTAGAATCCTGGCTTGCTGCAGATATCGGTGATTCCTTGCGGAGCGGCTTGAATACTGCGCTTGCATATTACAGGGATCGTGTAGAAAATCTCGTCGAGTTTTCATCATCCTCTGCTGTGGTACGGGCATTGGAAACACGGACCGGCGCTCCTTCGTATACGGCAGAGTATCTGCTTACATTGAATCCAATGCTGGATGCTGTAGAAGTTCTTGATCCGGAGGGGAACACCATCTCTTTCTCCGGAGTTTCTGATGCAGCATTTGCACTTTCAAGTTCACAGAGGCTGCGGAATGGACTGTATCCCAAGGAAACCAGAGAGGACATTACTATCATCAGGTATGTACGGGAGCTTCGCATCCGGGACCGTCAGCTTTTTTTAGTCACTTCGCTGGTGAACTCCAGAGATTTCGATACCCAGGCACAGCAGATGACAAGCAGCGTGGAGCTGTTTACCCAGCTTGATAGGTATCAGGATGTTTTTGGTGTTATCATTCTGCTGTTTTATTCTTTTTTCTCTCTTCCGCTTCTTTTACTCGCACTGCTGGTTAGTTTTCTACTCTCTGAGGAAGTTATCCAGCCTGTTGTTAACCTGGAGGAGGCAACGCGGAAGATAGCGGAAGGGGATTACTCTGTTCGCATTCTTACCCGTTCCAATGATGAACTATCAATATTAACAAATTCTTTTAACAAGATGGTGTCAGAGCTCGAGTCTTCTCGGAAAAAGGTTATTCAAAGCGAAAAGATATCTACCTGGCAGGAAATTGCCCAACGGCTGGCCCATGAAATAAAGAATCCCCTTACACCCATAAAACTCTCTGCGCAGCGGTTGTTGCGGAAGTATTATCATGACAAAGATAAATTTGAAAAAATTCTTGAACCTTCGGTTTCCGCGATTATGCATGAAATTGATAATTTAAATTCTCTTCTTGCAGAGTTTCGGGATTTTGCACGTCTTCCTCAGCCTACAAAACAGAGATTCGCGTTACGGGAACTGTTGGATGAGCTGGTAGGTATTTATGCCCATTCCAACCCAGGTATTGTTTTTGATTTTTCCCTTGTTAAAGAAGAGTTCATGGTAAATGCAGACAAGGATCAGATGAAACAAGTTTTTGTGAACCTATTTCAGAATGCAATAGCATCTATGGGAGATGAAGGAAAGGTTATTATCAGAGCAAACCTTGTCAAAAAAGGAGAATCTCAGTACTCTAGAATACAGGTAGAAGATACAGGCAGCGGTATTTCTGAAGCGGAACAGGAAAAAATATTTAATCCGTATTTTACTACAAAGCGGACAGGAACTGGCTTAGGCTTGTCAATTGTAGAGAGAATTGTTTTTGATCATAGTGGAAATATCTGGTTTGAGAGCCAGGAGGGCAGAGGAACGGTTTTTTATATTGATCTGCCTGTGTAATGCCTTATTTGAAGGATGTGGAGCAGTAAATGCAAAAAATACTAGTCATAGATGATGAGCCGGGAATACGAACGGTTCTTTCTGATATTTTGGAAGATGAAGGTTATGAGGTCTTTACTGCTGAAGACGGGTTTGCCGGACTGAATATTCTGAAAACCGAACCAATAGATCTTGTATACCTCGATGTATGGCTTCCGAATATGGGTGGAATAGATGTTCTCAAAAAAATAAAAGAAGAGTACCCAGAGATAGAAGTAATTATTATTTCAGGACATGCGAATATTGACCTTGCAGTAAAGGCGGTAAAACTAGGTGCTTTCGACTTCTTGGAAAAGCCTTTATCTTTGGACCGAATTATTAACCTATCCAGAAATGCTATACAAATGGAAAAGCTCAGAAGAGAGAATAAGAATTTAAAGAATTCTTTCTTTATTTCTGATCAGATGATCGGCGAAAGCCCGCAGATTGAAAAAATAAAAGAATTGATCGGACAGAGTGCTGCCAGCGACTCAAGGGTACTTGTATTAGGTGAAAATGGTACTGGAAAGGAATTGGTTGCAAAGGCTATTCATCTACAGAGCAGCAGAGCGAGTCAGCCGTTTATGGAAGTAAACTGTGCTGCAATACCGGATACGCTTATTGAAAGCGAACTTTTC
>CAYRYS010000049.1:0-23575 GCA_964428555.1 uncultured Spirochaetales bacterium | reverse complement strand
AAGCAGGCAGCAGCTTTGGGCAGGATTATGCGGACCAGCTATTGGAGGGCCTTGCACAGCAGAACGAGAATTGGTACTACAAAATACTGGCCCATGATGTGCTTGGGACCTATGAGGGGCTGTTCTCTGCATTGGCTCCTTCTCAAGAGCCTGAGGCTCAGGTTTTCCCGGAAAACGAATACGAGGATTTTCTTGCAGGATTCTTTCGCTATCCGAATCCTGAAATGGTTTATGCATTTGCCCGGCAGGAGGAAGAGGCTCTTTCAGCACATGCTGTGCGGGAAGCTGTACGCTTTCTGTTTGACTCAGGCAATTATCTGTATTCTTTGCGGTTATTCAGGATCCTCGAAGTCCGGCCGGATTATGAATTTACTGTATCAGATCTGGAACTAAAATATCCCCTTGCGTACACTCATGAAATCCGGAACGCTTCCCAGGAGTATACACTGCCTCTTTCCCTTTTTATGGGCTTGGTGCGCCAGGAAAGCGGTTTTGAGTCGGAAATACAGTCACGTGCCGGTGCCACCGGCTTAGCTCAGCTCATGCCTTCAACAGCGGGAGATGTTGCACAGCGGATGGGAATTGAAGAGATTGATCTGACGAACCCTGCGCAGAATCTGGCAATGGGTGCGTACTATCTCTCCAACCTTTACCGTTCAACCGGGATATGGGCAAAATCCCTTATGGGATATAATGCAGGTCCCGGGCGGGTGCGTAGATGGAATAACCGGTTTGGGAATTTGCCGATTGAACTCTTCATTGAAGCTGTACCTATTACAGAAACCCGGAATTATGTGAAATACGTACTTGCAGGTGCAGCCATTTACGGGTATCTTTATCCGGAAGTTGAGCATCATCCGATCCGTGTATTTCTCGCTGCAGTGGACAACTAACACCGCGGATCCGGGGTCCCTATTGGGAACATATCCAAATACATCTGCACACGAGGTAATGCCATGAATATACTACAAGCAATTATTTTCGGCGCAATTCAAGGTTTCACAGAGTTTCTTCCTGTGTCCAGTTCAGGACATCTGCTGGTACTGAAAGAGCTCTTTGAACTCCAGTCAGTGCCTATCCTGTTTGACGTCCTTCTCCATGTTTCCACTTTGGTGGTTGTACTCATTGTGTTCCGCAAGCGTATTATTGATATTCTCGTGTCTATGTTCCGTTTTGTCCGGAGGGAAAGTACTGAGGATGACAAAGGGAACCTGCTCCTTGTACCGATTATCCTCGGTGCGACTGTGCTTACAGCAGGCATCGGTCTTGTTATTGAGTACTACGAATTCGGCCAGAATCCCACTGTTGCATCAATTTGTTTTCTGATAACAGGGCTTGTGCTTGTATTGATTCACTTTACTTCAGGAAACAGGGAGTACAAAGAGCTGAAACCCAGGGATGCGTTTATTACAGGAATTGCCCAAGGTTTCGGTGTGCTTCCCGGGATATCCAGGTCTGGAATAACCATTTCTGCTGCATTGTTTTCAGGAATAGACAGGGAAAAGGCTGGAGAATTCTCTTTCCTCCTCAGCATACCTGCTATTCTTGGAGCTGCTATTTTGAAACTAAAGGACTTTGACGAGCTTATGGCTGTAATGTCTCCGGTTAATCTGCTTGTCGGTGTAATTGTTTCTTTCATTGTTGGCCTCTTCTCTGTACTCCTGCTTTTAAAGCTGGTAAAAGGGGGGAAACTTTTTTTCTTCAGCTTCTACCTTATCCCCCTTGGTATATGGGGCCTTGTAGCGCTTTAAGCCAGAGAAAAATACCCTGACAAACGAGAATTAAAACTTTAGACCGTCCTAAGTAGTATTACCAATAAAAATCGCATATAATGGGGTAAAGTTTGC
Organism: uncultured Spirochaetales bacterium; assembly: GCA_964428555.1. Lineage (GTDB taxonomy): Bacteria > Spirochaetota > Spirochaetia > CAYRYS01 > CAYRYS01 > CAYRYS01. Next base: position 21,728 of record CAYRYS010000049.1, on the reverse strand, counting down.
AATTGCTAAAACGATGAAGTTCACATATTGAATTGCTGCTGACAAACCTCTTTATTATCTTTTCCTATTACCGATAAATAGTACAGGGAGGACGTGTGTATCCGAGAAAAGTAAATGAAACAGCTTCATTTATTCTCATTTTTGCTGGTGTATACCTGTTTGTTGCTGTTTTTCTCAGATCATTTAATACTGGGTTTGAAAACAGGATCCTGGAAATACTCTTTTTCCCTGGGAGTTTTCTCTTTGAAAGCTTTTTGTGGTCAGCCTTTTTTGTTCCCCTCTATTTCTTTGGAGCAGCTATACTGCTGCACTGGTCCAGCTTCCGAAAAGACCTTCTCTTTGTGCTTACAGCTCTTACTGTTCCCTTTTTTACTGCTGCCCTATTTTTACATGTGCTCTTGGACAGCTCTGTCAGTCTTGCACAAATGTTTATTAGCACTTTTGGAAAAGAAAGTGGTGCCTTCCTCTTGTTCCTTCTTTTTGTTCTTGAAATTGTACTCATTTACCGGATAAAGCTGTCCCTGTTTGGAGAAAGCTCTAACGATCCATCCATGTCCTGGGAGAAAGCCCGAAAAAAAACGAAAAAGCCTGCGGCTTCTGACTATGAAGATATTTTTAATGAACCCTTTGAAGTAAGGATTCCTGATATACCTGAAGTAATACGCAGGAAGAAGACTGATCCCAAGCAAGAACAGCAGACTCGGGAAAATGATAATGACACGACAGCACAGGATGAGGATGGTGAACCGGAGCACTTTGTCTCTATATCTTCTGTTGATGAAATACAGCCTGTTCGAATTACCTCTGAACCCGGAGCTGCAGAAATTGGTACTGATTCAGTTCCAGAGGGTTCTGAAAACAGTATAAGAGAAAAAGATGATGAAAGTCCTGAGCCCCAGCGGCTTGAGCGCATAGATACCTACCCTGTACTCTATTCAGAATCTGGCAGGAGGAAACAATCCGCTGCATCTGAAAGATCAGCTGTCCCTGCAGAGGAGGCCGTTCCTGTCGAGTCAGCTGTCCCTGCAGAGGAGGAGATTCCTGTACTTGAAACAGCAGATTATTCCGCGGAACCTGTGGATTCAGGAGACTCCCCTGAATCAGAGGAATTCTATGATCCGAATACTCAAGACAGGGAAGAGGAGTACAATGGTCAGAGAATATCTTATACAAACAGAGAGCGGGACGATGTTGAGGATGCGGAATTTGAACACTTTTCTGAAGAGGAAGTGAGAAGACCAATCCGTTCAAAGCGGGAGTTTTTGAAATACGATGTACCGATAGATGGAATACTAAACGAGTATGATGACAGCAACTACTGGGTCATTGATGAAGAGACAAAGCGGTCAGCGAACGTACTTACAGAAACCCTTCAGGAGTTCAGGATAGAGGCAGAGGTTACAGGCATACGCAAAGGACCTGTCATCACCATGTTCGAAATTCTTCCAGCCCCAGGGGTTAAGCTTTCAAAAATTGTAAACCTTGCAGACAACATTGCACTGCGGCTTGCAGCTTCCAGGGTCAGGATTGTGGCGCCTATACCGGGCAAGCACGCTGTGGGAATTGAAGTGCCGAATAAAAAACGTGCTATTGTCTCGTTCCGTGAAATGCTTGGCGATGAAAGCTTTGATTCACCGAAGCTATCCATTCCCGTTGCGCTTGGAAAAAATATTGCAGGAGATATCCAGCTTGTGGACCTTACTCAAATGCCGCACATGCTTATTGCCGGAGCAACCGGGTCGGGTAAGTCAGTATGTGTTAACTCACTCATTTGCTCAATTCTGTATAAACGGGCACCCAGCGATGTCCGGCTCATGCTCATAGATCCGAAGATCGTGGAGTTGAAGCTCTATAATGATATACCACATCTCTTAACCCCTGTTATTACAGAACCGAAGCGTGCTTTCCAAGCGCTTCAGTACTGCTTGTATGAAATGGAGCGCAGATACTCGCTCTTGGACTCTCTTGGTGTCAGGGACATTACCTCCTATAATAAGCGGATTAAGGAACGCGGTCTTGCTGCAGAGAAGCTTCCGTACATCGTAATTATTGTGGATGAGTTTGCGGATTTAATGGCAACTTCCGGTAAAGAGCTTGAGTCTACATTGGCACGGCTTGCTGCTATGTCAAGGGCTGTGGGAATCCACCTTGTATTAGCTACTCAAAGGCCTTCTATAGATGTAATAACCGGACTGATAAAGGCAAATATTCCTTCTCGGATTGCTTTTATGGTTGCAAGTAAAACTGATTCTCGGATTATTATTGACACAGTGGGAGCTGAAAAACTCCTTGGAAAGGGTGATATGCTTTTTGTTTCAGCCTGGGACCCGGTTCCTATTAGGATTCAAGGTGCTTTCCTTTCCGAAGAGGAAGCAGAGGAAATTGTCGGCTATGTGAAGACCCTAGGAGAGCCGGATTATATTGATGAAGACATTTTTATTGATGATGATGATGACTCAGGCTATTTTGCTGAGAGCAGTGATGACCCATTAATGGACAAAGCCCTTGAAATAGTAGCTACAGCAGGAAAGGCATCTGCATCTTACCTTCAGAGAAGGCTGAAGATCGGATACAACCGTGCTGCTCGTCTTGTAGAAGAGATGGAAGAACGGGGTATTGTTGGTCCGCAGAACGGGAGCAAGCCTAGGGAAGTTCTCAATATTCCTGAGGGAATAAAAAACTAATTCGTTAATCCTGCAATCTATTGTATAATACAGCGTGTAGACTGTTATCCTCGTAATTTATGGGAGTTCTCATCAATGATAGAAAAAAAGATACGAAAACGAAACCTTCGAAAATTCATTGAAATATCAATAGCAAGCAGCCTTATCAGCCTTTCACCGTCCGTATTAGCAATCCTATCAGGTGCAGCAGTGGGAACGAGCGGAGTTATTTCCGGCAGTCTTATCTCGTTAGGAACAGGATTTTTCACTCCACTGAGTTTTCTGCTTATTAATGAGGAAATGAAGGAGAGCAGACTTGTAAGGAGTATGAATATTCTCATCCGGGTTATCTTTGAGATTGCTCTTCTTATTTTTGTTACATTAGCAATATTTTCTTTGTTATCGCTTATAGTTACCCAGGACCTGGAGTCTATTTTAAACAGCTTTTTTACTGCCCTCTTTTTAGCAGTTAGCATATCGACCATCTTTGTTACAGCTTCAACACTGCAAGCCTTTCTTGGCCGCAATTTTCTGCGGCACCTTGTAAAAGGTGCTTATAACAAGGTCAGGAGAGAAGAGCGTATTGTGGTATTTTTAGATTTACGGAATTCTACAGCCTGGGGCGAGCAATTGGCAACTGATGAATTCTTTTCCTTGCTTAATGATTTTCTTCGTCTTGTGGAACAATGCTGTTATTACTACGATGGCGAAATATATAAGTATATGGGAGACGGTATTATTGCCACATGGAAGAGCAGTGAAGAGGCGTATCAGCAGGCTTGGAATATGATCAATGAGTTCTGCAATGAACTTAGCAGGCGCCAGGGGTATTTCAGAGAACGTTATGGTGATGTCATAGGGTTTTCCGTTGGTGTCCACTGCGGTGTTGTTGTAACAGGCGGTATTGGAAATGAAAAGCGGGAGCTTGGATATTGGGGAGATGTATTAAATACCACCCAAAGAATAGAAAGCGCATGTAAAGAACAGAATACTAAAGTTTTATTTTCCGAAGACTTTATCAATACTTTAGCAGTTACGTGTCCTAAGGAAGATATATATAGTGAACTGATGAAAATCGAAGGAGTCCAGCTTAGAGGCAAGATACAGGAGATGAATTTATACGGTTTGAGAAAAGAATGCCTTGAAAATGCATAAATGAATGATAATACTATGTGTTAGGATGTATTATGTCAGAAAGTGATGTGCGAGAACCAAAAGTCCTTGTTCCTTTTCCCGGACCTGCTCCCTGCGGAAAATCTCAGGACTTATTTGTATATCTCCGGCCTGAAACGAATGGAATAGTGGTAGAAAGCACTCTTTTGAAGGTGCTTCGCAGACCTGAGTACAAAGAAAGTGTGAAGATGGTATACCTTGCCAATATACCCGGTGACTTCATTATTGAAAATAATATCGTAGAAGAACATTATTCGCTTCGTCTGTATTTTGCGGTGCATGGGAAAAAAGCCTTTACCACTGCAATGAGGGAGCGGTTTCAGCGTTTTTTTGGTGAGGACTTTGGGAAAGCTCCAATATACGGTGCTTTTGAGGCTTTGCGTGTTTTAAAAATATCTCCTGAAGAACTTTTCAGTTTCTGGGTGCCTGTTTATGACATTATTGATATTAATGGTCAGCTGGTAAAGAAACTGGACTCCGGCTGCTTTGTGGTCAACTATGATATACCTGCTTTGCTGCATAAAAATAACAATTCAACCGATATAGCAGTAATGATGCTCAGAACAGGGCTGGATTATGAGAGCTTTCTTCCGATTATCGGAGCAATGAAAAATGCGTTAATCGATGAAGGTATTCTGGACCCTCAGAAGCCGGCTGCCCGGGTATTCCATTACTCAAAAGGACCCTTTGAACAGATCCTGGATGGTATTGGTTATCTATACGATTCGGATAATAACCATGCAGATCTAGAACAACTCCAATTCTTTTGTTATCTGAAAAGACAGGGTTATTCAAAGCAGGAAGTGCTGAATGCTCTGAAACATCCGATAATGCTCTTCCAGCCTGAGGAGGGTGAGTGCTTTGAAGAAAACCTTTTTACCTATACCCAGGAAGATACCTATGAATATGCCTGTAGTAAGCTGCAAAAGGTTATTGCCCAGAGCATTCTCAGTCTGCATGAAACTACGGACCGGTCCACCTAATAAAATCCAAAATAGCATTTTGACTCATTAAAAATTGTTGGATATACCCAAGGTCCTGAGGGCCGTCCCCGGACTGCGGGCCGTAGTAGCCAAACCCTGCATGGTTGCCTCCTTGGATGCTAAGAAACTGTGTTTCTTCAGGAAGCAGAATCTGAGAGTTTACGTAGGTGTTGTAATTGAGGATCCAGTCATTCTCTGCTGTAATTGACAGTGCTTGAAATCCAGAGTCGGATAAATCAGTAGTTTCTGCAGGATAGGAAGCAAGCAGAATGAGGCCTGTTATTGCTTCTCTGTTACCTGCAGCCCATTCGCAAGCCATTGCTCCTCCAAGGGAATGTCCGCTGATTATCCAACGCTCTATATCCGGGGTATTCGAGATGACTGCCTCAGCTCTATTTATTCCAAGGAAGGCAAGGTTAAGGGGCATTTTTACAATATATACTGCAACTCCCTGCTGCGCGATTGGACCGAAAAACGGGATGTATGCTTCAGGTTCTATTTTACCCCCTGGGTAAAAGATAATTCCGGTATTATACGGCTCCCCCTGGGGCAGAACAGCAATATGGTTTCCTGCTTCCCGGATTTCTACTGAAGCAAAAGGCACAGGCGGATCATTTTCAAGTGCCGGATATGAATCAAGTACCCAGAAAAGGGATAAACAAAGTAATATGAGAAGAACAATGGTAATTGATGAAAGGCCCCAGATAAGTACCTTCTTTTTCATTTTACACCCCGCAGCTTTATAAATATTCTTATAATTTACTATTAATGGGATTGTTCAGAAAGACCTTTTTCGCTAGACTAGTACTATATTAATGACCGGAGACTAAAATGCTGAAAAAAAATCTGGCGTATTTAATGTTCATTTTTGTTTTCATATTTCCTATAGCATCTCAGAATATTCAGAATACACCCACATACGGAGTTCATTCATTGTCAGCCGGTTTTCCCGAAGACCCGTATTCCATAGAGGTCCAGGCAGGGGGAGGAGATTATCCCAGGATCCAGGGAATAGGTTATGTCGGATATATCTACGCGGATGCTCCGGATATCCTGATTGAGTATGAAGAGGGAGAGCATAGTCTTTACTTTCATGTTTTCTGTTCTGTGGATTCCACTCTGCTGATACATACTCCGCAAGGAGAATGGCTGTTTAACGATGATACCTACGGTCATGACCCGGGAATTCATATTGAAGAACCTGTTTCCGGAAACTATACAGTATGGATCGGTACGTATCGGGACTCAGGTGTGCCCAGGGCAGTTCTCCGTATTTCTGAAAATGCTTTTTAACTGCATGAAAAGATAAAAAAAATTAAAAGTTTTGTACAAAAAGGTTTGAAAAATCAATAACAAGATAATAGAATTACTAGGTAATCAAAAAAAACAGGAGGCTATTAATGAAAAAATTATTAGCAATTTTCGTAGTTTTATTATTGGTTGGCACATTTGCATTCGCTCAAAACTATAGCGGAAGGCCAACCTATGGAGAACATAGACTAAATTCAGGTTTTACCCCGGATCCTTACACAGTAAGCATCCGTGCCGGCGGTGGAGACAGCCCAAGTGTACCTGGAATTGGACGGGTAGGGTATATCCATGAGGCAGGCCCGGATGTACGTCTTCAGTACAGGTCCGGTTCTTATAACCTCTACATTTATGCTGCTTGTAACAGTGATACAACCCTGTTGGTGAATCAGCCGAACGGCAGATGGGAATTCAATGATGATCAGTCAGGGCTTAGCCCGGGGATCCTGTTCAATAACCCGCAGTCCGGTCAGTATGATATCTGGGTAGGAACATACAGCAGAGATGCAGGTACACCAAGTGCTACACTCTATGTTTCTGAGATAGGATTCAGAAGATAGATCCATTGATTCTGTAAAAAGGCTGTCCATAGAGGGCAGCTTTTTTTTTGTACAAGCAAAGTAAGAAGCGAATTCACAAGCAGATAACATAATAATTAAAATATTTTTACATCATTTTGTCCAGTTTTGTATCTTTTGGATGGTGAATTTATAAAAAAACTGCTATTTAATATAAATTTAATGGTTTTTTTGGTAATTTGTTTGAAATATAGGATATGAGGGAATAAAATAGAAAAGGTAACAATAAATAGGAGGCTATTAATGAAACGATCTTTATCAATCTTAGCAGTTTTATTGCTAATCAGTTCTTTTGCGTTTGCTCAGAATTATAACGGCAGACCAACCTATGGTGAGCATAGACTGAACGCCGGTTTTTCGCCGGATCCTCACACAGTCAGTATTAGTGCAGGTGGAAATGACAGTCCAAGTGTTCCGGGTGTTGGACGGGTAGGATATATCCATGAGGCAGGACCGGATGTACGTCTTCAGTATAGATCAGGTTCATACGATCTGTACATCTATGTTGACTGTAGTGAAGATACTACTCTTCTTGTGAATCAGCCGAACGGAAGCTGGGAATTTAATGATGACCAGTCAGGTCTTAATCCGGGAATCCGTTTTAATGACCCGCAATCCGGTCAGTATGATGTCTGGGTAGGAACATATAGAAGAGACGCAGGAACACCGAGTGCTACAGTATATTTTTCTGAAATCGGTTTTCGAAGAAGCGGTGGTTCATCCAGCTCTTCTTCTAGTTCTTCATCTTCCAGTTCTTCATCCTCTAGTTCTTCACGTTCTTCCAGCGGACAGCCTAACTACAATGCTCGTCCTACTTACGGTGAACAAAGACTTAATGCAGGTTTCTCTCCGGATCCAACCACTGTTAGTATACGGGCCGGCGGAAATGACAGACCTACTGTTGACGGCAGAAGGGTAGGATACATTAATTCTTCAGCTCCAGACGTGCGGCTTCAGTATAGATCAGGATCTTACGATCTGTACATTTATGTTGACTGCAGTTCAGACACAACCCTGCTTGTAAACCAGCCGAACGGAAGCTGGGAATACAATGATGACCAAAGCGGTCTAGATCCTGGTATACGCTTTAGAGACCCGCAGTCAGGCCAGTACGATATTTGGGTCGGAACATACAGTAACTCTGGAACACCGAGTGCTACACTCTATATTTCTGAACTTGGATTCCGAAGATAAGACTTTGGACGCGTAAAAACACAGGCTGCCTCGTTGAGGCAGCCTTAATTTTTATATTATAGAAAAACGGTAGGAATAATAATAAAGGCGCCGAGGATTACTATTGATGCAATAATTCCGGTTGTCTTTGGTTTGTGTTCCCTGTATGCGCTGAAAACGATCCATCCGGCAGTTAATATTGAGCCGATAACACCAATTATCTCGGTGGTGTGGATTACTGGAATTGTGGTGATGAGTCCCGGATCTGATGCCATCAGGTTACCAATTTCTGCAAGCTGTTCCTCCGGTGCAGTTTGGATAAGTAGATAGCTAATAATTGACGCAACAAGGGTAAATCCAAAACCGATTCCGGCAAAGGAAAAAAAACGGACAAACCCTGCATCTCCGTCAAAAAATTTAGCAACCAGATGAACCAGCGCAATTTCCAGGAGTGCCATTATTACAGCACCAAGAAAAGCGCTGACCCCGCCGGCGATCAATGCTATACCCCCTGCTTCTGCATCGCCGGTATAGGCTGTCTGCAGCAAAAAACTGGACTGCAGCACTGCTGTCAACCCAAGCCCGATAATAATTGCAACTGAGAGTGTGAGAAACAGTAAATTGAGTTTTTTTCTCTGCTCTTGTCCTTGATTATTCATATAGTCCTCCTTGTGACTGATTATCATCTTTCATGTAAAAAATACTATTCATGTTACTTCTATATTAAGTGCAGTCCGTGTGGATTCGCTGATAAAAGGGAACTTATGTAATGATTGATTGATGTATCTGCTTAGAGGTAAGGTAATTCATAGTTTTATATGATTCTTAGGATCGCAATATTGTTTTTTCTAAAATATGGACTATACTTGTGTTATATTTATTATCGGAGTTATTTTATGAAGCGCATACTTTTATTTACTATTTTGTTTATCTCTGCAGTTTTTACTGCTTCTGGAGATGCTGACATCTCTGAGATTATCGGCAGCTGGCAGGGTGACAGAACTCTTGGAGATGTTTACATTTATGAGGATGGCACAGGAGAGTTGACTTTTCTGCATAATTCAGAGATTACCATGGCAGTGGACGTTACGGTCCGAGGAAATGTCTTTGTAATTGAACAGACCAGTGAGAACCGTTTTGAATATTACACTAGTGTTTTCCCCCAGCCTATTGCAGAGCAGCTTGTTTCAGAGGTACGTCCCTTTAAGTGGATTTTTACACTCTCAGATGACGGGCAGGAGCTTGCCGGTAGAAAATACACTACCTGGGTAGAAGCTGATCCTGAGGAAATGGAAGTACTTGTTGTGAATAATTCCTATGTGCGAGATGCTTCCTGGGCAAGGCTTTCCGGAAGAGTAGAGCAGGTGGAATATTCTCCAGAGTCAGGGGAGTATGACAATATGGTATCAGTTGAATTGACCTGCCCAACACCAGGATCTCGTATTTTCTTTACTGTAAACGGAGACGCACCCACAGTAGATGAAGGACAGGAATATACCGGCTCGCCGATAGAAGTTCAGAGATCGATGGTGCTCAAGGCTATTGCTGTACGCGACGGGTGGCAGCCCTCAGAAGCAGTTTCGAGGGAATACATTATCAATAATAGTCCTTATGATGATTTTTTTATAGAATACAATAATTTTATAATTAATCTGACAGATGCTGAGTATCTGGAAAATGGTATACAGTTCAGTTTCCTTATAACCAACCAGGTTCCGCAAGACCGGAGTTTCACCTTCAATAGGCATGTTATCCGGTTAATAACCCCTGAGGGCCAGGTCTTCGATGAAAGCTATGTAGAATTCGGTACTTCCAGCTCTGCCTACATGTCAGCCTTTGTAGGTCAGGATTTGGTACAGGGAGTTCCCATTGTGGCAAGTGTAGTTATGACAGTACCAGAACGGACAGAACCGGATGTAGCCCTCCTAGAGCTTGGGGTTAATGACGGTAGTGTGCGATTTACCGATATTCCTATACGACTAGTGCAATAGATAAGAATAATTTGCCAGCCTAAAAGACCGGTCAGGAGGTAGTTACAAAAGAAAGAGGAGGCGCCTGGGCTTTGCCCAGGCCTATTTTTTATCCTTTAACCGAGCCTGCTAAAAGACCGCGGATAAAGTATTTTCCGAGTATTAGATAGATAAGCAGGGTAGGGAGTGCTGCAAGCAGTGCACCGCCCATTTGTACGTTCCATTCTACAATCTGGCTTCCTGCTAGGTTCTGCAGTGTCCTCATTCACTTGACCGATAAACAGATAGATGACAATGGCACCTGTTACAAGACTCTGGATAAGAAGACTGATTAGTATGCCGGATATAGCTTTATTCTTCAGGTTCATAGGTTTTATGGTCCCTTGTCATAATATTATAAATCCAATTATTCAAGGAATATATAAAAAAACCTTATCCTATCCCGGAATTTGGCCTATAATATTGATAGAAAGGCAGGTAGAAATGGAGAGAATGAAGATTTCATCAAACAGTAAAAAAGCGTATATTCTCTTTATTATAATAAGTGTTAGTATCTTTTCCGGGTGTGCAGCCCGAATGCCGGCAAATAATCCTCTGGATTCAGGGTGGGAGTATGCTGTCGGCACTTTGGAGGACTCCTACCGTGACGGGGCGCGCCTTGATTATCAGCCCCTCGATAAACTGCTTGGGCTTGAAAGCCTCATTCCAGGCAACGAGGGTGTGATCTGGGTCAGAAATGTATTTAGGGTTCCCCAGGAATTGGAAAATAGCGAACTGGCGCTCTTATTGGGCAGAATCACCATGGCTGACAGGACCTATCTAAACGGTCAACTCCTTGGCTCCGGAGGGAGCTTTCCGCCTAATTATTTTAGTGAATGGAACAGCTACAGGTACCACCGTATACCCGGTCCTCTACTGCGGGAAACTGCACCCAATTCCCTCTTAATAAAGATATATATAAATGGAGAAGGATCCATAACCGGCAGGGTGCTGCTTAGTGATGTAGATACAGTAGAAAACATCTACAGGTCCCAGGAATTCTATAATTCCAATATTAATATACTTATTTCAGCAGTTATGTTTATCATGGCAGCATACCATCTGCTCATGTTTCTTATGCGGAGAAAAGACAGAGAAAACCTTTATTATGCTCTTTTGTCATTCTCCTTTTCAGTATACCTCACCAACTTCTTTATTACAAAAGTCCCGGGTTTCTGGAATATGGGATTATCTTATACAGCTTTTCAGAAAATCATCTTTATATCCATATTTGTTATTGCTTATGCTATTGCTTCTTTTATCAGGGAATTTCTTGGACGTGAGGAACCAGTATGGCAGAAGTGGGTACTTGGTTTCGCATCATTATTGCCGTGTATTCTTTATATTGTAATTCCGGATTATGCTACACTTAGGGTCATTGTTCCCTATTCTCAGCTGTTTTTCTTAATTCACCTGGGGTTCAGTATCTATTATGTGGCAGCTGCAGTAGCTAAAAGAAATAAGGATGCGTATATTCTCCTTTTAGGGCTTTCTCCGTTTATTCTGACAATCCTTTTTGACTTAATAGTACATCAGCTTCTTGAATATAATGAATTGATTTACTTGACCGGCTTGGGAATGCCGTTGTTTCTTCTCGCAATTCTGTTCATTCTAGCCGGCCGGTTTGTCCGGTACCATAATGAAGTAGAAGAATTAAACAGAGACTTGGAACAAAAGGTAGAAAAGCGTACAGAAGAGCTGCAGAAAACTAATGATGAACTGGAAGACGCCCTTACAGAGCTGCAGCATAAAAATGATATAGCAAAGAGGGACATGGATATGGCTACAACTGTCCAGGAAAACCTCTACCCCCAAAAAGCACCGGTAACCGATGAATGGGCTGTTTCTTATTTCTTTAAACCAATGGCAGGGGTTTCTGGCGATCTGTATGACTTTTATACAAGAGAAAATAAACTGAAAGGCATTGCGCTTCTGGATGTTTCAGGCCATGGGATTGCATCTGGGCTTATTACCATGATTGCAAAATCGATTGCCAGACGCCAGTTCAGTAGGGGAGAAAGCCGTAAATTAAATGAAGTACTCTATACTATTAATGATAATATCTGTAGAGAAATTGAAAATGTAGACAACTATCTTACAGGAATATTCCTGCGTTTTCGAAACGATATTGTAGAATATGTAAATGCAGGGCATACTGAGTTGATATTTAAGAGTGCTAGGACCGGAAAGGCAAAAATTGTGAACCAGAAAGAGGGGGATTTCAAGGGCTGGTTTCTCGGTATTCCTGATATGCTTTCAGAATATACAGCATTAAACTTCCGGGCTAGAAAGGATGATATAATTCTTCTATACACTGATTGTCTGAATGAATCAGTAAATCCGGATGGTGAGGAATACGGAATGGAGCGGATTATGGACAGCCTGCAAAGGGCTCCTAACGGCCCAGCTCCTACAATTCTGAAATTTATTATGGACGAATTCTTTGAGTTTACCGGCAAAAAAGAATTCAACGATGACTTGACTGTAATCCTGATAAAGAGACAATAAAGTAAACTGTGCAGCCGGGATATCCGGCTGCTTCCTGATAGTTCTTCTATTATTGAATGATTACCAGAAACAAAGCGGAGAAAAAGTAGTTTTGATAATGTTAATACGACAGGCAGCAGCAGTTGTGGGATTTTTGATCTTAGTGGTGTATTTTGATCTGAAATTACGGTGGTTATGCCTTATTTCACCAAAGAGCAAAAAAAAACAGCATGCAGAAGAGATTATGCCGGAAGCTGCTGTAACTGTTTTCAATCTTTTGGAAAGGCTTACTCGCTTTAAGATTGATTTTGAAACAGATGTGGCAATGGAAGACCTTCCGGAGCAGTTTGTAATTGCTGCAAACCACCAAAGTATTCTGGATATTCTTGTTCTGGTATATATCTTTAGGAACAGGTCCCTGAAATTTATAACAAAATGGTCACTCCGCAGATATATGGTGTTTATCTCAAATGTACTTCGGAAAGGGAAGCACGGGGTAATACGGAGAAAGGGAATGCTCCGTGAAACCCATCGTGCCCTGAGTAGACTTGCGGAACGTACCTCTGAAGAAGATTTTTCTCTGATAATTTTCCCTGAAGGTATTAGGAGTAAGACCGGAAAGCTTAAACGTTTTCATACTGCAGGTATGAAGACAATTATGGATAGGAGCGAACTTCCGGTTGTTTCAATTGCAATGGACGGGGGCTGGGAACTCCATAACTTTGCCTCTGTCATATGGCGGATTCCAAACAAGCATTACAAGGTAAAATTATTAAAAGTATATGACCATGTGGAAAAACGGAGCGAGGTAGATGAAATGGTACAGGATATCCGGCAGAGTATTTTAGACCAGCTTACACAGTGGCGGGAGCAGTAATATACTTTATTGAAGGATCGGAAAACGGATTTACCAGTATACCCCGTGCACTGTATTGGGCAATGGATTTTACTTCCTTGGCTGGGCAGTTGAAGAACGGACAATAAGGTCTGTATCAAGCACATAACGCTCATTAATTGCCTCTCCTGCAATCAGCTTGTTCAAAAGGTCTGCCGCGAGTTCACCCCGCTCAAGGATTGACTGATGAACAGTGGTAAGCTGTGGAGTTGTCCATCGTGACTGTGGGATGTTATCAAAACCGATGACAGATATGTCTGTTGGAACATTCACTCCCAGTTTGTATGCACCCTGAAGCGCACCGATAGCAATTATGTCGCTCATGCAGATAACAGCAGTCGGCCGGTTATCTGATTCCCAAGCCTTGGTAAAACCAGCCCTTCCGCTCTCTTGCGTTATTTCGCATTCGATCAGGTCTATTTCCGGTGAGTCAATACTCAAGCCAGCTTCTTTTAAGGCTTTGTTATATGCCATAACCCGTCTTCTAAGTATTCCTGTGTATTTTTTCCACTCCCCTTCCTTGTCCGAGAGTATGCCTAAGATGGTAATCCTTTTGTGGCCGAGATCAAGGAGGTGCTTCATTGCTTTGTATGCACCTACAGAATCGTCAATATTTACACAGGTGATTCCTGATTCACACTCTGAGTCAACCATAAGGTATGGAATATCGCGCTGGGAAAATGCCTGTATAACATCGTTATGGCTGTCAAGACCGATGATAATAATACCATCTGCTACAGCACTGGTAATAGCCTGCTGAATACTGCCGCGTAGCGGAGGAATGAGCATGAGAGACTGTCCGTATCTGGTACAGATATCTCCTACGCCTTGGATAAACTCAACATAAAAAGGATTGCACATTATTTTGGAAATTGGCTGAGGTACAAGGATACCGAGTACATTAGTTTTTCCAGTTGACATGCTCCGTGCAACCGGGTTTGGTGTGTATCCTTGGGATTTTGCAATATCCAGTATGCGTTTAACTGTGCTTGCAGGAAGGCGTTCAGGAGAGTTAAATGCAAAGGATACAGCTGTTTTGGAAACTTGGGCAAGCTCTGCTATATCTTTAATTGTGACTTTGGCCATAAGAATACTCCATGGAAGGTGTTTTACTCAGAAAAGCTTAGTAAACCCTTTTAGTATATCATAAAGATAAAAAAAGGCAAATAAAAAATCCCCCGTATACAAGGGGAATACCTGTAATCTGCAAGAAACTGTCTCTTAATTCGGAACTATAATGAAAAAATAATTGGACTTTTAATTCCAATCCATATTATGATACTATATATTATACAGAGATAAACTGCAATGTTTTCATAGGTTACAAAGAAGGGGCTTAAGAATGTTTTACAAAAGAGAAGTTAAATTAGCAAACGGTACTACACAGTATACGACAATTGTCATTCCTCATATTACTGCATTAGAAGTAAAGTCCGATTTTAACAGGGTAATTGTACACCTTGTCGGCAAAAAGAAGATAGAGCTGGATTGCGATTCATGGTCACAGACAATTGATCTCTCCTCTAGTCTAGAGGAATTGATTTATGAATTCTATAACAAGGATGAAGAGCCCTATTCCTGAAGGGATAACTTTTCGTAAGAATAGACGGTACATAACACAAATCTAATGAAGCCCTTTACTCTCATTCACGTTTCCGATCTACATATTGGCAGAATATTATACTCCTTTTCCCTACTCCAGCAGCAGAAAGAAGTCCTATCGCAGATAATATCTCACGCAAAAGAGCAGAATGCAGATGCAGTTCTTCTCTCCGGAGATATCTACGACAGGGCCATGCCCTCAGGTGATGCGGTATCTCTTTTTGACAGCTTTTTAACTGGGATGGTAAAGGAGCTTGGTGTTCCGGTCATTATTATTTCCGGGAACCATGACAGTCCTGAGCGCCTCGGCTTCTCTGCCAAGCTCTTGGAGAAGAGCGGGGTGTATCTACGAACCAGCCTTTCTTCTATTGAAGAACCAGTACTTCTCAGGAATGAAGATGGTGAACTTCAGGTTTTTACGCTTCCCTTTGTAGAGCCTGTACGTGTCAGGAGCGAGTTTGATCAACAAGAGGTGAATGACCATAACAGTGCAGTCTCGTTCTGTGTCTCAATGATGCAAAAACACATGAAAGATAATGTTCCTGCTGTACTGCTTGCGCATTGCTTTGCAGCAGGGAGCAGCCGCAGTGAATCCGAGCGGCCGCTTCAGATAATCGGAGGTGCGGAAGCTGTTTCTCCGGAAGTGTTCTCTCCGTTTACCTATACAGCACTCGGGCATTTGCACAAACCCCAGTCTGTTAGCAAAGATCCTGAGGTACGGTATTCAGGCTCTATTATGAAGTATTCTTTCTCTGAGGTCTCTCATCAAAAATCTGCCTTGTTAGTGAAGATTCATGATAAAAAGAAAACCGAGGTTACTTCCCTTCCTCTTAAGCCGAAAAAGGATTTACGTACTATTACCGGAAAATTCCATGACCTTCTTCAGAAAGCACAGGATGATGAGAACTCTGAAGATTATATTCTTGCAGTATTAGAGGATGACGGTCCTGTGTACGATGCTCTCTACAGACTCAGGGAGCTGTATCCCAATCTTATGCACATAGAGAGAAAACGGTTAAAACAGGCCCGTGAGAACACTGTTCAGAAAAAACAGCAGGTAGAAAGCTTATCCGACCTATTTTGTACATTCTATTTCCAGACTGCAGGCCGCGAAATCTCTCCTGAAAAGAAAAAAGTCCTGGATGCTGCAGTGAATGAAATTACCGCAGATGGAGGGGATACATGAAACCGGTTGAACTGACTCTCCAGGCATTCGGACCCTTCCCCGGTACGCGGACACTCGATTTTTCTCTTCTTCATGAATGCGGTGTTTTTCTTATCTCCGGGCCCACTGGTGCAGGTAAAACCTCAATCCTGGATGCTGTGTGTTTTGCTTTATACGGGCAAAGTTCAGGTAATTACCGGTCAGCGAGTCAGATGCGGAGTACCTATGCTGATGATGCGATACGTACACAGGTAACTTTCCGCTTTTCCATTGGAGACCGGATGTACCGGGTTGAGCGCACACCGAAACAGGAGGTGCTGAAAAAGGAGAAGCTGCGCTGGGAGAATTCGACTGTTCTTTTTGTTGAAGAGGCGCAAGATGAGGATCTCCTGATTGGCGACAATAGTAAGACAGCAAACCCTGCAATCGAGAAGCTCCTCGGCTTTCGCAGCGACCAGTTTAGACAAGTGGTAATGCTGCCCCAGGGGAAATTTCAGGAATTCCTTGCTGCAAAGTCCCAGGAAAGGGAGGAGATTCTCAAGATTCTGTTTCGTGCAGGAATATATGAAGAGCTTACTGTGCAGCTAAAGCAGAAGCGGACTGCCTTGGAAGAGAAGATGCGTGACCTTGACACACGGTCGGAAGAGAGGCTTTCGGATTATAACTGTACTAGTCTTGAAGAATTGAGGCAGGAGGTTTCAGTTAAAGAAGCCGAAGCAGAGCAAAAAGAACAGAATTATAGAAAGGCAGCTGAAACCTTAGAGCAGTGTCAAAGCGAATATCAAAAGGCGCGGGAAGTACACACCCTATTTGAAGAATTAAATTCTGCACAAACCGAGTATGACCGCCTATACTCTGAAAACGGATATTGGAAAGAAAAGGAGGCAGTGCTGCGGCGTTCCCAAAACGCACGCACAATTCTTCCTTATTATCATGAATTTACAGAGGCAAAGGATGCTCTATCTCAGGCAAAGGCAAGGGAAGAGGAAGCGGAAAATGCGCTTAATGCAAACAGATCCAAGGTAAATGCAGCTGAAAAAACACTGAAAGAAGCAGAGCAGAAGAAACAGAAGAACCCTGAGTTGGAGAGAAGGAAACAGGTGCTCGAGAGTGCAAAAGAAACTGTTTCTCAGCGCACTAGTCTTCAAACCAGGCATACAAAAATTTCGCAGGATATCCGTGAACTTTCCCGGAGATCAGATTCAGTTATGCAGGAAAAAAAGGGCTTGGAGAACCGGATCCAGGAGGTGAAGGAGAAAAGTGAAAATGCCGAAGCATCTAAAGAAAGGCTGTATCAAACCTCAAAAATGGTTGATGAAATAGAACAAAAGCTCACAAATGCGCAGAAAAGAAGGGATGAAGAACAAAAGAAGAATCACCTGGAGAAGAAAAGGGAATTTCTGCACCAGGAATGTATGCTTCTTCAAGAGAAGGCGGAAGAAAAACAGCAGGACCTGGAAAGCAAGGAGAACCTCTGGAAAAAAGGGCAGGCAGGGGTATTAGCAGACAAGCTGGTATCCGGAACACCCTGTCCAGTATGCGGCTCTCTGGAACATCCCTCGCCTGCGCAGGCAATTGATGCTGTACCTTCAGAAGATGAGCTCTCACAATTAAAGGAAGAACTGGCAGAACTCCGGCAAGTATTTTCGCAAAAAGAGAAAGATTTACTGGAGGTCTCCCAGGAGCTCAAATTTGCTGAAAATGTGCTTTCTCAGCTGGATGCAGAGGATCTGGAGGCATTGCAATCTGAATTGCAAAATGCCCAGAAAACGCATGCGGAGCTGCAGGAAGAGATTAGCATGCTCCCTGAGTTGAAAATAAAAGAAGAGGAACTCCAAACCAGGATAAAAGAATTAGATGCAACCCGCTTAGAACAGGTAGCTGGTATTTCCGCAAAACAAGGAGAGATTGATTCAATTTCCGAACAACTGAAGGAAATCGACGAAAAACTCGAAGATTCAATTCCAAAGGATACTGCGAAAATTGAAGAACTGGTGCGGGGACTGGAAGAAACAATTTTTGAGAATACTGCCTATGAAGAGACTGCAAGAAAGGAATTTACTGCAGTACAGGAAGATTTCATCAGTTCCCAGGAGCTTCTAAAACAGAGGAGAGAAAACCTGCTTGCAGAAAAGGCGCGGGAAGAAAGGAAAACCAATGCTCTTGAAACGAAAATGCAGGGTCTTTTTTCGGATGTAACAGAGTTTGAAAAGGCGCTGCTCTCGCAAGAGGCAGAAACTGCGCTTGGAAACCAAGCGCGCAATTATCAGCAGGATTTTCATAGTGCTGCCGAGCGTGTTGCTAGGAGCAAAAAAAAGATTGAGGATAAGAGTGAACCGGACCTGGAAGCTATAGAGCAAAAGATAACCGATCGGAGAAAGGAACTTGAAATTGCCCAACAAGAGCTTGCAGCTGATAAACATATGGTAAGCCAGGCAAAAGCGCTGGTAGAGAAATTGGAAACCCTGACCGCGGAACGGAAAGAACTTGATGCCCAGTACGAGCTTGTAGGAGACTTGGCAGAAACTGCTGTTGGCAACAATGACAAGCGCCTGAGTTTTCAAAGCTTTATGCTCGGGGCTCTTTTGGATGAAGTCCTGGTTTCTGCCTCTCAGCGGCTTTCTGTTATGACAAGGGGAAGATACATCCTCCAGAGGAAAGAAGAGGTAAAAGACAGGCGTGAGAAAGCCGGGCTTGGAATAGAAGTGTTTGATGAGTATTCAGGTACGAGCCGCGAGGTATCTACCCTTTCAGGAGGAGAGAGTTTCCTTACTTCACTATCACTTGCTCTTGGATTAGCAGATACAATCCAATCCTACTCAGGTGGAGTTAGGCTGGAAACCCTTTTTATTGATGAAGGGTTTGGAACTTTGGACCCTGAAGCCCTGGATGCTGCAGTCCAGGCTGTACTGGATTTACGGAGCACAGGCAGAACAGTTGGTATTATATCTCATGTAGCTGAGCTGAAGGAGCGGGTCCCTGTGCGTGTTGAGGTTGAGCCCAGAAAAGACGGGAGTTCGTTTCAGCTAACCTCCCGTCTGTAAAAAATGTTTTACCCCTTCAAGTACTCCCTGTGCTGCAGATAGCTTTGTCAGATAGAAGTCCTTTCCCTTCATTGCTTCAATCAATTCTGGAAGAGAGTTGGAGACCACAATAGGGTTTATACTGTAAAGGGAGAGCATATCCTTGTCATTCGCCGAGTCTCCCGCAGCAATTATGTTTTTGTGTGGTATGCCTAAATACTCAGCCAGCCACTTGAGAGCAGGCCCTTTTCCTGAACCTGCTGGGAGAATGTCCAAGTAAATGTGTGATGAAAGGAGCACCCGTGCGTCAATTGTATGGGAAATAAGCGTGTTCTCAACTTTTGTCTTTACCCGATGAATAACATTGGGATTAGAAAGTGTATAGCTGAGTTTGTACCGGCTCTGGGAGCCCTTGTCCTGGAGTTTAATCTCCTTAACTGCAGAACTAAGGAGATTGTGGATCTTTTCCCTGTCAAAGTCGGAAAAACTGGCAGTAAACTCCGGAAGATAGGAATTGTCCTGTACGCTATATATTCGTGTGCCTACTCCTCCGATTATATAATCAGCTTCCGGCAGTTGGGCTTGTTGTATTAACTCAATGACCTTTTCCACAGTCCTTCCTGTGTTATAAGAAAAGATAATCTCTGCTTTTTCCTGGGTCTGTAAAAAATATCCTAACTCAGCTAATCCCTCTGTGTCGCCCAGGAGTGTGCCGTCTATGTCTGCAGAAAGAAGAACTACTGCATTTTCAATACTATCCATCATATTTCTCTTGTGTAAAACCAAAAACTTAATTAACTGTTCATTGTTGTCGATACTCTGTATAGGTTCTATTTTACCCGGAGTAATATACATGAGACAAGACCCGGCTTTCTCCAGGGAGGAAGCAATTCTCCGAATCGGTTTTTATAATTTTCTCGCCCCCTTCATCTTTCTGGTCTTTCACCAGGGGTTTACTGCATTTTTTAACCCTGAACTTGACCTGACAATGTGGGAGAAATTTCTCTTTAGTTTGAAGCCGACTGTTTACATTTTATTTCTGGTTCTTGCTCTAGTTTCATGGATAGTACTTCTCAGGCTTTTAGGGCCATTATTCCGTTTTGCTGACACAGGGGAAGATTATGACCACGCACGTACAGCAGCTCTCCGGGTCCCCTGGTTTCTCCTGAGTGTGCATACCGGTTTCTGGATAGTAGGTACAATTATCTTTTACGGAATCTATAATTGGGTTGCTCCAGGTGGAGTACCATTAATATGGTCTTTAGCTATTTTAATTGCAGCCGGTTTTGTAAGCGGCATAATAGCGGCTCTGCAGATTAATAATTACATTATACGGGCAAAGGTCCTTTTGAACATGGTGGATATACGGGAGAATGAATACGATTTGTTTGCCAGGTATAAAGATGTTTTCACGTGGATCGGCTATTCTGCAATGCTTTGCATCTATTATCTGTATTTTAGCAGAAACTATTATTTTCAGGCCGGCGAAGAGGGGCTGTACTCCGGAATGCTTGTTTCAGGCTTGGTATGCGGTGTGTTTTTCATTTTTGTTGCTTTGGTTTTAATTTATCTGAACAAGCGTGATTTTCATGCGCAGATTAATATACTCCGTACCAAACTGCGTGACCTTGCTGAAGGGGAGGGAGACCTGTCACAGAGGGCTATTCTTATCAATTTTGATGAGCTTGGCGAACTTTGCATGGATATAAACGAATTTGTTGACTATTATACTCAACTGTTAAATACTATAAAATCGACAATTGGTGAGCTTTCATCCTCTGTACACAGTCTGTCCGCTTCTTCTGTGCAAAACTCTGCAACTTCCAATGAACAGGCAGCGTCTGTAAAGGAAGTATTAACCACAATGGAGGACTCAGATAGGCTTTCTAGAGATGTAGCAATAAAAGTGGATGAAGTTTCAGCTATTGCTAACCAGACCAGAGAACAGGTTGAGCGCGGTTCTGGGACTCTTGAGAAGAACCTCTCAAAAATGGAAGAGATCCGGGAAACAAATGCAGGTACTATTTCCGGGGTACGCAATCTGAGTGAGATGATCAGCACTATCTGGGATATTGTTACTATTATTAATGGTATTGCGGATCAAACTAAGATTATTGCCTTTAATGCAGAGCTGGAGGCTTCTGCAGCAGGAAGTGCTGGAAAGAATTTTGAAATAGTTGCCTCGGAAATACGGCGGTTAGCAGATAATACTATGTCATCCACAGGAGAGATTAAATCAAAGATAGACGAGATCCAAAAAGCAAGCGACAATCTCATTGTTGCCTCTGAACAGGGAACGCGGACTATAGATGAAGGGTGGCACCTTACAAGGAGCCTGGATGAGATTTTCAGTGAAATACTCACCTCTGCAGAGGTATCTGCAAACTCAGCATCCCGAATATCTACTTCTATCGGGCAGCAGGTCCAGTCCTTTGAGCAGGTTCTCAGGGCAGTGAAGCAAATATCTGAGGGAATTGACAGCTATTCAGAGTCTACCGATGCTACCAAGGAAGCAGCGGATACATTGAAGGAAATGGCAGAGTCTTTGAATCAGCTGGTCGGAAAATACATCAATCTTGAATAAACATCTCTTACACAGTTTCTGAAACTCTTTTTCCTGTTTCTATGTGGAACACTGAACCAAGCTTGTGTACCAGCTGGGTGGAGCT
>CAYRYS010000048.1:15013-23937 GCA_964428555.1 uncultured Spirochaetales bacterium | reverse complement strand
CAGGTCCCCTGCTTCAGGAAAGACCTTTGCAGCAGCATCAATTTTTCGCTGAAGGAATTCAGAACAGTCACCCATTCTGTTCATAAACTGCTGTACTGGCTTGGAGGTAATTCCCTTCATGTCATAGCCGACACTCATGTTGAATATCGCTCCTGCTCCGGGACGGTTCTTTCCCCAGAGCACCTTTTCCAATACATGGATAAGCACCCAGGCGTCCAGGTACTGATGAAAAGACCGGTCCAGACTAAGTTCCTGTGACCACTCACAGTTATAGCCTTCATCCTCCATGTCAATGCAGGGCTTTGCAATGTCCAGGTCATCCAGGACCTGGACTGTCTTGAGTTCCATGTACCGCCCGCCGCAGAGCCAGGCTGCAATAATGTTCTGTGCCATTTGGGAATGGGGGCCAGCGGCAATACCAAGGGGCGTGTCCAGTATTTGGTTGTACCGCTTCCCTTGGAAGGGGTTCCCATCTTCAGGCTGGAAGAACAGAGACCTGTGAATACCGAAGATCCGGTCCTGCTTCAATTCTGCTTTTATCCACTCTGCAAGCTCATCAATCTGTATTACCGAAAATTTATCTGACACTGATCCCCTCCTTACACAGCAATTCGAAATCCAGGCCCATTATTACAGTAAATGCTCTTATTTACCGCCCATTGTCAGGGCCATGACTGCTTTTGCGGTATGGAGCCTGTTCTCTGCTTCATCGTACACAATTGAGATACTCTGATCATCAATTACTTCATCAGTTACTTCCCGGTTTCTGTCAGCAGGCAGGGCATGCATCATCTTCACACCCTTTTTCGCAAGGCTCACCTTATCCCTGTCAAAAATCCAATGTTTATACTTTTCCAGGTTTTCAGCCATCTGGGATCTGCAGGCATCCTCGTTTGCCAAAAAGTCATCAATAGACCAATGGGCATATCCGCCCCAGTTTTTGGGGATGACAATGTCAGCGTCTCTAATTGCCTCTTCCATGCTGTCAGTAAATCTGATGCTTCCGCCCCCTGCTTCCGCGTTTTTCTCCGCCTTGTCAGTAATAGACTTCATTAAAGGAAATTCCTTCGGGTGAGCAACGACTACGTCCATACCATACCGCGGGAAAAGCACTGCCTGGGTCTGGGGCACAGACAGGGGCTTAGCGTGTGACTTCGCGTATGCCCAGGTTACTGCAACTTTAATTTCAGAAAGGTCTTTTCCGAAGTACTCCTGTATTGTCATAAGGTCAGCAACTCCCTGAAAGGGATGATAAAAGTCGTCCTGAAGGGACATAATAGGAGTTGTGGCATGCTCTGCCATTTCATTCAGATATTTATTTCCAATACCGTAAAAACAGTTTCTACAGGCAATTCCGTGTCCCATTCTTGACAGAATGACAGCCGTGTCCTTTGCGGACTCCCCATGGGAGAGCTGCATTTTATCAGGAGTCAAGTCATGGGCGTGGCCTCCAAGCTGGGTCATCCCTGCTTCCATGGAATTCCTGGTCCGTGTACTCTGCTCAAAGAACATCATAAATAAGGTCTTATCCTGAAGCAGTCGGTGAGGTTCTCCAAAAGCAAACCGTCTCTTTAATTCAAATGCTGTTTCAAAGACTGAGTCCAGATCCTGCTTGTCCCAGTCTTCTGTTGTAATAAAGTGTTTTCCCTTTAATTGTGTTCTCACTGTGTGTCTCCTTTATGTGTTCTCTTGTATTATTCAGCTATTGCGTAGGCCATTGCCGCGTAAAAAGCTGCTGCTGCTTCCAAGTCTGAAACAGGTACGCTCTCGTTCGGCGCGTGGGCGTATACTTCATCACCAGGGCCAAATCCGATACATGGAATTCCGTAGACCCCATTAATTGTCACGCCGTTTGTGGAAAAGGTCCACCTGTCAACCCGCGCGGGTTCTCCGAAAACATCCTGAAAAACCCTGGCACCAAGCTGCACTGTCTCATGGGTCTCAGGGAGCTTCCAGGTTGGATAGTATTTTTCCATTCCATACTCAAGCCCTGTGTATGCTTTGGTAAAATACTTGGGTACTGTTACCTCCCCGTCCATCTGTCCAATCAGGTCCTTAATTTCAGCAACCGCTGAATCCTTTGTTTCCCTCCAGGTAAGCCGCCTGTCAATGTGAAGACTTGCTGAGTCTGCTACCGCGCAGAGGGAGGGACTGCCTGAGAGAAACTGGGATACAGTAATGCTTCCCTTACCGAGAAATGGGTCATAGGTCAGCTCCTGGTTCAGTTTCTCGATTCCAAGACAGAGTTTGGATGCCATGTAGATCGCGTTTCTGCCCCGTTCAGGCGCGGAGCCGTGGGCGGAGAGTCCGCGGAAATTGACTTCCATCTCCATTCTTCCCCTCTGGCCCCGATACACACCAAGGTTCGTGGGTTCTGTTGAAATTACCAGGTCAGGTTTAATTTTGTCTTCCTCTACAATGTACTTCCAGCACAGTCCGTCACAGTCTTCTTCCATAACCGTTCCTGTACAGTAGAGTGTGACATCCTCATCAAAACCCAGCTCTTTAAGAATTCTTCCTGCAGTCACAAAAGAAGCAATGCCGCCTTTTTGGTCAACAGTTCCCCTGCCGTATACATTGCCCTCTTTTATTTCTCCAGAGTATGGGTCAAAGTTCCAGTTGTCCCTGTTTCCCACGTCCACAGTATCAATATGGCCGTCTAAAGCAAGGACCTTTTTTCCGCTGCCGATCCTTCCGATAACATTTCCCAATCCGTCTACTGTTATCTCATCAAAACCTGCGTCTTCCATTTGTCTAGCAAGCTCTGCTGCTGCATCGCCTTCTTCACAGCTTAAAGACGGAAGTTTTACCAGGTTTGAAAGGTTCTCAGCAGTATAGCCTGAGTATTCAGATGCAAGTTTGCGTATCTTTTGTGCACGTTCTTTATTCAGCAATTTCATCCTCCTTGGAATCTATATAGGTTCTTTTTCGTTTCATTACACCGAAAAGTTTTTCCGTTGTTATAGGAGCAGAGAAAACTTCTCCCTCCATGGTACTCTTCCCTTTTGCTGCCTTTAATAAAGCAAAATACGCGGCAATGCCGTACATAAACGGCGGCTCGCCGACTGCTTTTGAGTTCAGTACAGCATGGGGATTAGAGGCATGCTCAAGAAAATAGGTATGTATCTCCTGCGGGGTTCCTGGCAGATCAGGTATTTTATAGGTACTGGTACTGCCGTTATAGAGGAGCCCGGATTCCGAATAATTTAGCTCTTCTAAGGTCATCCACCCGATTCCTTGGGCCAAACCGCCTTCAACCTGCCCCAGATCGATCTCGGCATTTATGTTCTTTCCTGAGTCGTGAACAATATCAACAGAGATAAGTTTGTATGTTCCTAAAAGCAGGTCAACCTCTGCCTCGAGAAAGGCTGTACCGTACACATGGTAGGCAAAGGGCTTTCCCTTTTCCTTAGTTTTGTCAAAGTAGATGTTCGGAGTAGCGTAGTGTGCCTGGGCTGAAAGATTTGTCCGGCTCAGGTATGCCTGTTTCACAGCAGCATCCCAGGTCAGGTCGGTTTTTCCACCGTTATTGTAGAACACACCGTCTTGGATCCGGAGGTCAGCAGGAGATGCAGCATCCAACAGCTTTGACGCGACTTTGTATATCCTGTCCAGGATCTGTCTGCACGCAAGCTCTGCTGCTTTTCCGTTTAAATCAGAGCCTGTGCTTGCAGCTGTTGCTGAGGTATTTGCAACCCGGGTCGTATTCGTAGTTTCCAGTTTAATCTTTTCTTCAGGTACAGAAAATGTCCGGGAAACAATATCAGTTATCTTCTGGTTCACTCCCTGGCCCATCTCGATTGCTCCGGTTGAAACTCCGATGCTCCCGTCAAGGTAGACATTTACCAAAGCCCGCGCCTGATTGAGCATGGTATTGGTAAAGGAAATACCGAAACAGACCGGCATAAATGCGTACGTCTTTTTATAACGGCTGTTGGCAATATTAAACTTGTCAATCTCCGTAATTTTCTGTTCAGTATGAAAGCGCGAGACAAGCTCTTCCCAACAGAGTCTTGCGTTACAGCGCTCAAGCTTCATACCAAAGGGCAGCTCATCCCCTTCTGCAAGAAGGTTCATTTCCTGGAGCTCTTCCAAGGGGATGCCCATTTCATCGCTGGAATAAAACAATGCACTTTCCATAACAAACATTGCCTGTGGTCCGCCGAAACCGCGGAACGCAGTAAAGGGCGGTAAATTCGTTCTGCAGCACACTGCTGTTGCTGTAACATTCGGCACATAATAGGAACCGGTGATGTGAAACAAGGTGCGTTCAAGTATAGCAGTAGACAGATCTGCAGCAGCGCCTGCGTTTTGGTAATAAAAGGCTTGGAAGGCTTGTATCTTGCCGTCTTCAGAAAAACCGATTTTCCAGTCAGTTGAGTATGGGTGGCGTTTTCCAGTAACACGCATGTCCTCCGCGCGCCGAAGGACCAGCTTCACCGGCTTTGCAGTTAGATACGCCCCAATTGCCGCAAGGGCTGCCCAGGGATTTGCCTGGTCTTCTTTTCCGCCGAATGCTCCTCCAAGCCTGCGGACATCCACCTCTACAGCATTCATGGAAAGCCCGAGCACTCTTGCTACGATCTTCTGCACAGTAGTCGGGCTCTGGGTAGAGGAGATAACAGAAAAGCATCCCCGTTCCTGGGGAAAGGCAACAGCCCCTTGGCATTCCATGTAAAAATGCTCCTGCCCCCCTGACTCACTGGTTCCCTCAAAAACATAGGCACAGGAGTCAAAAACTGAATCAGCATCTCCCTTTTGAAAAGTCCGCGGCGGAGCAATAATCTCCCCTGCTTCGTATGCTGCCCGTGGATCAACAATCGGATCTTCTTCATCAATTTCAAGAATAATCTTCTTTACAGCGCGCCTTGCCTGGACCTCAGTCTCTGCATACACAGCAGCAATGGGCTGGCCGATAAAATGGACCTCCTCTTCAGCAAGAAGCTGTTCATCCAGAATAATGGTGCCAATCTGGTTCTCTCCAGGGATTTCCCTTGCTGTAACAACAGCCCACACGCCAGGCTGAGCCTTGGCATCCTCTGTGGACAGGGTCCGGATTCTGCCTTTTGCTGCAGGAGAAAAGAGGACTGCGCAAAACAGGCTTTCCTTGGGAAGGGAAATGTCATCAACAAACACAGATTTTCCCTGTACATGCATGTGCGGATCTCTTGTTTTCACGACATTCTCCCCCTTCCATCCAATGGATAGACAATCTGATCCGGAAAGCAGCTTTCTAAATGGGCGTGTAAAAGCCGCTTTGCAAGGTCGGTTTTATATTCTGATGAGCCGCGGACATCGCTTATTGGCGCAATTTCCTCAGCAAGTATATCCTGGGCTGCTTTTAATACCCGGATATCAAGGTCCTTATTTTTCAGAAACTCCTGGGTCTGTTTTACAAGGAGCGGAACAGGAGCCACTCCGCCGAAGGAAAGGCGGATGTTTCGGATTTTACCGTTCTGCACTGTTATAGTAACACCGGAGTTACAGGTCGCAATATCAAGCCGCTCCCGTTTAGAGACTTTTTCAAAATTCCAGAATACTTGAAATTCAGGAATCGGAATAATGATGCTTTTAATCATTTCACCGGGCTTAAGCGCAAGCTCCTTATACCCGAGAAAGAAATCCTCTAAAGGCAGGTAGGATTCTCCGTTTTTACCAGCAAGAAGAAGCCTTGCCTCCAATGCAAGAAGAAGTACACTCATATCCCCTATTGGGCTCGCGTTCACAATGTTTCCGCCGATAGTTGCCCTGTTTCTGAGAATTGTTGATGATATTAAAAGGAGTTTCTCATCCAGCCCGGGGAAATGCTTATTAAGAAGCGGATCAAGCCGGAACTCTTCCACTGTTGCTCCGGCACCAATAATAATCTCATCCTGGACCTCGCTAATTCCTGTCACCCCATCCTCTGCTGAAAGAAAGCGGACCTCTTCATCCGGAAGGACCTCTCCTTTCTGAATATACAGATCAGTTCCTCCTGCGACTAAGGTACCCTTCGCTGGGTACTCACACCGTTCAGTCTGTATAGCTGACAAGAGCTGTGAAGACTGCAGAAAATATTCAGGAAGAAATCTGTTTTCCGTTAGAAATGCAATGTCCGGTATTTTGCCTTCAAGCCGGTAGTCCTGAAACAGCGTTGTAATTGCGCGGCGGATAGATGCATAGCCTGTGCACCTGCAGATATTGCCGTCTACCGATGTCATCGCGTCTTCAAGTGTCAACTCTCTGCCTGATAGGAGATAGCCGGTAAAAGCAAGGATAAACCCTGGAGTGCAGAACCCGCACTGGCTGGCATTCATATCAGCAAATGCCTTTTGGACAGGATTCAATTCAGAGAGATTCAGTCCCTCTATTGTTACAACATGTTTACACTCTGCCTCGCCGACTGGGAGCATACAAGAGGGAACAGCTTTGTAACTCACTCTTCCATTGCGCAGTTCACCAAGGAGAACAGTACAAGCACCGCATTCACCTTCTCTGCACCCTTCCTTTGTTCCCTTCAGTCCTATCTCTTTCCTCAGCGCGTCAAGCACTGTCATACCTGGAGATATATTTTTCTGCATTACTGAATTGTTCAGTAAAAACTGTAAATTGCTCATCATAGGCATCACCTTTACTTATAAAACAAGGGAAATTCCTGCGCGTCAATTTCCCTGTATTCTTCTATTGTATACTCTTTACGCATCTTGTCAAAAAACTTGTTTCTGCATGTAATATACACTTCTTTTTCCGAGCGGAGCAAAGCTCTAAGCTCACAGGCAAATCCTTTTCCCTCCAGCTCCAGTCTGCCTGCCTCATCCAAAAACACCGGAGTGCAGGAAGATACAGCAGCAGAGGCAAGGACTGAGCTTGCAAACAGAAGGCCCTCCCTGGAAAAGCTGAACCGTCCAAAGCTGTAGAACTGGTCCCACTGTCTTGGAAGATGATGAGATGTCCTGGCAAGGGGCCGGACTTCCCCGGTTTCAAGGCAGAGCGCGTTGTACCCTCTGAACCCTTCTGCGGTAAAATCCTTCACAGAAGCAATACCGCAGCCACCAAGCTGTAAATGGAGGCTGAGCACAGCGGATGTCTTCCCCGCGTCCCTGGCACCGGTAATAATATGGACCACTACTTGTCCTTCAGGCTGATGACAGCACCAAGGTCCTGTTTCACAGCAAGCACTTCAGCAGTAACAGCAACTGCAATTTCATGGGGCTTGCCTGTCCCGACATTCAAGCCGCAGGGCATGTAGATTCTGTGCTTTTCATACCCTCCGGACAGCTCATCATCCAAACCCTTAAAAAATTCCTCACGCTTTTTCCGGGAAGCTATTACACCCAGATACCTGGGAGAGGGATGCTCTTTCAGTACAGCTTTCATAAGCTGATAATCCAGGGCATGAGAATAGGAGGAGATGATGATAAAGTCCTCATTTTTTATGTACTTGGAAACTTCATTATAACTGATGCATTCCGATGTTACCTTTTCATACTTAGGCATGGAGTCGATCATCTCCTGCCTGTCATCGTAAAGGGACACTACAAAATCCAGTGGAGAAAGGTGATAAGCAACCGCTCGGCCCACATGGCCTGCACCGAAGATAACCACCCGGTCACGAAACCCCACAGGCTCGAAAAAAACCTGGACAGAACCTCCGCACACCATGCCGGTTGGAACGCCTTCATAGAGTTTTCTGTTCTCATCCAGAGAATACTGAACAACTCTAGACTTCCCGGTTACAGCGACCTCTTGGGCAAGCTCAAGGCATTGTTTTTCCAGAGAACCGCCGCCAACTGTACCAAGCTTCTCTCCTGTAGAGACCAGAAGCAGCCTAGAGCCAGGCCTGGCAGGCGCATGGCCTTGAGATGCTATCACTTTTATCAGCACGCCGGATCCCCCGGATTCCTCCACCTGAGCAAGACGCTTAATTACTTCAAGATTTGCCATACACTATAGAAGATACTCGGCAAAAACAGCGGCTGCCACAACCAAAACAGAGGCAAATACAGGTATCGGCTTCCTGGCAAGGGTAAGAAACTTTTCTTTCACAGCTTTGACAGAGAAAAAT
This sequence comes from uncultured Spirochaetales bacterium, assembly GCA_964428555.1. Taxonomy (GTDB): domain Bacteria; phylum Spirochaetota; class Spirochaetia; order CAYRYS01; family CAYRYS01; genus CAYRYS01. Next base: position 15,893 of record CAYRYS010000048.1, on the reverse strand, counting down.
CCGAGTACCAAGAAACCGTTTAGCGCGCTGTCAAGAAAAAGAAACCGCAGGGCTATTACCGGTCCATATTTAAGAATGCCATTCTGAATAAGGAGAAATACCGGCACAAGAAAAAGTGCCATATACACTACTCGGTAACCGAAAGTCATAGCAAGCACAGGCAGGGGTTTGCTTTCCCATGTCCTTCCTTTTGCGAGATAAAGGAAAGCTGCTGCCGCGCATGCTTCGAGCATAATAGCGACCATCGGGTTCCAGGTCTTAATAGGCGGTAAATAGGGAAAAAGAAAATTGACTGCCTTAATTGCAGCTGCAATAGCACCGAGTGCAGGCACAGCCCAGATCTCCCCTGTCTTCTCATACACAGCACGCATCATAATGAAACCGATTGTGAACATGAACATCCCAGAAAATCCGGGAAACGGTATTATGAGATGAAAAATATACCCCAAGGTTGCTTCCAGGAGTCCCCAAAGACCTCCCCAAAACAGCAGGGTTGTTATAAGCATATATGGTTTATTGTTTGTCATTTCATCCTCCTTCGGACCTTAGATTATACACCCGATGGAAAGATAAATAAACGGGAAATTTATTGATTTTAGGGCAAGGAGGTAATTTGCATACGCACATCGAGTGATCCAGCACTCAATAAAATTGAGCGCAGGATTCTACCGGAAATCACTCAGGGAGCGTTGTGCTATAGCCGGTCATCGAGTGATTTTCCGCAAGGAAAAATGCCTGGCCTGAGCGGAGCGCCGTGCTGAGCGTAGCCGAAGCATCGAAGGGTATCGAGATGGGCCTGCAGAAGCATCCGCAGAGAGTATTTTATGCAGCAAAGCTGGCGGCTTTTCCGTCCCCTCGATACACTGCCTAGGGCAGCACT
>CAYRYS010000048.1:0-14913 GCA_964428555.1 uncultured Spirochaetales bacterium | reverse complement strand
TGCAGCAAAGCTGGCGGCTTTTCCGTCCCCTCGATACACTGCCTAGGGCAGCACTCGGGGAACGTGGTTGCAGCAAAGCTGGCTGCTACTCCTTTATTCGTTTGTGGATCAACTTATAAACAGCTTCTCTCTCCCGTTTTCCTATACCCCATATCTCTATAATTTCAATTTGCGTGGGAGAAATAAGACGGTACACAATCCGGTAGGACTTTTTCGCAATATATATTTTATAAAAACCAGTTAAATCAAGGTTGAATTTGTTTCCAAGCTGCTGACCTAAATGCGGCTTTTCGGATAGTTCCTCCAGCTTTTTATTCACAAGCTTTTTTATACTTCCATCCAGGCATTTATAATCCTTATATGCCTCCCGGATAAACTCGATTTTGTACTTCATTCATTATCCCGCAGCTCTTCCCAGGGTATGTTTTCCGCGGGGTTGTACTTTTTCAGTCTGGTTTCAAGCATGTCTTTTATTTCTATTTGCTCTACCAGTTCTTCAAGCTGATGGAGATGCTCATATTCTTCAAACGGGAGGATGACTGCTTCCATCTTATTATTTTTCAGAATGTATAATGGCTCTCCTGTTTCAGAGATTTCACGTATTTTTTTTGTCAGCTCTCTCTGCAACTGTGTTACCGCAATCATCTGCTTTGTTTCCAATAACATATTCACCTCTTATACATACTATAATACGTATTTTATTATGCAGTCAAACATAAAAGGATTCTATATATTTCAGCGGAGCCACACTGCTTATGTCTGTTTTGTTACTGTCAGCTCTGTGCCGCTTTCTGTTTCCATGCCTTTTACAGAGAAAATGCCGTTTGCGTCTATTTCAAAGGTGAGCTTTACCTGTGCGCTTCCTGCGGGTGCTTCGGGAATGCCGCTTAAGGTAAAACTGCCGATATAGGTATTCTCATCTATTGTATCTCCCAAGCCTTCATATACATTTACCGCAACTTCCTTCTGGTTATCAGTACTTGTGGTAAAGGTCTGGGAAGCATTGAGGGGTATCGTGTTGTTTGCTTTTAGCACAGGGTGGAATCCCTTTTCCGCGACTTCGATTCCATACGCGTAGCCTGCGCTTTCCATTATAAGAAGGTCAGGAAAATCTTTCTGCTTTATACCCGCGAGCACAGCAGCACCAAGCACAACCGAGTCCGAAGGAGAAGGGGTCAAGTCAGGGTTTACCCCGAATGCGTTCTTTGCCTTTACAACTGCCTGGCCTTCAGGCATTGGTTCTTCATGCACAGCAATAACAGTATCTGCCTTGCCTATGGCATTCAGCTTTTCCCCTGCCCCATCCAGCCATTCAAGGCTTTCGGATAACAGGTCTTTTATGTTTTCTGTTGTTACTGAAAGCTTGGCAGCGCTTCTGCTTCCGTCTTTCAGCTCAAGGTTTTCCACAGTAATCTCAGTTTTCCCAGAGGTTGATGACTGCACCCGCAAAGAAGCTGCTGCTGCCCAGAGGCGGTCAAAATTAGGAGATCCTTCGGAAACATCGATCTTATCATTCCCGGAGAGTGCGTCAGCCAATACTCCTGCTACAGCAAGGTCTGTCTCCCAGAGCCCTGGCCCTGAAACACCCATGAGCTGCTCAAAGACCCCGTCTCCTTTTGTTACTAAGGCCAAACTTGAACAGGTATACCCAAAGTTTGCAACTCCAATCTCCGCGTCCCCCTGGGCATTTTGATGATAAGCACCTGCCGCAGCTGCAGCAGGCTCAGAGATAAGCCGGACTTCTGTAAAGCCTGCAGACTCAGCTGCTTCCAGAACTGCTGCTCTATGGCTTGCACCCGCACTCCCTGGTACAGTTATTGCCGCTTTTTCAAAAGAAGCATTGAGAGACCCCTCGACAAGGTCCTTTACTTCAGCAAAAAAGAATTTCACCAGCTCTGCTACTTCGTACAGCTCACCTTCAAAGTTCACTGCTGCTCCCTGGTTCTGATCAACTTCCAAGGTAATACAGGAATCGGCGAGCACAGCTTGCAAAAACTGGTCACCTTTAGGCGGAAATAGGAGCCCGGGAAGGTTCCATACCGCATTTTTCGGGTCCAGGTTTCTCAGGTTCTCAGCTTCTTCACCAATGCAGAAGCTCCCTTGTGATGCGTCAAATGCCACAGTACTGGGTATTGAGGTAATATTCGGTGGCAGGTTTAATGGCATAACCACTCCCTGCGCTGTTACTCCAAGTTTTGTCCGTAATCCTCCGAAATGTATTCCAAGCCAGCCGCTCATACTCTCTCCTTAAAAAAATGAATTCTGCTCAAGCAGTTTCTCAGCTTCTTCCTGCTTTCCCTGATTATAATACAAACACGCCAAATATGCATTCACTTGTATTTCTTTATTTGAAGGGAAGTCAGGGAACCGGGTATTCTCATCACCAAAATTCTCCGGCTTCTCATTTTGTATTTCCTGTTTTACCTGCTGTAAAAGGGCCTCTGCTTCATCATCATTTTCCAATACATAATACGTATACCCAAGCTCAATCTTTACCTCTTTGTTCTCAGGGTCAAGGTCCAGGGCTTTCTTGAAATCAAATAATGCAGGTCCGTTTTCAAATACATACCCTAGGCTTTTTCCCCGCATCAGATAGACTTCACAAAGCAAATTTTCATTGAGCTTCCTTTCTCCAATACGTATGAGTGATGTCAGGTCCTGTGCTGCCTTCATGTATTCCCCTGCATCAAACCGGTAACGCCCTCTGTAATAGTAGATTTCCCAGGCCATGGGGTCAGCTGCAAGTGCCATTCTAAATAGCCCTTCAGCTTTTGTATACTCTCCATACTCTGTTGACCTAATTGCCTGTAGTGCTTTTTCAAGAAGCTCTTCTGCCTTTTCGCGCATGGCTTTCACCTCGTTCAGGGCTTATATGTTCGCCAAAGTCCAGGGTCCATTATCATCCGAATTATCATCACCCTGAATATTCTCCCTGGTCTCCTCTTGCTCATCTTTTGTAATTTCAAACACCGCTGTTTTACCGGACTTGGCAGCTTGTTTTATCTTCCCTGCTTTATGTATGAACCAATCCAGGTACTCTGCTTCATCCTCCGGTATTTCAGAGATAAGCTTTTCGATTTCCAGAACGCACTGGTCTGTATTTCCCAGCTCCCTGAGTGCTTCCGCGCGGAGCACTAAAGCACCCCTGTCTTCTGCTGGTTCTGTAAGCTCAATAATTCTGCGCAAGTTTTCCCGGAATACAGAAGCAAAGCCCTGGGGAAGACCCTCTTCCCTTCCTCTGACCTTATCGTTCAGGGACCACAAAAGCCGCTCCCGTAAGACAAGCTCCCGCTCTCTGGTTTTTCCTTCATCAAAAACACCTGCAGTATCTACCCGGAAAAGCCCGGATTGTATTGCCTGCAGGTAATCCGGATACTCAAGGTCATCTGTTGTAGGTATTATGGACCGGTGGCTGTCAAACACACCCATGGGCACATAGCCGACCTTTCTGGCATCTTCAAGAAAAAACCAGGTCCCGCAGTTTCCGCATTGGGTAATAACCGGAGGTGTGGGTGCCATAACCGCAAATACCCGTCCGTCTGACCAGACCCTGGCTCCAATTGTATTGCTTGAGCCGAGGGTATTGCGGATAAATATGTTCCGGCAGTGTGTGCATAAAAGCACCTGGTCAGGGCCGAAGGTCACAAGTCCTCCTTATTACGAAAGCCTGACAGTACCGGCGTTCTGATTCCCCCCAGAAATACTGGTAAGAAAATCAACATCCGCGAATTTAATCATCATACTGTCTGTTAAGGCTACTGCCTGGTTCGGCTGAAGCGCCTGATTATTCAAAAAAGTTCCATTTGTACTGCCTAAGTCGGTAATAGTCCATGTACCGTTTTGCAAGTCGAACCTGGCATGGGTGCTTGAAACTGTGTTGTAGTTTTGAAAAAACGATACGAGCTCGCCGTTTGCTCTGCCTACAACAGTACCGGGTTTAATCGGCAGCTCCACACCGAGCTTTGAGTTCACCAGCGTAAGCACAGGCCCTGCGGCAGCGCCTGTGCCGGCAGGAGCAGAGGCAGCCGGAGTACCAGCTGTCTGCCCAGGCCCTGGGCTTGGAGCTGCGGGCTGCGTGCCTGCTCCCTCAGCTGCCTCCTTTGCGGTTATCATCTTCTTTCCGTCATAAATGCAGCGCTTGCCCTTTCCTGGCTTACCGCAAGCCCCGCAAACCATGAGCTCCTCGCCGCACTGGTCACAGTAATAAGAATCATCATCTATCATTGCTTTACAAAATGAACAGTTCATATTACAGCTCCTCTGTCGGCAGGTCAGACCTGGTAATTTTGTTCGCTTCTTCTTTTAATGCGGCAGAGTCCAGTGACCCGCTGTTTTTCAAGCTAATCAACCTATTAGACTGGTTTCCAACAGCAGCATCGAAAAACTTCCGCACTGTTCTTGCGTTTCCAAAGTTTTTGTCCCTGTTTTCATACACCTTGGTAAAATAGTCCAGGATAACCGGGTCCAGGCCTTTTTCTAATGTGTATCCCTCTTTTTCAGCAAAGAGTTTAAAAATCTTGGATAGCTCACAGCCTGTGTAATCTTCGAAATGGATTGTGTCTGAGAAGCGGGAGGAGAGCCCTGAGTTGGTATTCAGAAAGTTTTCCATTTCTGTATCATACCCTGCTGCAATAACAACAAATTTCCCTCTGTCATCTTCCATACGCTTTAATAGGGTATCGATTGCTGTTTGCCCAAAGGAGTCATCGGAGCGCTGCTTCAGAGTGTAGGCCTCGTCAACAAAGAGCACTCCCCCCATTGCCCTGTCCACAAGGGCGTTCACCTTGGCGGAAGTCTGGCCTGAGTACCCAGCAACCATGGCGCTCCTGTCAGCTTCTACCAGGTTGTTGGACGGCAAAAGCCCGATAGCGTGGAAAATATCCGCGAGGATACGGGCAACAGTGGTCTTGCCTGTGCCGGGGTTTCCGGTAAACACAAAGTGAATACCCAAAGGCTTTTCCATGCCCCGGATTTTCTGAATATCCAGTACATTCATCAGCTCTTTGACCTTCTGCTTCACTGAAGCAAGACCGATCTGCTCTTCAAGCCTCGCGAGGGACTTTTTCACCACATCTTCCCCTTCAGGCTTGGATAATGGGAGGTCCTGCTTTTCAATAACACTCACCTTCTTTTTCAGCTCTTCTGTGCTCAGCCCTTGTTCTTTCAGTTCAATGATCCGCTTAGAAAGCCTTCCCCGTGTGGTTTCAAAGACCTTGCGTACTTCCCTGGCGTTTCCAAAGTCTTTTGTTTTTCTTGCAACCATACCCTGAAACAGGTCTTTTGCAGCAGCTGCTGCTTCATCTGTAAGCTGGTACCCCTCTTTTGCTGCAAGGGAAAAAAAGATCTGCGCCATTTCATCTGCATTATAGTCTTCAAAATCTATGGTCGTGGTAAACCTGCTTTTCAGTCCGCTGTTTGCCTGGATAAAGTCGTGCATTTCCTTTTTATACCCAGCTGCAATGCAGATAAACTTTCCAAGGTCATCCTCAAGGCGTTTCAGGAGTGTGTTCAAGGCCTCCATTCCAAAGCTGTCATTCTGCCCCTGGATTAGGGCATATGCTTCATCAATAAAAAGCACTCCCCCCATGGACCTGTCCACAAGGTCGTTTACCTTTGGCGCTGTTCCACCTGAAACATTTGCAACCAAGGTAGAACGGTCTGCTTCTATGAGATTGTTCGTGGGAATCAGCTCTGCCGCGTACAGCACATCAGCAAAGATCCTGGCAACTGTTGTTTTTCCAGTACCCGGGTTCCCCACAAACTGGAAGTGTTCTGCCAATGGCTTCACTGTTCCCCGAAGCCTGTCAGCCTCTAGGGTATTGATCATTTCTCCAAGCTTTGTTTTTACTGATGACAGCCCTGTCAAGCTGTTTAAGCGGGCCATTGCTTCTTCAATAGAAATGCCCCCTTCTTCCCTGCCAGAGGGAATATCATCTTCAGTAATAACGGTCAGTTCTGCCCTGTCAAAATCCGGCTGCGCCATTTTATCAGAGAGCCTTGCGGCAAGCTTGCCCTTTGCTCCGTCAAAGAGGTTCCGCGCCTCCCTTCCGTTTGCAAAGTCCTTTGTTTTCCTTGCTATCCTGTCCTCGAAAAACGCTTTCGCTTTTTCTATTGCCCCTGCGGTTGCGGTATACCCCTGCTGCTTCATGTTCAGTTTGAATATCGCAAGGAGCTCATCCGCATTATAGTCTTCCAAGTGAAACCGCTTTGGAAACCGTGAAGTCAAACCAGGGTTGCTGGAGAGAAAGCCCTTCATCTCGTTTTTATATCCTGCAACTATGCAGCAGAACTTTTCTCTGTCATCTTCCACACGCTTTAAAAGTGTATCTATTGCTTCCTGGCCAAAGCTGTCAGTCTCCCCCTGTTTTAGGGCGTATGCCTCATCCACAAAAAGAATGCCCCCGAGTGCCCTGTCAACCATCTTGTTCACCTGGATAGCAGTCTGGCCTTGGTAGCCCGCGACAAGGGTGCCCCGGTCTACTTCAACAACATGGCCTGTATCCAGTGCGCCAAGTGCCGCGTAAATGTCCCCTAACACCCTGACCACAGTGGTCTTACCTGTACCCGGGTTTCCAGTAAGAACAGCGTGGAGGCCCAACTCACCTTTCCCGTCCTCAACAGACATGCGGTTGTACATGGAGCGGATGTCCTTTTTAATTGCATCCATTCCGATAAAAGAATCAAAGCGCGCGAGTATCTCTTCTGCTGATTTCTTCTCAAGCACTTCACCGGTTATATCCTGGGCTGAAATCTCTTTTCCTGCCCCTCCCCGGAGATAGTATTCATGGACAACCGAGTCCACTTCCCGCATTGCAAGGTAGCCGTTGTATGCCCCAAGGTTTGCTTCCGGATTTTTGATCTCCCGCGCGAGGTAGGCAGTACGCTTTAGCAGCTTTTCTGCTGCTTCTTCTGTGAGTGAAAAACCGTACTTGACTGCAAGCTGCTGCTTAATAATTTCAAAAAGGGTCATTGAATCATAGTCATCTATAAAAAACACATACCTGAACCTGCCTGTGAAATTAGAGTTCTCAGGGTTGTTTACAAACTCACGCAGCCCGTAAGGCAGACCGGAAAGTATGATGATCGGGTCCCCCTTGGTTTTATCCATCTCCACAATGAGACGCTTCAGCTGGGCAGAAGCAGCGCCGTCTGTAATCAGGTCCTGTGCGTTGTCTATGATGATCATACCCCCCGCGGCATTTTTCACCAGGTTTGCAACTGCCTCATTGTCAAACCCGGCAAAATCGCCAGCGTCAACCGAATGGGGCTGGTCTTTGGTTACTACATCAAGGCGCTTCAATGCCTTGTAAAAAAGCTCGCCGATAAGGGACTTTGCTGTGCCTGAGTTTCCGGTAAGAATGAGGTTGTAGTTCATCCGGATCAGGTTGCCGTCTTTCTTCATCCCCCGGATAACATTGATAATTTCTCCAAGCTCTTCCCTGATATGATCAAGACCTACCAGGTTCCCGAGTACAGGGTCGCCGATAAAGGCTGTGGAACCGCTTGAAAGCGCCGCAAGTCCTGTCCCGCAGCGCTTGCAGAACTTTGCTATGTCCCTGTTTTCTGTTTTACAGGCAGTACATTCCATGTATTTTCTCCTTTTTTATTCAGTAAGCCACCTGCCTCCGTCTCCGGGGCGGGTACAGTGCATTGGGTCCTGGTGCACAGCATCGAATGCGTTGCAAAGCCAGCCCTTTGTTACCGGCGGTTTGATAGACATTTGATACCGTCTGACCTCCTGGTTTGTGGTAAGCGATTCAGGAACAGGCGGGGGATCATTCAGTTTTTGCGTCAACCCCGCTTGTTTGGCTTTCAGCTCTTCAAGGCGTTTCTTCCGCGCTGCAAGGCGGGCCGCTTTTTCTTTTTTTGCTTCCTCTGCTTTCGCGTTCTGCTGCTGGGCTTCTACTGTTTCAGGTGCTCCCGCGGGCGGCGCGTTGAGCTTTGGCTTGCGCTTTGCCTTGCGCTTTTTCCCAAGCCCTGCAATAACAGAGGCGCCGCTTTGGTCCAGTTCCGGCTTTTCAGGCTCAGCGGATTTCTCTGCCTCAGCAAGCTCTGCTTCCAGTTTTTTCATCTCCTGTATATTTTCAGAGAATTCCTGTTTTGCTTGTAAGTACTCCCGCAACGCGGGCTCTTTCTCCAGAACAGCGAGCATTTCATCTGCCTGCTCAGTGAGTTTGTTGTGACACTTTGGACAGTAGTCAAAAAAGCTTACAGTACCGCAGGAAGGACAGTTAATGCCTCCTGCGGGGTTTCCGCATTCACCACAAAACGCGGCGCCACCCTGAAGCTCGGCTCCGCAGAAGGCGCAGGCATCTGTATTCAGCCACTGGCCGCATGCTTCACAGATATCGCCCCCTTGGGGGACCGTTTCTCCGCAGTTGGGGCAGGGAGTACCCCCAAGCGGGGTACCGCATTCCTCGCAGAATTTGGCTTCCGCCGGGTTTTGGTGTCCGCATACCGGACACCCCCCTGGTATGGAACTTCTGGTTTTCTGCTCCTGCTTTTCTTGTTTTTTTTGTTTTTCCTGGCTTTGAAAATCTGACATAGACAATACCTTTCTATTCTATACTACCTTACATTTGAAAAGATTCTTTTTATTCTCCGCACCTTTTTAGAAAAAGCCCTGCAAACAGGGAGCAAAAGTCCAAGAATTACGCCGGAGATGATCAATACAATATGACTTGCTGTTATCCCTTGACCAAAAGGCAGAGTGTTTACAAAACCTGTGAGCTGCTGCAACCCTGCAGAGGGAAGGCGCTGCCAGAGATGAGTGTCCACGAGATGGACAGGTATGTTTCCGTAAAACTCCTGGGGAACCAATCCGCTGACAAAGGGTATGTTTGAAACCAGGTACTGGAGGTTCAATACAGTAAAGAGAATAACTCCGAAAACACCTGAGTAAAGAACGGTTTTTATAATATGCCGCCACCTGTTGCGGAGTAACTGGACCTTAGAAAAGTACAAATACCAAACCCAAACATTCATACCCGCAAATGCGGCACCAACCGGATAATAGAAGGCAAGGCTTTCAGGAAGAAAGAACCTGTTTGCCCCTGACCAGGCAAAGGTATATAACCCGAGAAGTGCTGCAATGATCTTTAGTCCCCCAGCAATGACTGCGGCAGGGCCAGCTGAAACTCTTCCCTTTTTCAAGATATGGCGTCCCAGGTCAGAGAAACCTCTTCCAACCGCAACTTCAGCTGCTGTGTTCCCATTGTTTGACTCTGCCAGGGGATTCGCCCCATACTTCAAAAGAATGTCCACTGCTTTTTCATTTCCCTGATACGCGGCAAACATAAGCGGGGTAAACCCGTCAACATCCCTGTATTCTAATCCGCTCTTTGTCTTAGCAATTATTTCCAGGTTTTCATTTCGTTCAAAATTGATTGCCCAGAAAAGGGGGTTCCAGTGGAGTTTGTTTTCATCCCCAGCTTTTCCTGCCTTTGCTCCGTATTTTACAAAGAGTTTCACCAACTCCGGATTATCGGTTGTAGCAGCGGCGCAGAAAGGGTTGTAAAAGGCGTTGTCCGGAAACCGGTCATTTACGTATGGATCTGCTCCATGCTTCAGCAGGATTTCAATAATTTTTGGATCAACGTTTTCCTGGTACAAAGCGGAATGCAGGGCAGTCTGGTTATCACCGTTCGGCACATCCGGATCTGCTCCGTGTTCTAAAAGGAGCTGGAGGACTTCTCTATTGGATTCAGCAGCAGCCTGGTTCACAAGAGACCATGTGTTAAATGTAATTTCAGTTTTCGCGCCGTTTTGTAGGAGTATTTTTGCAATATCAATTCTATTGTTCCATACCGCGTAAGCCAATGGGGGAGAAACACTTTCCTTCTCCTTACTGTGGAATTCACCTTTGTTCGGATCAGCGCCTTTTTGCAGGAAGAACTTCAGTGTTTCAAGGGCCTGCTCCTGGTTTTCTTCACTCGAGTGGTCGCAAATAATATGCACATAGTTTCTTCCCACCTCATTGAATTCCATGGAAGCACCTTTTTCAGCAAGAAGCCGGGCCATTTCAAAACTTCCGTGTATTAACGCGAAATACACCGGCGGCGGCCAGAGGCTTTTTTGACTGTATTCTTCCTGCTCTGGAAACTCCTGGTAATCGTGAATTCCCACATCCGGGTCCGCACCTGCGTCCAAGAGTATTTTCACTGCATCTAAGCTGTTTGTCTCTCCGCACGGGTGGAGGGGCGTCCAGTTCTTCTCAGCACCTGCGTTTACATCCGCGCCCTTTTCTATTAATAGCTTTACCGCCTCGGTTCTGTTGTCCCTGGCAGCCAAGTGGAGGGGCGTGAAAGCGACATCCACACTGAGGTTCACGTCCGCGCCGTGGTCAATAAGCAGCTGCATGAGCTCTGTGTCATTGTCCCCAGCAGCAGTGTGAAGCGCTCCAATGTCCCTTGTGTCAATTTTATTCGGGTCAGCCCCTGCTTGTAACAGCATTTGGGCAATAGAAACCTCTCCGACACCTGCCGCAACCATGAGGGGTGTCCAATTGTCTTCCTTCCGCAGGGTATCAGGACTTACACCATTTTCAAGCAAAAATCCCACAGCCTGCTCTTTTCCCTCATGAACAAGTTGATGAATAAGCGGCTCATTTGCATTGTCCCGAAGGTCGAGCTCAGCGCCTTGATCTTTCAAGTATTCCATAACAGGGACCTGCCCGGCAAAGGCTGCAACAGCAAAGGCTGTCCATCCTGAGGGGCTCTTTGCCGCAAGGTCTGCCCCGTTTTTCACTAGTTCTTTACACGCTGCAAGGTCTCCTGCTTTTGCCATTTTCATTAAGTCTGTGTAGCCTGACTCATCACGCTTATTCAGCCGTTCAGAAAGCTGCTTGTCATAATCTTTCAGCCAAGGCATTTCCTTAATCAGCTCCAAGAGTTCGAAGGTTTCAGCCTGGGAAATATCATTAGAATCGGATTTTAGATACATCTCTTCAAGCCAGCACAGAAACTTTGAATCTGTTCTGTGTACTTCCTTAGCAAGGTGCTCATGCACGTCCCTCCCCGCGTCTTTCAGCTGGTCAAATGACTCATAGTCTGTGCCCATGTACCTGAAAGTATCCCCTTTCTGAAGAAGAAGGACGAGTTTCATAAAGGCTTTGCGCTTGGATATCTTCCCTGAAAGACAAGGCTTTATTAAATCCGAATAAATTTCTTCATACACAGAATTCTGTCCGTTTGCCTCTAAATACACCTTGAGAAGGTCTCCGGTTAAATATGCTGAAACTGAAGCATCTATCATTGACTCAAGCTCAGCATTCAGCTTTGCAGAAGCCGGCTTCCCTGACTTTGGGGCTGGCTGGTTTTTCTGCTTTTTAGATACAGGCTGATTAGCCTTTGCATTCTTTTTACGCTGAATGTCCATATAATGCTTCAGCTTCCCTGCAGTATCATTCTGGTTCTCTGTTTCCGCAACCTCCAGGACCTCATCATCAAGCACATTACCAATCTGATCCAGGACCTCTTCAATATCGGTTCCATGCTCCAGAGGATGCTCTGCCCACTTTCTGTCAATGAATCCCCTCTGTGGGTCCAAAAGGTATATTGCCTTGAGAATACCTGAGTCTGTTTTCCCCTTTTCCTTTGGATATTCTGATGCTATGTCCTCTATTTCAACAGCAGTCAATCTGTCAGCAGGCTTAATCCAATTGGCTATATCCCCGTTATACAGGAACTTAGCGCCCTGCTCTTTATGCTGAAACAGAAGGTCTGCCATCTCCTTCATGGTTGAGGCGGTCTTTAGCTCGCCGTCAATCTTGATAAAGTCGAACTTTTCTAGTCCCTTCTCTTGTTCAGATGCTATTCTTGCAACAGGTACCTTCTCCCCTGCAAGCCAGCGCTGCACTTCCTCGTATGTCCATCTGTCAGCAGGATTATGAGCAAGAAAGCCTTGTACACAGTCTTTCAGCTCACCGGGCATGTCATCCGGTATTTCAAAGTCTCCCTGCACAATGACTGTGGGAATTACACCAAAGGGAAGGTCTTCAAACCAATCTGCCCCAAGCCATAAGGTGATTAAAGAAAGCCCCAGAGCAAAGTAGTCCACAGGGGGGCCGATGATAATACTGTTGTCCATGGTAAAAGTGAGTGTTTCAGGAGCAGCATACTGAAAAGTCAGGTTTCTGCTGGTAACCTTGCGCTCCATTTCCAGGTCTACCATGGAAGCAATGCCAAAGTCAGCGATAAGGATGTGGATATCTCCATCGCTTTTTAAAAACATATTTTCCGGCTTTATGTCCCTGTGAACAAGCCCTTTTTGATGACAATGGTACAAAGCATGGGAGCACTGGCGCACCAGCTCCTTAAAGGTATCCGTATCTTTTATCGGCATCCTGTCCGCGATTGTGCCTCCTGCAGCGAATTCCATAAGCTCGAAAAAGCCTTCATCACTCATACCATAGTCAATCAGCTTAATAACATGGGGGTTCTCCAGGTCCTTTACTGTCTGAAGCACAGATTCTTTTACCTGAATGTCCCGTTTATATTTTTTATAGATAAAGCATTGTTTCTGAGTATTTTCAACAAGGTAGATGTCAGCCTCGCCGGTCTTGCCCTCTGAGATGACCTTACTGATTGTATATGCTGTTCCGTTTAGGGAAAGCTCTTTTCCCAGCATTTGGTTCTGTCTGTACTGCTGGAAATTCTCTCCTGTGCTTCCTATCCGTACAGTGCCGCTGCCCCCGTCCTGGGGGGAAGCATCTTTGCTGCCAATGCGGACTGTGCCCCCTGGAGAAGGGACAGGCTTCGGACCAGGACCTTTTGCACCAAGCCGGACTGTACCCTGGTCCGGTGTATTTCCAGCGCTGCTGCCCGAGAGCCGCACAGTACCGCCGGCTTGTTCCATCTGGCTCTGTTCCCCGGATTTTTCCAGGCGCACTGTCTTTTCCTGGTTTTTTTCGGTATTCTCATCATTATTATTCAGACGAACTGTTTCTGACATCACTTTCTCCTATTCTTAATCGTAATCATAAGTTTGAAAAAATGTATTTTCATTGGGGCAGTAAAAAAGATACAAGAGCTTTGAGGCACCGAAGTCCAGATAATCTGTCCAGACCTGGGCAATAAAAACAGGATTGGCGCATGGAGCATTCACTGATTTATCAGATCCCTGAAACCAGTCTGCCTCTCCTCCAATTTCCACATAGTCTAGTCCGCTGACAGCAGACTCCCTATGTGCTTTCAGGTCATCCTCGTAATCGCTTACACGTTCAAATGCGTCCCTCACCTCTAAGGGCAGATCTTCGATAAAGTCATCGAACCTGTCATCATAATAGAGGAAAAACAAGTCCCAATAGACTTTAGATGAATTTTCTGAAAACCACGCCTTGTACCCCAGGCCCATTGTATTCGCTATATCGCAAATCTGCTTCCAATACCCCTCAAATTCCATCCTTTTTTCCATAACAGCCTCGGTCAGGGCTTCATCCAGGGGAATGTCATAAAATATTCCATAAAGAATTCGATAATACCGGTCAAGTTCTTCTTCTGCTTCAGGCAGGTTGTGTGTGGAAAATTGCCAGAACCATTTCAGCTCTTCCTGAAGCAAAGGGTCTAATTCCAGAAATTCCTCATACTCACTATCAAAAAACAAGCGGTCATAGGCATAATAGACTGTAAGGTCTTCAGCAATATCGATTAATGTTGCCCTGCCCTCGAGCTCCGGAGAGACAAGGGACAAGTCCAGGGTAAGCACAGGGGTATACCTGTCCTGCTTGTACTGATTCGGGAAGGCGTATACATCCTCAGTTTCAGGAACAGGGTAAAAGCCCTGCTTCACTGCTTGTTCAAAACTTTCCAGTGATTCGCTTCCCATGGTTTTCAAGGTCTTCCTTGAGGAAAACCGGATTGGCGCAAGGTTTTCTTCTTTTGCTGCCAGGGTCAGAAGTTCAGCCGGTTTTTGATATCTGCTCTCTTCAGGTTCGTATCTTTCCAGAATTGCAAGACTCCGCTTAAAGTCCCCAAGCTCCCGATAGATTTCCGCCAGGAACAGGGGTTCTTCATTCTCTGATACAAGGTCGAGGAGGCGTTCAAGATTGTCATGGTGTTCAGGGTCTACAGGCAGCGGTGTTTCCTCACCTCTGCGCACACCGTGGTTTTGGCGTTTGAGCATTCCCTTCCGCAGGTCAAGTTCAATATCCTCAGGCCAGACTTGTCTAAGGGCGTGGCGATAGTCATCTATTGTTAGATAATCATCCAAAGCAAAGATAGGCACATCCTGTGCATAATCCTCATCCGGTATCTCGCAAATTGTTTTCACTTCTTTCCTATGGTGGTACCTTTTGCAGGACCCGCAATAGCATACTTGCTGCTGACCTTGTAAAATCAGTTTCCCGCTGTATCCGTCTGACCACTGGTCATCTTCAGTTCCATCTTCTTCTGTAAGCTCAGATACAACAAACAACTCCCAGCTTACAGGACATACCGCAAGATACGCTTCTGAAAATCCGGTATCTTCAATTTCAGAGCTCTCTTTTAAAAGGCGCTGATACTCCCTGGAGTTATCCTGTTTGTTCAGTTTTTCAGAAACAGCGATGAGATAGAGCAGAGCCTCTAAATCCATTGGGGCATTGCCATCTAAACATTTCACAAGTAGGTGCTCAGCTTTTTCATATCTTCCTGTCAGATAATACAGCTTTGCTATAAAGTACTGGATCACACTTTCCTGCGGCTCTGAAGCGAGCATGAGTTCTTCTTCCGGAGTGTTCTCAAGGATATCCATAAAATGGAGATAACAATCCAGGGCTTTTTCATATTCTGAGAGTTCTTGAAGGATTTCTGCCCTGGAAAGCCATACATCATGGTATTCCACTCCGTATTTAACTGCATTCGCGTAATCCTCTTCAGCCTTTTCATGACTATTCAGATATTTATAGGTATTGCCCCTGGCATAATAGGCAAGTCC
>CAYRYS010000047.1:23841-25750 GCA_964428555.1 uncultured Spirochaetales bacterium | reverse complement strand
ATTAGCTTTTTCTCGGTCATCTCGATACGTTTTCAACTTTGTTGAAAACACTCGATGAGCGGTCAGGCTCAGCTATTGCTTCCTCATCTGGGTACATTTACAACTTTGTTGAAAACACTCGATGAGCATGTTTATACATAGGCTTATCAGGAAAAAGCTCAGAAAATTCTGGAATTTTTTGAATAATTTGGTATTGTTAGTGTATATAATGGAGAATCAACTAGGAGAGGAACATGAGCGATAAATTTAACTTTCACAGTATTGACTGGAAATGGGTTTTTATCAGTATGGTGATATTTTTTATCATTCAGATTGCGGTAAATATTGTCTTCGGTGTTTTTGGAATCTTGACACTTGGAATCGGGTTTATTTTATTTATAATCGCAAAACCTGTTGCGTATTTCCTCGGCGGTTTTATAACAGGGTATATCTCCCCTGGTATTACCTTAACAGAGCCTGCATTAGGTGCTGTGTTCATTACGGTTCTCGGAACCATTTTTGATTCATTCCGCCATCCGGGCAGGCTTTTCGGAATGGTAATAGCTGGAATTATCGCATTCATTCTTGCCCTATGGGGTGCATATATGGGCGAAAAAGCACAGCGGGGAAGATAGAAAGGAGCTATAATAGACGGAAGCACAGCCTGTCTTTTAGAGCCAGGGTACAGCTGGGCGGTGTTTCCATATTTTTGCTTATGGATATTCAGATACGAAAACTGACCACAAAAGACGATGAGAAAAAGTATAAAGACCTATGTAAATACTGCTTTGAGAATTTTCAGGGATGGATAGACAGGATATTTCCGCTTGGAAAAGGAGAAACTGCCTGGGGGATTGATGAGAACCGCGGACTTGCCGCAGGGCTTATTACCCGCAAGTTCCATGCAAACTTTCTTGGGAAGAGTACTTCATGTACAGGAATCTCTGCAGTTGCAAGTTATCCGGAAAAGCGGAGATACGGATATATACGTACTCTCTTTCAAAAGGCCTTTGCCGAGGAATACGAAAAAGAAGTGCTTCTTTCTTCGCTGTATCCTTTTAAAACCACATTTTATGAAAAACTAGGGTATGGTAATGCAAAGGGATATATGCTGTATGAATTCGATATAGCTGATCTCCGGTTTACCCGTTCCAGAACAGGTAGGATGATACGTTTTCAAGGTGATGAAAAAGAGGCTGAAGCCTTTTACCGACTGCGTAACACCTTTCATATGCGGTACGATTTTTCTCTATGGGCTTTTGAAAAAAGTGCCCAGGAACTTACTGCAATACTCGAGAATGAAAATCAGTTTCTGTATCAACTCTTTGATAAAACCGGGAGTTCTATTTCATATATCCGGTATAAAATTGATTCAGAAAAGGATTCAAGAGTGATTTATGTATCAGATGCAGGATGGAAAAACAGAGAGGGCTTTCTTGCTATTTTAAACCACCTGTATATGCATGCGGATCAATGTGAGCGTGTTTCCTGGGAAGGACCTCCTAATATGCCGATTGCATATTACATTCCTGCGTATAGTTTTACAAAAAAGCAAAAGTACCATTGGATGGCTCGGCCTGTATATGTAAAACATTTTCTCAAGGTATTGCTTGATAATGCAGAAGAGCCTGTTCGCATGGAGTTTGCTCTGCGCGATCCGCTTATTGAAGAAAATACGTGTCTGTACTCAATATCGGATAATCAGGTTACCCTCCGCGATTACGATCCTGGAAAAGACATCCCTTTTTCCTTGTTTTCAGGCCTTGTTTGCGGCGGAATTACTCCGAATGCTGCTGCTTATATTGAAGCTGTTCCTGAGGAGATCCTAGGCGGCTTTGAAAAATTGAAGTTACCAATGTCTCTTTTTCTTAATGAGCATTATTGATTCATTTGAAAGTTTGATACGTCCATATTTTTCACATTCCTGCTG
>CAYRYS010000047.1:17729-23741 GCA_964428555.1 uncultured Spirochaetales bacterium | reverse complement strand
TGTATCTATAAGGAGGATGTATGATAAAAAGAATTTTCGGAATTACTGTAATACTGTGTCTTGCAGCAGGCTTTGGTTTTGCGCAGGACATTTCTGACCTAACCTTTGAGTCAGGAAATTGGCTTATTAGGAATAATCGGCTGTACCAGTTGGATCAAAGAGAAGCTATTGCAAAGGCCTCTTTTCCCTTTGAACAAGAAGGGATTGTGGATTACCGTTTTAATGTCCGCTTTGAAGGCGGTGTTGAGGACGGTCATATCGGGTTTGGTATTCATGTTTTTGTTGATGAACCTGCTGATTGGCGGTCATGGGGTGAAGGGGAATCCTGGCTTCTTTGGTTTAACTTTGACTCTGATCCATCAGCTCCGAATGTGCCAACAGGTTTTAGTTTTCAGCTCTATAAAAGCACAAACAATTTAACCATGGAAATTGTTGAATCTGCAGATCTTTCCGAATATACCGCGATTTTGCCTTTGGATTCACCTATGACCACTATTCCAATGCACATCCGGGTAAATGGAGATACCGGAGAGGTCAGGATCTATAATCCGCAAAATCCTGCTCTGTACTGGCCCTTGGAACTACCGATTGAAGCTCCAATCTCCGGCGACTATGTAACTTTGCGCACTAACTCAATGGCAATAAGCTGGGGACAGTAGATAGGAATTTCTTCTAAACACAAGCCCTTGGTTTGCTGCCTGGGGCTTGTTTCGCATAGTGGGAATTACCTTTCGCGTTTTAATACTTCCGGCTTTGTTGAATCTATTTCCACTGTGGACTTTGTATCTTCAGGTACACTGTTTGTATTCTTGTAATGCTCAGATTTTTGATGAGATTTTGTATAATGTTACGGGTTTTACTTTACCTCTGATAGAAATATTTTTGATGCTTGAGTATGCGATATCGTTTTTATCTCTATTTTTCAAATGCTGCCGCGTTTCATCGCTAACCAAAATGTTTGCTTTATACGCCTTGGTTAAGCCCTCAATTCTGCTTGCCAGGTTTACTGTTTCGCCGATAACAGTGTATTCAAGTTTTTTACTGTTACCAAGATTACCTGCAATGACCTCGCCTGTGTGAATTCCAATGCCAATCTGAATTGGCGGAAAGGGTTCATTCTGTTTTTGCTGATTTATTATTTTTAGCCGGTCCTGCATTGCGATAGCAGCTGCAATTGCCTTGTCAGCATGGTCTTCACTAGCAACCGGAGCCCCGAATACAGCTAGCACGCCGTCACCAATAAACTTATCGATTATGCCTTTGTGATCTACAATTACCTCGATCATTTCATTGAGATAGCGGTTGAGAAAATCTACCAATTCTTTAGGTGTAAGAAGCTCACTGGTTTGAGTAAAGTTTCGAATATCTGCAAAGAGTATAGTTGCTGTATACATATCACCTTTCAGATCTGCTTTTCCATGGAGTATTGCCTCAGATATTTCCGGTGTAAGGTACTGACCAAAAAGCTGCTTTACCCGTTCCCTTTCAGAAAGTCCTGACTGCATTTGGTTAAAGCGTTCAGTTAATAATCCGATTTCATCGCTGGTTCTTACAATTGCCTTTTGCGAGAATTCACCTTCTGCTGTGTGCTCCATCCTTGTTAGCAGTTCCTTAATTGGTTCTGTTAATAATTTGGAGGTCCAGCGAACAAAGAAAAATATATAAATGAAAACTACCCCGGTTCCAAGAACAATGCTGGTGAGCATCCGAATTGTTCCAGGCGCGGTTACATACATCATAGTTGTAAGCTCTGTTTGAGTTCTTAGCCATTGAATAAGATCATCATACTCACCAATAGCTCTGGCTGCAGGAAATATTTCTCCCCCAATTATCTCCAGCTGCTCAGCAGTAAGGAAATGAATGTTTTCTATAGTGGTTATATTAAAAATAATATACAAGCTGATAGTGATAATAGGGAGCAAGGTTGTCATGAGAGTTGAAATCCATAACCTCAACTCGAAACTGAAACGCATTCCTTTGCGTATGGTTAGCTCTTCATTGGAAAACACATGTTCAAGGTATAAAAGCTGTACCCTATAACGCTGCCAGAAATATGCAAATAATCCTGCAAGAAGACTTGAAAGCACAGATACTGGAAGCATTTTAAGGAAAATATCACTGCTAAATCCGCGACCCCCGGGGAAAGTTGAGAGACTTTGGAAAATATGCAAGAGATTGAAAGTGAGAATGATAAGTACACTGTTATAAACCGGAGTATTAAGGATATGTGCGCGTACAAAATGTTCAATTTTGTTTGGGACTTTTTTCTTTCTTTGCTTCTGAAAAAAGTATATTCCAAAGGGAAGATTGATTAGTGTTCCGGTAAAAACCATGAAAATAATTGTATAGATCTGGTTTTCTAATGGTCTTGTCAAAGGAATATCATTACTCACACTGGTCTCAGTATTGTGAATTCCTGGTACTCCAATCAGCGGACCTTGGCTTAGATCCTGGGTTTCAAAGGCAGATTGGAAGATACGTTGAAAATTGGGGTTTTCCAGGAGTTCAGGGATTCTGTTCATGGTAAAGTTGAGAAAAATGTTGAATACCAGCAGGAAATAAATTATTGCGGGTATAAGAAAAATCCGGACAATGTAGTATTTGGGTATCGAAGATTTCGCGATTGTATTGCCTCCACTCTGTGCTCTGCATGCTAATCATAATGAAACAAAACTTACGGTTCAATAGGAATATCTGGAACCTTGTACAAAAAGCCGGGAACCGTCAGGGCTGACTTGGAAGTCGCTATATTGTTTATTTTATCTATTTAAGTGGAAAATATATAGAGATATTGTGTATAATAAATTTTTTGGATAGCTGAGGAAAAAAAACTTCGTGCAAATAGGTAATTAATATTATATAATATCAAATAAGATGCGGGGTGCTTTATCTATTATTGAAATGTATAAGCATGTACTCTTTTCTGTCTTAGCAGCGAATATATACCCTGTTATTGGGATATTCTTTCTCGGCTGGGACCCATGGTTTGTGCTTTTCCTGTATTGGGCTGAGACAATCATTATTGGTATTATGAGTATTCTTAAGATTAGTGCCGTTTCCCTCTGGAACAGAAGGGTACTGCGGGCAGTAATTACAGCTTTCGCGTTCTGCGTTCACTATGGTCTATTTATTTTTGTACAGGGTATTATACTCGCCGGTTTTTTTAATCTTACACGGGATATAGATAATGTTTTTTTGTATCTCCTTAGAGAGATATTTGACTTCTCCTCAGTGCAGGGGTTTTTTCAAAGCACATTCAGCGGATTTGTGCTCCTTTTTCTCAGTTATATATATCAGTTTTTTACTGAGTTTATAGCAAAGAGGGAATATCAGACCACGGATACAAAAAAGCTGATCTTCGCACCCTATAAGCGTGTTTTTATCTTGGATTTTACTTTGCTCATTGGCGGCGGGATAATCGCTTTTCTCAGCAATATTACACCTGGATCTTTAAAAATCATGTTCTTGGTGTTTATTATCATAAAAATTGCTTCAGACCTTCTTGCCTTTGCCGGTGAAAAGCCGAAAGCTCTCCATAGTGCTCCTGCTGCCCTCAAAGCTGAAGGTCCATATGTATAAAAAAGTATGTAGTAAAGAGGAAAGGTATGAGGAAAATACGGTTCATTAGTTTTGCATTGTTGGTAGCATTTGTTATCTGTTTTTCTGTGTCAGCAGGGGAAGTTGTTCTTCCTTTCAGGCAGGACACATTCGCGATCCAAACCAGGCCCACAACACCCTTTGGTCACGATGAACGATTTATGCTCTTAGGGTTTGTCGGTTCATATCAGAGAGTTATCTATCTTGGTGGGGTTGATCAAGGAGCTCTTCCTGACCATTCTCAGATCCGGGAAGCAGAAATTCGAATATACAATTCATTTACAGGTACCAGCGCGCAGCTCGATGTGGATGTAGCTGCAGTAACTACTCCTTGGTCAGAGGATGACCTTACCTGGCAGAACCAGCCAGCCTCTGACTTAAGAAATTCCGGAATGTTTACAATGAATGATGAAGAGTATTTTCAGAGGGAAGGAAGGGGGAGCTGGTATTCCATCGATGTAACTGAGCAGCTTCGCAGTGCGCTTCAGTCCGGTAGTTTTCATGGTTTTGTGCTTCAACCAAGGGGAAGCAGGGGAGTTGAGTATGAGTTTGCTGTTCGGGAACAGGGGCTTGAGTTTGCTCCCAGACTGATAGTACGGGGCCCGCAGCTGTCTGATGCTGATTATATGACAGAAGAGCCTCCTGTAATAGCTGATGAACCATCAGAGCCTGAGGGAAAGCTTATTGCCCTGTTTCCCTCTGAAGATACTTGGGTAGAAGACTCAAGCCATAATGGAGACAGAAACTTCGGAGACGGTCTTGGGTGGACAGAGAATGGAGTGGAAGGTGATCCTGCTCTCTTTCTCGGATTTTTCGGCAGAGACAGGCGGATGGTTCTCTTATCTCGGCCTGAAATACCGATGGAGATTCAGGAGGATGACCTAAATGCAGCGTATCTTAGGCTTTACATGGTCTACTCAGGGTCTGCACGGGAAATTCCGGTGAGTGTACGGAATATTACCAGCAGATGGCGGGAATTGACTGTAACAGCGCGGAATATGCCGCAGTTTTCCAGGCAATCCTATGGTGAGGCAATCCTTTCCGGTTCGATTCTCTGGGAAGAGCGTGAGAATGGAGAAGGCAGATGGGTTTCCTGGGAAATTACGGATCTTGTAAGGGAATGGCTTAGAAACCCAGAGGGCAGTGAGGGGATTCTCCTATACCCTGAAGGCAGAAACGGAGTGGACAGGCAGTTTGACTGTAATGAATCAGACTATGATTTCGGTCCAAGAATTGACTTATATGTTGATGAATCAGTTCCTTTACAAGCATCTGCTCCAAGGGAAGAAACCCAGCCTCCGCGCTCTGGAGGAGGGGCTGAATATCCTCCAGATTATACAGTCACAGATGGAGATATCCAGCGGCTTATTCAGGCTGTTCGTGAAGTAGACGGTTCTAATCCCTATATTCGGGAACATGTTGTACCTGAAAGCGGAGTTGAACACGACCTTGGAACAATAGAGAGTACTGAGCAGGACATAAGAGATTTAGAAGAAGTGATCGAAATTTTACAGCAGTATGACAGGGAAGCACTCTGGGTAATAACAAGGGTCGGCTGGTACAGACCTGAGGTGCTCCTCATCTTTTTACGTGCTGGAGACAATATGGCTGACCGGATAGAAACAATGGTGCATGAGCTGACCCATGCAGGGTCAGGAAGAATGTCTCCGTTTATGCAAAGCTCATATTTTGAAGGCAAAGCGCAGCGCCTTGGCTACTCAAATGCAAGGGGATATTCATTTCTTCTTGATAATGAATGCCTTGGGTTCGCATATCCGGCTGGACTTTTCCCAAGGAGCACTGTACTGCAATATATTCCTGAATCTCAGAGAACAGGCATGGAAAGCGCATATCTTACCGGCTCAGCAGGCAACCAGGACCTGATGACACTCCTGGATGAGGTAAACGCCTACACCAGGGGGATGCGGAACAATCTGGCATTAGCGCACATGGTTCCAAACAACCGGGACATTAGCTGGAGGCTGTTAAAGGTGGTGCGGTTTTTGGAACTATATCTTCGTCATGCAAGGACCCAGGTGCGGGAAGACTATGAGCGCATAACCTCATGTCCTGAACTGGCAATTATTATTCACAAGATGGTCTACAATGTTCAGGTCTTAATTGATGAATCCGGCAGCAGGTTTCCGGTGAACAGAGATCTATATGCCCTGGTGTTTGAAAGCGAAGAGTTTAGCGAATTTGCCGAACTGTTGGAGGCGACCGGCGCGCCGGAGTTAGAAGACCGCCCTGTATCACAGCTTCCTGCAACAGACCGGTTTAGACAGCGCTTTATTCTTGCATATTGATGAATCCGGTAGCAGCCTTCAATGGCAGATAGAGATCGCTTATCGTGTATTTCGAAAGCCTCAGCAACTGCAGAGCGGTGTACTGAGCAGAGCGGTGTGCTGAGCGTAG
>CAYRYS010000047.1:0-17629 GCA_964428555.1 uncultured Spirochaetales bacterium | reverse complement strand
TGAGCGTAGTCGAAGGGTACCAAGATGAGGGGTAATCTAACGCAGCAAAGCTGGCTGTTTCAGCGTCCTCTCGATACACCCGACCACTTGCAGAATCAAGTGGTCAGGCACTCGAGGAGCGTTGTTGCGCTTGTCCGAAGGGCGGGGTCTGTCACGCGGTAAGGCTCCTGGTTTTTTAAGTCAGCAGTTTTTCAAGTTTTTCAGAGGTTTCTGACATCCCTCGAAAGAGCATATCATTTATCTGGTTTGCTTTTTCCCGTCTCCCTATATCCTCATCATTAAGAATATCTATTGTACTTATCGGCTCTCCTATGTACATGATCGGTGACCGTCCTTTGGGATAGTATCTTGTTGAGATTGAGCCTCCCTCTGCTCTGTTTACAATATCAAGAATGTTTAAGGCAAACTCCGCGAGTCTGTTCTCTTTGCATCCAGGGTAAATGTAGTCAAAATCTATATACTCAAGAATATCTACAATCTCATTATACCTAAGATACATATGCGCTTCAGCAGCATGATAATCAGCAACTATCTTTTCAAGGGGGGGGAGTTTTTCCGGATCAACATCTTCTCTATACTGTTTCCGCATCGCGCTGTATCGGACCTTGAAAACACGGTTTATTATAGAGTCGTTATTTGCTGACAGCCCTGACATTTCCTCAGAGATTGTGAGGATCTTTTTACAGAGTTGTTCAATCTGTTCTTTTTCATCTGGTGCATAGTCTGTAAATGCTTTTTCATGGTATTTCTGAAGCATCTGTTCAATATGCTGTAACACCTGCTTTCCAGCTGAATACCAGGTTGCGTACCAATCATCCTCTTTTATTAAATCTAAACCTGTTTCTTCTCTGAGTCTTGAAAGGACATCATTAAATAATTCCTCATATCCTCGGAGGAACTGGTATCCAATAGCAATAGGAAGGATCCGAATATCCTTTGCTTCTCCTTTTTGGGATAATTCCTTGTGCGCCCATTGGGCCATCACAGCTGTTCCGCGTTCAATATTTTCAACCTTATGCATGTGGTAAGTGACCTGGCCTTCCGGAGCAAGTGCTATAGGAAAAGATCCTGAGGTAATTGCGTCACGAATATTCTCCATGGACTTTCTGTCAACTGCAGCATTAAGAACCGGTATATGCCCAAGAGAAGGGAAAAGCCATTCTGTAATTTTCCCTGAGTAGTTCGGAACATTCCGTCCATAGAGAAAATGAGCATTTGGCATTTTGAGTTTCTGTTTACGGTTTTTCCTTGCCCACTGTGGGAGACGGTTCAAAAGCGTGTACTGCAAAAGGGGAGCGTCATCCAAAGATACATGACGAAAGGCAAGTATCAATTTTGTCTCTCCATTCTCAAAGGATTTCATTTCTTCATACAGGGTCTCCATGTTTTGAGAATCGAATCCTGACAAATGGAGCGAAAAGCGCAAATAGGGAGAGCTAATGATCTTTGCGAGTTTATAAACCCATGGTTTAAAATTCGGTTCGAGAAAACCGACTGATTTCTTAGCATTTTGTACCTTCATAAATAGTAGTTCCTTATTGTTCAGGGATATTTCCAGTTGTTATCATCTTGTCATAAAATACTCTGGTAATTGGGAAAAAGTTTAAGATTATAATACCTGCAGCCAGGAAGATAACAGGTGCCACGCCGCTAATAATCCGGAAGCCCAAGAGGGTTATTTCCTCAGGCTGTACATTTGGGGAGTATTGGAATACATCCAGAAGCAACCCAGTGAGAAAAAGTGCAAATGCTTGTCCTATTTTGCTTAGAAATGTCCAGAGGCTTGAGAATACTCCCTCTCTTCGGATTCCGAATTTCACATAGTCATATTCCACAACATCAGGTAAAATTGAATGGGGGATAACATAATGTGTCGATAATCCGATCCCGGATATTGTCATCAGCACAAAAGCGAAGATCGTTCTTCCCTCTTGACCAAAGATAACAAAAGACACAATACCGATAATCATGATTCCCATACCTATCATATAGCAATATTTTTTCCCAATCTTTTTGGAAATCTTTACCCAAATAGGTATAAAGATTAAGCTCATAATAAGAAGGAACATGAGTGCTATTTGAAAGAGCTCTTCCTGGTTGTAGATATATTTAAAGAAATACAGCAGACTGCTTTGTATTATTGTTACTCCTGTAATAAAAAATGTCCAAGGGATGAGGGCAAGGAGAAAAGGCTTCAGTGTAAATGCATTTACATAGGTTTTGAGGAAATTCTCAGCCTTTCTGCCTGCAGGACGTTCCGGCTCCCGCACTACAAAAACGGTAATCAGCGCTGTGGTCATCATTACCCCTCCCATAACAGTGCCCATAAACAGCCAGCCCTGCTCAGATGCTGGTATTAGATTAACCAAAGGAAGAACAAGTCCTGCTCCCACCAATGTACCGATTACAGCAAAAATCATTCTGTATCCTGTTAGTACTGTTCGCTCATCAAAATCCGCGGTCAGCTCAGGAACGAGTGCAGCGTAGGGAATGTTTACCAGAGTGTAGGAAAGATTGAGCATACAGAAAAAGAGTGTGACAAGAAAAAAGAGCACAAGTGTTGAGCTAACCTCCGGGCTTGAAAAAAGAAGCATCATGGAAATAAAAGTTAGAATTGCGCCAATGAAAATATAGGGCCGTCTTCTTCCCCATTTTGTCCTGGTAATATCTGAAACATATCCTGTTACCGGATCTGTTATTGCGTCCCATATCTTTCCAATAAGCAGTGCCCATCCCGCGTAGATAGAGGGAAGCTGAACAATGTCTGTGAGATAATACATAAGATAGAAGCCAATGAGTGTGAAGAAAAGGTTGCCCCCAAGATCTCCTATACCGAAACCGAGCTTTATTTTCCTGGATAGCTGTTCCATGGTAACCTGCCTGTTAAACGAATTTTCGGGAATACCTAATACTCCTATTATAGGATGGTACTGCATGAAAATTAAAGAATATTATTTTCCTTTTTACAAGTCATGGTGTAATTATATAAAACAAAAAACTTATCCGCAGGTAAAGTATGTACTCTATGGTTGCATGATCTATTGTCACTTTCTCCTTATGGGATGCGAAACAACAGAGATGGGAACTACCTACAGAATGGATTTTCGCAGTACCCCCTTACCGGTTATGCTCAACGCGAACATGGATGACTCTCCAGTATCAACATAGAATAGTTATTGATGATGATGTATCCTGTGGTATAATCTTTCCATATGAAGAAAGCAATTATCCGAATCGGTTTTTTTCTTTTAGGAAGATCACTCCAGGTAATTGGGCACAAGGATCGGTACATTATCGAAGATGCACGGTTTCTCCCTAAGAATTACATAATACAGCTTAAGGTAGTAAGCCTAGACACTGTTCTTACAATGAGAAAAAAAGACGATCGCTTTCTGGTAATTAAGCAGGTTGAAAACCCTGATCTTTCTATTCAGCTGCGAGACACCCAGTCTGCACTCCTTCTTCTTTTTGCCCGGCAAACAATGGGGCAGGCATATGCTGAACACCGCATGATAGTCAGGGGAATTGTATCCCATACTATGTCCCTAGTCCGGATAGTTGAGAGGACAATGCAGTATCTCTTTCCCTGGTTTCTTGCACGAACAGCTGTAAAATATCTGCGGCCAATGGGGGTATCTGGTGTTTTACGGAAAATACGCCTCTATGTTATCGGCCTCTTATTCGGCGTATAAGTAAGGGAGTATTGATATGCGGATTTTTGAATTTTATAGTCCAATGAAAGTGATTGCAGGTACTCAGGCAGCATCTGCGCTGCCGAGAGAGATGGACAGGCTTGGGTGTGTTAGTCCCTTTCTTGTTACAGACCCTGGAATTGTATCTGCGGGCTTAGAAAAACAGCTTCGAAAGGACCTGAAATTAGAGCAGGTAATTCTTGCGGGAATATTCTCGGATGTACCGCCTGACTCCTCTGTGCAGACAGTAAATAGAATAATTGGTGAGTATCAGCAGGAAGGAGCAGACTGTATTATTGCGCTTGGCGGTGGATCTGTAATTGACACTGCAAAAGCAGCTGCAGCAGCTATTGGCAATAATACAGATGATTTGCTTTCTCTTAGCGGAGTAGATAACCTGTCAAAACCTTCAATCCCGGTCTTAGTCGTGCCTACAACATCTGGTACAGGCTCTGAAGCTACCTGTGCTTGTGTCATTGCCTCACAGGAGTATGGGGAAAAGATGCTGATAACAGCAGACTGGGTAGTTCCAGCTGCTGCATTTCTTGATCCAAGATACACTCAATCACTCCCTTCGAAAATAACTGCAATGACCGGAATGGATGCTTTTACCCATGCTGTTGAGGCCTTTACCTGTGGTCAGAAAAATCCGGTTTCTGACCCCCTGGCACGGGAGGCTGTGCGCCTTATTTCAGAAAACATTGTTCCTGCAATTGAAAATCCGAATGACCTTACCTGCCGGCTGAACATGCAGATAGCCTCTCTGTTAGCAGGAATGGCATTTTCCAATGCAATGGTCGGAGGGGTTCATAGTCTAGGGCATGCAGCAGGTGCCGTATGTCACCTGCCTCACGGACTTGCAATGAATATTTTTCTTCCTGTGCTTATGGCATATAACATGGATGCTGTAGGAAACCTGTACGGTGAATTACTGCTTGATTTTGGAGGGCCGAAGGAATACCTAGATACAGAACCTGAGAAAAGAGGTACTGTGTTTAGGGAAAAGGTCCTTGGTCTGCAGCAGGTATTACAGGAAAAGACAGGACTAGTGAATTCTTTACAAGAAGCAGGGGTACAGAAAGACCAGTTCCAGGCAATCGCGGAAAAAGCAATTAATGACGGTTCGGTAATTATGAATCCTGTTCCAATAGAGATGGGTAACGCCTTGTCCCTGCTTGAAAATGCTTGGTAGATATGACTATTCTACGGCTGTTTTGCTGATTAAAGAAAGCCGAAATTGGTTGCACCTGTTCTGGTTATTGTGCTGTGGTGTATCCTATGTGCTTTTATAATCCGTTTCAGATACTTTGCCTTTGGTGTTAGCTTGAGTGTCTTGATCCGCTTATGAAACATAATATCGTGAAACAGGACATCTCCAACTCCATGCATAACATATTTGTGCATAAACCAGGCTACGAACTCCCAGAATACAGCAGTGCCAAGGGATACTGCAATATTTGCGATAGTAAATACGAATCTGGCCATAATTTACCGCCTTTCTCAGCACAGTGTAAGAAAAAACTAAGGAAATTACCATAAATAGAAAAAATATTTTGAATTCTTGCAGGTAATATTCGTAATTTTACAATAAGACCATAGATAAGGAAGGAAAAATGAAAAACAGAACTATGCTCCTCTTTCTCAGTATTCTCAACATAGTTGCTTTTATTGCAACTTTCACAGTAAATGCTTTGGCCAATATTTTGCCCATTAACGGGGTGGGCACAGGAGAAGTCTCAGACAGCCTGCCTAACCTCTTTACCCCAGCAGGAATTACCTTCGCGATATGGGGGTTGATTTACCTGCTTCTTGCGGTGTTTGTCATCACCCTGTTTGTCGGGGTTTTGCGAAAAACTGATATAGCAGAAGCAGTACAAAGGGTAGGGGTTTTCTTTATTGTTGCTTCCCTCGCAAACATTGTCTGGATATTTGCCTGGCACCACTATCAAATTGCGTACTCTCTTTTATTGCTTCTTGTGCTGCTTGCATCATTGCTTGCAATATATCTGCGTCTTGGTGTTGGAAAACGTTCAGTATCCCTCTCAGAAAAACTTGCAGTGCATCTACCTGTTAGCGTATACCTTGGGTGGGTTTCTGTTGCAGTAATTGCAAATGTTACTGCTTTTCTTGTACACATTGGTCTTGCGAACTTGTGGCCAGGGGCGGTTTTCTGGACAGCAGTTGTTATAGCAGTAGGAGGGGTTCTCGGCATTGTTGCGCTGTTACTGCGCGGGGATATCTTTTACTCCCTTGTAATACTCTGGGCATATGCGGGAATTATTATTAAGCGCCTTGGTGTGATGGGCCGTGGATCGAAGGAAGTGATTATAGCTGCATCCGCTGCTGGTACAGTTTTACTTGTCGGCATTATTCTTGTAATTGCGATGAGAAGGATTTATATAGGTGCTGAGAAAAATCCGGAATTGGAGCCTGGAGACACCCAAGGGTGATGATAGGTTCAAACAAATTGAACTACATGAAAGTGGGTCTGAAAGCCCTAAAAGAACAGCCTAGGTGATAATAGAAAGTACTCCTGGGAGTACTATCAATGACTGAGAAAGCCATGTGTTCTTATCCTATAATATAGAGAAAGGAGAGGAATACATGGCTGTAATTAAAAATGCTGATCTAAAATCGATAGTTAATATAAGCGGAAACTACTGTGTTTCCATTTATATGCCTACAACAAGAGTTGCAACAGAATGGAACCAGAATTCGGTCCGTTTTAAGAACCTGATCCATCAGGCAGAGGAAGAGCTGTCAAGCTTGGATGCAGATTCAGAAACCGTAAAAGAATTATTGGATCCCTTGTGGGAACTGCAAAAAGATACCAGATTTCTCCAAGAACTCAAGGAGGGCCTGGCTGTTTTTTCAGGTCCAAAGTTTTTTCAATACCACGTGTTACCGGTAAGTGTTCCGGAATTTTCATCTGTTAGTAACCGATTTCACATTAAACCGTTACTGTATTTATCAAATCATAATATGGAGTACTTTCTTCTTGCTTTTAGTAAGCACGAGGTATCCCTGTATAAAGCAGATAGGTTTTCCCTTGAAAAAATCGATCTGCCGGATGCTCCAACCAATATGGACGAATTTCTCCGGTTTGATCAGGAGGAAGAACAGCTTCAGTTCCATACAGGAACTACGCACCAGCGGGAAAAGCGTTCCGCAGTCTACCATGGGCAGGGTACAGGAACTGACAAAGGACAGGAAAAGGAGAAGACCTCTAGATATATCCATGCAGTTCAGGAGAGCGTGAGCAATGCGCTACAAGGTAAAAGCAGTCCCTTAGTATTGTTTACTGTTGAATACCTTCAAGGAATTTACAGAAAACAAAATACCTACGCCAATCTAGTACAGGAAGGAATCCATGGTAATCCTGAACAGTTAGGTGATGCAGAATTGCGGGATGCTGCGTGGAAAATTGTAGAGCCTATGGCTCAGCAGAAAATAGAGGACACAGTAGCAGCATTTCATAATGAAAAAGATGAAAACAAGGTCCTCGGAAAAGCAGATACGGTGTTGGAAAATTCTGTAAACGGAAGAGTGCACACTGTTTTTGTCTCTTATGATGATATTTTCTGGGGAGATTACAATGAAGCTGAAAACAGTACAACTTATTATGATAAGCAGCGACCAGGCGCATTTGATCTGTTGGACAGCGCTGCGCGGTTCTCCTATCTAAATGGAGGGAGTGTATACGTTCTACCCAAAGAGCAAATGCCCAAGAAAGAGCCTATAGCAGCAGTTTATCGATATTAACAAGGGGGATGTATGAACGTACCAGTTGAAGTAAGTTTCAGGGGAGTGGAAAGAACAGAAACCCTGAATACATTAATTGAAGAACAAAAGGCAAAATTGGAAAAATTTTCTAATAGAATCAATAGCTGTAGAATGAGTGTAGAGCTCGACCAAAAGAGCCAGCATTCAGACAATGTTTACCGGGTAAGGATAGACCTTACCCTGAACCATGGACAGGAAATACCAATAGTTGAAAAGCCCAAGCCTGATGATGAGAAGATTGGGGTAGAGGCATTGGTCCGACGGGCTTTTGACACAGCAAAGCGGCAAGTGATTAAAATGAAAGAACGTCAGAACCGCGATGTGAAGCGGCACCCTGAACAAGAGGTGCAGGGGATTGTGAAACAGGTGTTTCCTGAAAAAGAATATGGTTTTATCCAGACAATGGATGGTGAAGACATCTATTTCCACAAGAACAGTGTTGCAAACGATGAGTTCGACAGAGCAACAGTGGGAACAGGGGTGACGTATTCAACAGAGCTTGGAGAGAAGGGGCTTCAGGCAACAGTTGTTCATATAAAAAGTAAGCCGTCCTTATAAGTGTATTGCAAAAAAATAGTTTCCACTACAATATAAAAAAGGCTGCCCTGAAAAACCGGCAGCCTTTTCCTATTTATAAATTACAATACAATCTAATCTACTTTTTCGAGTTTCAAGTATACAAGGGTCTGGTTCAGAAGTTGATACGCAACCTCGCCAAAAGTCATTGGTCCATACAGGCCTTCTGTTTTTTTTCCTTCTAGTTCAGAATAGAGGAAGTTGAGTATGCAATTACATGAAAAAACAGTATTTACTGTTGTTTTCGGAAGTGCGCTGTTAAAATCTTTAACATAGTTTTCCACTGGAGCAGCAAAACGGTAGGTCACATCCGGAAATACCGGAGCATACAGATGCACTTTCCCGGTTTCAGTATCTACTGACTGAATGCTGACATTTACCATTGCACCTGAATAATCAGCAACCATCGGTAATTTCGTATCAATTTTATTTTTCATAATGTATTCAGCAAAGTTTTGTTTTTCTCCGTCAATAAAGGCAGTTTTTACTACAAAGCCTGGTTCTGGAAACTGAATTTTCGCTCCATTTCCCTGTTTGAAAAGGTTGATGATATTGATAGAGGGAATATAGTTTTCCGGTACTTCTGCGTGCATTACTACAATTTTATTATTGCTTGCTTCAGTCTTTTTACCGTGAAATACCTTGGGAGTTTTCTTACCCAGGTCGGATAAATGAACACCGGAAACCCAACCAAGTATGGGTTTCATAAAAAGGTCCGGATAATCAGGTGCATTTTCAGCGTATTCCTGGTGTACCTGGCTTTCTGCTGGTATTATTATTAGAGAAAATCCGTTCTCAGGTGCGTCTGCAGGTATTGCAGCGAGCTCCTCAGGTCCGTAGAATTGAATTGTAACATTCTTAACCACACTGGGCAGTTCGGTAACAAAGAGTCTTTCCTGTGTTGTCAAGCCCCCTTCCTCTGACATAAAGTATGGTATTGTACCGCCGATCCAATTGCCGGCAGGAAGTTGTAAAAGGAGCTCTTCCTCTCCAGCTACCAATAGGGTTTTCCCCTTTTCTATTTCCTGTTTCACTTCATTTACAGTCTTAAGCATATTTCTATTTCCTTTATTCCTTAAAAATGGCGTTAATGTCGACTGAGAGAATTTTTTCATATTTCTCAAAAAAGCTGTAAAGCTCATCTACAGCCCGATCTACACTTTCCTTACTGTTATCAGTAGAAACTTTTCGCACAAGTCTGGAAACACATAATCCTGCAGGTATCGATTTAAATTGATGCGTTTTTTTTCCATTGACTAGCTTTTTCCATGCCGGATGGCTTTTATCTGGAAGCATTCCTGTTCTCTCCTCAATATAACTTTCTTATTATTCAGTATAAGTGCTGGATTCTAAAAAATCAAAAAAAAATACAAAAAATACTGGATCCTTTAATGGAAATGCGGATTAGTTTGTTAAGTTCAATTCAGTATTTCCGATTTTAATGACATCTCCCCTTTGCAGTTTGCGGGTTTCCCCTTTTTTTAAAGGGTTCCCATTTATGTAGGTACCGTTCGTGCTGTCCATATCACGGAGATAATATATGCCATTCATTATCTCAACAGAGGCATGGATACGGGATGCAAGCGGATCGGATAAGGGAATGTCATTTTCAGCGTTCCTTCCGATAAATACCTTTTGATGAACTTGAAAAGATTTGTTTCCAATATTAAGCCGCAGTGAGTTCTTATCACCCTTTTTTCTTATACCTTTCCCTGTTGTACTTCGTTTATAAATTGTTTCGTCCATAGCTCTTCCTTTGTCCAAATAAGAAATAAAAAGCAGGCAGTGATCCTGCCTGCTGTAATAATAGGCTATTTTACTTCCTTTTTCAAATCTTCTATTTTATCCGTTTTCTCCCATGGAAAGCTGTCTCTCCCAAAGTGGCCGTATGAAGCTGTTTTTCTGTAGATTGGCTTCTTCAAGTCCAATGTTTTAATTATTCCAGAAGGTGTTAAATCAAATACCTTTTCTATGGCTTTTTCTATTTGGCTGTCAGGAATTTTGCCAGTGTCATGAGAGTCAACTGTTACTGAGACAGGGAATGGAACGCCGATTGCATATGCAAGCTCTATTTCACATCGGTCACAGAAGCCTGCTGCAACGACATTCTTTGCAACATACCGTGCAACATAGGCAGCGGACCTGTCTACTTTACTTGGGTCCTTTCCGCTAAAAGCACCGCCTCCGTGTCTGCCCATACCGCCGTAAGTGTCTACAATAATTTTTCTGCCTGTAAGGCCTGTGTCTCCGTGCGGACCGCCGATAACAAACCTACCGGTGGGGTTAATGAAATATCTGGTGTCGCCTGTGAGTAGTCCTGTTGGAGCAAGTACTGGTTTGACGATCTCTTCAATAAGCGCTTCCTGTATTTTATCGTGGTTAATCTCGGGATTGTGCTGATGTGACACTACAACTGTATCAACATAGGCAGGTTTTCCGTCTCTATACGCTATAGTTACTTGGGACTTTGAGTCCGGACGGAGCCAGTCAAGCTTTCCGGATTTTCGGACCTCTGCTGCATATTTCAGTATCTTATGTGCAAAGATAATCGGTGCAGGCATGAGCTCCTCTGTTTCTCTGCATGCATATCCGAACATCATTCCCTGGTCTCCTGCCCCCTGTTCTGCAAAAAGTCCGGAGCCTTGGGTAACTCCTATTGCAATATCTTCTGACTGGGAGTGGATTGTGCTCATAACTGCCATAGATTCCCAGTCTATTCCGTAATCCGGATGGTTATACCCTATGTCCCGGACAACTTCCCTTGCAATATCCTGAATACTTACATATGTTTCAGTCGTAATTTCGCCGCCTACGAGTACCATTCCTGTAGTAGTGTAGGCTTCACAGGCTACCCTGGACTCAGGGTCTTCAGAGAGACAAGCGTCAAGTACAGCGTCTGATATCTGGTCGCATATTTTATCAGGGTGTCCTTCACTCACGGATTCCGATGTAAAAACATAGTCTTTCATTGTTATCTAACTCCTTTTCTGTAGCTATATTGTACAAGTTTATTTGGTTCTAATATCGATAATGGTCTGATTTAAAAGGTCCTGTTAAGGGAACTCCTATGTAATCAGCTTGTGCTTGGGTCAGTTTTGTCAGCTGTACACCAATTTTGCCGAGGTGCAGCCTTGCAACTTCTTCATCCAGTTCTTTTGCTAATCTATAGACCTTTTTTTCATAAGTTTTTCTATTGAGCCAAAGGTCAATCTGAGCGAGGACTTGGTTTGCAAATGAATTGGACATCACAAAAGAGGGGTGTCCTGTTGCGCATCCTAGGTTAACTAATCTGCCTTCTGCGAGAATGAATATTTCATGGCCGTCAGGAAAGCGGTATTTGTCTACTTGGGGTTTAATGTTTTCCTTTTCGACCTCCGGTGCTCCGTTTAATCTGTTCATCTGTATTTCATTATCAAAATGCCCGATATTACACACAATTGCCTGGTCCCGCATTTTTTGCATATGTTCAAGTGTAACAACATCTCTGTTTCCTGTTGCAGTAACATAAATGCTTCCTATTCCAAGGGTATCTTCTACAGTAGTGACTTCATATCCTTCCATTGCTGCCTGAAGTGCATTAATAGGATCAATCTCGCTAATAATGACTCGTGCTCCCATTCCGCGGAGTGCTGCAGCGCACCCTTTGCCAACATCTCCGTATCCGCATACTACCGCTGCTTTACCGGCAATCATGACATCAGTAGCTCGTTTAATTCCGTCAATGAGGGATTCTCTGCACCCATAAAGATTATCGAATTTAGACTTTGTTACTGAATCGTTTACATTTATTGCAGGAACGAGCAGTTCTCCAGAGTTTTGCATTTGGTACAGTCTATGCACCCCAGTAGTAGTTTCTTCAGATACTCCCTCCCATTCCTGAACAGCTATAGACCATTTTTTCGGTACCTTTTTCCGGATCTTGCGTAAGAGTCTGTAAAGTGCTTGTGCATCTTCACCGTCAGGTTCGCTCTCAATAACAGAAGCATCCTGTTCTGCCTGGTAACCCAGGTGGAGCATGAGTGTTGCATCCCCTCCGTCATCTACTACCAGGTTCGGGCCTTTTCCATTCTCAAAAGTGAGTGCCTTCTCTGTGCACTGCCAATACTCATCTAAGGTCTCGCCCTTCCATGCAAAAACCGGGACTCCTGCTGGTGACTCCGGTGTGCCTGTCTTCCCTACTACTACTGCTGCTGCGGCATGGTCCTGGGTGGAAAAGATATTACAGCTTGCCCAGCGCACCTCTGCTCCAAGTTCTGTTAGGGTTTCTATAAGTACTGCTGTCTGTACAGTCATATGCAGGCTTCCTGAAATACGCACACCTTTTAAAGGCTTCTGGTTACCGTACTTTTCCCGTACAGCCATAAGACCTGGCATCTCCTTTTCTGCAATTTTTATCTCTTTTCTTCCCCAACTGTGTAGAGAGATGTCTTTTACTTTGTAATCCATGGAAGCTCCTTAAATATGGTAGGGTTTTATCCAGTACATCATAATACTAATATATAATATATCGGCTGTGGAGGTCAAAACGTTATGTTACCTTCATACAATTAAGAATAGTAATCCCTATACAGTTTTCTGTTAGTTGGTGTAATGAGCTGGCATATTAGGAAAAACCGGGATTTCTCCTGGAGAAGCCGGAACTCTGCTAATGATGGGGCTAAAAAGAACAGTAATATTATATGATTACACTAGCCTGTTATGGTATGATACTCAAGAACGCGAACAAGAAAAGGATATTGAGAAAAAGATGGCAGAGAAAATAAATTTTTTTACAAACGGTTCCTGGCGCGGCGGTGCTCCTATTCCGCCCAGAATGCGGAATGTTGATAAGCTTGCCTCGTGGCTAAAGCGCTTTGTAACAGAAATAAAGGAAGTCAAAGAACGGTACAAAGACTCAGTAATTAGAGATGGCAAACTTGTTGGTCAGGAAAAGGCAAATATAGTGATGGAATTGGACGATCTCCTCGGAGGCCTTTTCCTATTGCGTCAGAATTTAACTGAGGGTAATCCCCAAAAACTGACTTCTCTTGATGTTCACCAGAGTTTTGAATATACCGTTGAATTGAGAAACAATAACTGGTTCGGAGAGGGAAAACACCCTGCACCGAGTAAGGATTTCAAACAGGGGTTCCGTAATTGGTACAATAAGGTTTTCCTTACACAATCTGAGTCTTTCATTTCAGTATTAGGGTCAGCCCTAACGAAAAATGAATTCTCTGAACAGAACCGTGTGGAGGTGCTTACAGAGTTAGAACGACTGGTATTCAGCATTATTCAAATGGAGGAACAGCTGCTGACCGCAGAGCAGACCCAGTAGACAGGGCTTTATACTTCAACCTCAAGTCCTTCTTTGGCAAGCACCACAGGATAAGAGTCCTGTGCCATTTGAATCTGAATTTTATCAAGCTTTGCATCATTGTGTGCAGGGTTGAAATGGGTACAGATAAGCTTTCCTGCGTTTGCCTGTTTTGCATTCTCCACAGCCATGTGGTATGTGGAATGGCCGAATCCTTGGACAATGATATCATCTGCCTGATATTCTTCTTCAGTATACTGCGTATCATGGATCATAATATCTACATTCTTGGCAAACTTTATCACCCGTCTATCTCCGCCATAGTGGCTTTCAATGTCCCAGATACATGCTGCGGATCTGCCGTTATCCAGGTCGGTGACCCGATAATATACAGCTCCCTGCTGGGGGTGACTGGGTGCAAAAGCCTGCATTGCTTCTACTTTAAAAATGGAGTTTTCCTGCTTTTCTGTATCCACAAGGAGGCAGAGTGTTCCCTTATCTGAAAGCTCACTGCTGACGTAGACTATAGCCCCGTCCCGTATTTCGTGGTGGATCCGCAGAGACTTGAGGTCTTTGTACTCAATCGGAAAGGTCGGGGGCAGCATCTCCTGTTCTAGTATCTTCCCGATATGCTTTTTTAAGGTACGCATTCCGAGCAGTTCCAGTCTGCAGTCCGGAAAATAATTAGGCGCAAAAAAGGGAAATGCCTGGGTATGATCAGGATGGAGATGGGTGAAAAACATATTAAGGTATAAGCTTTCCTTACCTGCAAAATAATTTTTTAATATATCTTTTCCTAGCTGGATAGCGCCTGTACCGCAGTCGAAAATAATCCGGGCGATCTGGCCTTGTACTTCTTTGGTAAAGGTTACACAGGTTGTGTTTCCTCCAAAGCGGGTAGTCTCTTTCCCTGGTACAGGGTAGCTTCCTCTTACTCCATAGAACTGAATCTTCATGTACCATCCCTCCAAAGCTAAGATATTATGTATAGCTAATAATAAAGCATTTTGGAATTGAATTCCAAAATCAATTAAAAAAATAGGTAAGAAGGGTAAAATTAGTCAGCTGGCGGAACAGGTGACCATATTTCTTCCCTTTGCTTTTGCTTCATAGAGTGCTTTATCAGCTTTCTGAAGAAGTGCTTCAACTGTATCTTCTTCATTCCAAAGCGCTGCGCCGATACTCACAGTAAAGCTGATTCTAGTATCATTATAATCAACATGCAGCTCTTCTATGGATTTCCGGATCCGTTCACCGATTTCCCAGCCTTCTTTGCACCCACAGTCAATACAGACTATTGCGAATTCTTCTCCTCCAAGGCGGCCGAATATATCGTGTTCCCGCAAATTCTCCTGTGTACTGGCAACAAAATCCTGTAAGACTTGGTCACCTGCACCATGGCCGTATTTATCGTTGACATCTTTGAAATGGTCTAGGTCGAGCATGAGCATAACTATGTTATGGTTATACCGCTTTTGCCTGGTCATTTCGCTTGTTGCAAGGTCAATAAAATGTCTCCGGTTGTTTATACCTGTAAGCCCGTCTTGGGTTGCAAGCATTTTCAATGTGTTTTCGAGCTCCTTCTGTCTGGTAACGTCCCTTGCAACACCATAGATAAGCTGTTTTTCAGTGAGTGAGTAAGAATTCCAGGAAATCCATTTATATGTACCGTCTTTGCAGAGAAAACGGTTTTCGAATCCTTGGATAGGCTCTCCGGTAAGTAAAGATTTCCCTGTCCGGATGGTAGCCTCCTTATCCTCAGGGTGTACAAACGAAAGCCACGGACTTGTTAATAGGGTGTTTTCATCCCACCCTAAGGTTTTCTCCCAAGAGGGGTTTACCCGCTTAAAATATCCGTCAAACCCTGCTACACAGAGCATGTCTATTGAATAGTCGAAAAATGCTTCCCGCTCCAGCTCGATCATTTTTCTCAAAGTGATATTCCTTGAAACTGCGATAATCTCTTCTGCTTTCCCTGTTTCGGGGCTTGTAACTGCTCTGCAGCTCGATTCCACCCAGATTACAGCTCCGTCCTTTTTTACTGCTCTGTAGTTAAAAATGTAGGACCCCGGGCGCTGGATCAACTGCTTGTGTGCTGCCCGCATTTTATCTATGTCCTTTTTATGGATGATTTCATATCCGGAAGTACCTAATAATTCTTCAGGCTTGTATCCGAAAAGAGATTCACATGCTGGGGACAGATAGGTGAATACTCCCTGGGGCGAATACCGGGAAATAAGGTCTGTGGCATTTGTTGCAATAAAGCGGTATTCCGCCAATTCTTTTAGCTGACCAGGGTCTCGGTTTGTGTCAAGACTTTGGATAACAAGCATTACACCATTGGTTCCGTATAGTTTGGATGATAAAAAACTCATCTTCCCTGAATAGTGAGTTGCTATTCCATTATTTTTTCCTGTCCAGCCGAAGGGGATGTTTTTTTTTCCTGTTCTTGCTTTTTCAAAGGGAATGAGAAACTCATGGTGAGTCACATGAATAAATGTCTGGGTAAAGGGTTTTCCTAGATCATTCATCTTAATAATAGATTCCTCTTGCGCTGCTTGGTTAAAATCGAAGATTACCGCATTTTCATCTATAAGAATGATCGGTTCCGGAATGGATTCTATATATTGTTTATAATTTTCAGCATTTGCTTTCACTATTTGATTCCTTCTTTACATATAAACATATCAGTTCTTAATGAGAACGACTACTGCTATATTTGTAAATGGAAACTCATTTTTTTTATTAAAAAGATTGGAATTATTGGAGAGAATAGTTTATATTTTTGATAATGATTCTTAATAAGCAAGGGTGGGGTGATGAAATTTACTGATGTACTTGAGAGAGAACGGGTTGAAAAAATGCTGATTTCCTTTCAGGAAATAGCTGGTATTCCTGCGGCAATCCTGGATTTAGAGGGGAATACAATTGTTTCAGCAGGATGGAGGAGTTTTTGTCTTGCATTTCACAATAAAAATCCTCTGTCAGTAGAACGGTGCCAGATGAATAGGCATAGAATACAGGAAAATCTAGTTCCAGGCGAATTTGTTGAAAGTAAATGTGCAAATGGCCTATGGGATGCGGCAACTCCGATTGTGGTGAATGAAGAGGTGCTGGGAGTCTTGTATCTTGGTCAGTATTTGTATGATGAGGAAGGAAAGGATCTGGAATTCTTTTTTGACCAAGCAGATGCTTTGGGATTCCAAAGAAAAGACTATATGGATGAAGTGCGAAGAGTCCCAGTGCTTCCTAAAAAGAGGATTGAAAGCATTAAGCAGGTATATTTTTCCTTTGTTCAGTCTCTGGTTGAAATGGGTGCAAGCAGACTTGAGGCAGAACGGTCTATGCAGAGGCTGGAAAATGCAATGAATGCTCTTCCTACACCAGTGTTCTTTAAAGATTCGTATGGTGCATACCAGGGAGTTAATACTGCTTTTTCAAAGATGCTCGGTATACCAAGGAATGAAATAGTTGGCAAGAGAATAGACAATAAATTATCCCGAAATATTTCCGATCTAATGAATAAACAGGATATAGAGCTTCTTGAAAACAGTATGGCCAGGCAGTACCAAAGTAAATTTGTCTATCCGGACGGCAGGAAGAGGCAGCTCTCGTTCAAAAAATCAAGCTATCTGTCCATAGATAATACGACTGAAATAGTAGGAATTGTTGAAGATTTGACAGAACAGATTCTTTACAGCCAAAAGCTGAAGCAGATGATTAATGAGAAAGACCTTCTATTGTACGAGGTGCATCACAGGGTGAAAAATAATCTGCAGATAATTATCAGCCTTTTAAGCCTGGAGATGAAGGCAAAAAAAGAGAATGAATGTAGTCCTATTCTTTCTAACACCCTTCGGAGGATCCGGGTCATGTCAATTGTGCATGACAGAATGTATAGAACAGATACAATCGAATATATTGATATTGGAGACTTTATCAGTATTCTCATACGTGACCTCTATCCTTTTGCGGGTAAGGTCCGAATTGTTCATCAGCTTGAACGGGGTGCGCACTTTACTTCAATAGAGTCTGCCATTCCTCTGGGGCTTTTAGTAAACGAAATAATCACCAATTCCCTGGAACATGCCTTTCCAAATAATGCAAAAGGTGAGATACAGGTTCTACTCGAGCGATTGGATGATTCAGTATTCCTGAGGATTGGTGACAATGGAGCGGGGCTGCCTGAGAATTTCGCGGAAATTCAGAAACATAGCTTGGGAATGAAAATGATAGAGGGGCTGGTACGCCAGATTGACGGTACACTTTCTATACAGTCAAA
>CAYRYS010000046.1:11710-26256 GCA_964428555.1 uncultured Spirochaetales bacterium | reverse complement strand
CCTGCCAAATTCTGCAGGCGCTGTTGAGTTCCGGCTTTTTATACCTGCTGATTCCAGGGGCCCTGAGAATCTGAATGTATATTCAGGACTTTTTACTGAATCAGAAAACCAACTTTCAAGATTCGAGGCACTGCCAAGAATAGATTTTGAGTACTCTCAAGCTGAAAGCGGAGCAATGTGGAGTTACCGCTCAGGTAAGCTGTATCTTCCCCCAGGAAACTACAGGATCCGCGTAGAATACGATGATGTTGTCCTGTGGCGCACATTTTATCTGGAACCGCGGACATTTCAGCAACAATCAGCTGCAACTGCGGATGCAATGAATATCTCTCTTGGAAATGTACCGGTTCGCTCTCTCCCTATAGATATGAACTTCCGTGCAGTAGACAGGATCACCGGAGAAGACATATCTGCAGAAAGCAGGCTTTTTGTCAAACGCGAAGGAAACTGGGTGCCTGTTACCTCCCAGGCAACAAGCTTTCTTTCAGGCAACAGCTATGAACTGAAAATTGAAACTCAGGGATATTTTTCCGAATATGCTGTGGTACATACTGCAAACAGACAGCGCTTTGCGAAAATTAACTTTCATCTTCAGCCGGTTCCCGGAACACTTACTCTCCGGCCGAGTATTGAAGGAATACAATGGCAGCTGAATAACAACGGCCAATATATTACCGGGAATGAAGACCCTCTGCTGGCCCGGCTTCCGGAGCTTTCTACAGAGGGAACAAGCCTCTTTTTAAGTCCAGGAAACTATACCCTACAGGTAAGCTACAGAGGAAGAACAGCTGAAACCAATTTTACAGTTTCAACTGAAGAAGCGCTTGAGTATATTATTACTTGGGATACCCAGGAACGGGTATTACGATTGGAGTAAGCTATGACACACGCAAGAAAACGTATTTTATATGCAGCACTCGGCTTTTCTGCAGGTATTGCAGCATGGCCGATTATGGAACTTCTTACTGAATTTCAGGCACTGTTTCCAAGTCTTTTTCTTTTCAGCCTTACCTCCGGCGCGCTCTTAGGCGGTATTTTCGGACTCATCATCGGCTCAGGAGAGGGAATTGTTACCTCATTACGGCCGCGGATTATTAAAGGAGCAATTGCAGGGCTGCTTCTGGGAATTACAGGTGGAACAATAGGATTTTTCCTTGGACAGGCAGTACTGTTGCTTACAGCAAATTCCCTCTTTATCAGCTATGCTTCAATCCGGCAGTGGGCGGTTCCCTTATCCAGACTTGTGGGCTGGAGTGTTATCGGTATTTTTGTAACACTGGCAGAAGGGCTTAGGTCCCGTTCAATCAAGAAGATACTTATTGGCGTTATCGGCGGAATATCCGGCGGGATGCTGGGAAGTATAATATTTACTGCTGCAGAGGTATATCTGGATATTTCATTTTTGCCGCGGCTCCTCGGGCTTGGTGTAATGGGTCTTACTATTGGTTTTGTTTACAGCCTTGTTGAAAAGATCATGGCAACAGGGGTATTGCGGGTATTAAACGGAAAGCTGAAAGGCAAAGAATTTGTTCTCAGCAGTAAAAATGTTAGAATCGGCAGCGGAAAAAAGAGCGATATTATTCTCAGTGCATACAAAGCTGTTGCACCGGTACATGCAGTGGTAACCATTAAAAAAGGAAAAGCAGTTATTTCTACTGCATCCGAAGAAATTCCGCTTTTAGTTAA
This sequence comes from uncultured Spirochaetales bacterium, assembly GCA_964428555.1. Classification (GTDB taxonomy): domain Bacteria; phylum Spirochaetota; class Spirochaetia; order CAYRYS01; family CAYRYS01; genus CAYRYS01. Next base: position 24,570 of record CAYRYS010000046.1, on the reverse strand, counting down.
TGAAGAGAAACAAACTTCACATCGCCTAAAGTGGGAAGATGTACTGCGGATTGGTAATGCAAAGTTTCTATTCAAGACAGTATAAAAGGATCAGATAATGAAAAGAATCGGTATTCTACTAGCCATAATTTTCAGTGTCCTCTTTTCAGGATATGCAAACGATGTCCGGATTACTCAAGTCGATACCACTGACTTAGTAACAAGCGGAAGGATACACCTTTATGTAAGCGTCACAGACAATGCAGGCACCCCTATCTCAGGACTTGGGATGGACGACTTTCAGGTTTCAGAGCTTTCCGGGGACGCAGAACACGCTATTCAGATTTCCCGGGTTGAAGAACAGGTAAACCAGGAAGCAACTGTGAATTTTCTCTTGCTTTTAGACAATTCCGGGAGTATGTACTACGCAAGAGGGGGGATAGAACCTGCCACTGACTCTGAGATGAAGGTTTTCCAGGCCCGGCAGGCAGTAAGCAATTTTCTCTCTGACATTGAAAGCAGCAACGACAGGGTCGGATTAGCTGCATTCAATACATTTTATACCCAGCTTAGTCCAATTATCGGAAGTACAGAACACGCAGCAAATGCTCTTTCTCTCATTCAGGAGCCGAATGACCAGGAAAAGTACACAGATCTTTTTGCTGCGCTATTAGCTGCCGGCAGCGAGATGCAGGACCAGCAGGGCCGCCGCGTCATAATTGCACTGTCTGACGGAGTAAATGAAACCTATTCCCAAAGCACTGGTGAAGAACACCCTGAATACGGAAACAGGGAATTTTCCCCACAGCAGGTATCCAGAGCATATATCGAAGAAGGAACTACACTCTATGCAATTCACTTTGGTGTTATCCAGGAAGCTGAACTGCATACGATTGTGGAAAATACCGGGGGACGGGTATATGAAGCGGAAAACGCAAACCAGCTCCTCGGTGTGTACGATTCAATCCGTGAGCAAGTAACCTCTGAATACAGGATAACCTATACGCCGGCACCGGCTGCTGCTGATTCAGTGGAAGTAACAGTCCGAGCCAGAAGAACCCAAGGAAGCAGAGTGTATTTTGCTCCTCTCATGTTCGGCCCCGCAGGTGGACTGCCGATCTGGCTTTTGGCAATTGTTTTTGCAGCCGCACTCATAATCTGGATACTGCTCATGGCTTTGAAGTTCGAAAAGAAGATTAAAAACCCGAGCCTGAATGTACTGCCCACACCGGGTACAGTTGTAAGCGCTCAAACAATCGACCTTTCCTCTGGAAAAACGGTTATAGGAGGCAAAGAGAACTGCGATCTGACAATTTCAGGGACAGAGCCTGTCTCAGCCGAAGCAGCTACGATCCTTTTTGATGAAAAACTCAATGCATACACCATACAGGGTGATGCAAATGTCAATAACAGACCGGTAAAGCGGAGAAAACTCACAGACGGAGATGTTATTTCTGTGGGAGGTACAGTAATTGTGTTTGACGAACCGGAGAAACCCGAGAAAGAAACAGAGAAATGAAGCCAATACTCGCAATAACTCCAGGCGATCCTGCAGGAATCGGCCCTGAAGTCACAGCAAAAGCCTTAGAAGCAGAGAATATAATAAGCTCAGCTCATCCTATAGTCTATGCTCCGTATTCAGTAATGAAAAAGGCTTTTCACCTGTACACTAAAGGTATGAATCTCAAATCTGTCTCACAAATACCCCATTCATTTGAAGAAAAAACCGTTTACTGTATTGAACACCCCCAGCTGGAGAATACCGATTATCCGGAAGGCAAGATTGATGCTGACTGCGGAACAGCCTCATTTCTTTCAGTTGAGCGTGCAGTAGAGGACCTTTCTGCAGGAAAAGCAGGCGCCCTTGTAACAGGTACAATAAACAAGGAGTCTCTGAAAGCAGCAAAGGTCCAATACATTGGACATACAGAGATGCTTGCCGGTCTGACAGGGACAGAAGACCCATTGACAATGTTTCAAACCGGTACGCTCAGGATATTCTTCCTCTCCCGCCATGTCTCACTCCGCAAAGCATGCGAAATGGTCACCTTTGACCGGGTCTACACCTATATTCACCGGTGTTTCGCCTCTCTCAGGATGCTGGGCATTAAAAACCCATCATTGGCTGTTGCAGGCCTGAACCCTCACTCAGGGGAGCACGGACTCTTCGGAACAGAAGAGGTTGACGCTGTTAACCCTGCAATAGCCAAAGCACAGAAAGACGGGATCACTGTGGCAGGCCCAATTGGCGCTGACTCAGTCTTCCACCAGGCAAAGGAAGGCAGATACTCTGCTGTACTCTCCTTATACCATGACCAAGGCCATATTGCAGCAAAGACCCTGGACTTTCACCGCACTATCTCTGTAACCCTCGGCCTCCCCTTTCTCCGCACATCTGTAGACCATGGAACAGCCTTTGACATTGCCTGGTCAGGACAGGCTTCTTCAGTTTCTATGGAAGAAGCATTGAAAGCTGCGATCACATACACAAAAGCTGGCTAATCTTTACAAACTTCCACCTAAGCCAGCCCGATTTTTACCCAGCCTTGAACCTTATTTCATAATCTGTTATAATACAATTAATTATACAATCTATGTTTATAATACAAATAAGGACTACTCTTAAACACCTCGCCAGCGAAGAACCGCCGGATGACTAATGCCTTTCCTTTCATAAAGTCAATATTTTATTATTATTAAACAACAAGGAGTAACAAATGTTTAGTTTAACAGATAGACATAAAGAGATTCTAATCCTCATAGATGAGAACCACGACAAATGGCATGACTGGAAGTGGCAGCTCAAGCACAGCATTCAGTCAATAGACAGCTTTGAAGAGTGCACAGGAATCACATTTGCAGATGAAGAGCGGAAAGAATTGAAAGAAACCATTGAGAAATTCCCTCTTTCCATAACACCGTACTACCTATCTCTTATTGAAGCAGAAGACTATAAGAACGATCCTGTGTTCAAGCAGTCCTTTCCGGATCCGCGGGAACTGATAGTACGGCGGACAGATATGAAAGACCCGCTTTGCGAAGACAAGGACAGTCCTGCACCTCAAATAACACACAGATATCCGGACAGGGTACTCTTTCATGTAAGCAATACCTGTTCTATGTACTGTAGACATTGTACCAGAAAACGGAAGGTAGGAGATGAAGAGTCTATTCCCAGCAAAGCAGTCCTTCAGCAGGGCATAGATTATATCCGGATGACCCCCTCAGTAAGAGATGTCCTCCTTTCAGGCGGTGATCCCCTCATGCTCAGCAATGATTACCTTGACTGGATCCTTTCAGAGATCAGCAAGATTCCCCATGTAGAGGTAATCCGCATTGGCACGCGCATGCCTGTTGTTCTTCCCTACAGAATTACTAAAGGCCTTATTGAGGTGCTGAAAAAATACAAACCAATCTGGATTAACACCCATTTCAACCATCCCAGAGAAGTAACAGAATCATCCAAGCTGGCCCTTGCCAGGCTTGCAGATGCCGGTATCCCGCTGGGTAACCAGTCTGTACTCTTACGGGATGTAAATGACTGTTCCAGAATAATGAAAAAGCTGGTACAAAAGCTGGTTGCGAACAGAGTCAGGCCCTATTACATGTACCAGTGCGACCTTTCAGAAGGTCTTGATCACTTCCGTACTCCTATTGGAAAGGGAATAGAGATAATTGAAAACCTTATTGGTCATACAAGCGGGTTCTCAGTACCAACCTATGTAGTAGATGCTCCAGGCGGCGGAGGGAAAATACCTGTCATGCCGAACTACCTCATCTCCTGGTCTACAAACAAGGTAATTCTCCGTAACTATGAAGGGGTAATTACTACATATCAGGAACCTGAAGAATATAGTGCAACCTACTGTGACAGAAAATGCGAAGACTGTCATCTCCAATTGAAATTGGATGATGCCTATGAAGGCAAGGCAATCGGTATCCAGGGACTACTCTCTGACTGGGACGATAGACAGAGTCTGGTTCCACAGGATACTGAGAGATTGGAGCGCCGTACAGATGGCTGATACAGTACTTGAAAGAGGAGACTCAAAGCTCCAGCATGGGAATGAAAATAACAGAGTATATATCATGCGTGTAACACCCAATGATGCAGAGGAGATTATCGCAGAAGCTGACAAGCTTTGCAGAGACAATAACTATACCAAATGTTTTGCAAAGGTACCTGAGGCAGCACTGCTTGCCTTCCTCTCTGCAGGGTACAGCATCGAGGCATCGGTACCGCGGTTTATCTCAGGGGGAGCAACGGGCTTTTTCCTCGGCAAATACTACGATATTGACAGAAGCGACCCGCCCCTTGAAGAGCTGGTTACTCTGAAAACAATTCTCGGAAAAAAGAAGTCGATTGAGCCGCCGTGCCTGAATGCGCCGTACCATCTGCGAAAGCTGACACACCAGGACGCGAACGCATTGGCAAATCTGTATGCACAGGTCTTTCCTGCATACCCCTTTCCCATCCAAGACCCGGAGTATATTCATCAAACAATGGACGAAGATGTACATTACATTGGTGTTTTTGAAGGGGCCAGTCTAATCGGTGCCGGATCTGCTGAGGTGGACACCCTGTACCGCAACGCAGAAATGACCGATCTAGCAGTACTGGAAGAAAAACGGGGAAGAAGCCTTACCCTAACCCTGCTCCAAGCCCTGGAGGAGGAGATGCGGGAGATGCAGATCCCCACCCTGTTCACTATAGCACGGCTTTCATCGGCAGGAATAAATGTCGCCTTTTATAGAATGGGGTACCGCTACTCAGGAACACTGAAAAACAATACCAGAATATCAACAGGAATAGAGTCTATGAATATCTGGTATAAGCATATTCTCTAATCACAATGCCGGCGCCTCAGCTGGCACCATCAGATAAACCACTCTTCCAAGCAGCATGGTTGACACAGTAATATCAGGGTCTTATAGTAGGCCTTAGTCTTAGTATTCCAGAAAAAGGAGCAGGTTTGGATTACCGCACAATAGCTGATAAAACCCAGTGGGACAATATTGCATCTTCCATGGCAAACCATCATATACTCCAAAGCTGGTCGTGGGGAGAGTTGAAGGCTCAGACTTCCTGGAACGCAGAACGCCTAGTGTTTAAAAAGGGAGAAAACCTAATCGGTGCCGCCTCTGTACTTACCCGAACACTTCCCGGGGCTGCAGGAAAAATCTGCTATGTGCCGAAGGGCCCCCTTCTATGCAAAACAGACCCTGCTTCAATTGATTATGTCCTCTCCTGCCTGGAAAAATACGGAAAAGACAATAAAGGTGCATATATTAAAATAGATCCTGACCTTGCCGATTCAGATGATGTCAAAAACCAACTTTCAAAGCGAAAGTGGATAAAGGGAGATGATATCCAGTTTAAGAACACTGTCCGTATTTCCCTTTTAGAGGATGATGAACAGGTCCTGGGCAGAATGAAGTCAAAGACCAGGTACAATATCCGGTTGGCGAAAAAAAAGGGTGTGGAAATAAGAGTTGGCACAGTTGAAGATCTTCCCCTATTTTATGAACTGTACCAGGATACCGGAAACAGGGGCTGTTTCACAGTCCGCCCTTTTTCATACTATGAACCTATCTGGAAACAGTTTCTGGAAGAGGGAAAGGCAGCGCTCTTTCTTGCCTCCTACCAGGAAGATACTGTCTCTGCAGTCCTTGCATTTATTTTCGGAAAAACAGTATGGTATTTTTACGGCGCTTCTATCCCAAAGCACAGAAACAAGATGCCTGCATACCTTGTTCAATGGGAAGCAATGCAGTGGGCAAAGCAAAACGGTGCTCAGGTATATGACATGTGGGGCGCACCTACAGTAATGGATGAAAGCGATCCCCTTTGGGGTGTTTACAGGTTTAAGTCAGGCTTTGGCGGAGAGTTTACTGAACACATAGGCGCTTGGGACTTTCCCATCAAACCGATGCGCTATAAAATAATAACCAGAGCAATTCCCGGACTTATGCAGATTTGGAAAAAACTCAAAGGCGAGCCATCTTTGAAAAAACCGCGGTACACGAAATGAAAGGTTCAGCGTCCCTTTTCAAAAACAGTCTAATTGTTATTACTGCATCTATCATTTCCCGATTCCTCGGTCTTCTCCGTACCAGCGTCTTTGCTCACCGCTTCGGCACAGGCGAAGTCTTAGGAGCATATAACGCAGCATTCGGACTTGTTGATGCAATCTACCTCCTGGTTATCGGTGGAGCCCTCGGTTCAAGCCTTATCCCTGTATTCACCCGCTATCTTGCAAAGGACCGGGAAAGGGATGCATGGCAGCTTGTAAGCACAGTTCTTAATTTTTCACTTTTGGCAGCAATGGGGTTCGCCCTGCTTTTTTACCTTACCGCTCCTGTACTTGTTCCTTCAATTATTATGCCTGGAGAGTCCCCGGACCAGCAGGCATTTACTGTGCAGATAATCCGGATACTCCTAATACAGCCGATAATTCTCGGACTCTGCGGGGTGTCCCTTGCAATTCTCAATTCATTTAAGCGTTTTCTCCTTACTTCCATTGGACCGCTTATCTACAATCTGAGTATTATTGCAGGTGCTGCCTTTTTTTCATCTGCAGATGACATTTCCGGTGTGTTATACGGAGTAATCCTCGGAGCTGTTCTGTATTTTCTGGTATTACTCCCCGGGCTCATCTCTGTTGGCTTTAAATACAAGCCAAGCCTGAATTGGAGGACACCTGGGTTCAAGCAGGTAATGTTTCTCATGCTCCCGAGAATCCTGGGACAAGCAGTATTCCATATCAACTTTATTGCCTTACGGGCATTCGCCTCCTTTGGCGGAAGCTTTATGATAACAACCCTGGAATATGGGTACCGCTTGTTCAACCTTCCCTTGGGCATACTCGGTATCAGTATTGGGACAGTCGCGTTTCCGACACTTGCTACATACGCAAACCAGGAGGCTTGGGACTCCTATGCAAATACACTGAGAAAAGTGTTTAGGATAATCCTGTTCTTCGCTATTCCCATAGCATTTGGGCTTTTCAGCCTCCGTTTTCCAATAATCAGGCTGCTTTACATGCGCGGCCAGTTTGATATTCAAGCATTACATACCACTGCAATGTACCTGCTCTTTTTTGCAGCAGGACTGCCTTTGGCATGCATCACAGAAGTGGCTGTAAGAGCGTTTTACGCACTCCACGATACGAAAACACCGGTCCTCATTGGTGCGGTTATTGTAGGTGTAAATATATTTCTGGGCTTTCTCATTTCCCGCGGCCTTCCATTGTATCTGCTTGCAGGTACATTCAGCCTGACCAACAGCCTGGAGGCTATAGCTCTGCTTTTTCTGCTTAAAAAACGGCTATCCTTAAAAAAATGGGCAGGACTAACAGCTACCATAGTGCGTGCACTTACAGCAGGAGCACTCATGGCAGCAGTTCTAAGCATTGGCTCTTCTTTTTTTACTGCCTCCCTGCCTGAAATGAACGGCTTTCTGGTTATCGCCCTTATTCTCAGCTTCACAGCAGTAGGGGCTGGCATCTACTTCATTGTTCAAAAACTAACCGGCAGCCCTGAAATATCAGATGCCCTGCAGATGGTGCGGCAAAAGCTTAAAAAAAAGTAAAAGGCAGACAGGGACAGGTATCACTGGAGGATCCTTTCAACGATGCTCAAGGATCTACATCTGATAACCACGCTCCTCGACTGATTCCGCAAGGCGGAATCGTATCGAGAGGAGCGCACAACCGCCAGCTCTGCTGCGGAACACCACGCTCCTCGAGTACTGCCGTTAGGCAGTGTATCGAGAGGAGGGAGAACCAGCCAGCTCTGCTGCGGAACACCACGCTCCTCGAGTACTGCCGTTAGGCAGTGTATCGAGAGGAGGGAGAACCAGCCAGCTCTGCTGCGTAGAATATTCCAGGTGGTATCTTTTTCTCCGTCATCTCGGTACATTTTCAACTGCGTTGAAAACACTCGATGAGCGGACAAGTGTCGTCTTCCTTCCCGACATCTCGGTACCGGAACTTCGCTTTGGAAAGTTCCATACTCAATGAGCGGTCGGCCCCTGTATCCTCCCTCATCAATCCGGGTTGCTTGGGTCCCAGGAGGTTCCTTGAGAAAATCCCACGATTGTGTTCGCGTGGTTTGTTGGGTTATATCCATCCGGCTTTGAACTCATTTCAAGCACATCGTTCGCATCCAGCTGTTCATACACGTAATCTGTATTAACACCTGTAACAACCGGATAACCGGCTTGGAGCAGTGCATGGAGCATACGGATATCTTCATCTGTTTCAATGGTAAAGTAACCGACAACTTCGTTTGCCGAAGCTTCCCTGCCCCTATAGCGAGCTGCTTCCCTAAATGCTGCTTCTGAGGGCCAGGTTGTATGGTCTGACATATCGTAAGGCATACTCTCCCATGTTGCAGCACCCTGGTTTACCAGCAGTGAGACCGCGTCAAAATAGAATGATCCGTTGTCTGCACCTGAGTTGATCTGATGGTACACATAATCAGGGGAAAACACGAATGCCGGGTTACTCGGAATACCAGAATCTCCGCCATCCCAACTCATGCTTGAAAGGTCCCACCCGTACTCCCGTGCTGTCAGGTATGTGTGTACATAATACGCAGTATTAAAGGCAACACAAGAACCTTTATCACCTTGACTACCGACAGGAGGGAACCATTGGGTTTGCGTTAAATCCACAAAATTCTGGGTCCCGTCTCCGTCAGATGTGCCTCTATGAAGCCCTGTATCCACTGAGCGGAGCCTGTACATCTGCTGCCACTGCTCTTCTGTAGGGGGCCTGAGGCCAGTTCCGTTTCCATTTACCACCTGGTTATAGTTCCTGCCTTCTTCATACACACCGATAAGCTCCATATCCCGCTCAAGTTCCTGTGCACTAGGCCTGGACTGAATAATCTCAAGGCCGGTTTCAGGATCAATCGCTCTGGAGGCAGGCTGTATGTCAAACCACTGGTCATCGGACAACTCTCCTGCTGTATTTGCAACATAATCTGTCTTACTTGCTGCGGAAAAACTGCCGTTTTGGCCTACAACCGTATGGAAGGGGCCTGAATCGTAGACACTATAGTATTCAATAGAAAAGGATTGAAGCGTCCCGGAGTAAGAGCCTGAGTTGTTTACACTCAGATATACATCATATTCATTAATATACGGAGCAAATTCTGAAATATCGAAGGCAAGTGCGTTGTTCGGAAACGGCTGGGGCCCAGATGAAAGATTACCGTTATAGTCTTCTACTTGGAACCTGCGCTCGGTAACAGGATCATTCGGGTCTCCAAGGGAAAGTATTACCTGACAGTCGTCCCTATACTGGTGGTCAATTTCAAACACAGCAACAATAGTCGGCTCGTATATATGGTCAAAACTGTTTAGGTAGTAGTATATCCCCATTTGAAGTACCTGCATTGTGTCATAGGTTATCCAGTAATGTCCGTCATTCACATTTTCCCAGGAGCCTGAATCACCCCAGGAATTGAGTACTTTTACAGCCCCTTCAGGAAGCGCGGTGGAGTTGACTATCTGAAACTCCAAGGTGTTTTGCGGGAGAGAGGCATTGTTTCCCTCGTTCAGTTCTGTTTCAGCATTCCCGGTATCTGCAATGTATCCGATATAATAGGTACCTTCAGCAAGGGACGGTACAGTAAAACTGGTGTTGTCCATCCATTGGTACTCTCCAGGAGAAACAGTTTAAATTGCTGATTCGCTGACAAGAAGAGTATCCTCTGGTGTAATATTTCTGTCTGTTGAAAAGTAAAAATCCACAGCCATATCTGCTGTTGTATCTGTATCTCCAATATTTGTGAGGTAATACTGGATTGTACAGTTCTGACCAGGGCTTCCATAAGCCTTGCCATAAACTGGGCGATAATCCGGGTTCGACCAATCAACTCGGAAACCATAGGCAGTTGGAATAATGTCCGACCTGCCGGATACAGCCTCCACAGTTCCAAGATAGTAGGTCTCGCTAGTATCATTACTGTTTCTGACCCATACCTTGTTACCGGGCTGGAAATTTATCGTCATTACCGGAGCAGTACAAGCTGACCAGGTTGTACCGTTATCCAGACTGTACTCTGCATTCTGGGAAACTCCGTAGAGCTTTCCTGCAATTATGTCTATGTACGCATTAGAGAACTGTACTACCTGGTTATCAGTGCCGATAATATATGCTGATTCTGTTACAGCAGAATACACACCATCTGAGTTTTCAAGAACTGCCTTCACAGTTGCAGAATAGGACAAGGTAAACCCTCCTGTATACCGGATACCGTATTCTCTTGGGTCACTGGTATCCAGGGTATAATACAGGGTCCCCTCCGCTGGAGAGGATATCTCAACTGTGATCGGGGAATCGTATGTACCTTCATTAGGAGTAATGACAGGAGCATCAGGCAGGATTATTTCATACGCTGCCTCGGTTATGGGTGAAATAAAGTTATCAGCATTGATATACAGTGCTTTTAAGGTTAATGTACGATCAATCGTCACAGGCCCGGAATACATACTTGACTCTGTAGTCGGGTTCTCGCCGTTTACAGTATAGTATATCCGTGCTCCGCTCTCTGCATTCATAGTCACTTCTACCGGTCCGGTAAAGGTACCTCCCGCTGGTTCGAAAATCGGTCCAGCACTTGGATTAAACATAGGACACGCGGTAATTGCATAAACAATAAAACATATAAGGAAAAATCTTACTAACATCTTCATATCGCTAACCCTTCCCTGCTAATTCTCCATTAATAATAGTGCAATAACTGTTCCCTTTCAAATGAATAGTGATAAAATCTCAAATATTTCTAATCTCCTGGGCACAAGCAAAGAGGCATCAACCCTGCTTTTTAATAACTTTAACACCAAAGGCATTAATTATTTGATTATTTAATAGATATGTATATAATATTATTTTAGTGCAATTTGTACTAAAATATTACGTAAACAATCTTTTACCTGTTCGGAGTATGAAATGCTAATATGCAAATTCAGTTCCTTTAACACCAAAACCTTCAGCATAGCTTTTCTTGTTTTTCTGCTTCTTTTATGCACAGTATCATTTCAAGCCCATTGCCAGACAGACTCAGATGAGCTGCTCCCAAGGGTATACATTCATCCCATTGAAAACCTTTCAGACAGCAGGCAATGCGATACAATCTGCGCAGAGGTGTACAGAACACTCTTTTTTAACTTAGAGCTCATAGGCTCCTATCACATTATTCAAGAACTACCTGAGGAAGCAACTGTTGAGGAAGATGCACTACAGCCAGAGCAAATGACCATTGAACAATTAAACACCATCGCTGAACAGCACAGCCTTGACAACATTATATTCGGAGAACTTACAGAAGATGAAAACGGTATTATGCATTTCTCGATATCCGTGTTTAGCGCTGCTGACTCTGAGATCAGCATTACTGAAGAAGCGGAAATTCACGATATCTTCGATATTTTTGATGAAGTTGACAGAACCACTATTTCACTGATGGAGACATTCAGCGGAATTCATATTGGGTATGGAAACATAGAGCTTGAGCACACTGACAGAGCAGGAGACTTTTGGGTAGAACTGAACAATATGAGAATCGTGGAAAACCAGGATGCAATAGATGATGTACTAAATGGTGATTACACAATCAATATCTTTCAAAACCGTTTTGGAGAAACACAGAGGATCTATTCTGAAGATATAACTGTTGTAGAAGATGAAACAGCAACAATCAGGTTTTCTATTCCCTATCTACTGCCGGAGGAAGAAACCAGAATAGAAGAAATTACCCGGATATACCACTCACCCGCAGAGGACCTTGCATCCTTTGAAACCGGAGTGAACAGGTTCGGCGAAGCCGAGCAGCTCTTTGCTGATATTTCCTTTTGCCCTGACCTTATACAGGAAAAAAATGAGATATTCAGCCGAATGGGCAGGTGGGCATCAAATAGCCTTATGCTCCTATCCTCCACACACGCGGATAGCATCCGCGAGGTTTCAATTGAAGAGGCAGTGAGCATATTTTCAGCTGTCGAAGCACCTAGGGACTCCGAAGATTTCCAGCTCCAGGCAGCTGCGGTCGACTACTACTGCTATATTTTAACACTCCACGCTGCTGAGCAGTGGAGAAGCAATGAACTTGAATTAGTGCAGAGTACATATGAGCAGATATCCAGGTGGGCTCCCTATTGTTCTCCTGCCATGCTTGGACAATTAAACCTTGAACGCGATTTGATAGATGCCATTTTCGAAGATTACCAAGAGGATAGAGAAAACAGACCTGGTCCCCTCTTGCCTATCCTCGGCTCCCTTGCAGGCGCCGGACTTTCAGGGTATTCAGCCTATGAGTTTGTTCTTGACCCTTCCAGCGACATTGCAAATGCGGCAGCTGCACAATACGAGGAATACCAGGGCGCTACAGATCCGGCACAACTGGAAACAATGCACAACGATATTTTCTGGTCATATCTTTCAGCAAATGCCTTGGAAATCGGAAAATGGGTTGGAGCAGTCACAGGACCGCTATTAATTACCTGGAGTGGATGGAGCGCCTTCAGCAGCGCGACACAACCGAGAACAAGACTCAACAACAGGCTGAAAAACATATGGGAAGAAAGGACTGATGTGTCCAGAGAAATACACCACACAAGAAATGGAATGCCTCCGCAGGAGCTGTGGGAACATTTTGCGGATTTCTTAAACTCAAATACTAATGAACGAGGGCTTATTAATACAGAAAATTGGTTCCAAGGATGAAATGAATATGAAAAAGATAATCCCTGCGTTTAACATTGCATTCTTTATTCTTCTTTTAATTTCATGCCCCTATCCTATTCCTGAATTCAACAACCCCAATGATCCACTGAGCGGATATTCAGAAGACACAACCGAGGATACAACCGA
>CAYRYS010000046.1:0-11610 GCA_964428555.1 uncultured Spirochaetales bacterium | reverse complement strand
GAAGATACAACAGAAGATACAACAGAAGATACAACAGAGGATACAGCCGAAGATGCTTTGGCAGCCACAGTCACCTGGAATGTATCCTATGACAGTGTAAACGATGATTTTATAATCGATGAAGTAATGGATACAGGAACCGCTGAACTAACCATATTCTATTTAGATTTTTCAGATACCAATACAACCTTCTACACTGCCGAAGCGCACCGCCTCAACTTATCTAATGGTGGATCTTTTTGGAGTTCTCTCTTGCAAGAACAAGCAGATGACCTAGATGTTGGAATTTTATGGGACTATATCAATAATTATTTTTCTGAGTATAGCTGTCAGCTCGCGGGCTACAGTGAAACCCGTGAGCTTACTCATTATAGCGGGGTGCATACATTCACCTTAGATTACTCATCTAGCATTCTAACAGAATATACTATTCCATATCCTGCACTAATATATGGTACAGATTTTGAACACACCATAGATGCATCACAACTCCCTGTACCTGGAGAATTCTCAGTAATTGAGTTTTCTGTCACATCTGAACATCCTTTTCTTGCTGGAACTGGTCGAATGATTTTTCATTCAGGAGAGCCGAACGGTATTGTGTATTATAGTTTCGATCATTCTACAGGCTACACAAGTCTATTCTATCAAACTTCTGGAAGCACGAGTTCTGGGGGCTCCTTTTTCGGAGAGATGGAGGTAACATACCATTGGGAGTTCTTCCAGCGATAGGCATGTATGCTCTGTGCGGAAGCTTCTGAATACGAAAATTACAGCACGAGCTTATACCCTACCCCCCAGACAGTTTTTATGTACTCCGGGTTTGACGGGTCTTTTTCAATTTTCTCCCGTATTTTATGCACGTACACAGTAACAGATTCGGAAGCAGTAAGCCGTTGGAAGCGCTTTATGTGCGCTTTTACCCTGGCAACCAGTTCACCAGGGTAAAAAGCCGGTCCAATACATCCTTTCCAGTCTCACACTTCCCGCTTTACCATGCATGAACAGGGGTGTGCTTCTCCTGAAAAACCCGAAAACCAGAAATCCTGCAGATAGGAGAAGAAGTATTCCAAACAATCCCCCCTCCATGGCGGTGTTCCCGCTTTCCCTTTTACCTTCCTAATTAATCACTATAATTTATTTCGGGCAAAATCCTCTTTTTATTGATATACTATTCGGGAACTGAGAACTCTAGCCTCATCATCTCCGGGTAATCCAAAAACTGACACACAGAGAGATAGTACGATAATTGTTAGAGTGATCCGTATCATATCATCCTCCTTTTATTGTTTTCTGATTCAGAATCTAATAGTCAATACGTAACAAAGACGTACCTAATTCTTAAGAGTTTCTTAAGAACCCGTATTACTTCTGCCTCGAAGATTATTGGTGTTTCCACAGCTATCAGGAATAGAGTGAGTGAACTTTTATTTACTTTTTTTTATAATCGAATTATAATTATTCGATTACCCTAAAAAGGCATGATTATTATAGGAATCTTATTGTGAATATTTTTATTATAGACGATGATTTTCTTACGATTGAAGGGTTAAGCCTGGTCCTTGAGGAATATGATACCTACACATTTACAAACCCCTTTCAAGCGATTGAAACAGCAAGGGACATTCCTCCGGATGTTGTAATAACAGATCAGAAAATGCCGAAACTTTCAGGCACAGAAACAATTCGGAGACTACGGGAGTATAACAACAAATTATTCTCAATAGTCTTATCAGGACAGGACGAACCGGACCATCTGGAACCAGGACTTGTACAAAAATACGTAATTAAGCCGTACAATCCGAAGGATCTCCTTAAAACAATGAAGGAGATAACCCAAAGCCTTGGGAGCTGACATCACCTATCTTATAATAACAGTAAACAACTTCATCCTTTAGCTTGCTATTTTTATGTTTAATCAATTAGGATTAGAATATGCGTACCACACAACAGAGTAATATTTTACTCGTAGAGGATGAAGCCCTTATCTCACTTTCTGAAGCACAAATGCTTGAAAATAACGGATATTCAGTTAAAACTGTGTTTACCGGAGAGGAATCAATTGCTGCTGTAAAAGATGACAAGGAAATTGACTTAATACTCATGGATATTGACCTTGGAAAAGGGATTGACGGTACTGAAGCAGCAAAAAGTATTCTTGAGATCCGGAGCCTTCCCATTATTTTTCTTACTTCCCATAGTGAGAAAGAGATGGTCGGCAAAGTACGCAATATTACACGCTATGGGTATGTGTTAAAAAACTCAGGAGATTTTGTCCTGCTTTCATCCATCAACATGGCTTTTGAACTTTTTGATGTCCACCAGAGGCTTGAGGAAAGCAGAGCAAAATTCCGTTATATGTTCAACCACTCCAAAAGCGGTATCGCGGTCCTTGAACCAATAGAAGACGGGGAAGACTTTCTTATTAAAAACCTGAATAAAGCAGCTGAAGCAATGGACAATGTGAAAAAGTCCGCAGTAATTGGGAAAAGGATTACTGAAGCATACCCTAATGTAAAGGATTTCGGTATTTTTTCAGTACTTCAAGATGTCTGGAAAACCGGAGAAGCGCAAGAAAATTCAAAAGCATTTTATCAAGACAAGGAAAGGCAAGGATGGCGTACCTCCTTTGTGTATAAACTGCCTTCTAATGCGATAGTCTCTGTCTATAATGATGAAACTGAAACACAAACACTTCAGCGGAGAGTAGTAAGAGAAGAGAAGCTTTTCAGCGGTATTATTGAAAATGCAAATGACGGGATTGTGCTTACTGACGAGGAAGGGAAAATACTTGTCTGGAACCCTGCACAGGAAAGTATAACCGGAAAACATTCGGATGAGGTAATTGGCAAATACCTTGATGAAATACAAACACAGCTCGCTCCGCCGGAGCGGAAGAATAAAAGGACAGTATCAACTTATAAAGAGATGATGCGGAATTTCTTCCGCACAGGGAACGCGCCGTGGCTGAATAAGCCCCTGGTGAATAAGATCCAAAGAGAGGATGGAAGCATCCGCTTTGTTGAATCAATCATATTTACCATAGGTACTGAAAAATCTTTTAGGACCTGCAGCATTATGCGGGACATTACAGAGCGCGAGCATCAGGCTGAAATGCTCCGCCAGAATGAAGAAAAGTACAGACAGCTTGTTGAAAACCTGGAGGAAGGAATAGGTATTGTTAATAACAATGAAGAAATCCTTTTTGTAAACCCAGCTTTTTCTAGAATTTGCGGGTATGCAAAGGAAGACCTGATTGGAAAAAAGATAACAGAATTTATTACTGAGGATAACCAAGATAAGATCAAGAAAGAAACAGAGACACGAAAACAGGGAAAATCCAGCACCTATGAAACTGAAATTATAAGAAAAGACGGAGAAAACAGATTTTTACGTGTACATGCGGCACCATACCGTAGTGACAAAGCCAAAATAGAAGGGACCTTGGGACTGGTACAGGATGTAACTGAACAGAGACAAAAACAAACTCTTATTGAAAAGTATGTGAGAATACTTGCAAAACAGAAGGACGAAAGCAATGCATTACAAAAAGCCAGTCTCGCTGTACTTGAACAGACCGATTTCAAACACACTGCACAGACAATCTTCGAGCTCGCGAAAAATCAGACCGGAGCAGCATCAGGATATGTAGCCCTTCTTACAGATGACGGCAATGAAAACAAGGTACTTTTCTTAGACAGCGGAGGAATGAAGTGTACAGTGAATCCTGAGCTGCCTATGCCCATCCGGGGCTTAAGGGAATTATCCTATTCACAAAAAAGAGTTGTAGTAGATAATGACTTTATGAACAGTGACTGGGTCGGTTTTATGCCTGAAGGGCATATGCGGCTTAATAACGTACTCTTTTCTCCACTCCCAATCAAAAATCAGATTGTCGGAATAATCGGACTAGCAAACAAGCCGACAGGCTTCACTGCAGAAGATGAAAAAATTACTGCACGGTTCGGGGAGATCGCAGCAATAGCACTCAAGAACTCCCGAATTTTAGAAGAGCTTAAGGTAAGCGAGGAACGGTTCGATCTGGTTTCCCAGGCAACAAAAGACGGTATTTGGGATTGGAATATTGAAACAGGAGAAGTGTTTTACAGTGCAGGATATACCGCAATGCTCGGATATACTCAAGAGGAATTTTCAAACCTGATAGAAACATGGAAGGCTTCTCTGCATCCTGATGACGCAGAACAGGTACTCCAAGTAAATAATGGCTGCATCAACGGAGAGACAGATACCTTTGAGGTTGAATATAGGTTAAAACAAAAAAACGGGAATTATATGTGGGTACTCGGCAGGGGGATAGCAGCAAAACGCGGGAGTTCAGGGAAAGCAACCCGCATGATCGGGACCCATGTAGATATAAACCAAAACAAAGAAGATCAGAAAAAAATAGAACAGCTCTTGAAAGAAAAGGACATGCTCCTAAAAGAAGTCCACCACAGGGTAAAAAACAACATGTTTATTATCTCCAGCCTTCTTTCTTTGCAGAGCAATATCATTGTAAACCCATCTGCCAAGGAAGCGCTGAAAGAAGCGGACAGCAGAGTGAAAAGCATGCAAAAGGTGTATCAGCAGCTGTACAATTCAGATAGTTACCAGTCGATTGAGCTCTCGCGATATATTAATGATTTACTGGTAAATATTAAAGAAACCTATCAAAATCATAAAATCAATATCAAAAGTAAATCAAAGAAACTAGAGATTGGGGTAAAAGACGCGGTACCCCTTGGGATTATCGTGAATGAGCTTGTAACGAACGCGGTAAAATATGCATTTCCGAGGCAAAAAGAAGGGACTATAGAAGTAAATCTTAGCTCAGAGGAGAAAACAGCGTATCAATTAATAGTTTCAGATAATGGTATTGGTATTCCCTCAAATATTGATCTTGAGCATCCCAAAAGTTTTGGTCTTAGTATTGTAACCGCCCTTGTGACGCAGCTGGACGCAACAATACAAGTATCTACTAACAACGGCACGACTGTACAAATTACAATTCCCATGAATAGATAATGCTCTCCTAATCCCCTGCAACGCTATGTCTGTTTCCACCTATGAGCATTAAATATTCTAATCACTATCAAGACACTTTTCGCAGGAAAGAGCACAATTATCTCCAAGATCCTTTTTACTTAATTGACTGAATAATCACTCACTTGTAAAATCACTTTATGTCACCAAGAAACGATTTCCAGCTAAAAGCAATGCGTACAAAAAGCAAAGAAAAAATCCTCCTAAGCGCAGCAAAAATATTCACAGAAGAGGGCCTGAAAGGCGCATCCATACAGCAGATCGCGAAAGAAGCGGATGTCAGCGTAGGCCTGTTGTATCATTATTTCTCCAGTAAAGAAGAAGTTTTGGATGTTATTGTGAATGATGCCCTGTCCCAAGTGGAAAACATGCTTCAGGATTACTTCACTGGAGACCCGAAATCCGTATCAATTCCTAATGCAATAAAAGAAGTATTTTCCATGCTTCTGGATGAAGAGAGTGGATGGCAGCAAATTCTGACCCTCTACTACCAGCCTGAAGTCTTCAAACGCTATTACCAGCGTTTTCAGGACTTTGGAAAACAGCTCTTTACTTCCCTGACCGGACTTTTCAGGAAACTTGGGTATAATGAGCCGGAAATTGCCTCTAGAATGATCTTCGCGGAAGTCAACGGAATATTGATGATGAACCTCGCCTACGGTGAAGAAGCAAAAACAGACCAGCTTGTACAGGTATTAATAGGGAAATACGCGTAACTTGGAACCAAGGAAGTCTAATTCTTTGAGTGCTTTGCCATAAAGGAGATAAAATCCGTCCGGCTCGCGCTTCTTAGAATTTCCTGTACTGCCTGATCAGAGCTTAAGATCCCCGCTATGCCGGATAAAACCTGTAAATGCGGGCCTGGGTCATCCTCTGGAGAAATAATAAGAAAGAACACATGGGAAGGCTTTCCATCCAGTGCATTGAAGTCTACCCCTTCTTTAGACAGCCCTGCAGCGACACAGAGTTTGTCCACCCCGGATGTATGGCCATGGGGAAGAGCTATCCCGTGGGGCATTCCAGTGCTCATGCTTCGCTCCCTTTCCTGTACAGCCTCCAGCACAGCTTCTCTGTCCTTTACTTTTCCCGCGTGTTCCAGAAGGTCCACTAGTTCATTAATTATCGCTTCTTTTTCTTTTGCATGAATCGAAAGGGTAATGCACTCAACATCGAGAACACTGAACCAGTTCACCGCAGTGCGGTTTGTATCTCCGATAAGGGTCTTTTGAAGCTCCACGGGTTTACTTATTTTTTTTAGGTGTTCAACACGGCTTTGAAGGGTCAATATGGATTCATACACAAGATTATTAATGAATGTGACATCTTCTTTTTGACTTGTAAATACAAAGTTTGCATCATTTACCACTAGAGAGATATACACCATTTCTTTTCGCATCTGGTAAACCTGCTGCTCCCGTTCTGCCACATGGACATAAAAGCCCTCGTGTTTCATGGTATTCACAATGTCAGTCAAGAGAAACCGGGTCAGGTCCCTTGATCCAAGCTCAAATTCTGTATTGACATTCTCCCCGCGGTCAACATCTGTTCTGGTACCCCTGCCCCGGGAAGAGATAGCCCTGCTGAACAAGGGAGGTGTAGCCATTGTTGTAATTAGAGTCATGAGGATTACCACACCGAAAAGCATATCATTCAGAAGCCCGGCGCTAATGCCGATACCGGCAATAATCAGGGCGACCTCTCCCCTGGGCATCATTCCAAGGCTGATCCTCAGTGCCCCTTTGCCGGTAAAACCAATGGCCAGAGCAGGCAGACCACAGCCGATTAGCTTGGCCACTATGGCTAATGCAGCAAGGAGCAGTCCATAGGCAAGCACTGACAGGCTGAAAAGCACTTCGAGATTTATTATCATCCCCATAACAGTAAAAAAGATGGGATCAAAAAAATTATGTATTACTTCGATCCGTTCCTGAATAACGTCCGCCAGGTCTGTGCTGGAAAGGGACAGACCCACAACATAGGCGCCAATTATCATAGCAAGACCTGCTGTTTCAAATAAGCCTGAAACAACAAGGGCAAGCCCCATTGCAAGGACTGCGATCTGGGAATTATTCTTCTCTACCTTCAAAAGCCGAGCGAGTTTATGGGAAAAGACAATTCCAAAAACGGTAAAACCCAGCCAGACAAAAAAGGCTCTTGCAGCGACCAACACAATTGCCCCATATGCAACGCCCCTTTCTCCAATAAAGCTGTCTATACTCAAAAGCACTGCAAGACAGGTAATCCCAATTACATCTTCAATTACAGAGGCGGCGAATATAGTGACTCCTTCAGGACAGGCAAGTTTGTTCTTTTCACTCAGAATACGGGCGGTTATATCGACTGAAGTAGCAACTGCAACCACACCGACGAAAACAGAAGCTGGGGAGAGCCAGTTTCCGCCGCTTTTCATACCCACAACAATTATTCCTGCCACCATGGAAACAAGGGCTCCGCCTATCCCCACAAGACCGCCCTTTACTGCGAACTTGAGAAAAAGCTTTAAATCTGTTTGAAGACCGCTGAGGAAAAGAAGAACAATGGAAGCAACCATTGCAAACCCGAAAAGTTCAGGGGTTACTGCCACATGGCCGCCGCTGTGTTCAAAAAGACCGTGGGGAAAAGCAGGGAGAGGGACCCTGCCTAAAAGGAAAGGTCCGATAATAATGCCTGCAGCAAGTTCCCCTAATATACCAGGTATGTTGAACCTTTCCGCGATTTTGAGACCAAAATATCCAGCGAAAATTATTACTCCAATTTGAAGTACCAGAACCATCATCTGATGGGTAATGTTGCCGCCGTTATGCCCGCCTTCAGAAGCAAAGACTGGCATAGTTAATACAAACAAAAAAACAAGCGCAATAAAAAATATTTTCCCGTTAGTACTAAGTGTATTGCCCAAGGACTGTTCCTTTTTACAAGGTTTGGCTTATTGCCTTATTATAAATAGTAGTTTGTGTTTCCAAATAACACAACCGAGTTTTGAAAAATAGCTTTGAAATATTGTTAAGGATATCTGTTTTTGGTTTTATTCTTGATATATCAATTTATTTTTCCTATAATTGGCAGCTAATTAGCGAATGTCCAGGCTCCAGATCTGGATGGATAAGTAATCCCAACAATGGGGAACAGGATCTCTGGATCATTATAAATAACTAATTCTGGTACTACCATTTTAATTGATGATGATGACAGGTCCTCTGTTTTCACAGCCATGCCCCGGAGCTTAATACCGATAAAACATCTTTTTGACTCTACAGGGAATATTTTGCAAATAATCCAGACCAGCTTTCAAAAATACTAGGGCACGGCGTGGAAGTCTTAACCTCAAACAGCAAAAAGCTGCCGAACTAGTTGGTCTGCTGCCGAAAACCGTATCAGCATTAGAAACAGAGCAGTACCCAGCAGTGTGAAAGCAGTATGGCTTCGGAACTTCCAGCACCCAGACCTCGTAACTGCTTGAAGAGATTGGCCAAGATTGTGTAAGCCAAATACAGCTTTTACCACCAGATACTTCTCCATCATCAGTAAGGGTCAGATGGATCTATCAACATCAGTAGAAAAGATCCGAATGGTAATGGCAGTACATGGAAAAATTAGATGATTTCCTTAGGGAAATATTTTTTCACGTCCTTTTCTTCATAACCGCCATATCCGCATTCTCCTACTCGTGGAGAATTTACCAGGGGCAAAAGAAAACCTCCGTCAACTTCAATACAATCATGACTTTCGCTGCAAGATTCACATAAAAGCCCTTCCTCTTCATCCAAGCAATAGGGGCAGATATAAATTGCTTTATTGTTACAATATGAACAGCGATAATCAGCTTCTTTGTTCCTTATTAGTACTTGAATATTTTTTGTTTCCTCAGACTCATATGTTTCTACCAAGGATAGTTTAATTTCTGTTGAAGTACCAAAGTCATATACATATGATATTTTGCGGCCCTTTTCAAATACATCACCTAGTTTCTTTTTCATTCCAATCTCCCTAGGTCCGTCAAAAAAACTGCTCAGATGTCCGCAGCATTCTACCCATATATCCCTTAGGAATTTATCAAGTTCTTTCATTGTAATATCTAGCCTTGCTTTGATAACAAGCCAGTACCCGGAATCGTATTTGCCCTCAATTAATATAACCATATGTGGTGAAATATCTGAACTATTAGATCCAATGCCTTCCTTACACTTTAAAATGTGGCTCATTATTGAACGTTTATTTTTCGGTACTTCAGATTTACAAGAGGAACAGAGTCCCTTTGTTTTTAAGTCAGCCATATAATAACTCCTTTGAAACAAGTATTTTTATCCAAAGCGCGCAATGGTATATACTGTTCCTCGACTACCCCGAAGTCAGCGGCCTACAAGAGGCAATTTGGACAGAAAAGAACCGGACGCTCCCTGTTGTTGAAAGTGACCCAAAAGGCTAATATGGTAAATTACCCTTAACAATTATTGTATTTTTCTCAAAAGTACTTGAAACATCCGAGAAGCCATTGGATGAAAGATATTCCTCATACTCCTGATTACTCTTAAATTTTACAAACTTATGCCACTTAGTTCCTGGCCTTGGATAAGCATTTATAATAAAGAAAGTACCATATTTTTTTAGAACTCGCAATATTTCATTAATTGATAGAGCAATTCAAACTTTGAGCCTTTATAAGTAGCCATATCACTAGCAAAAGTCCAGGCTCCAGATCTGGATGGATAATTAATCCCAACAATGGGGAACGAAACCTGTGGATCATTATAAATGACTAATTCTGGTACTACCATTTTAATTGATGATGATGACAGGTCCTCTGTTTTCTCTGTCGTGTTATGCCCTCAATGGGCAATCACAATAGAGGTAGTAAAAACTGGTGGTAACAAAGACTATCTCATTCATAGTAACCCCCACCATCGAAGTCTTTTTTTTATAATCATAATAAAGTAAAGAACATATCCAATTACACGTACTTTCCGGTTAAGCTCAATGAGCTTTATTGTTAAATACATCCGCTCAACAGTTTCAACAGAATACAGCTGTGCTCGATTAGGATGCATACAAAGGTCCAAAAAAATATCAGACACTGTTGGATCAACATCATTTAAAATCTCTGTTGCGTTTAACACTGCCCCCCAAGGACCAAGTCCTTTTGCAAACTTCTTATAGAACTGATCATCTGTCATATACTTATTGAAGGTTTGACCCCGCGTTCAAGGAGTCAAAGCAACACTTGCGGCAAATTCGTATGGGTTCAGAAAGCCGAGGCGCTTTTTGGGACGTGTGATTTACCTGTATTCGAGCATAGCCACATCTTGATCAGAGGTCAATGTATAATCGGTTTTTTAGGCCATACCCTTCTGGTTAATCCAACAGCGTTTTCGACACGACCTTTTTCTTATAAGCTGCAGGGATTAAAGAAATAGGTATCAGAACCTATAGGGTATACAGCCCCGGCAGAGTATGAAAAAGAGTATTAACCACGGCCTGTCTAGTATACAGCAGTTCGAATCCTAGAAACTTCTGAATCAGTATATCTGCTGGTGATTCCTCATTGATATCTGTTCCATAAATGTCCTTGTATGATGGTCTAACGAGCACAGACGGCATTCTACATTCCTACCTTTTTTACTTGATAATAAACAGTAGTAATTTGATCACGTCTACTTCATCAAATTTTCAATATGCTTTAACAGTTCCTCTACGAGCAGCCCGGCTGTTTCAAGATCAGAGCACACTTCACTCTCAACAAGATCTATTTCACCTGGATATCGATGCTCAACCGCATAGGGATTCAGCCTGCTAAGTATGGTGTCATCAATTTCAGGGAGACCTTCCATAGCCTGACATTTTGTCTTCAAATACAACAGGTCATGTGATCGTGGAGGCTCGATATCATGCAGAACCAGAAAAGCTTTCAGACATTTTTCCACCGCCTGCTGGCAATGAAATCCGATGATATCTTTGGGTAGGGGTCTCATGTCCGATAAGAATTTTGCAGAATCTAAATCCAGTTTGGCTTTCTGTAGCCATTCATGTACCAGATCATTAAGCTGCATAGAGGACCTTGCCTTCACGAGCAATTGCACGCTCTATAGTCGGCAATACGCTCCTCTCTCGAAACGTGCTCTCATGCTCAACCAGGATATCACAGGGTATATTTATCACAGCATAAACCTTCCGGTATAAGAGCTGAACAATTTCCCGGATATTAGATACCGAATCGTCCACCAGTACCATAATATCAATATCACTATCGGCTTTCATCGTCTCCTGCGCATAGCTGCCGAACAGAATTATTTGCTTGGCCTGCACATGGGATGTAATAACATCGGTTAAAATGCTGATGTCAGCTTTAGTGATCATACAATTAGAATAGCTCACTATTGGCTTGTACTTCAAGTACTGGTGGGGCCCTAAAGCAGATCGCATTTTGTTCCTTTTCTTACTATTTCATATAATATTACAGTTAATAGGACAAAATGCGTATCTATGAAAAGCCATTTTTACAAACCAATAAGGAGAATCCGGAACTCCGTTTCAAGCGGAGTGAATTGCGAAGCAATTCACCAGCCCAAGGAA
>CAYRYS010000045.1:0-26475 GCA_964428555.1 uncultured Spirochaetales bacterium | reverse complement strand
AATTCAACATTAAAGTTTATTAATAAGCCTAATCGAAGGTCTGTTAGCTTCAAATATGTTAATAGTTGCTTGTAATGAATCTTATTCACTTCTATTCAACGACGATTTCAGGCACGTTGCGTCCTATCAGGGAAACTGGCAAATACTACGCGAAACCGAAAGAATTTCTGAGACAACAGCCCGTGCATAATACTCTGAATCCCTTGCTATATACTCACACATGGCCTCAACATCCTCGATTGCTTCAGGCGACCATCTTACCTCGAGATCCATTTGCAGAATTTCCTCTCCGCCTCATCCTGGCTAATCGTTCCTTCCTTCTTCGCTCGCTCGATCCCCTTATGGATTTTTTCAGATACGTAGATATGATATTGGACATCTTCAAGCGCGCAATTATCCGGCAGTTTATCCAAAATTGTTTTACTTCATCTTTTGCTGTATTCATCAGCTAGTACCTCCTGTGATTGTATTATACCATGAATAACCGAGGTCTCCGTTCAGACCGTGGCGATCAATAACACAGCCCATATTTTCCAGGGAATTATGGAGAATATCACACACAGAGGTCTTAATTTGCAATCTTTTTCACTCCATCATCATTATATTCAAACGACCAAAAATACTAAACAATTCTAATTTGCTCTTCAGTTACCACCACAAATTTCATGTTATGATACTTTGAATGAAGATGGGAAGAACTCAGTATTCTCCATAGCTTCTTTTGCAAATAACAGACAAGCCAATATATCTTCTCGGTTAAGATCCCTATATTCGTTGAGAATTTCTTCCTTTGTCATATCGTGGGCTAATAGATTTAAAATAAAATCTACAGCAAGTCTTGTTCCTTTAATGACTGGCTTTCCATGTAATACTTCTTTATCAATTTCAATTCTGTTTAGTAATTCTAAATCTTTCATATATTTTTCTCCTACTTTATTTACTCACTTTCCCAATTGCATCTTTGCTTTTGCTGACCCTGTCGCTGTACGACTTTACGAGAGATTATACAAACCTATCTCACACAGAGGACTTAATTTGAGATTATCCTTTCTCTGTGTCGTTGCGAAAAAATATTCCCTTTATTTTCTCGCAGGCGTCGCCTCAGCACAAAGGAAAACAATTTTAATCTAAAATCGACTTAAGTATTTATTATTGCTCTCTTATTCTAATCCTCTCAGAATTTGCTGTTATTAGTGCTGATCTTTCTAAGTAAGATTTATACTCCGTAATTAGTAATTCCACTATCTCTTTTTGCTTTTCTGGACTCATTGCAGTCAAACGAATAAGCGGAGGTTGTGTTTTTCCTCTTAGAAAAATCCATTCTCCAAAATCTTTATCACCTGTAATTAGTATACTTCTATCGGTATTTGCCTTGTCAATGATAGCCTCATCTCCTGGATCACCATTAAAAACATCTGGAACCCATTCAACAATATGCTCCTTATCTCGTAACATCTTGCATACAACCAATGAAATACAACTATCAACAAGAAACTTCATATTTTAGCTCACTGATTTATGTAGAGTTTCTATCTGCTCATGCGAGACAATATGCTGTGCATAGAGTATACAAGCACGTATATCTTCTGTTTCAAGGAATGGATAATTCTTTAAAATATCAAGCTCTGTAGCTCCATCAGCCATCATTCCCAACACATGTTCAACAGCAACTCTAGTATTACGGATAGTTGGCTTACCAGCAAATGTTTTATTATCCGATACAATTCTTTCTGATATAATATTATTCTTCATAGAAAGCCTCTTTTAGTATTTAATCTAACTATAGACAATCATTTCCACAGGTGGTTTTTGACCTTGTCGAAGTACGACGCGGCGAGACACTTTTAGTAATCTCACACAGAGTTCACGGAGCGCATAGAGATCTTAATTTGAGATTGTCTTTTCTCTGTGTCTTTGCAAGACATATTTTCTGATAACCTCAAGCTGAAATGTGTAGTTTATCTGCCCCATTTTTCACCACCAATATAAAATCTTGAATAGATTCTACATCGCTCTCCTCAAACACAACCTCACCACAGTTTTCACATTTCCACGCTTCTACCTTGTCGATTATTACATGAATATTATTATCATCATAATGATAGGTGGTGTATCCTCTTTTCATCTCTCCTTCGCAATACAAACACTTCATTTAATTCTCTTACTTTTATTTGGATTTTATTCTGCATATCAGTTAAGCAATCCCATCTATTCCTTCAACAGCTAAATCTGAAATACCTCACACAGAGTTCACGGAGCGCACAGAGGTCTTAATTTGCGATCCTCTTTATCCCTTCTTTCAGTAATTCAACATTAAAGTTTATTAATAAGCCTAATCGAAGATCTGTTCAGATAATTCATTCTCACTTTTCATATATTCCTCTCTGTGGTCTTTGTGACCTCTGTGTGATTCTCTCTTTTCCTCTTCCCTATTGCGCCTTTGCTTGTGCTGACCCTGTCGCTGTACGACTTTACGAGAGATTATACAAAAGTATCTCACACAGAGGACTTTATTCTTAATAACCATTCCCAATAAAATTATAATTCGGAAACATCGATATTTAATAGATCTAATATTTCATAAAATGTTTTGCTGGCAAACAAAAGAATCTCTTTTATTTCTTCTCGAGACGGTAACGAATAATAACTATTTGGATACCTATTTTCAGTATAATATGTAGATCCTTTATCCAAAAATTCTATCTCATTTATGTCTATCTTATAATAACTTTCAACCATAGAATATAATTCAGTTAGATCATGATAAGAAATACGAAGCCATTCAATTGCGTTTGATCTATTTGGCATATATTTCCTTACCCTGCTTTAATATTTCATCTGTAAAAAACGGATCCTTTATGCGATCAATATACTCTTGAGATACCGCTATAATATCGAATCCTATATGATATTTAAAGATTAAATCCCTCAATTTTTTTCTGGCATCTAATGTTAATTCCCTGGAATCTTCTTTTGATACACTTTTGATAATACATAAATCAATATCACTATCTTCATCGAAAGAATCACTTGCATAGCTTCCAAACACTATTATTTTTTGCGGTTTAAGAGGTTTTAATCGAAATACTATTTCTTGCTCTATATTCATTTTATGACACCATAAAGCGGAAATAATCTCACACAGAGCTTTTCATTTAGAAATCTCTCCCTATGCACTATGAAGTGCCCTGACATGCAGAATTTCTTCACTATGTACTGGCCGTATTTCTTCATTTGTTAATGTTACAACACAAACTGTCTTTCCATTTGCAAGCAAAAATTCAACCTCATATCCAGTGGAGTTATACTTATGGACAATAACTCCTATATCACCTTTTTCTAAAGAATAGTCAGGCAAATTTCTAGTAAGTACAATATTATCTAATTCCTTCAGCATTATACTTTCTCCTATCAGGATATGCTGTGACAAAACGAGGTACAACTTCATCCTTTTCAATAATCCAAATAGTAATCACATTAATTTCTTTTGTAATACCTAGCCTGGATTGAATTATATACTTTTTTCCAAATTCTGATTCCAGCACTTCTATTGCCTCATTATTACAGACAGTCTTTAATAAGTCACTTTTTAAAGTTTCTATATTCAGTAAAGAATATCCAATACTACTGAAAATTTCAGCTTTATATTTTCCAATAGGGTGCGTAGAAGACAGTAAATATTGATTAAGCTTTTTATTATCGACAATTGCTTTTTCAGCATTCGGAATTCTCATACACGCCCTAATTTTCATTAACTACTTCAAATAGGTCCATTGAGTCTGAAGTCAACAATCCCAGTCCAATTTTTTATGAACCTTCACAGCAAGATCAATAGTCTTTTTTTGCAATTAGCTTTTCATCCACACTTTCATCACCAACATTGCGCCTTTGCGAGAGATTATACAAACCTATTTCACACAGAGCTCACGGAGCACACAGAGGTCTTAATTTGCAATCCTCTTTATTCCTTCTTTCAGTAATTCAACATTAAAGTTTATTAGCCTTAATAGCACTATTTCAATAAGCTCCTCTGCTGTATTGTTAACGAATTCATTAAATGGGGAGAATTCTGACTCTTTCTTTCTCTTCATCAATAGTAATGATTGAACCTTGCTCCAAATATTCTTTATATATATGTATGAATTCTTCAATTTTTATTTTAATATAATTAGAATAAACGTCCTGAGTTCGGATTTGCATAACACTAGGTTTTGACCCCTTGGTTAATGCAAGAATAATTCCAAAGTCTAGATCTAAGGTTAATATTACACAATTATTCTGAAGAGCGTATTCAAATATTTCTGAATCTTCTGCATTACGTCTCCCAACAGAGCTCCAATGAACAGATTCTATTTCATGTTCATTTAAATAGTTGTTAAATTCGGGTGAAATATTCATATCTAAAAGTATTTTCATAATCTATTTTGCAAATGGTAACTCAACTTCTTCACTTCGCCAAGCTGCATATGAAAGTGCGGCCTGAATATCTTCTCTTTCTAAATATGGGTACAATTCTAACAAACGTTCATTGGAGTAGCCTTTGGCTATTAAACCAACAATCGCACCCACTGTGACCCGTTGATTTCGAATACACGGTTTACCACCCATTTGTAGGGGATTATGTGTTATTCTTTCAATTTCTTTCACTTTTTTCTCCTTTTGTTCACTTTTTTCACGTTGAGTCTTACCAACATGGCGAGATCGTTTACAAAAATACCCCTCACACAGAGGTCTTAATTTGCGATTCTCTTTATACCTTCTTTCAGTAATTCAACATTATAGTTAAATATTAACTGATTGTAACATATTTCTCTCTGTGAACTTTGTAGCCTCCCTAGAAAGCCTCTATTCAGCCTAAAACCGTAAGGTAGGTCCTTGAGTTTATCGAAAGGCCAGCACAGAAAACCAGTGGCTGTCATTTTAAAAATGTAACAATACTTCGAATATAATCTTTAAAATCTTTCAAATGCTTTGTTACAATACTATACACAATATCCCAATCAATTTTTTGGTACGCATGGACAGAAATATTTCGAAAACCAACAGCCTTTTTCAAGTTTTCTCCAAGACTTTTAGAAATTATCTTTTCTTCTGCCAATGCTATAAATACTTCTCCCATTGAAGATGGCCGTAACTGAAAATCATCGGAAAGAATATGCAGACCAATGTCTGTTGATAACTGGACAGTCCGTTCTAAATTTATAGATAAAATATCCTGCAAGTCATAACTCTCTTTTAGTTTTTCCACTGTTTTTGGTATCTTTTCATCAATTCTTTTTAAACAATGTGTTATCGATTCAATTTTCCATAAAACAAGCTCTTTATCTGCCATTAATAAACTCTTGAATGTTATTCTCTATAGATTTCTGAATGATAGGCAGCATATCCTGCCTGTAGTCCATCATTTCCTCAAGTTTTCTATGCAAAAATACAGGATCTTTATTGATAAGAATAACACCCTTTTGCAAGACCTGGGAAAGAAACATTCCTGCAATTTTTCTCATGTCTCTCAGGTCGACTTCATTACCAAGTTCTTGGGTTAACAATGAGTATATTTCATATAACTGTTCAGTAGAATATTCATCAGATCCTCCAATTGCAATGTCAACATCACTTTCAGAATCAGGAAAACCTTTTGCATAGGAACCATATAAAATAACAGTGTTCACATCATTTCTTTTTTCTAAGACTCTAACTATTTTATTATTCATGGTTTTCTTGATAAAATCATTTTCAATATTTTTTATTTCTGTGTCGATGATTTCGACAAGCAGTTCCTGAGCACAAACCAAACTGTTGTCGAAGGGCAGTGAACTATCTTGCGTACCCTACCAAGGCTTCTTTATGTACAGACTCTGAAACAATTCTGAATATTCTTCTAAAGAATTATGAACCGATTCAAGCAAACTCTTTTTATACACATGACTCAATCTGTTTCTCATATTTATTGCTTCCAGCAATTCTTCACACTCATTATAAGAACAGAAACCCAGTTCAAAATAAGAGCGAATTGTTTGTTTCGGACTTACAGACTCAATACCATGTACATCGAACAAAAACTGTTTCAATGTTTTCCAAACTAACTCAATAGAAAACTCAAATTTCTGAATCTGACCGTTTTTTATTACATCTGCAACTGTATCACTATAATCTGTAATATTTATTTCCAAAGATTTCTTATAATCGATTAATGCAAAATTTAGTTGTTTAGTTAATAAGTCTAACTTTGTTTCCATACTTCTACATTTTCCATGGCTTTTTCTAGGAAATCTTTATCTGGTACATCCAAATTTACAATCTCAATTTTATGGGGAATATTCAATTTATCCTCAAGTCCAAGTAATCTGTCATAAAGTATAGAAAATTGTTTATTTTCTAAGCCAGATATACCAATATCGAAATCTGAACTCCGTTTAATAATGCCTTTTGCTCGAGAACCGAAAAGATATATAGTACATTTAAAATCTGTACTTAAACGAAGCACTTCATTTTTTATTTTTTCTTTATAAAGCTCTTCTTTTGAATAATCTACATATGTACTTTTCATTATTTTAATTCTTTATTATCTATATATTTTATGATGATTATTTCGACAAGCTCAATGATCTACCACGCTTTGAAGAGTATTCCTTTTCCCTGGAACCCTTCTTTTAAGATTCTGGCTGCCTCTTCCGCGTCTTCTCCTGAATTAAAGTGATAGTCAAAGTTAATATCTGTTATGACATCATTACCCACCCATAGGGTTTCAATGTTGTCCGGATTAACTACTGTTTTAATAGTTTCTAATTCTTCCTGGTTCAAACCGACAGCTGTTACAATAAGAATGAGTCCCGCGTCCATCTTCACTGTCCTGTGCCCTGCCCGAGCGCTCTGCTCAGGGCAGGCATTTTTCTTCTTCGAACAAAATTATTCGATGAGCGTTTTCTCTACCACGCTCCTCGAGTGGCCCGCCGAAGGAGGGCTGTATCGAGAGGACGGTGGAAACGCCGGCTTTGCTGCGTGGCTTGTCTCAGGCGGTATCTTTTTCTCCGTCATCTCGATACGATTTCCTTATCAGGAAATCACTCGATGAGCGTACAGATATCTGTAAGCATTCTAATTGCTCGATACGATTTTCTTCTTCGAACAAAATTATTCGATGAGCGTTTTCTCTACCACGCTTACTGTATGAAATTCAAAATACTTATTACCATTGAAGTCAAAGTCGCTGCTGCTGATATAACAACAGAAAACCTTCCTACATGGTATAGAACCGCGTTTGTCTCTGCTGTTATTTCATCTCCAGGCATTATTTCAGTATTTCTGTCCTTCGGTTCTTCCTGGGCATTTACCACAGAAACAACTTCTCCGGAGTTACGTGTGGGGTCAAAGCCGCCTGCAAGCTCTATATAGTATTCCCAGTTTTCATTTGGTACATAGGGATACCTTCCTGGCTGGACTACTGCGCCTGAAACAGTGACAAATCTGTTTCGAAAAGGAACAACAAGTGTGTCATCCTGCCTAAGGGCAATGTCAGTTTCCGGGTCCGGGCTTTCCAAAAAAGCGGTAAGGTCTATGTATGTCCGTTCTCCATTGCGCTCAAGATAGGCGTTTTCCAAATCTGAAACTGCGGAAAACCTGTCTCTGAATTCCTGCACAGTTGTTGAAAGCCTTTGACCTTGGGTAAACCTGTATTCAATTCTGTTCGAATTCGGCGCGCCCCCTGTGGAAGAAATGGAACCTACAGCCCCTTCTATTACCATTGAAGGTAAATAGCTGCCTATAGAGCCGACCTCAACAGTATCATATGGTGAAAGTTGTATTTCAGACAAATCGCTATCTAACCCAGATATATGTTCTACCCAACCTGAAGGGTTTTCAATACTCGGCCTGTGAACAATGCGGATATTCCGAATATCAGCATTCTGATTCAACCCCCTTCCATAGCGGTAGATAAGGTCTTCCAAGGTTTCATTTTCCAAATACTGATACGTACCTGCTCTATGGACATTCCCTCTGAGTACAGCAACATTATCGTGGGGAAGTACTTCTATTACATCCCCAGGCCTGACATAGGGGTTTTGGTCTGCAGCTCCCAAACGGAATGCTGAAAAAAGGTCATATTCCTCTGTTTCTCCCTGTGAACCAGTAACCCTGACCCTGCGGATTGAACCGTGGCTGCTTCTGTTCTCCAGAACAAGACTATCCAGTCTGGTCATACCGTTTGCCTGTACCAGACCAGTCCGGGTTACCTCTCCTGTAACCTGGACCTGAAACACTCCAATACCGGAAATAATTATCTGGGGACGTGAAGAAGGGTAGGCTTCTTCAATTAGCTCTATTACTTCCCTACGGAGCTGAAAAAAAGTCATTCCCCTTGCATTAATTGAGCCGAATACTGCCAAGTTCAGGGTATAGTCGCTTTCTACTACCACATCTATTGAGCTTGTGGAATAGGAATGAACGTAGGAGATAATGTACACATCCCCTGGTGTTACCAGATAACTCTCAGTTGTCATTGCTAATAGAGCTGTTTCCTGGATGAGCTGTGTACCGGAAGTAATATCAATATTAGACTCAAGGTTTTCCCGCTCAGCCTGAACACCCGCAGAAGCAGCCATAGCTCTTTGGTCCTCATCACCATTATTTTCGGATACAGCGTCTAATCCTAAATCCTCTACGCTCTGCGAAAACAGGGGAGAAAATGATATAAAGAGGATTAGTATTACAAATAGTATTTTTCTCATACATCTTCACCTTTCAGCTTCCGCATCCGCTCAGGGTCGTTTTTTATGTTTTTTACTGCATTAAGAATAAAAGCCAGTATTATTGCAAAAAAGAATGTACCGAATGTTACTGCAATGCAGATTATCCCTCTGCTTGGGCCTGACTTTTTATCCGGAGCCTCTGCCATTTCCAGTACCTGGAAAATAGGCTCAGCTCCTTCTACTGCAAGCTTAACCATTTCATACTCCCCTGTAAGCATAGTAAATACCTGCTCCTTTACCATGAGGTCCCGTTCAAGCCTCCCGAACTCCAGCGCAATATCCGGAAGCTCTTCCTGGCTCGGCATATTTGAGTCATACACATTGTACCCAGACTCCATTTCAGTTATCAGCTGCCTGAGGTTGTCCCGTTCAGCCCTGAGCCTGCGCAGCACCGGGTCTTCAATCCGTGCAAAGTCAGAGTATGTGTTAATTTCCATTTCCTTCATAATGAGCTGGCTCCGGAGCCTTGCTAGCATGGTAACTTGTTCCATAGCTAGACTCTCCACTGTCAAAACACCGTATCTGGTCTGAAACTCCCGCAGTTCAGCTTCCAGCTCTGCTAACTCAGCCTGTATTTCTGCAAGCTTTTGTTCCAAGAGCTCCTTTCTCTGCATACTCTGGTTTATTCCTATAGTTGCAAACCTCTGGTCCAGTAGTTCCACAAAGCGGTTGGTTATCTCCTGTGCTACCTCTGGGTCCCAGTCTGAATAACTAATGTCTATTGTCCCGATTTCTGCATCATTTTCTATAGATAAATTCCCGAGCATTGCCTCTCTAGTATTTGTGCGCACATGTTCAGTAACCTCATAGCGCTCTGTTAAGTCGAACTCTTCTGCAATGGTATCCAGAATTGATCTGCTTTTTAATAAGCGCTCAGCAAGCATGCCGTAAGAACTGCCTCCTGCGCTTACCCCTGCAAGAGAAGCTAGGTTCCCAAGGCCGCTGGATGAGAGCATGGATGAAAGCCCGCCCCCTGACTGCTCATTAATATGAATGAGCGCTCGGCCGGTATACATATTCGGTAATGGGTTTATTTCAGGCGGAAGCAGTAAAGTAACAATAGAAAACACAACCACTGCTATGGCCGCAATTACTGTTATTCCAATAATTACTTTCTTATACTTCCAAAGCACACCGATTAATTCAAGAAGATCAATTTCATCCTCTTCTATGTACTGAGCTTGCGGGTACCCGGGGTGGTGTACAGTTTGGGTTTTGTCCTGTTCTGACATGGCTGTTCCTTTATAGAGTAAGTCTATTCCCGGAGCAGGAGCTCCTGGAGAAAAACCGTATTCTCTTTTCTTGTATCATCTGTATCCGGAATATAGTTTTCAGAATACAGGTAAAAGCAGTCCAAGGGTATCTGGCGCTCTTTAATAATATCTATTTGGTATTTCCAGCAAAAATGCTCGATAATAAAGTAAATATCGCTTCTTCCAACAATAACCAGATTTGAATATCCATTATTTTTTATTGACTGGATAAGCTCTTCGATAATAAGTTTATAGTCAACAATGTGTTTTATCGTACGTTTAACGTATTTATAGCTTTTCTTAGTTATCTGTTCCACACCCTTGGGCGTGACAGCATACAGAATGTTGCGGTTATTTATTTTCCGAATTGTTAGAAAGCCCTTCTGTACAAGACGCTTTAAAACAGCGTTTGTCATCCCTAAGGACATTCCGACAATTTCCGCAAGCTCACGCTGACGCACATTATCATCGTGCTGATAAATACTTTCTAATATAACGAGTTCTTTTTCCTGGGTATCCATTGTTTTTTTTACTGGAAAGGGTTTTTTGAACGAATTTCCTCCGTTTTCACTCAAGGTGCGGGTTATTGCTAAAGGAGTAGGTGGAACCGAAAAGAGCAGTATAGGACAGCCGAAACATGTTCCATAGTCTTTTCAGAATTGTTCAATAGTTGAACAATATATCATGTATTAGAATTAATTCAAGTAGTATGAAGCAAAAATTTCTTAGTGTTTTCATTACAAAAATGACGAGTTATCCACAAGTTGTTCACACAGGCTGCGGCTGGGTGCTTTATCCAAGGGTAAATTCTTAGTGTTTAGCTTGTGTATTTGACAAAAAAGTAGGAGTTTTTCTAGTAAAAACAGGTGAATTTCAGGAAAATTCGCCTATATATCAACATTATCCACAACCTGTGGATAATTACTTGCCAATTAATGGGAAAACAGCCAAATTTTACACAATTTACCCACAATTTACCCAGAAATTGAATACACAAAAAAAAAGCTGCTCTACCGTTTTTTAGTAGAACAGCTTTTGACATTTTGCGGAAATTTGTCTATTTCTTTTTACTGTTTCCAGAATAAATAATCCGCACCTGCTTATACAGACCGTCCCCTTCGCTTTTTGTTTCTACATCTTTCATATTATTCAGAGCTGTGTGTATCAGCCTGCGTTCAAAGGGGTTCATCGGCTCTAACAGCTTTGAATTGCGGTAGCGCTTTACCTGGTCTGCAGTCTTTTTTGCAAGACGAACTAGATTTGCTTCTCTTCTGTTTCTGTAGTCCTCAGAATCCACAATTACTCTTGGAGCATTTTCTATAATCCTGCCTGCATACACATTCGTAACAAGCTGGATTGCGTCCAGGTTCTTGCCTTTTTTTCCAATAAGAATTCCGGAATTGTCAGACTCAATATTCAGTCCTATCTTTCCCTCTTTCCGGAACCCTACAGAAACTTCGCAGTCATACCCCATTTTCCGGATTAACGTTTCCAGGTATTCGATCATTTTTTCTTCAAACTCATCTGAAGGCCCTGAACTCTCGTCTTCTTCATCATAGAGCTCTTCATCCGGAATATGGATCCGGATTTTTACCTTTCCTTTTTTGAAAATCGAAAAACCGGGCTTTTTGTTCCGCTCCAGTACCTCTACTTCGAATTCTTCTCTGTCAAGACCGAGTTCTTCTATAGCAAGATCGATAGCCTCCTTCTCAGTCTTTCCTTCAAATTCTTTTATCATATAAATCTCCTTTGATAAGGATATTCCTTATTTCTCTGTTTTTCTCATACGCATTTTATTAATATAGATCTGCTGTCCTGCTGTGAGAACATTTGTTACAGTCCAGTACAATAATAGACCTGCAGGCATATCATACAGGATAAAAAAGAACACAATAGGAAGCATGAGAGTTATCATCTTCATATTTGAGTTCGCGCCGGCAGTCTGCGGATTCTGCATCTGGGTTACCTTACTCATAAACAGCTGGGTAACCAAAAAGAGGATCGGCAGCAGCCTAAGGTCAGTCCATCCGAGGATAGGAATTTCGAAGGGAAGCTGAAAGATACTGTCCGGAGATGACAAATCGTTGATCCACGGACTAATAAAAGATGCGCCGCGCAGGTCAAAATGGCTTGAGAACAAACCGTACATGGTAATAAAAATCGGGAGCTGGGCAAGCATAGGCAAACACCCCCCAAGCGGGTTGACCCCTTCCTTTTTATACAGATCTGCAATTTCAGAGTTCAGCTTGTTCGGATCCTTTCCGTATTTTGCCTTTAATTCTTCTACCTTTGGAGAAAGAGCCTGTACCTTACTGGTTGACTCGTATCCCTTATGGGTAAGGGGAAACAGGAGTATCTTAATAATTATCGTTAATACAATAATGGAAATTCCCCAGTTCGGGACTAGCCTGTGGATTGTTACCAGCATAAATTTGAGAATATTTTCTAAAAATCCGAGGATTATGTTGTGTTCTACAATTTCGTCAATATTCACCCCGCTTATTCCCAGGGCATTTTCCTCGCTGTCATTATACTGAGAAAGGGCACGTTCATTTTTCGGACCCACATAAAAGCGGTATGTATCAGTATTTGCGGAGCTGCGGATAAAGGGCCGGATAATATGCATGCTCGAGCGTTCTGAAAGACCGGGGATACCTTCAGTGGAGAGTTCAACATTAAAATCGGTCAATCCGGGAAGAGCAACAACAGCAAAGTATTTCCCTGCAATTGCAGCCCAGGAAACCCTGCCTTCAACTAGTTCTGAATCGTTGTCTCCAGGATTAATTCTCCGCCTGTTGCCGTTTCTATACACGTAGAACCTGCGGTATTCTCTTCTACCATCCAGCTCTTCAAAGCTCGGACCAATCTGCGGGCCATAGCTTAGAGTATAGGCAACATTATTGAAATTCAGATCAGGAAAGGATGTCTGATCATTATTTTCAATCCGGATTTGGACTTCAAACATATAGTCATCCGGATAGAACACAAAGCGCTTTGCAAGCATAAACCCGGAGTTTTCACTGCTTCCAGCTGCACTGGGAAAAAACTCCCGGTAAAATTCTACGGTGTTGCTGTCAATTCTCCGTACATGAAACAGGGAATCTACTGCAGGGGTATCGGGATTGCCGAAATGGAGTTGGAAGGCACCAAAATCTGTTTCCTCAGTATGTACCATTTCGACCAGCTCATTGCCATCGGTATGCTCTTTTAACTGTAATGACCGAAGTTCACCACCGCGTGTTGAAAACTGGGCAATAAAGAGATCAGTTTCTACTGTTATCTCCCGTTCATACAAGCCATCAGCATCAGCAGCCTGAATTCCTGTGGTAAGAACCGGATCCACTGTTTCTTCAATTTCTGTTGTCTGGGTTTCCTGTGCAGCAGGAGCCTCTGTTTCCTGGGCAGTCTCTGCTGTTGTCTCTGCTGGTGTTTCAGGCGACGGAAATAGAACATTTTGTAACAAAAATCCGCCGGTTAATACCAGTACAGAAAGTACTATTGCAAGAAGGGTCTTCTTTTCCATTGTTTCTCCTCAAATAAGGGCAAAATTCGTAGTAAACGTGTAATACAGTAATAATGTTGTATTCTATAACGCGCATTGCAGCGCTTTAGAATACGAAAATCGTGATCCTTACGAACAAATTGATTCTTCTGACTGAATTTGTTCTTTTTCTTTTTGAGGAACCGGATCATACCCTCCGGGATGGAATGGATGACAGCGAAGAATTCTCAGTACCGCAAGTTTAGTGCCTTTACCCGGACCGAAACGCCGGACTGCTTCTTCAGCGTATGCCGAGCACGTCGGATAATAGCGGCAGCTTGGAGGTAGGTGCGGAGAAATCCCCTTTTGGTAGAGGCGGATAATAAATAGTAATAGTTTCTGAAAACCTTTACGTATCTGTTTCAACAAGAATATGAGCTTTTTGTAACAATAAGAAGACTTGGGACTTTCTGTCCTCATATGTGTAATCTCCTGGATACAGTATAATAACCATATCCCATCCGGACTGTAGCCTATGCTTTATGTTTCTGTAGATTTCCCGTATCTGCCGTTTTGATCTATTTCGTACAACCGCGTTTCCATATTTTCGGACCAGCGTTACTGTCATCCGGTTCCATGAAAGGCCGTTCCTCTTATACACAATCTTCATTCCCCGGCAGGACTGCCGGAGAGAAGATTGGAACAACTGTTTTATGTCCTGTGTTTTTTTCAGCCGCTCCTTTTTAGTAAGGCTTTTTTTCATTTGAGATGGAAAGTTTCTTTCTGCCTTTTTTCCTTCTCCTGGCCAGGACGCCTCTTCCACCTTTGGTCTTCATACGAGCGCGAAAACCAAATTTTCTGTTTCTTTTTGTTCTGCTTGGCTGGTATGTTCGTTTCATATATAACTCCTTATTTCTAAGTGACGTATTTTCTTACGTATTGGGTAACAAGAAATATGCAGGTTTTACAGAAAAATACTTGTAACATTCTGCTTACTAATAATTCAGTGTGCCAGTATACTGGGAGAGGCTAAAAAATGTCAACTCTTCAGCATAGTGGAGATATCCCTATTTCTTACTGATTTTCGCTATTTTTTCCCTCTTCTTCATCTTCCATGCTCCGTTCTAGAATCAGATCACCAAGCCGCTGTAGAGATTGGTAAAAGTCTTTTTTTCCGGCCTGAGAAGGAGAGGGGTTCTCCTGCTCATTTTGCTGTTCCTGTACCGCCTGTTCTTGTTTATTCTCTGTTGCCTTTGGTTTTGTTTTATCCTGTTCCTGCGTCTGTATATCAGAGCGCACAAACACCCGGATATTCTTTATCTCCAACTGGGGATATGCTTTTTGCAGTTTCTTCAAAATTGCCGCTTTGCGCATCAGAAACATCTGCACCCACCCAGGGTGGTCAACTCCCACAATGCAGACCCCGTTTTCGAGCTCCTCCAGCTTGGAGTGTGCTGATAGGTCCTGGCCCACAATGTTTTCCCAGGAGCGAAAGAGTGATACATATTTCTGTGAGTGCTGGGTATTTATGTTCCGTAGCAGTCCCTGCAGAACTCTATCAGCTTTTTCCGGCATTCTCTTCCCCAATACCTTACAAACAGTCAGGAAGCAGAGTGCTCGCCCCGCATTTTCCCCTGTGAAACAAAGAATATCTTTGTATTCTCCTGTTTGTATTTATGATACGGCTCATCGGGCAGAAAAGTAAAGAAAGCTTGATCATATTTCGGTAAAAAATGAAAAAAACGTTCCCGCCGCTTATTATCCAGTTCCAAGAGTACATCGTCCAAAAGCAGGATCGGTGTTTTTTCCGCATTTTCTGCAATAAACCGCGCTTGGGATATCCTGAGAATTAAACTTAACAGCCGCAGCTGGCCGGTAGACGCAATTTTCACAAAATTTCTGCCTTCGAGCACATAGTAAAGCTTGTCCCTGTGAGGGCCTGTGGTAGTTGTCTGCTGTGCAAGATCCTGTTCCCGTGTTCTTTCAAGAATGTCCTGAGCTTGACTAGATGAACCTGCATTTTTCCAGGACGGACGGTATGCAAGTGTCAACTCAGGCTTAATTCCGGATATTGCGCGGAAAATTTTAGAAAACCCTGTATTAAACAAAGTAATTAGCTCTTTTCTGTACTCCTGGATTTCCCACCCAGCTTTTGAAAGCTGAAAGTCGTACAAAGGCAGGAGGTCAGACCGCCTGTCCTTTATAACCTGGTTCCGTGTTTTCAGAATTGCCCGGTATTTTCGCAGTACATCCAGGTAATTAATCTGGTGCAGAGAAAGAGTCTGGTCAATGAACCACCGCTGGCGCTCAGGTGCTCCGTTTACAAATTGAATGTCCTCGTGAGAAAAGAGCACACAGGGTATAGACTCAACAAGTGCACGCCTGTCTGAAATCTGTTTTTCGTCTTTGAAGATTGTCTTTTTACCGTCTTCATATTTTATAAAAATATGGCTGTCGTAGGAGAATGGATCTTTATACCTGCCTTCAACAGCAAAATTTTTCCTGCCTTGGCGGACGATAATTCGGTCATTCCGGGTCCGGAAGGAAGTCCCGTAACACAGGTAATATACTGCTTCCAGAAAATTCGTCTTTCCCTGTCCGTTTTCACCTACAAAAAAGATGTCTTTGGAAGCAACATTGTATTCCCTGTCCTCCAGGTTCCGGAACCCGGAAAAGCGAATATCAGTAAAACCCATGGAAGCTAATCAAGCTGCATAGGCATAATGATGTGATAATAATTCTGTTCAGGCTCAGATTTCAAAGTAAGGGCCTGGCCCGGATCCTGATAACACAGTGCAATTGTATCATCCTGTATTATTTTTAACGGCTCTGTGAGATACACATAATTCAAGGCAATCAGGTTCTCCGGGCCTTCATACTCAATCTGCACCTCTTCTTTTGCAACACCGATTTCACTTTCTTCAGAACTGAGTGTGAGAAGCCCTGGCTGCACTTTCAGGTAAATCCTGCGTGACTTCTGTTCAGCAAACAGGGATACCCTTTTTAATGCATCAGAAAGCTCAGATTTATTCACTGTCAATTTATAATCTTGAGAATCCGGAATTACCCGTTTGTAATTCGGAAACTGACCTTCAATCAGAGTAGAAGATACGAGCTGATTATCAAACTCAATGAAAATGTGCTTCTCCGTAACAGCAATACGCAGGTTTCCTTCTCTGGAAGAAAGCTTCTGCACAAGACTGAGAATTTTTGTAGGAACTATAATCCCTGCAAAATTTTTCAGCTCTGTATTCGGTGCATCATTAATAAAAGCAAGGCGACGGCCGTCTGTTGCAATCATGTTCAGTTGTGAATCTGTTTTTTCAAAGTACACACCGTTCATGAAATACCTGGATTCATCATCAGATACTGCAAAGGACGTGTGGGAAATCATCTGAATAAAATCGGTCTGAGGAAATTCAAAGAACTGATCATCACTAGCTTTTTGAAACTCGGGAAATTTATCAGAGGCAATGGTTTTTAACTGAAAGTCAATCTTTTTAAAAACCGGTCTGATATACATTGGCCCGGATTCTTCCTGTTCAAATTCTATTTCACCTTCAGGAAGGGTCCTGAGTATACCTAAGAATTTTTCACAGAATACTGTGGTTGTGCCAGGAGCTACAATTTCAACCGGAATTTTTGTTACAAAACTCACATTTAAGTCCGTTGCACGGATTGTCAAAGTACTATCATCAGCAATAAGTAATACGTTTGACAAGATGGAAAGAACATTTCTGGAAGAAATAATATCTTGAGCAATTACGATTTCTTTTAAAAGGGCACTCTTTTCACAGGTGAATTTCATACACCCCTCCTTTTAATACTCTATATATAAATTCTAGTAGTAATGGTAGTAGGATCTGTTTATTTGTGGAAAAGCACAATAAATCCTACTGTATACAGAAATTATATGTTTTATAAGTCTGTGTATACTAAGGTTCAGGTATACACACTATACCCAGGCATCCCCAGTTGTACACAGATATACCCAAAAAACTAACATTAATTCATCACTTTGTCCCGTACTCTTTTATCTGCCTAATAAGCTGCTGAATGATCGGCTCAAGGGTAGGGTCGGTACGCATTTTATTCTCTATTCTTGAACAGGCGTGCATAACAGTAGTATGGTCTCTGCCTCCAAACTCAAGTCCTACTTCTGTAGTGGAGTACTCTGTCATTTCTCTGGTTATGTACATTGCAACCTGTCTGGGAAATGCGATTGCTTTAGTTTTCTTTCTGCCCTTTAAGTCGTTATGGGACAGGCCGAAGTATTCTGCTACTACCCGCTGAATGACATCAACAGTAATATTACTCTGTCTTGGACTGGAGAACATGTCTTTTAACAGCTGCTGCGCAGATTCAATTGTGATTTCTTTATTTAACAATTCTGCATATGCTATCAGCTTGGTAATTGCTGCCTCTATGTCACGGACGTTTGTAGTAATATTTTTACAGATAATATCGATTACCTCTTCAGGAATCGGGGTACGGATAATTTCAAGTTTCTGTTTTAAAATAGCGTATCTGGTCTCATAGCTTGGGGGCTGTAAGTCAACATTCAGACCGCGCTCGAACCTGCTTCTGAGCCTGTCAGATAGCTGCTTTAGTTCTGATACCGGACGGTCACAGGTAAAGACCAGCTGCTTGTTTGTATCGTACAGTGCATTAAATGTATGAAACAATTCTTCCTGGGTCTCTGTTTTTGACTGAAGAAAGTGAATATCGTCAATGAGGAGTATGTCAACAGAGCGGTATTTGTTTTTGAATTTGTGGGTTTTGCTTTCCCGGATTGACTGGATGAATTCATTGGTAAATGTTTCAGCAGTCACGTATACGATCCGCATATTATCAAAGTCGGTGTACGCTGAGTTTCCGATTGACTGCAGGAGGTGGGTTTTTCCCAGTCCGACCCCTCCGTAGATTAGGCATGGATTAAATGCAGTTCCAGGGTTCTTCGATATTGCAATTGCAGCATTTGCAGCAAAGGAGTTGTTTTCGCCTACTACAAAGGTATCAAATATGTAATCGTTTCGAAGGTGAGGGTGGGTCTTAGGTTTTTCTTTGACCGGCTCTCTGTGTACCTGGTGCTGAGTAACCTGGGGCTCTGACCGGTTGGCAGAGTTTGTCTGATCTTTCTTTTCCGGAGCTGTAATCTTAATTGTCTGGAATTCAAGCTTAATGGGAAAACCGGAAAGCTCGTACAGGGTATCTTCAATAAGGGTAAGATACCGCTGCTTTACCTGGTCTCTGTAAAAATTTGAGGGAACTGCAACTACAACAGTATTCTCTTTTGATTCAAGATAGGAGATATTGTTGAACCACATGTAGAATTCCTGTTCAGACAGAGAACTCCGGATCTGATTTATTGTTTCATTCCAGAATATTTTATAGTCCCATTGCTGTGAACTCATAGTGCCTCTCATTACCGAAAAATAGTAAATAACAGATTATCCACAATCTGTCAAAAAATCAAATTCATTTTTGTATATATATAGATGAACTTTTGTATACAAAAGGATACGTTTAAGGCGTATCTATTTATTATATATAGACTTAATAGTACAACATAATTATTGTCTATAATCTGCGTAGATATTGATGCTATTATATAGTAAATCCATAAGTTATACACAATTTTTCCACAAGCGTGCTTGGGAGAAATGGATTGCAAGTGTAGTGGAAAACCGGAGTTTCTTCAACCAAAGGAATTGGAAAAAAAAGTAGAAAATATATTGGTGAATTAATCGGTAATAGAAGGTAACAAAAGAGCCGACTATTCTCTGGAGAAGGAAAAGCAGCTAATACCCGAGTAAAGAATGCATAAAAAACGCCGATAATCGGTCAAAGTTTGCAATTGCCAAAACAATACGTTTTCTTAGTCAATTGTTAACTCCTTTAGGGCAATTCAAACTTTGCACAAGTTAAGAGCCATTGCATAAAAAAACGCCGATAATCGGTCAAAGTTTGCAATTGCCAAAACAATACGTTTTCTTAGTCAATTGTTAACTCCTTTACTTTTTTCCTTCCAGAGAGTATACTATTTTATCACTTTATAATCAGGTTGGCACATGCAGAATACGTATTCCGCTCAAAATATCCAGATACTAAAAGGACTGGACGCTGTACGAAAGCGCCCAGGCATGTATATAGGCTCTACCGGCGTCGACGGTCTTCATCATCTTGTTTACGAGCTGGTGGACAACTCTATTGATGAGGCTCTGGCAGGGTATTGTTCAGAGATAACGGTTACCATTGAAAAAGGCAATATTATCTGTGTGGAAGATAACGGACGGGGTATTCCTGTTGACATGCATCCCACAGAAAAGGTTTCTGCACTGGAAATCGTACTCACCAGGCTCCATGCGGGGGGTAAGTTTGATAAGGACAGTTATAAAGTCTCAGGCGGACTCCATGGAGTAGGGCTTTCTGTTGTAAATGCTCTGGCAACCTGGTTCGAGGCAAGGGTCTACAGAAATGGAAAGGTCCATTATCAGCGGTATGACAGGGGAAAGCCCGAGGCTGAGGTAAAAACTCTGGAAGATACCGAGCTAACAGGAACCCAGCACCGATTCCTTGCAGACAATACGATATTCGAAACAACTGATTACAGCTTTGATGTACTTTCAAACAGGCTGAGGGAATTAGCCTTTTTGAACAAGGGCATTAAAATCAACATAGTGGACGAGCGAATCCCCAAAATTAAAAAACATGAATTCATGTTTGAAGGCGGAGTCCAGTCCTTTGTTGAGTTTTTAAATAAGAATAAGAACAAGGTACACGATAAGCCCATTTATTTTGAAGGCAAGAAAGAAGATGTAGAGATAGAAATAGCGCTTGAATACAA
This sequence comes from uncultured Spirochaetales bacterium, assembly GCA_964428555.1. Taxonomy (GTDB): domain Bacteria; phylum Spirochaetota; class Spirochaetia; order CAYRYS01; family CAYRYS01; genus CAYRYS01. The sequence goes on along the minus strand of CAYRYS010000045.1, from coordinate 6,147 downwards.
TGTCGGGTTTACTGATATCATCTTTTCCTATGTGAACAACATCAACACAAAGGAAGGCGGTACGCACCTTTCCGGCTTTAAGTCAGCGCTTACAAGAACACTCAACGATTTTTTAAGGAACTCAAAACTTTCTAAAAAGATCAATGACAACCTTACTGGAGATGATGTTAGAGAAGGTCTGACAGCTGTTGTGTCCACAAAGGTTATGGATCCTCAGTTTGAAGGCCAGACAAAGGGAAAGCTCGGCAACTCTGAAGTGAAGGGTATTGTTGAAAGCTTTGTGAATGAACAGCTGACCTATTATTTTGAAGAAAATCCGAAAATTGTTGAAAAGATACTTGATAAAACGGTAAATGCAGCAAAAGCACGGGCTGCCGCGCGGAAGGCAAGAGAGCTTACCAGAAGAAAGAGCTTTTTAGAAAGCTCAGGGCTTCCGGGAAAACTTGCTGACTGTAGTGAAAAGGACCCGAAAAAGTGTGAGGTCTACATTGTAGAGGGTGACTCTGCAGGCGGCAGTGCAAAGATGGGGAGAGACAGAGTTTTCCAGGCAATTCTTCCGTTGTGGGGAAAAATGCTTAATGTTGAAAAGACAAGGATCGATAAGGTGCTTACCAACGATAAGCTCCAGCCGATTATTCAGTCTTTGGGAACCGGTCTTGGAGACGGGTTTGACCTGAGCAAGCTGCGGTACCATAAGGTTATTATTATGGCGGACGCAGATGTAGATGGATCCCATATACGGACCCTACTTCTTACCTTTTTTTACCGGTATATGGCAGAACTAATTGAGAATGAACACGTGTACATAGCTATGCCTCCGCTGTATAAAATCGGCAGCGGAAAAAAGGCCATTTACGCGTATAACGATAAGGAAAAAGAGCGTATCCTTAAGGAATTAGGGGCTAACCCGAAAAATCCCGAAAAGGTAAAACTCCAACGGTATAAGGGTCTTGGTGAAATGAACCCGGAACAGCTCTGGGAGACCACCATGAACCCGGACACACGGAATATTATCCAGGTACGCCTTGAAGACGCAGTTGAAGCGGATGAGATATTCTCTACGCTGATGGGAGAAAATGTTGAACCGCGGCGTCGCTTCATTGAAGAAAACGCACTTCAGGTTTCAAATCTGGACGTTTAAATCAGCGTCATTCCGAATCGCATTACAGAACTAAGAAAACCTCAGTATTAGGAGAGAAGCAGTGGAAAACCGAGGCAGGGTCATACCCATGGCTATTGAGGATGAGATCCGCGAATCCTACATAAACTATGCAATGTCAGTTATTGTTTCAAGGGCATTGCCGGATGTGCGTGACGGGCTGAAACCTGTTCACAGACGTATTCTATTTTCTATGAGCGAAATGGGGTTAACCTCCGATAAGGCTTTCAAAAAGTGTGGAAGAATTGTCGGAGATGTACTGGGAAAATACCACCCCCATGGTGATCAATCTATCTACGACGCACTTGTAAGGCTGGCACAGCCCTTTTCTATGCGGTATCCGGTTGTAAACGGGCAGGGGAACTTTGGATCTGTTGACGGCGATCCTCCGGCTGCTATGAGGTATACAGAAGCGCGTCTGCAGAAGGTTACCAATTACATGCTCAATGACATCAAAAAAGACACGGTAGACTATGGACCGAACTATGATGATTCAATTGAAGAGCCCCTTGTTCTGCCTGCAGCGTTTCCCTATCTGCTTGCAAACGGAGCCAGCGGAATCGCGGTTGGTATGGCAACGAATATTCCGCCCCATAATCTAAGGGAAATAGGAGATGCAATTAATGCGGTAATCGATAATCCTGATATCAGTTTTGATGAGCTGATGAACCACATTAAAGGGCCTGACTTTCCAACCGGAGGAATAATCTTCGGCAGAAAGGGAATAAAGCAGGCATTTAAGACCGGACGGGGTAGGATTACTGTACGCGCACGGTGTTCTCTTGAGACACTGAAAAACGGCAGAGAACGGATCCTTGTTACCGAGCTGCCCTACCAGGTGAACAAAGCGAACCTTATTGTAAGAATAGCTGACTTGGTTAAGAACAAAAAGATAGACGGTATTGCAGATTTGCGGGATGAATCTGACAGAAACGGTATGCGGATTGTTATAGAGCTGAAAAAGCATACTACTCCGAAGATTATTCTGAATCAGCTATATTCTCACACACAGCTCCAGGTACGGTATGGAATCATCAATCTCGCATTAGAGAATGGAAAGCCGATACAATTCTCAGTAAAGGGAATGATCGAAAGCTTTATCCAGCATAGGCGGGAAGTAATAATCCGCAGAACCAAATTCGAACTAAAGAAGGCAGAAGACAGAGAGCATATTCTCGAAGGATTGAAGATTGCCCTGGAGAATATTGATGAGATTATTGAGCTGATTAAGTCATCTGATAATGTAACAACTGCAAAGCTGCGCTTAATAGAGAGATTCCAGCTTTCTGATAAACAATCCCAGGCAATCCTGGATATGCGTCTGCAAAAGCTTACCAGTCTTGAAACCCAGAAGATCATAGATGAGCTTGAGGAAATTCGGGCTTTAATTAAGGAACTGAAAGAGCTTCTTGCAAGCGAAGAAAAGCTTCTTGGGGTTATTAAAGAAGAAACCTCTGAGATTGTAGAAAAGTTTGGTGATGAGAGAAGGACTGAGATCGTTGTTGAGGAAGCAGAGGAAATCAATATAGAGGACCTTATCCAGGAAGAAAATATGGTTGTCCTTATAACAAATAAAGGATATATCAAGCGTGTTCCTGTTACCGCGTATAGAAGCCAGAATAGGGGCGGTAAAGGCTCCTCTTCTGCAAGCCTCAGGGAAGAGGATTTTGTGGAGAATATATTTGTTGCTTCTACACACGAGTATGTGCTTTTTATTACGAATGCAGGAAAAGCATATTGGATGAAGGTCCATGAAATACCGGAAGGCAGCAGAATATCAAAGGGTCAGCATATTAAAGCAGTTCTGAATATCTCTGCGAATGAAGAGATTACAGCAGTTATGTCATTACGTGAGTTTAATGACGAGACCTTTATCTTTATGGCCACAGCAAATGGTACAGTGAAAAAAGCAAAGACCTCGGATTTTGTTAATGCAAAAACCAGGGGAATTATTGCAATTAAGCTTACTTCCGGAGACAGGCTTATTTCTGCTCATATAACAAGCGGAAACGATGAGATTATCATGCTCTCCAGAAACGGATACGCACTACGGTACCATGAAGACCAGGTACGGGTTATGGGCAGGTCTTCAAGAGGAGTGCGTGGAATAATGCTGTCAAAATCAGATGAGCTGACCGGTGTTCAATGCATTGAACACGATAAAACTCTGATGATTGTAACTGAGAATGGATATGGAAAACGGATTAACTTTGATAATTTTCACCCCCATGGCAGGGGAACAAAGGGACAGATTGCATACAAGGTCCAGGAGAAATCCGGAGAAGTAATCGGATGTCTTTCTGTGTATGAGAATGATGATGTTATGTGTATCACAAGCCAGGGAAATACAATAAAAATTGGCGCTGCCAATGTTCCGATTATGGGAAAAGCAGCCTTCGGTGTATGTATAGTAACTATTGAAAAACCGGATTCATTGATAGGAATTGCAAACTGTTCAAACGAAGAAGAAGAATAAGTTTCACGTGAAACATCAACAATAAAAAAGGCCATGGATATTTTCCATGGCCTTAATTGTTTCACGTGAAACATGGAGCAGATGCAGATTACACTGCTTCTACTGAACTGACTCCAGGGACTGCTTTTTTTAAATACTGTTCAATACCCTGTTTTAAAGTCATCTGTGCCATTGGGCACCCATTACATGCGCCTTTCAGCTTGACCTTAACAATGCCGTCATCTTCAACATTGACTAGCTCAACATCTCCGCCGTCAGCCTGAAGGGAAGGCCTGACATCTTCCAATGCCTGACTTACCTGTTCATTTAACATATGGCTACTCCTTCAATTAGTTTCTTCAATGAGCACGTACAGTGTAACCTGCCTAAAAAGGAGACCGGGTTTCAGTATCCTATCGGCATGTAAGACTACTATAGTGCTGCTCTATTTAGTATTTACTCTAAATAGAAACCAGATTAAAATCAATAAAAAGATACTGCATTTTTATAAACTTGACCAGTTTTATTCTAAATTTATTGAACGGGTGCTTTTAGATTATACAGTTTAATTCTCTAATGCTTTGAAGCTTTGATATTCCGAAAAATTAGGAGTATTTTCTTGTATATACTGGAAAATACCTTGAATGCATTTATGCTTCCAAAGTATAGTGGATACAGCTCTATGGAGTTCTATAAAGAGGATCATTGAGCTCTCTAAATGATCAACACGGAATATAAGGTGTATTACTCAAAATTTTATATAAACTTAATACTGAGTGTATTAGATAACCAAAAACTATAGAAGAGAGAAGAGGATATGGGAAAAACAGTAGTATTTGCAAACCAAAAGGGCGGTGTTGGGAAAACCACTTCAGCAGTGAACCTTGGTGCCTATTTAGCGGAGAAAGGAAAAAAGATCCTATTAATCGATTTCGACCCCCAGGGAAACCTTTCAAGCAGTGTCGGTATAGAGGAGAATGATAATGGTATCTACGAAGCCATTACCGGTAAATGTGATATTGCAGACACAGTATTTGAAACCGAGACTGAAAACCTATCTATCAGTCCATCCAATATAAATTTAACCGGTGCTAATGTTGAGCTTGTGGATGTGGAAGGCCGTGAGTATTATTTGAAATATGCACTGGAGCAAGTAAAAGATTCTTATGACTATATCTTTATTGACTGCCCGCCAAGCCTTGGGATCCTTACAGTGAACGGACTGGCAGCTGCAGATTATGTAATTATACCTCTGCAGTGTGAATATTTTGCATTGGAAGGGTTGTCCCTCTTGCTCCAGACAATTAAACGTATGCAGAGCGGCCCGAATAAGGACCTGAAGATCGGAGGCATTCTGTTTACAATGTATGACTCACGCACCAGGCTTGCCCATGAAGTTGTTCAGGAAGTGACGAAATACTTTAAAGACAAGGTATTTAAGACTATTATTCCAAGGAACATTAAGCTCTCAGAAGCACCTTCTCATGGAATCCCTATTAATAAATATGACAGAAACTGTATTGGCGCAAAAAGCTATAATAATCTTGCTGATGAGGTAATAGAACGTGTCTAAGAAAGCCCTTGGAAAAGGAATAAACGCGCTGTTCCAAGAGGACAGCTCTGGTACAGAAACAGAAAAAAAGCTGCATGAGGTACTTCAGCTCCCCATAAATAAAATTGCAGCAAACCCTGAACAGCCGAGGAAGGCGTTTCAGGAAGAGGCGCTCCAGGAACTTGCTGACTCAATCCGGGAAAAAGGGATTATCCAGCCGATTATTGCAGAAGCAACTGAATCGGGGAAATATCTCATCCTTGCCGGAGAACGAAGATACCGGGCAGCCCAGTTGGCAGGACTTGAAGCAGTACCTGTTATTGTAAAAGACATTTCTGAAAAGGACCGTCTGGAAATTGCGTTAATCGAAAATATTCAGCGTGAGGACCTGACTCCTATTGAAGAAGCAATGGCATATAAGCACTTGGTAGAGTCCAGTAATCTCAGTCAAGAAGAGGTTGCCCACCATGTTGGGAAAAAGCGGTCAACAATAACAAATAGTCTAAGACTGCTGAAGCTCCCTCAAAATATGCAGCAGGCAATTGAGGATAGAAAGATCTCTGCAGGTCATGCGCGTGCTATCCTTTCTGTGAAAACTGAGGCATCTCAGCAGCAGCTTTTTACACGGATTGTCAGGGAAGGACTCTCTGTCCGGGAATCAGAACGGCTTGCTGCAGCAATAAACAGCGGACCTGAAAAGCCTGCGTTTGAATCTGGAGATAGAGCAAAACAGCAGTTGGATCCTGAACTGCAGAGCTTTGAACAAAAGCTCCTGGATAAGCTGGGTACGAAAATATCAATTAATGGTTCTTTAGAAAAAGGGAAAATTGAGATACATTATTTTTCCGGAGATGACTTACAGCGTATTTATGAACTTCTTATTGAGAACAGCAGCTCCTAATCAAATATCAAAATAAAACCCTTTTGGTTAACGATTGACAAAAGAAATCCTTTTCGCTATATTTTAGTTTCTAATAGGAG
>CAYRYS010000044.1:0-26599 GCA_964428555.1 uncultured Spirochaetales bacterium | reverse complement strand
GTCCTGGTTTTGCCAGGTAGACCGGGTGCTTTTCCGCGCGATTTTTGCAAACAAAGAAACGGCTCTGAGCCGTTTTTGCTTTTCAAAGCAGGGGCTGGATGAACAGCAGCTGCAGAAAAATGCAACTGGTTTTCCTGTAAGGAATTACTATGAAAGCAACTGCTTTTCCGCGCGATTCTTGCAAACAAAGAAACGGCTCTGAGCCGTTTCTTTGTTTTTCACGCAAGTGCTTGGAAGAAGGGCAATTGGAGGAGGATACAAATGCTTTCAACGGAAGCAATTAGGGGGTAAGAGCAAGAACCTTGTTGCCTGCATTTGCAGGTAGAAGATTTTATAGCAGAGCAGAGCTATTTTCTTTTTATCATGATCCTGCCTGTATAGTCTGCGCGGTGGAGATAGGGGGACAGGCCTATTTTATGGAAATAGTCATCTACGGCTTTTCTTGCACCAGTGAAGTGTCCGTAATCATCGATAACTAATACACCGCCTATGGCCAGTTTGGGATATAAGATTTCTAATTCAGTTTTTGTTGATTCATACCAATCTGTATCCAGTCTAAGGAGACCGATTGTCGTAGGCTTCGTGGTTTTTAGTGTTTCCGTTACATCCCCTTGAATAAGATGCTGTTTTTCAGTTGGGTATCCTGTTGATTTCAGGTTGCTTTTTACAGACTCCAAGCCGGCTGCCCACCAATTCTCTGTTTTCTGCCACCTTGTATAAACTGACTGTCCGGTAGATGCGATTTTATCGTGTTCGCTTGGTTCAGTCATGCCTGTAAATGTATCATACATCCACAAATCCCTGGTTGTCTCTTTTGCTTCCATTAATGACAACGCTGCGAGCATGGAAGATCCCCCTTTCCAAACCCCGCACTCAACAATATCTCCGGGTATTTCATTCTTTGCCAGATAGATACAAGCATTGTACAAAGCAAAACCCCGTTCTATGCTAGTCATTGTGTAGTCAGAAATACGTTCCCATATTGATAGGAAATTATAGGGCATATCTACACAGTACTGGTCCGGCGGAATAATTCCGTAGCCCTGTCCTCTTAACAGAGCAATAGCTTCTTTGACTTCTTTCATGTTCATCAGTATGTCCTGTTATCCAGCATTCGCAGAAACTGCTCCTCATCTACAATGGTGATGTCAAGGCCCTCGGCTTTGGCAAGCTTGCTTCCCGGACTCTCTCCTGCTAACAGATAGTCTGTATTTCTACTCACACTTGTTGTTACCTTACCGCCGCGTTTTTTTATCTCATCGCCAGCAGTAGACCGCGGCTTGAACCTCTCAAAGCTTCCGGTAATGCACCATGTGGTATCAGCGAACCTTTGGTCTGTTTCCTGTGTATCCTCATCCTCTGCATAAAAGCACAAGCCCGCTTTTTTTAACTGAGTAATAATAGTGCGAACTCGAGGGTTTCTCAGTCCGGTAATAATGGAATCAGCAGTTTTCTCTCCTATTCCATGGATCGATACCAGGGGTGCCGAATTGTTATTGTCTGCAAGCTCAAGAAGCTGATCAATCGAACGGTAGCCTGCACCAATCAACAGTTCGGTTGCTTTAGGTCCAAGCTCGGGAATACCTAATGAAGGCAAGACTTTTTTATACGCCGCATTCTTGCTTTTTTCAACACCCTTCTCCATAAGGCGTATCTTCTTCTCACCAAAGCCCGGAACATCGATCAATTGCATAAAATCACAAAAATACAGGTCCGGAATGTCTTTGACTAATCCTTGCTGCATCAATACTTCTGCAGTTTCCGGCCCAATACCTTCAATATCCATCTGGTCCCTATCAATAAAAAAACGGATCCTCCCCCGTAGCTGCTGAGGACAATCGGGATTTGTGCAAAAAAGATGAGCTCCAATTTCAGAGAGAGAATCTTTGCATGAAGGGCATTGCTTGGGCATTTCCCAAACCGGATTTCCAGTCTCATTCTTTTGCACCACCTCTTCAACTGCAGGAATGACATCTCCCCTTTTAGATATAGATACCTGATCTCCTATCGCAAGTTCCAGAGCATCTATGTACTCCTGGTTATGAAGAGTCGCGTGGGTAATTGTTGATCCACCGACTTTTACCGGTTCAACAGTTGCAACCGGGGTAATCCGGCCTGTACGTCCTACCTGGACATGAATACCCTGTATTTCAGTGATTCCCATAGGTGCATCAAATTTATATGCAATTGCCCAGCGGGGATGATGCCCTGTGTAACCAAGCCGTTCCCGCACAGAGAGTGTATTGACTTTGCAGACAAGGCCATCAATCTCATATTCAAGAGAATCCCGTTCAGCACGCTCTTTTTCTACAAAACCTTCAATATCTGTGAAATCTCCTGTGTCCCACTCGGATATGTTCCGAATATTCCCGCTCTCCTGTGAAAACACACCTGTTCGATTATTAATGCGGAACCCAAGGTCTCTAAGTTTTTGTAATACCTCTGTATGCCGTTCAAGTGGAGGATTAAAATATCCCTCATACGCAAACATTGTTAACGGGACCTTTGCGACTTCAGAACTTTTAATCCTGCGAAGAGTACCTGCTGCAAGATTTCTCGGATTCGCATACTGCATATTCATCTTTTGGTTGATCTTTTCAAAAGATTTTAATGGAAGATATATCTCACCCCGTACAGCAAGAGTAAGATCCTCTGAAAGCCGCAAGGGAACAGCCGGTATTGTACGGACATTTGCGGTTACATCATTACCGACAAATCCGTTTCCCCGTGTAACAGCACGGGTAAGTACTCCAACTTCATAATACAACACAATGGATACACCATCTATTTTTTCTTCGATTACAATTTCCGGATTTTCTTCTGAACGTACTTTTCTGACCCAAGCAAGAAGCCCCTGTACTGTGTATTCCTTCTCAAGGCTCAATACAGGGACACTGTGTTCAGCTTCTGGAAAATCGCTGGTTAGGTCTGATCCTACACGCTGTGTAGGAGAGTCATTCTTTTTTAACTCCGGATTTGCTGCTTCCAACTCTCTGAGCCTATCGAATAAGCTGTCATATTCAGCATCAGTGACAGAGGGACTTCCAAGAACATAATACTCATACTGGTATTGTCTCAACTGCTGGGAAAGCCGGTCGATTTCCTTCTCTACTGTCATCTACATTCCTCTACGGATGAAGATATCCCGATATCCCTGACTTCGAAAACGGTGGTACAAAGCTCCGCTTTCATCCTCACGCAACGGTCCAATAAGGACTTTATAAAGTGTACGCTCTGCAGCATCGGTTTCCATAACTGCTACAGGATACCGATCAAGACTGCTTATCAGAACAGTGGCTGTTTCCCTGGTAGCATATACTCCCATCTGAATATAATCAGAACCAGGCTCAAGCTGAGAGATCATAGGAAAATCCAAGGGCATAGTTTCCCGGCTTTCCTCTTCTTCCAACTCAACAACAATTGTTTCAGGTTCTTCTTCATCTTCTTCAGTCTCCAGCTCAGCTATCTCTTCTTCAATTTCCGGTTCCTCTATCTCTTCTTCGGAAATCTCAGGAACATCCTCAGGTTCAATTTCAGGATCAGCCAATGTAACCTCAGTTTCCTCTTCCTCAACCAAGGAAGATGCAATCAGTTCTTCTTCCGGATGCGGTACCTGGGGCGGACGGAACTCAGCTGGCTGTAGGGTAATTTGAGCATCCTCAGGAAGCTCAACTCGTTCTGCTATTTCCTCAGAAGGTGATTCAATCTCCGGTACATCCAGCGCAATCTCCGCATCTGTATCAGCAGGACCGGACTCAGGAATGAGATTGTCTGCATCAGGAATTTCCTGCGCTCTGAGCGCAAGTTCAGGGTACTCTTCATCAATCCCTTCAGCTTCCAGCGGTTCCGGTATTTCAATTACCGGAGAATCAGGCCCTTCGCTTTGAGCAAGTTGGATACCGGCAAGTTCAGGATCTATGTCCGCTCCCTCCTCAGGTAAGGGCCGCTGAGCATCAGCTATTGCACTATCTTCTTCTTCTACTACAATCTCGGGAAACCCTGTTTCTATAGAAGGCGTCTGGGGGGATCGGAGTCTATCCAATCCCGCAATATCTGCCTCTTCTGTGTCTGTAATCTCTGCTTCAGCCATTGCAACTGATTCCATGAGCGGCTCCGGTGTTTCAGGCCTCTCTTGGCTTGAGCTGAGAAGTTCATCCTGCTGGTCTGCTAACGCAATATCGGGTAAAGGCATTTCCGGCAGGCTTTCTGCCTGGGGGCCAGCCGGAGAAGCAAGAGCAGGTCCTGAAACCTCTTCCTCTTGAACAGGGACTACATCCTCTTCAGCAGTTTCATTTAAGTCATCTGCTTCCTCAGTTTCCGGTGCAGCAATGAGTGATAGTTGCGCCTGTTCCTGGCCTTCAGCCGGTGTTTCCTGGCGGGTATAAGCAGGCATATCCGGTACGCTGTCTTCAACTTGCTGCCGTACCTCCTCTGCTTCTTCATCTTCTTCCTCAGGAGATATCTCAGCTGCTATTTCCGGGTTTTCTACTGCTTCAATTTCATCTTCACTTTCTGCTTCAGTGGTTACTTCCTCTTCCGGTTCTTCAAAATACGGCAGAAACAATGATGTATCCCCGGAGCTTTCTTCAAGATACGCAAGTGCATCATCGTATGTGCTTGTCTCAATCTCTTCTTCAATGTCTGCTTCTTCAACAGCCTCTTCTGTTTCTGTTGCCTCTGTATCTTCTTCATCAGCTTCCAGGGTAAAAACCAAAGAACTATGATTACCAGCTGAAGCTGAGGGATTTACATCCGGATCCTGATGATACGGAAGATCATCAGGAAGATTACTCGGCTGACTGACACTGGTAGTAGGGACAGTAACCCTGACCCGTACGAGCTCATTCGGTGCCATTTGAAGCTGTGTAGCTGCCTCTGGAGAGAGAAGGAGAAAAACCCCGGGGTCATTAAGGCGGTTTGTAATGATTACCTGAATTTCCCGGCCATTTTCTATATTCTCAACCTGCACTATCGTGTTTCTCGCAAAGGTGTTTGATGCTCCGTAATAACCGCTGGACGGGAATTCCCCATACCTGCTCATTGCAGCATTCCCTTCCCATTCAGAATTCGCAAAAATAAAAATAGGAATAAGTGCTATAATTAAAATACATAAGGTTATGGTTTTTCTTTTCATAATTATTCTCCCGTACAGTACAGATCATGCAAACTGCATAATATACACTGTAATAACAATGAACTTAAATCCTCGCTGTCTTCTCTCAGGTTCCGGAAAACCAATGCATCTCCTGCATCAATTCTCTATAGTCTTTCAGAGATACTCCTGCCGATTGCAATTCCGGCAGATTGCGCTGTTTCTTCATTAAGTCCTGGTTCTTCCAATGTAAATACAAAACTATCTTCTATAACAGCATGATGCTCATCAACATCTATTACAATATACTCAGCTGACACAGGAAACATTGTCTCTGCATTAGCATTATAATCATAGATAAGCTGTACTTGGATCACGATCCCAGCACCTGTGTCATACGCATGCTGTACATCCTGAACCCTGTTTATCTCACTGACAGCAGTTTCCTTACTGAACACAATATTCCCTTCTTCAAACAGCACTCCCATGAGAGAATCAGTTAAGAACTTTGAAAACTCAAGACTGGCAGTCCTGTCATCTTCCACATAATCCTCATAGGGAGATACAAAAATGGTTTCTCCAAATAAACTGATAGCGATAAACAAGAAAATCAATAGTACAAAAAGCCTTTTTAAAAACACAATCTCCCCTCCGTTTTCATGATATAGCTCCCGCTCGATCGGGACTACTGTTGTTAGTATCGGCACAGGAAAAAATTACCTAAGCCTTTCTTCATACATTAGTTCCTTAGCTCGCAAAGTGCTTGAATTATTGTATTCTGGAGTGTAGTATGTTTCCTGTCATTATTATTACATACAAAGCAAATGATAAGGAAATACTACAATGCAGGATCAGGAAGTTACTCAGAGGACAGAAACGGAAAAGAAAGAAGACACAATCAGCCTTCTCGACCTAGTGCTTATAATAACAAAGAGGTGGCGGTTTATTATCTCCTTTTGTTTCATTCTAGGTACTATAATACTCGCGTACCTAATGATTACAAAATATCTTCCTGCTGATTCACCGTATAATACTTTTCCGGATTTTTATCAGCCAGAGGTGAAAATTCTCATGAACCAGTCCTCTTCAAGTTCTGCTCTTTCAAATATACTTGGCTCTGATGAAGGCCTTGGAACTTTGGCATCACTTGCCGGAATAGGCGGAGGCCCCTCTTCAGACGCAGTTATGGCAGAAGCACTGCTGTACAGTAATACTACAGCAGATAGAGTTGCAGAGGAATTCAATTTCTTAGAATACTATGGAATATCAGAAACACCGCGGTACAGCACCCGCTTAACATTTACAAGTAATATCTCCTTTATGATTGATGAAAGTACCGGTATTGTTACAATCAGCTATACTGACACAGACAGGGAGTTCGCACGGGACGTTTTGAATTACACAGTGTCTGTTTTGCAGGAACGCTTTATCTCACTTACCCATGAGCGGACAATACGAAAACGCGAATTCCTTGAAAATAGAGTTGCTGATGTTGAGGATGATTTGGAAGCTGCTCAGCAGACAATGGTCGATTTTCAGCGCAGACACGGAATTATCGATATATCAAGCCAAGCTGAGTATCAGGTATCTCAAATTTCAAGCCTCAGTTCTCAGATGTATCAAAAAGAGATTGAGCTGCAGAACCTTCTGGATTATCTGGAGGAAAGCAACCCCAGAGTAATCCGTCTTCAAAATGAAATTGACATTATTCAACAGCTGATAAATGAATTACGAAGCGGTTTTAACGAATTTTCAGCAGAGACTATCCCGCAGGATCAGATTCCGTCAATTGCTGCAGAATTCGGCAACCTTACCATGGATCTGGAAATACAGCGTGCTATATATACAATGCTCAGACAGCAACTGGAAACAGTGAAAATCGAAGAGCAAAATGATACCAGGACCTTTCAAATTTTAGAAGAAGCTGAACTGCTGGAACGGAAATCCGGTCCTTCACGTGGAAAGATCCTGATACTTTCAGCAATTGCAATCTTCTTTTCAGCGATCTTTTTATGTTTCATTTTTGAATATTTCGAAAGAGTGAAAAGAGATCCTGAAGAAGCAGATAAAATAAATAGAATAAAACAGAGTTTCAGACTGAGCAAAAAGAAATGAACCTCTATGGAATACAAATAAAAACCGGAAAGGAGCAGTCTTTTAAGAAACTTGTCGGACAGAAGCTTTCTGACAACGAAGTCTCTATATTATGGCCCCGTCGTGAACTTGTTATCCGGAAAAAGGGAATAGAAAGAAAACAGGAAGCCCCTATCTTTCCCGGATATGTGTTCCTCCAATCAACTGGGTTGGATCCGGATTTGTATTGGAAGGTTAAGCGCACCCCCGGCTTCGTCCGCTTTCTCTACTCAGGAGAGTCTCTAAATCCTCTGAAGGGAGATGACCTGCAGTTAATCCAGCACTTTCTCAGTTTCGGAGAAGTTGTAAAACAGTCAGAGGTTGTTTTTGACAAAAACAACAAGATACAAATCCTGGAAGGCCCATTAAAAGGCCTTGAAGGCCAGATAATAAAAGTGAACAAACGAAAAAAACGTGCAAAAGTTAAACTTCAGCTATATGAGAACTCCTTTACCATTGATTTTTCATTCAAGGATATGAAAAAGCTTCCTGAAAAGGACAAAAACCAATGAGCAATCAAAACAGGGTATATATAATTGGAGCTGGATTTGCCGGCAGGGCTATAGGAAAAGAGATAAAAGAAAAGGGCACCTTTGGGGAGATTGTTGCGTTTTTTGATGATGATCCGGAAAAAATCGGCTCTAAGTGTCTGGATATTCCCATTCATGGACCGATTGATTCAATGCCGTCACTTGTACAGCCCAAAGCAAATGATGAAGCTTTAATAGCAATTCCCTCTGCGCCCCATCAGCAGATACGCAGAATTTTTGAGCTTCTCCGGACTACAGGATTCTCGAATATTCGGATACTCCCTACCCTTTCTCAAATTATTGACGGAAATGTTCACTTTATACAAACACGTCAGATAAATCTCCAGGACTTATTAAACAGGACCCCGGTAATTATAAACTTAAAGGAAAGCCTGTCATATCTCAGGGATAAACGTGTCGTAATTACCGGCGCAGGGGGCAGCATTGGTTCTGAACTTTCCCGGCAGCTTCTTGCAGCAGGAGCCCAAAGACTGTACCTCTTCGGCCACGGTGAAAACAGTATATATGAAATTGAGCGGGAGCTGAGGATTCTTCAGGACCAGGGAGTTGGAGAAAAAACAACGATTGTACCTGTGATCGGCGAACTCCAGGATAGAGACTATATGTTCTTCATATTATCCAGGCTTAAAGCGGATATTGTTTTTCATGCAGCTGCATACAAACATGTTCCCCTCCTTGAGTCAAATCCTGTAGAAGCAATTAAGAATAATGTTTTCGGTACAAAGAACCTGGTAGAAGCTGCGCACCATGCACATATTAAACGCTTTGTTCTAATTTCTACAGACAAGGCAGTTGATCCTTCTTGTGTGTATGGTGCATCCAAGTTTATTGCAGAACAGCTAGTGCTGAATAATTTTTCAGAAAATCAAGATTTTATGGTCGTAAGATTCGGTAATGTTTTAGGTTCCAGGGGGAGTATTATACCGCTGTTTCAAAAGCAGATCTGTACCGGGGGGCCTGTTACCATCACCCATCCCCAGACATCCCGTTTTTTTATGACAATTCCTGAGGCATCTTCGCTTGTACTCAAAGCAGCAGGGGTTGGGACGAATAATACTGTTTATCTTTTAGATATGGGCGAACCCTTATCTATAAAAGAATTGGCAGAGCAGATGATCCGCTTCTACGGATACGAGCCGGAAGAACAGATAAAGATTGAATATATCGGTCTGCGGCCCGGAGAAAAGCTGACTGAGAATTTATGGTCACAAAACGAGCATCCTATTCAGACTGATGTTAAAAAAGTGCTCCGCTTGAACCGCAGTAAAACAAACCTTATTGACATCCATGCAGTACTGACAGAACTCAGAAAAGTATGCTACTATCATGATGACCATAAAGAGTATTATAGAAATAGAAGAAAACTGCGGAGCATTCTGAAAACAGTTGTTCCCACACTATTAGAAAAGGAAGATGAGCCTGAATTCTAAAAGCTTTATTCCATTCGCAAAGCCGAGCCTGGGCGAACAGGAAGAGGATGCTGTACTCCGGGTAATGCGCAGCGGATGGCTGACTACAGGAAAAGAAGCTTCTTGTTTTGAAAAAGAGTTTGCTGAGTATGTTCAGACAAAACACGCACTTGCTGTAAACTCAGGAACAGCAGGGCTTCATCTTGCCCTAGAGTCACTCGGCATAGGTCCTGGTGACAAGGTACTTACTACTCCTTTTACATTTACCGCAACTGCTGAAATCATCCGATATCTTGGTGCACATGTAGTTTTTGCGGACATTGACCCGGAAACGTTGAATATCTCACCAAAACATGTTGAAAACACCCTCAAAAAAGACAAACAGATACAGGCATGTATTCCGGTTCACATAGCAGGACTGCCATGCAATATGAAAGAGCTAGTGGACATCTGTAAAAAATATGATGTAAAGATAATAGAAGATGCTGCACATGCCTTTCCTTCTCATAACGCTGCAGGCATTACAGGAACCAGCGGCACTATTGGAATCTATTCTTTTTATGCAACAAAATGCCTTACCACCGGTGAAGGAGGAATGATCGTAACTGATGATGACTCTTTGGCAAAGCGGATGAGTGTTATGCGGCTCCATGGTATTGACAGGCCTGCATGGGACAGGTATACAGCAAAGCATGCGAAATGGAAATACGAGATTGTTGCTCCAGGGTATAAGTACAATATGCCTGATCTCGCAGCATCAATCGGCAGGGTTCAGCTCAGCCGCGCCATGGAAATGCTAGACGCACGGCAAAGTATTGCACAGAAATACCTTCGGGATTTGGGGGACTGCAATTTTGTGGAACTGCCTATTTCGCACGACGGTCATGCATGGCATTTGTTTATCATCAAACTTAACCTTGAAAAGCTTACTATTAACAGAGACCAGTTTATTGACGAGCTTTTTTCCCGGGGCATCGGTTCCTCAGTACATTTCATTCCCCTGCATCTTATGCCGTATTATCAGGAAGAATACCATTTCAAACCCGATGATTTTCCTAACTCCCTGAATTCGTATCTACGGTGTATAAGCCTGCCAATCTATCCCTCATTAGGGGATGAAGAAGTCCGGCAGGTTATTGATGCTATCTTTGATATAGGCAATAGATATAGTATAGAAAGCAAATCGGAGTTTTGAACTATTATGCTGAGTAACAGAAAGGAAATATCAAAAATCCTCAAAGGGCATCCAACACAAACAAAAGACCATTTTGTAAAGGGTATGCTGAAGGCAGTGAATGTCAGAACCGAAAAAGCCGGATACAAGATTTCTTCAATACAGTTACCTGATCTACCGGAGGGTTATTTTTCTGTTACTGCCTCAGACATACCCGGCGTAAACAGCATTTCTATAAATAATCAGGAAATTCCGGTACTTGCTGAACAGAAATCTGCATATCCCGGAGAGCCTATTGCGCTTATCTGCGGAGAAGATGTGCGGATACTCCAAAAACTCGCTAGACAAGTAGAGATTTCCTATGCCCCGGACACCAGAAAAAACACAGGAAAAAAAACGATTGAAAAACGGGTTTACAAATTCGGCAGCCCGGATAAAGAGTTCCGAAATGCATACCAAATTATCGAGGGGGAATACAACACCGGTGTACAGGAGCATTATTATGACATACCCCACTGTGTAATAGCATTGTGGAATAAAGCGAGCTTGGAGATTTACACTGAAACCCAATGCCCGAGTCTTTTAATCACCGCTGTTTCCAGTACTTTAGATGTCTCTCCAGATTCGATTATCCTTCATGCAATGCCGTTTGTTTCAGGCTTGGATGGGAAAACCTGGTTTCCCGCATACATTGCAACACATGCTGCACTTCTTTCAAAAAAAGCAGGAAAGCCGGTGTTTCTTGAATACACTAGGCTTGAAGACTTCTGTGTTTCTCCTAAAAGGGCGCCAGTCAACATTGCTCATCAGACTGCAATAAACTCAGATGGTAAAGCAATTGCACAAAAAATCAGGATTACTGCAAATACCGGCGCATTTTGCCCATTTTATGACGAGATTCTAAACAGGCTTGCTATTCATGCCTCAGGATTGTATCCATTGAAAAACCGGATTATTGAAGCTGAGGCAATAAAGACTCCTGAGCTTCCAAAAGGCGAGTGTATGGGCTTTGGCTCATCCAGCGCATATTTTGCAGCAGAACTCCATGCAACCCGCCTCGCTGAAATGTCTCAGCAAAACCCGGTTGGCTGGAGATTAATGTACGCTTCTGGAGACCAGGCTCTCAGCACCCCCCACCCTGTTTCTGTGAAAGAGATAGTTGAACATGCTGTAGAAATGAGTGATTTTTCCAGAAAACACAGCTCCTATGAGCTTGTACGCAAAAGAAGAAAGGATTCTCCATCTGCAATTTACCATGAACGGGGAATTGGTATTGCTGCAGCTGTTGAAGGATACGGCCTGCACGGAAAACGAGAAGAAGAAAGCGCCTATTCAGTTGAAATAGTTCTGGAAAAAGAAGGTACTGTAAAAATTCATACATCTACCCAACCTGGTAATCCTGACACAAAACGCTTCTGGAAAGAAACTGCAAGCGAAGTATTGGGAATAGAAGCAGAACAGATTATTGTTGATCCTGAGGAAATGCTGTCCGAAATAAACACAGGACCTGCCATACTTTCAAGAAATATCACTATTATTCCGGATCTGATTAAAAAATGCTGTCAATCTATTAAAAGGAAACGCTTTCACACTCCTCTTCCCATAAAAGCAAAACGTAAATTCAAGTACTCTGCTAAGCATAAATGGAATGAAGAAGGACTAGAAGGAACCCCTTACTATGCCAGCTCCACTGCTGCCTGTGTTGTTGAAACCGAATTTGATTCAGCTCTCGGCAATATCTTTATCAGAGGAATCTGGGCTTGTATTGACTGCGGAAAAGTAATAAATAAAGAGAAGACAAGAAATGCAATAGAAACAGGTATTATGCAGAGCATCGGCTGGACAATGACTGAAAGAATACAGGAGACCCCTTCCGGTATTCCGGAATTGCAGTATTACCAATATAAAATCCGTCACGCTTCGGAAGCTCCTCCAATGTACATTGATTTTATTGAAAGCAAAAAGCCGAGACCTCCAAGCGGAATAGACACACTCATGCATTCTACACTGCCGGCTGCCCTTTCAGCAGCAATAGCTCAAGCCTCAGGAGTGTATGTTGATACTCTCCCGGTATCTTTGAACCAGAAAGAGGAAGGGTCTGAATCATGAACATTCAATTCTCCTTAAACAGCAAGGCAGTTTCCATTCAAGCAGCTGCTGATACGCGTCTGCTCACTATCCTGCGGGAGAACTTCGGGCTTATCGGAACAAAGGGAGGCTGCTACTGCGGGACCTGTGGTCAGTGTACAATTTTAATGAATAACCAGCTGGTATATTCCTGCCTTATTCCAGCCTTTCTGGCAAAAGGTACAGAGGTGATGACAATAGAAGGTTTCTCCCTTACCAAAGACTATCAGGATATTGAAAGGGCTTTATCTGAAACAAACATCAGTCTATGTGCTAATTGTGCACCAGGGAGAGTATTATCAATCCATGCTTTATTAGAGGAATATCCGAAGCCTGATATGGAACAAATACATGAAGCCCTTGAATCCATTGTGTGCAGATGCAGCGGCTCCTCTGCCTTATTTGATGCAGTGCAGACAGCAGGGGAGATACGTCGAAGGAGGAACCGTGGATCAACCATCTGAACTCTTTCATGTCCATTTACCGAAAACTTTACCAGAAGCCTTGAGTATTTATGAAGCAAACCCCCAAGCTGAAATCTATGCCGGAGGCACAGCTGCACTCCGCTATCAGTCTTCTGTAATACCCCAATTCGCTCAGGAGCTTATCTGTATAAAAAAAATCCCCGAGCTCCAAAAAATCAGCAGACATGACAGATACTTGGAGTTTGGCTCTGCTGTTACTATTAATCACCTGTTAAGGACTGCCAGACTTGTAATCCCGCCGGTTTTGGCAGCCTCTCTACGCCAAATAGGTAATTACATAATCCGGAACATGGGCACTATAGGCGGAAATTTGTGTTACAAACCTGACAGGTTAAATGCCTTTCCAGTCTGTTTTGCCCTAAATGCTTCTGCTGAACTCAGAACAGCTAGAAAAAGCAGATGGACCTCATTTCAGTCCTTTATAACAAAGGGGGGGAAACCGGACATTCGGGAAGGGGAAATTATGACAAGGATTCGTATCCCCTTGGATACATGGGACTATGCAGAATTTAAAACAACCAATACTCCTTTTGGTAATACAGGCACTGATTTCTCCTTTTGCGGGCTAGCAAATGTACAAAAACAGGTAATTCAGGATATTCGGCTTGTATTCGGACATGTTCCTTTTGGTGTAATCCGGTTCAGAGATGCAGAGCTACAGCTATCAGGAAGAAAGCTCCCCATAAATTTCAAGGACATTGAGGGTCTCCAGGAGATACTCAACACCCGGTTCTCCCAGCTTTCCGCCCCTCTTTCAGATGTTTATAGGAGGCTGATTAATAATTCATTTCAATGGTTTCTCCACCGGATTTCCTATCCGTAAAAGTTTGGGAAAGATACCCAATTAATCCGGTAAGTATGCTTTACAGGATTCAGGAGAATAGATATATTTTTTTATATGCCTGAGTTTGTTCATCTCCATAACCATTCCGATTATTCACTCCTAGACGGAGCTGCCTCAATTACCAAAATGATAGCAAAAGCAAAAGAATTTGAAATGAAACACCTTGCACTCACTGACCATGGGAACATGTTCGGCGCGCTTCGCTTCTATAAAGAGTGTAAGGAAAATGACATCAATCCGATTATTGGAAGCGAATTTTACGTTGCACCGGGATCGCGGTTTGTAAAAAGCGGGAGCGAAAAGGGCAACAAATACTTCCACCTGGTACTTCTTGCAAAAAACTCTCAAGGCTATAAAAACTTAATTATCCTCTCTTCTATTGGGTATACCGAAGGCTTTTACTATAAACCCAGAATTGATATGGAAATCCTGCGGCAATATGCTTCAGACCTTATCTGTTCCACTGCATGTCTTGCAGGCGAAGTGCCGTCCCTCATACTCCGTGATGATTTTGAGGCAGCAAAGGCAAAGGCTCTTGAATTTCAGGAGCTCTTCGGAAAAGGAAATTTTTATCTGGAACTCCAGGACCACGGAATACCGGAACAAGCCACAGCGAACAGGGGCTTGAAAAGAATATCACAGGAAACCGGGATCCCCTTAATTGCCACAAATGATATGCACTATGTTGAACAAACCGAAGCAAACGCACAGGACATAATGATCTGCATAGGAACGAACAAGAAGAAAAACGAATCCAAGCGGATGAGTTTCGGCGGCCCTGAGTTTTATATGAAGTCACCCGAGGAAATGGCTTCTATTTTTCATGACACGCCGGAAGCGCTTTCTAATACTGTAAAGATTGCAGAAATGTGTAATGTGGAGATTGCCCTCCCCGGACCGATTCTCCCGGATTATAAAATCCCGAAAGAATTTGAAGATCCGGTTTCATACTTGCGCCACCTCACATATGAAGGGTTGAAAGACAGATATCCTAATGTTACTGAGGAAATCCGGCAACGGGCTGACTATGAGCTGAACATCATTATCTCTATGGAATTTACCGGATATTTTCTTATTGTATGGGACTTCATAGACTATGCAAGAAACAACGGTATTCCAGTCGGACCCGGACGGGGCTCTGGTGCAGGTTCAATTGTCGCATATGCCCTAAAGATAACAGATATCGACCCTTTAAAATACAACCTTCTCTTTGAACGTTTTTTAAATCCTGAACGTGTGTCCATGCCTGACTTTGATATAGACTTTTGCTTTATCAGGCGTTCAGAAGTCATTGATTATGTAACAAGAAAATACGGTGCTGAAAAGGTAGGCCAGATAATTACCTTTGGAACCTTAAAGCCGAAGGCTGTAATTAAAGACGTAGCACGAGTACTTGATATACCATTTGCTGAGTCCAATATCATTACCAAGCTGATCCCTGACGGCCCGAAGGTCAAGCTGAAAGACGCAGTATCGGATGAACCGAAACTGAAAGAGTATTATGAAAAGGGCGGTGTTTACAAAGAGCTTATAGAAACAGGACTTATTCTGGAAGGACTGAACCGGCATACATCCACCCATGCAGCTGGTGTGGTTATCGGAAGAAAAGCCCTAACAGAGTACGTGCCCCTTTACCGGGACTCAAAAACAGGTGCCGTTTCAACCCAGTACACAATGGACCAGTTAGAGGAATGCGGACTGGTAAAGATGGACTTTCTTGGACTAAAGACCCTTACCCTTATAACAAACACGGAAAAGCTGATCCGCAGCAGAGAGGATGCATTTTCTGCAGAAGAGGTGCCTGAGGATGATGAAAACACCTTTGTCATGCTCGGAGAAGGAAAGAGCACCTGTGTTTTTCAGTTCGAATCTTCCGGGATGCAGGGTATTCTCAAACGTGCAAAACCGAAAACCATTGAAGAGCTTATCGCATTAAATGCACTGTACCGGCCAGGTCCGATGCAGTTTATTGATCAATACATTGACTCAAAAATGGGACGCCAAAAAATTGTGTATCCCTTGCCGGAACTCCAGCCTGTTCTGGAGGAAACCTACGGGGTTATTGTGTATCAGGAACAGGTAATGGAAATTGCCCGGATTGTCGCTGGCTACACTCTCGGTGGAGCGGAAATTCTGCGCAGGGCTATGGGAAAGAAAAAGGCCGAAGCCATGGCAAAGGAAAAGGTCAAATTCCTGAAAGGCGCCCAGGAAAAGGGTTATACACAGAAGCAGGCTGAGGATATATTTGAGCTCCTCATCCCCTTTGCCGGATACGGATTCAATAAGTCACACGCAGCAGCATATTCTGTGCTGGCATACAAGACTGCATACTTGAAAGCGAACTATCCTGCTGAATTTATGGCAGCAAACCTTACAAACGAAATTGCCTCCACAGATAAGCTCTCAGAATATATCGATGAGTCAAGGAAAATGGGGCTCGAAATCCTTCCGCCGAGTGTAAACCTCTCTGAACAGGATTTCAGCGTATCTGAGGGAAAGATAATCTATGGACTCATTGGAATTAAAGGTGTCGGTCAAAGCGCTGTAGATGAAATCTTGAAAATAAGGAAGCAGGACGGAAGTTTTACTGACTTCATGGAATTTCTGGAACGGGTAGACCTTAGGGCAGTAAACCGCAAGGTTATTGAAACAGGTATTATGTGCGGTCTTTTTGATGACTTCGGCTGCAACAGAGCTACCTTGTTCTATAACTTAGACCATGCACTGGAATGGGCTGTCAAACAAAAGGAAAACAAAGCATTCGGTCAAACCTCCCTTTTTGACGGAGCAGATGAAGAAACTGCACTCCCTTCTTTTGAGATGGAAACTGTAGAAGAATGGCCGAAGGATGATATTCTGAAAAACGAGAAGGAAATCCTCGGTTTTTACTGTTCAGGACATCCCATGGATTCCTACAAGGATATTTGGGAAAAGGCAGCTAATCTTGACCTTGCGGACCTGGACAAAGGCATGGAAGAGAAAAGCTATACATTATGTGCTATACTGAAAAATACAAGAGTTATCGCGACTCGAACCGGAAAACCTATGGCATTCGGTCTGGTAGAAGACTTCCGGGGATCTGCTGAAATTGTTGTATTTCCCAATACCTATGAAAAATATAGGCACTTTTTAGAAACCAATAAAGTGTTAGGTATAAAAGGGAAACTGGATAAAAAGCGGGGAGATCCGAAAGTCCTGGTAGATGAAATTATAGAACCAGAAGAGCTTACTGAAACAAAGCCCAGAGCAGTACACATTCGGATTAAACTAAACGGAGAGGCGGAACAGGAGATGCGTACACTCAGAGGGCTTTTGGGCGACCATCCGGGAGCCTGTCATGTGTATCTGCATATTGAACAGCCTGAGACAGGAAAAGAAACACTGATAAAAGCAGGCGCGCAGATCACTGTGAACTCAGAAGATGATGTTATAGATGAGCTTAAGTCTTTCTCCGGGGTCAGCGAAGTTTGGAAAGAATAACATGAAAGGACATCTCCATGATCATAAGTATTGTATCTAAAGTAACAAGTGCCCTTCTCTCTGCATATCTCATCCTGATAATGCTCCGTGTCCTTCTCTCCTGGTTTCATACACCGAAACCTGGAAAGGCGTACCGAATTCTCGTAAATATAACAGAGCCGTATCTCTCATTTTTTCGGGGATTTAAAATCTTTAAAGCAAAACAGTTTGATTTCTCTCCGATTATTGCGGTTACTGTGCTGGCTATATTAGTAAATATCTTTGTCACCCTCAGCGCATACGGATCTATATCAGCAGGCCTTGTTCTTGCAATTATTGTTTCAAACTTATGGAGCGGTATAGCCTTTATTTTGCTGTTTTTTATGATTATTATTGCAGTACGCTTCGTATCAATTATGATAAACGTGAATTCCGTAAGCCCAATTTGGCGCACACTGGACTATCTTCTCCAAAACATTGTCTACAGAATAAGCTTTTTCTTCACCCGAAACCGGCCGATTAAATATCCCCATGCCCTGTTACTAGTATTCGGTTTGCTTTTCTTTATCAGGCTTCTCGGCGGTTTTCTCATTACACAGGCAGTAAGATACCTTACTATGATTCCATTCTAATTTCGTACTGGAGTGTGTGAGTGTTCTTAGAGGAACTGGATTATCCTGTACAAAAACTTAAAGGTTTCGGTCCTGCAAGTGTAAAACAGCTCTCAAGCATGGACATCCGCACTATTGGAGACTTTCTTCTTCATTTGCCCAGAAGCTATGAAGACCGGAAAAATACCCGGCCCCTTTCACAATGGGCAGATGGTCCTGTTAATACCATAGTCAAAGTAACTGGACATGAATACTTTGGGTTCGGATACAAGAAAACACTAAAAGTATCAATAGAAGACAAAACATCCCAAGGCGTCCTAGTCTGCTTTGGCCGTAATTTCCTTGCAAACAAACTCAAACCTGGTAAGCCTTTCTACCTATACGGGAAGTTTTCATTTAACTATGGCGAAATTCAATCATCCGCATTTGAAATTGAGGAATACTCCGATTCTCCCAAGCAGTTCGGAAAGATCCTGCCCATCTATCCAATCGGCGGGAACCTTTCCCAAAAACTCATGCGTACAGGTATGAAGCATGCCCTCCACGAATACGGCAAATACATTGAAGAAGAAATTCCAGCTGCAGTTCGTGCGGCTCAAGGCTTACATCCATATACAGAAAGTCTTTCTCAAGTGCATTTTCCAGCATCTTCTGAGATGGCAGTACAGGCAAGAAAAACCCTTGCTTTTCGTGAGCTTTTCTACCTACAGATTCAGTCAGCACGAAGATCTGCAAAACGGAAGAAACATACCCGGAATAGAGGCATACAGAAATCAGATTTAACAGACAAACTCAAAAGAGCTCTCCCCTTCCCCCTGACTGCAGACCAAGAAACAGCGGTGGATCAGATCCGGAAAGATATGGCCCGCCCCTTTCCAATGACCAGACTTTTACAGGGAGATGTAGGGTCCGGAACAACATTGGTCTCCTTTTTTGCAGCATTGGAAGCAATTGACTCAGGATGCCAGGCAGTGTTTATGGCCCCTACCGAGCTGTTAGCAAAACAGCATGCTGAGAATGCTGCACAGTATCTGAGCCCTGTAGGCATTCAGCTTGCTCTTCTCACTGGTACTGTGAAAGGGGAAAAACGGAAACTTTTGATACAGTCTCTTTCCTCAGGCGAAATAGATCTTGTCATAGGCACACACGCGATTTTTTCCCAGGATGTACAGTATAAGAACCTCGGCCTTGTTATTATTGATGAACAGCACCGATTCGGAGTACTCCAAAGGAACGCCCTTTTTTCCAGAGGCATCCATCCTGACCTATTAATGATGTCAGCAACTCCAATTCCGCGGACACTGGCGCTTACTGCATTCGGAGATCTGGATGTATCAGCAATTAAAACCATGCCTCCTGGGAGAAAGAAAATCATTACCCACCTGGCTGTGGAAGAAAACATTGAGAAGGTGTACCATAGAATTAGGGATGAACTAAACCAGGGGCGGCAGGCGTATTTTGTATACCCCCTTATTAGTGAGTCAGATAAGCTCCTTCTCAAAAATGCTGAAGCAGAGTTCAAGGTCCTTGCTGAGCAGGTATTTCCGGAGTTTTCACTCGGCCTTATCCACTCTAAGCTTTCGGAGGAAGAAAAGGAAACTACAATGGAACGCTTTGTAAGCGGTTCTATTGATTTGTTGATTGCAACAAGTGTTGTAGAAGTTGGTGTAGATGTCCCTAATGCAACCTGTATGGTAATTATACACGCTGAACGCTTTGGGCTGTCTGCTCTGCACCAGCTTCGGGGCCGTGTAGGCAGGGGAAAATACCAGTCCTATGCCTTCCTTGTTTACTCAAAAGACCTTACCGAAAACGGGAAGGAGAGAATGAAAATAATGATGAATACAACCGATGGGTTTGAAATTGCGGAAGAAGACCTGCGTCTGCGCGGACCGGGACAGGTTGCAGGAACCGAGCAGTCAGGTGTGCTTACCTTCAAAGCAGCCTCCCTCCCTGAAGACAGGGGACTTCTTTTGGATGCACGGCAGCATGCACACAAGCTGATAGAAGAGGATCCTGGACTCCTTAGACCTGAACATAGCTGTGTCAGAGACGTGCTTACCAGGGTCCCGCCTTTTGAGGAACTTTTTCTTCAAAACGGATAAACCTTAAAAAATATGCGAGTTTTTAAAAAGGAAAGATGAGATATGAGAATTACAGGGGGCAATTCAGCTGGAATACCATTAGCAGTTCCAAAAAAGAACATACGCCCTGCTATGGACAGGATGAGAGAATCTGTTTTTGCAAGCCTGGGCCATATACAGGGCTGCTCGTTCCTTGATCTATTTTCAGGTTCAGGGAGTATTGGTTTGGAAGCAGCTTCAAGAGGTGCAGAAAAAATCGTGCTTGTTGAAAAAGACTATGGTAAACGAAGGTTTATAGAGAAGAATGCACAAGCAGTTAGAGCTCAAGTAAAGATTTTCACCTTACCAGCAGAAAAGTATTTAAAAAAAGCGGATACTGCCTTTGACATAATATTTCTTGATCCGCCATTTCCGTATAAGCAGAAAATAAAACTCCTTCACGCTGTAACAGAATCCGAGGCAGCATCTGAGCATACGGAAATCATTATCCACTTTCCCCAGGAGGATAATCTGGATAAGGAAATAAACGGTTACACTGTATATAAGGAAAAAAAATACGGAAGATCGATGGTATGGTTTTATAAAAGAATTGAATAACCTAGTTTCCTACAAAAACAGAGGTGTTAGTAATCCATATCAGAAAGTATTTTCACGAGTCGCTCATGAAGAGATTTCTCAGGCTCAACTCTAAAATATTCTTCCTGCTCATAGCAGCCTTGACTCGGATAGTCTTCAACTTCGTACAAATATAAATCCTCATGCTCATCACTCTGATACACTATTTTCCCCCATTTATAAGCAAAGAACGAGAATACAACACCTATTATCTCTAAAACCAGGCGGTCCCGGCTGCTGTTATAATTTCATTACATAGTTAAGTTTAGCCCCTTTTTGCAGAATTTCAGACAAATTTAATCTTTTTCTTATTTATTCCGTATTTTCCTGGAAAGGGGGCGGGTTCTGCCGTAGAGAACATCCTGCCACTCAGTAATCGGGGCCGGAGAAACTGTTGCATCAAATATCCGCAGCTTACCAATCCATTCTATCTGCATGCGTTTGGTTATCTTTTTATTCTGCACAATGTATGCTTCGGACTTTTCCAGATTAAAGAGCATACTCCCGTATCTGTACTGTTTGTTTTGGCGTTCATCCCTAAGTATAGAAAGCAGGGGAACAGAGCTGTCCTGATACGCATAAACACGGCCCACAAAATAATGGGTACTCCGCTTGCCTTCAGGGTACAGGTAGACTTTCTCACCAAGCTCATACGGAGAAAGAAGACTGAGAAACTCATCCACCAGATACCCGTCAAACCGCGGCTGGGGCTCGTAGGCTTCCTTTGAATAGTTATATTTTCCTGAATTCCGTTTTATATATTCAATAACATCCATTCTACTGTATACATTTCTGGATAAGCATGGATTGGTCATCTCGTCATAAAACCGGATAATCTGAAATAAGCGGACAAACTCATGAACAAAACGGTTCTCATTCGGTGCAGGATAGCCTGTACCGTCAGGATAGTCATGCTGAAGAGATACCATCATCTTGCTGAGTGCAGAAATATCATCCCGTTGTGAGACAAGGTGCTTAACAACGTAATAACTTCGTTGAAGCGCACGGATGCGCTTTTGGTCTTTTTTGCTTTCCGGGTCCAAAGGCGGTCGTGCTGATACTACTTGATGGATTCCCTGGTGTAAAAACCCGAGATTATGGAGCAGAATACCAAGTGCAGCCTGAATAATAAAAGCTGGTTCGTAATAATACTGCTGAGTCTCAGTATATGACTTATCCGGATCAAAACGGTCATCGGATTTGGGAAACCCTCGGAGTATGCGCTGTTTGTTTATATTCATCATTACAATAAGAAACTGTACTGCCACATCCACTGCCTGATTAGCAAAGGCATCTCCAATAGTACTGAGCTTACCATTGTCATAATAACTGTGAAGCCTAATCGACCTCAATCTTAACCGGGGAATGATTTTTTTCTTTCCCTTATTCTCCTCACACCGGGCATTCATTTTTTCAAATAGTTCATAAATCCGAGTGAGTATTTCATCCAGAAAACGCAGGTCATTCTGGTTTATTACAGATTCACTCCCTGCTTGAATGTCGTCCCTGTATAACGGACTCGGCCTGGGCTCAAGGAGGACTCCCTCAGTAATCTGCTTTTTCTTTCCCCTTGCTGTAAAGATATGATCATCTTCAGAAAAGGGAACATATATTGTTTTCACTTTTTCCAACAGCCGCTGTTTATAGTCCTCAAGCCGGGTGCGGCGTGAGGATAAAAACGATTGGATAAACTTATCAGAGCTTTCTTCACTTTTCAGCTTCTGCTGTTCCTCATACGTAAATCCTAAAGTCGGCACATAGAGGTTTTTATGCCTCCCAAGCATTTGAATGGATTTGTCGTCAATACAGCGTCCTGCTTTAATAAGTACTCCGGCATCGGTAAGCAGTCTATCCTGGGCTTTTAGTCTGTCTATGCTTTTCAGTTCCACAGAAGGCATAACTTCCTCCATCTGTTTTTTAGGAGTATAACGCAAGCCTCTTTATATTTCAATTAAATCTATTATCTCTAAATCGTTCTTAATAAGAAAAACCCAGTTATGCCGGATGACCTGTTTCATTAAGCAATATAATTTGATATATTCTTAGAGTATTCAAACACATGCAGAGAATAGTCTTTTCACAGAAGCAGACTTTTTTTAAAAGAAAGGAGACCTCTATTGAAACGTCAGGAAAAAGCCTTATTTCAGTTGCCCCAGGGAGCAAAGAACCTGGCATTGGGAAATGCAGCAATTCACAGAAGGATAACAGAAAGAATCACCCGATCATTAGCTAAATGGGGCTATGCTCCTATAGAAACACCGGTTATCGATTTTTATGATATTTATAACCATGTAATAAATAGTGATGAAGAACACCAAATTTACCGCTTGTTTGACAGAGAGGGGAACCTCCTTGCTTTGCGCTCAGATATTACCCTTTTTCTCGCAAAACAGCTCGGCCTTTCGGTACGTACAGAAGACCTTCCCTGCAGGCTTTTTTATGCAGACTCCATACTACGGCACCAGGACAAAGAGGCGCCTGAAAGTAATGAATTCTATCAGCTCGGTGCCGAATTAGTAGGAAAATCTGACAGCCATGCAGATTTAGAGATTCTCCACCTAGCATTAGCATCCATACAATCTGTGTACTCTGCCGAGATATATCTCCATTTAGGTTCACGGAAATTCTTCAGGCTTATCTCATCCTTTCTCAGCAGAGAGGATGAAAAAAAACTCAGAAAAGCAGTTCTGAATAGAGATAAGAAAGGCTTTCAAAAAATACTATCCAGCAATAATGCACAAGATGACAGAATTACCGCGCTTTCAGAGCTTTGCTTTTTTATCGGAAATACTGATCAGGCAAGGAAACTTATCTCAACTCCTGGTATTAAGGCTTCAATCAGCAGCGTGGAAGAAGCTGAAATCAGCTACCTACTCAACCTAGCGGAAGCCCTGGGAAAAAGCGGTCATCAAGAGCGTGTAAGGATCGATTTTTCTGAAATCGGGACCCATGCTTATTATACAGGTATCGCATTTCAAATCTATACAAAAAGTGTTGAATCTGCAATCGCCTCAGGCGGCAGGTACGATGACCTTCTTGAACACTTTGGGCTCAATGCTCCTTCTGTCGGGTTCTCATTCCTTCCGGGAAAGCTTGTTCCCAGCTCCATAGACCGGGATATATTTACAAGTCCTTCTCCTGTGGAGATACAAAAGGACCTGACTTTCCAGGAGAAGCTCAGCAGAATAACGGAGCTTCAGGAAAAAGGCAAAACAACAATAATCGTCTAAGGAAGAAGTGAAGATGAGTAATACAAAACTAACAATAGCACTGCCGAAGGGCAGACTGATGGAAAAGATTCAAGAAAAGTTCAAGGCACTGGGGTACGGATTTTCATTTGAAAAACGCAAGTTAGTTACAACAGATAAATCCGGTAAGCTTGATATAATGCTTGTAAAAAACAGTGATATGCCGGTATATATTAATCACGGGATAGCAGGTATTGGTATCTGCGGGGATGATGTCCTTTATGAATCGGAAGCAAGCTTTTACCGGCTCCTAACCCTCCCCTTTGGAGGGACAAAAATGTGTTTGGCAGGAGACCCGGAAGCAGCAGATTTCACAGGACAGAACCATCTCCCGGTTGCTACGAAATTTCCCAAATTCACAAGGGACTATTTTCATAATCTGGGTTTTTCTGTACAGACCATCAAGCTTAATGGCTCTGTTGAGCTTGCACCTGTGCTCGGCTTGACTCCATATATTGTAGACCTTGTTGAAACCGGATCTACACTGAAAGCACACAATTTAAAGGTTTTTCAAGAACTGAAGCAGATACAGGTACATTTAATCGTTAATCCGGCATACTATAAAATTAATTATCATGCAATCGATGAATTTGTTCGACAAATTGAACAAGGGTTATAACTTATGCAGGGAATAGTAAAAAAACACAGAAAAACAAAAGAAACTGATATCACTATTATCTATGGTAATACAGAAAAAGGAACTCCACTAGTAGAAACAGGTGTTCCCTTTTTTAATCACCTTCTCACATCCTTTGCATTTCACGGAAATTTCCCTCTTGATATTCAGGCAGTCGGAGATATTGACGTAGATCCCCACCATCTGGTAGAAGATGTTGGTATTGTACTGGGTTCACTGTTCTCGGATATCATGCTAGAAAACAAGCCAATTACCCGCTTCGGTCATGCAGTAATTCCTATGGATGATGCGCTCTCAGAAGCTGTAATAGATTATTCAGGCAGACCCCACCTTGAGTATCAGGCGGAATTTCCCCAGCAATATTCAGGCAGCTTTGATATGAGCTTATTAAAAGAATTTTTTTCCGCATTCTCAGCAAATGCACGGCTGAATCTGCATCTAATTGCAAGAAATGGAGAAAACAGCCATCATATTGGCGAGTCCCTTATGAAAGCGTTCGGCAGAGCGCTTGCTCAGTCACTTGTTCCAATTTCAAATAGCAATGGAGATTTGTCTACAAAAGGTACTCTTACATAGCTTTATTTCAGAGAGTGTTGAAAAACTGCCGAATAAGCAGCGATTCATACTGATATTCCTGCGTCAGTACCCAAATAACTCCATTTTCTTAAAAAAATTAGTTTCATACTATTGATTAGTTGAATCCAATCGATTATATTTGAGAGGTAATACGTAGTTAAGAAAATGAAAGAATTAGAGATTTTAAACAATATCCCTAAAGAGGGATTTATTAAAGTTCAACGCCCTGCGTCACCGAAGATTCCTGCTGCAACAAAGTCTGCCTTAATTAGAAAGGGCAATGAGCTTTATAATAACGGAAAAATAGATCAGGCTAAACGAATATTCCTGACAACAGGATACTCGGACGGTCTCATACGCCTGGGCGACTACTATTCCAAGAAGAATGACTCCTTGGAAGCCTTGAGAATGTACTGGCTCGCCCCGGCACCGGATAAAGTAAACGCCATAATAGAAAAAATGGTGATGATAATACAAAAATGGCTTCATGAAGAGGAGAGTACAAAATGACCGAAACAACTGAGACATACCAAGGAGAAAAATTCGCGGTATCAGAAACTAATGAGCAGGAGCTTTCTCCCGAAGAAAAGCTCTTAAACCACATTTCCGATTTATCAAAGCGGGGATACCAGCTTTTAAAAGAAAACCTTATAGATGATGCAGAGTTCTGTTTTCATCAGATTCTCGAATTAGATGAGGTAAATAACTATGCTCTTGTAGGGCTTGGGGATGCATCAAGAAAACGGGGAGCATTCAGAGAAGCAATTACGTACTATCAAAAGTGCCTGGAAAACCACGAAGGTAACAACTATGCACTTTTCGGACTTGCTGACTGCTACAAAGCTATTCATCAGTACCACAGAGCAATTGACATCTGGGAAAAATACCTGCTTCACGATGATACAAATGTCACTGTTCTGACAAGAGTGGCTGATGCATACAGAAAGGTAAAGGACTTTACGAATTCAAAAGACATTTACCAGCGGGTACTTGAGATGGAACCTGATAATGCATATGCTCTCATAGGCTTAGGCCATCTGCACTATGACTTCAAGGACTTTAGAGAAGCAATGTATTACTGGGAGCGCATCGTTGAGAAACACGGCGAAAGCGTAGACATCCGTGTTCTTACTTCACTAGGCAACTGCCACAGAAAGCTGAAAACCTATGAAAACGGTATCCAGTATTTCCAGCGGGCACTTCAAAAAGATCCGAAAAACTTCTATGCCCTATTTGGAATGGCTGACTGTTACAGAGGAATGAACCAGCAGAGCAAAAGCCTCGAATTCTGGAATAAAATTCTTGAAAAAGACCCGCGGAACAAGGTAATCCTCACCAGAGCAGGTGATGCTTACAGAAACATGGAAATGTTTGATGAAGCAGAAGAGTATTACCAGAAAGCCCTGAATATTGAATTCGACACCTATGCTATTCTTGGACTTGCACTTATCAACAAGCAGAAGGGCAATTACGAGGATGCAATCCGCTCTCTCGACGGTCTTATGAAGAATGATCCGAAAAATCATAGACTCTATGTTGAGATTGCTGAATGCT
>CAYRYS010000043.1:0-27270 GCA_964428555.1 uncultured Spirochaetales bacterium | reverse complement strand
GGACAATTCAGGACCAAAGCACCTTCAGTATTCACTTTCCCGCTCAAAATTCGAGCAGATGGTGGATGATCTTGTCCAGAATACTAAGAAACCCTGTGAAAAGGCGATCAAAGATGCTGGACTTTCAGTAGAAGACATTGACGATGTAATCCTTGTCGGCGGTTCCACACGTATTCCGGCTGTACAGCGGCTGGTAAAGGACTTTTTCAAGAAAGATCCGAATAGAAGCGTGAATCCTGATGAAGTTGTAGCTGTTGGTGCTGCAATTCAGGGAGGTATCCTTGGAGGCGATGTAAAAGACGTACTTCTCCTGGATGTAACTCCTCTTTCCCTTGGTATCGAAACCCTGGGCGGTGTTTTTACCAAGTTAATAGAAAGGAATACTACTATTCCTACACGGAAGAGTCAGATATTCTCAACTGCTGCAGATAATCAAACAGCAGTTTCCATTCATGTACTTCAGGGTGAGCGGGAAATGGCAAATCAGAACAGAACACTCGGACGTTTTGACCTTGTCGGTATCCCTCCAGCACCTCGAGGTGTTCCCCAGATTGAGGTTACCTTTGATATTGATGCAAACGGTATTGTCCATGTTTCAGCAAAAGATCTCGGTACTGGAAAAGAGCAGAAGATCAGAATTGAAAGCTCTTCAGGACTGAGTGAAGATGAAATCAAGAAGATGGTAAACGAAGCTGAAGAACATGCAGAAGAGGATAAGCGCGCCAGAGAATTGGTTGAGGTGAGAAATGAAGCTGACAATCTGGTGTACACAACAGAGAAGAGCCTGAAAGACTTTGGTGATAAAGTATCTGACGAGGATAAGCTGAAAATTGAAACTGCGAAAGACGAGCTGAAAAAGGCACTTGAAGGTGATGACTTGGAAGATATTAAAGCGAAGGTTGAAAGCCTGAAACAGGCATCTTACAAGCTTGCTGAAGAGATGTATAAGAATACTGGTGCTCAGCAGCAGGGTGCAGAAGGTGCAGCAGGCCCAGAAGGTGCTCAGCAGCCGGGCAGTGAAGAAGCCCAGCAGCAAGGCGGAGCATCCGGCGGAGCAGAAGATGTTGAAGACGTTGACTATGAAGTAGTTGACGATGAAGAAGAAAAATAAAACTTAAATATACGGGAAGATAACAGTGGCGAAACGGGATTACTATGAAGTTCTGGGGGTGGCTAAAGACGCCTCCGTTGAAGACATAAAACGTGCTTACAGAAAAGTTGCGGTTAAATACCATCCCGACAGGAACCCCGATGATAAAGAAGCTGAGGAAAAATTCAAAGAGGGGACTGAGGCATACGAAGTCCTCTCTAATCCGCAGAAACGGCAGGCATATGACCAGTTCGGATTTGCAGGACTTGAAGGAATGGGCGCAGGCCAAAGTGCTCAGGACTTTTCCTCAGTATTTCATGAGTTTGAAGATATTTTCGGTGACTTCTCCGGTATATTCGACTCCTTTTTCGGAGGCGGCGGAGGAGGGCGGAGACGCTCTTCCCGTTCTTCTGTTCACCGCGGCTCTGATCTACGGTACAATCTGGAGATCGACTTTAAGGACGCGGTATTTGGTACAAAGGTAGAGATATCCTACACCAGGCGCGCGGGGTGTGGCACTTGCGGCGGTACTGGGGCCCAGTCCGGGTCAGGAAGAAAACTCTGCCAAGCCTGCGGAGGTTCAGGCCAGGTTAGGAGAAGCTCAGGATTTTTCTCCATAGCCCAGCCTTGTCCAAATTGTCAGGGAGAGGGGTATATTGTTGAAAACCCCTGTCAGACCTGCAGTGGGTCAGGATTGGTAAATAAAAGCCAGAAACTCAAGGTCAATATTCCTGCAGGTATAGAATCGGGAAAACGGATTAATATTGCAGGCCAAGGCGATGCGGGCCCTAACGGCGGACCTGCCGGCGACCTGTATGTATTTATCCGGGTAAAACCCCATGAGTATTTTGAACGGAACGGAAACGACCTTTACTGTGTTGTTCCTGTGTCTTTTACCCAGGCTGCCCTCGGTGCGGAAGTTTTTGTGCGTACAATCGAGGACAAGAAGGTGAAAGTTAAGATTCCATCGGGTACGCAGAATGGTAAGATACTCAGGCTGCGGAATGAAGGGATACCGTATCTGCATAACCCCTCCAAACGGGGCGATATGTACATAAAGGTACGGGTCGAAACACCGTCCAAACTCAGCGGTAAAGCAAAAAAGCTGATGCAGGAGCTCTCAGGAATCCTCGGAGAAGAGGAAAGCCCGGAGCCGGTAAAGCTGAAAGATCTGTAAGCAGGCGACAATGAAAAGTAAAACCCTCTGTACAAAATACAGAGGGTTTTTTTTGGTTGTACAAAATAAATGCCCCCGGTTTTTAAAGCCGGGGGCATTTTGGGTTTATCTTACCCAGATTTGCATACTGCTATTTTAAGTTCCAGCGGTTTTCGTCATTTCTTGGGAAAAAACTCCACTTATTAAGCCGAATGTCCGCAAGGTAATCTTCAGAATTATTCTGCTCATCATCTCTGTCTATAAACACATTTGTTTCACAAGTAAAGTCTTCAGAGGAGATCCCTGCAACTCCATCACTGTCTATGGTAACAAATATTACGGGTAGGTCATTTACATCTGGATCAAGATGACTGGTATAACTTCCAAAGAAACTATCTCCAGAACCAAGTGTATTACCCCCTGTGTCAGTGCTGTTCTGGTCTAAGTATAAAAACCCATTTTCCACAGCCCCTTCAAACTGGTAATTGCTTGTTGTGCCTGTAGAATCGCCAAATGCATGGGAAAGGTATACATTGTAGCTAGTGTTATAATCCAGTCCCAACGGCGGGCCGGACAAATCATTGGATTCCATGCTATTAATTCCCCAGGTCCATCCATCCATTTCAGAGTCTTCTGGAAATTCTACGACACGGAAGGGATAGTCCCGGAACACTTCAGAACCATCATCAAGCTCAACCTGTACGCTGTAGCGCCAAAACCCTACGTAGGACCTATCAGATTCTACTGTGAAAGCCATAATTTCAGTATTGGTGCTAAAATCTATACCCCAGGAAAGCTCAGGAGCATTAGGGTTAAAGTCATCTGTAATGCCCAGCCATTGATCGTTTGGACCCAAAACTTCCACGTCAAAGCGTGTAATATGTACTCCCTCACCCTCAGCAAAAAGCAGTAGCTCCAGCGGGTTCCAATGACTGTTCCCAAGGTCTGCAACATTTACACCAGTAGAGGATAAAAAGCCTGCAAGGTTGCCGCCTCCTGCTTTCCTGAAGTCAACCCATGAGAACAGCCAATTGTTTTCAGTGTTCTCATCAAACCGAAAAACCGGGTCAGTCAATTCTCCATCGTCACTCTCGTATTCGGCTAAAGCTTCAGTGAAGGGCTCGTTATCGTCCCAATAGCCGTTTTTATTACGGTCTTGAAAAAGCTCTACCCTGTATTCACCATCAGGCAGGTTTTGGAAAATAAAACGGACCCCTGGAATTTCGGCTTGCTGCTCATCATCCCAATGCCAGTCTGCCCATCTTTCTCGGTATGTGTCACTTACTTCCCCATCGCTCCATTCAACCATAAGGTTTGCTATAATAGGACTGCTCCATGTTGCCTCGTCCTCTTCAGGGAGGGCAATAAATATTTCAATTGTGTTGTTT
This sequence comes from uncultured Spirochaetales bacterium, assembly GCA_964428555.1. GTDB lineage: Bacteria > Spirochaetota > Spirochaetia > CAYRYS01 > CAYRYS01 > CAYRYS01. The sequence goes on along the minus strand of CAYRYS010000043.1, from coordinate 23,636 downwards.
CCCCCACCGCCTTCAGAAAATTCTGGATAAAATGCTTCCAGGATCTGATCACATCCGGTGAAAGCAATTATTATGGTTACCACTGTTATTAGTAAAAAAATCTTTTTCATAGTCTTTCACCTCCTTTAAAGATATAAGACAAGCATAAGAGATGGTATCAGCCCGTCCACCAGCCTGTTTACAGCACCCGGTCTTTGCTTTGCATCAAAAAGTCCGCCAATTGTCCGAACTGCGCTGCTGGTACTATCAAAAGTCTGTGTGCCAGTTGCTGTAATACCAAACCAGTCCCCATGATACCCAAGCCCTAAACGCATGTTTGCTCCAAGGTCAGGATTAAATTCTTCTCCATCCTTTTGAAGAGATGCCTGGTCATGAATATAGAGCGTGTTAACACCAAGTGTTGTAAAACCGACAAATGGTCCCAGATGCAGCCTGACTCCTGCGCCAAAAAGATTGATAAACCCTGGACGACGGTACGATGTCATGTCTTCTATCATTGACGGAGGTGCCACCAATGCATCAAGAGACGTATAGAAAATTCCCCAGAATGCGTATCCAAAGTGAAACCCCGGCATTCCTTCCATTTCGCCTTCTTCATCTCCCTTTTCTGCTGCACCTCCAAGCGGAGTGAATGACATACCGATCTCAAATTCGTCAGCAAATGCCATACCCGCTGGCAGGAGAACGGCTAATGCTATAGCCACAATAATTACCCTTTTCATAATCTTCCTCCCTTAAAGAAGTTTGATATAATGTCTATACTACAAAAGTATAGTACACATTAAATCTAATTACACGTATCTGGTCATAAAATGTTCAAAATTAATAGCACATAAAGTAATAGGGTTTACCTGTTTTCCGGAAATTATCCTGGATTTTCAGGTGGTATGTATGAAAAATACTTGCAATTTCTGCCAATGTGGTAGAATATATATAGTGTATCATCAATCTCGAACTGAGGAAGTATTATATGGATAAGGTGTACATCAAAAGAAAAAATTATGTTATAGACAAAAGCTTTCAGTATCGGCTTATAGCTACTTTTCTTATTTCAGTTATTATTGCACTTGCCCTGTTTACTGCCGGTGTATTTGGGTATTATTGGTATTCGTCAATGGTTGGGGACAACCTTTTTTCTGAATTTATTACCATACATAAACAGGTTACACAGGAGCAGGAAGTAGAAGTAGATGGAGAAACAGTGGTTGAAGAGTATTATAACACTGTTGATATTCCTGGTGTAAAGCGCTGGGAACTCGTGCTTCCTCCTATCATTGTTAATAATGTTGTCATTATGGTAATTATTACTATTATGGGGCTCTTTTACTCCCACAGGATAGCTGGTCCGGCGTATCGCATGAGCCAGGATATACAGCGTGTTCTGAACGGAGAACAGGGAGTAAGGATAAAATTGCGCAAACACGATAAACTGAAAGAGCTTGCTGATAGAGTAAACGAACTGCTTGAATATGTAGATGAAATACGGGAAAGCTAGAATAATCATTCTTTAAGAATTAGCTGTCCGATTTGGGTTGGGCAGCTTTTTTTTTGCCCTCTTTGTAAAACCGCTATTGTATTGTTCTGTATTTTCTTTTAGGACTTTCCTTATTCTTTCCGAAAATGAAACAGGGTTCTTTGTGCAAACTTAGAGTCCACAAAAGGAGTTATTATGAAGATCTTATGTTTTGTTATCCTTCTAGTTGTTTTCAGTATTTCGATTTCAGCAGACGAGTATGTAATAGATGTAAATAATGATGGTGAGCCTGATAAATGGATTGAATATGACGGAGCAGATGCTCAGAGAATACGGACAGACAGGAACTATGACGGGACTGTGGACTATATTGCAATCTTTGATGATGAAGGTACCATTGTACGCGAGTCTTTTGACTATAATTATGACGGAACAATGGATAATTTCTATTTTTATGATAACGGAGTCCTGGACAGGCAGGAAATTGATTCGAATTATGATGACCAAATTGATATTTGGCTGTATATTCGGGAAGGCACCTATATCACCCGGTATGAACAGGACACTAATCATGACGGTGAGGTTGATAGAATACGAGATTATACTGAAGAAGCAGAGGAAAGTTAAATAGATGATAGTTACCGGACTCAATGCTATTGAAGAAATGCTGAAAAAAGGCGCAAGCACTGCGGTGCTCTATGTATCAAAAAAAAACCGCAGGATAAGCGGACTTGAAGAACTGGCAAAAAAGAAAAAAGTAAAACTGCGGAGGGTAAGTGAAGATGAACTTGATAAGATTGCTTCCGGAGAGAGCCACAAAGGCGCTGCCCTGGATGTAGCGCAAAGAGAAGCAATTAAGGCTGATAATTATGAAGCTGTCCTTACCCAGTTTAGTGACAGACCTGGAGTAATTCTTTTTCTTGACGGAATTACAGACCCCCACAATCTTGGAGCAATACTGCGTTCTGCCGACCAATTCGGTGTTGACTGTGTTGTGCTGCCTGAGCGCAGATCTGCAAGGCAAAGCCCGGTTGTTGCATCTGTATCCTCAGGTGCAAGTGCTCATGTTCTCCAATGCACAGTGACAAACCTTTCAAGGGCAATAGATCAAGCGAAAGAGGCAGGGTTTTGGATCTATGGTGCAGATGTGGACGGTGAAGCAGTTTGGAGTACGGATCTAAAAGGCAAGGTCGGCTTGGTCATGGGCAGGGAAGGGACAGGGCTTCATAGGCTCGTAAAGGAAAAATGTGACGGAATTGTTACAATACCTGCTTTCGGCCATGTGGATTCATTCAATGTTTCTGTTGCAGCAGGTATTCTTCTCTACGAAGTAAGCCGCCAAGCCTGCACATAGCCGCTCAGGAGAACTGGGGTGTAATAGCCTAGACTTTCAATTACCAGAGTTTTTCAAAATAAAAAAAGGTCTGCATGCAGCAGACCTTTTTTTGTGCTCAACAGCAATGCTATTCCATAAAGAATTTCTTGCCAATGTCGTTTCTATACCATGCACCATCAAACTGAATTTTAGATGCTGCTTCGTATGCACGAATGCTTGCACTGAGCAGATTTTTGCCGAAACCGACAGCAGTAAAACATCTGCCTCCTCGAGTTTTCACTGTTCCATTCTCATCCCTTGTAGTGGAGGCATGGAATATTACTGCATCCCGTTCAGGAAAGCTCGGCATAGGGGCGACAGCCTTTCCTTTTTCATATTCTCCCGGATACCCTTCGCTTGCAACCACTACGCCGATGCTGGAGTAGTCCTGAAGTTCCAATGGAAATGTATCGAGTTTCTCGTTGATTATCGCATCAGTCAGGTTGCCGAAATCTGATTTGATTACAGGCAGGAGTACTTGTGACTCAGGATCTCCAAAACGCACATTGTACTCAAGTACTTTAGGGCCATCCGGTGTTATCATCAAACCTATATACACAACACCTTTGTAAAGAAGTCCTTCTTTTTTAAGTCCCTTAAAGGTGGGCTCTACAATAGTGGATTCTATTTCCTCTAACAGGGATGAAGAAACCCAGGGGACCGGACAAATGGATCCCATGCCGCCTGTATTCGGACCAGTATCGCCTTCATGGGCTTTTTTGAAGTCAGAGCATGGAGGAAGCACAATATAGTTTTTTCCGTCACACAGTGCGAATATCGACACTTCGAATCCCTCAAGAAATTCTTCAACAATTAGTGTGTCATCCTTTAAGACATCCTTTCCAAAGCTTATTATTTCATCAATATTATCTGACTCAAGCACGCCTTTACCTGCTGCAAGGCCGCTTTTCTTAACTACAATTCGACTGTCAGTATTGGATACGTACTTCTCGAATTTTTTAGGATCAGAAAACTCTTTTGACTCTGCAGTAGGAATCCGGTGCTTTTTCATGAATTTCTTCGAAAAAGCCTTGCTTGCTTCAAGCTTTGCTGATTCCTGCTTCGGTCCTATTGTTGGAATACCTGCAGTCTCTAACTGGTCTGCTAAGCCGGCAGCTAAAGGTGCCTCTGGACCGATAAAAACTGCTTCAATTTTATGGACTTTACAGATCTGAATGACTTGTTCGTGATCATTTATATCCAGGTCTGGAAGGTTCTCTCCAAGCTCGTCTGTTCCTGCATTGCCTGGAGCAATGTACAATCCGCAGATACGCTTAGAAATAGAAAACTTCCAGGCTAACGCGTGTTCGCGGGCACCTGAACCAATTATGAGAACTCTCACAAATGCCTCCTTTGGGTTCTTAACTCTTTTGGTCTTTGCTGTTTAATAGCTGTATTATTGTTTTTGGATACCATGTATGTTCCAATTGATGTATCCGTTCTTCCGTCTCTTCCAAGCTCTGGCTGCTCATTCTTTGAATCGATTTTTGGGTGATGACAGGCCCTGTGTCTGTACCGTGATCAACCCAATGAATGGTTATTCCTAACTCAGAATCTGAGGAATTATATGATTTTTCTATTGCATGTGTACCAGGATGCTTTGGAAGTAAAGACGGATGTATATTCACAATACCCTGAGGATACCGATCAACAAAGGATGGTGTCAAGATACGCATATACCCTGCTAGTACTAGAAGATCAGGAGCATAATTATCTAAAATACTATGGATCTCTGCCTCGGCTTCTATCCGCTTCTTTCCCTTATAGGATACGATATGTACGGGAATACCGAAATTCCGGGCACGGTCGATAACCTTTGCCTGAGGCTTGTCGCAGATTAGGCAGGCTGCAGCATGGTTTGTTTTTTCCAACTCCTCTGCAATTGCCTGGAAATTACTGCCGCTGCCTGAAGCGAAAAAGGCTGCTTTAGCCACGTTTTACCTCGCCGGCAATAAAATATGATATGCTACTTTCAGATAGATAGGATACAAGCGATTGGGCTTCCTGTTTTTTTACGCACATAATAATACCAATACCCATATTAAATACTTTCCTCATTTCAGTTTCATCTATACTGCCGTATTTTTGTATTTTATGAAAGACCTTTGGCACTTCCCAATCCCAGAAAAAATGCGGTCTTAGACCCTCAGGAAGGATCCTGGCCACATTTCCCTCAAGTCCGCCGCCAGTAATATGTGCAGCGCCTAGTATAGTTTTATTTGCCAAAATACTTTTCATTTCTTTTACATAGATTTTGGTAGGCACTAGGAGCTCTTCCCACTCATGTTCCGGTGCATCTGCAAAAGCTTTGCGTGCAAGGGAAAGGCCGTTTGAATGTACTCCTGCAGAGGGTAGGCCGATTAGTACATCCCCTTCAGATACTGCTTCTGTATTCGGCAGCAGCGCACTTTTATCCGCAATGCCGACACAGAAACCTGCTAAGTCAAAATCGTCTGGCTTGTACATATCCGGCATTTCTGCTGTTTCCCCGCCTGATAGAGTACACTCTGCCTCTTCACATCCTGTTACAATTCCTTTCATCACTTCCTGGAGCAGGTTTTCCTGTAATGTGCCGCATGCAATATAGTCCAGAAAGACCAGGGGCATGCATCCGCAGACAGCAAGGTCATTAACACACATGGCAACCAGGTCTATTCCTATCGTATCGAATTTTTTGAGTTTTTGTGCAACTATGAGCTTTGTACCAACCCCGTCTGTAGATGATAACAGCACCGGTTCTTTCATGGATTTCAGGTTTTTTAAGGGCAGTCCCCCTGCAAAGCCGCCAATACCTTTGGAGACTGCTTTCGACTTTATGCCTTTTATAAAGTCAGCAAATCTGTCGCCCTTTTCTATGTCTACACCAGAGTCTCGATATGTAGCTTTTTTCACTTTTTCGCTCCTGTGTGGTTGGAAGAAGGTACAGAAAGGGGGTAGATGCCTCCAAAACAGGCATAGCAATAATCTTCCGGATTTGTAACGCACTGCTTCAGCTCCTCTACATTGAGAAACCGAACAGAGTCTGCTTTGGTGAACTCCGCGATTTCTTCCGGTGTTTTCCGGTTCGAGATGAGTTCTTCCCGCGTAGGTATATCGATCCCAAAATAACATGGCCATTTCAATTCTGGTGCACTTAAGCGAAGATGGATCTCTTTTGCACCTGCTTCACGAAGGAGTTTTACTAGAATTCTGCTAGTAGTACCGCGGACAAGGGAATCGTCAACAAGTACTATCCGTTTACCCCGTACTACTTCCTTAATAGGATTCAATTTTATTCTTACAGCAAGTTCACGCTGCTCTTCTGTTGGCATAATAAAGGAACGGCCTGAATAGTGGCTTCTTGTTAGTCCATGTTCAAAAGGCAGTCCGGATTCAGCCGCATATCCCAGTGCAGCACTGTTTCCAGAATCAGGTACAGGCATAATGAAATCAGCCTCTACATCGTTCTTGGATAAAAGGGCACCCATCTTCTTTCTGCATAAATGCACGGATGTCCCGAAAATCTCAGAATCAGGTCTTGCAAAATAAATTAATTCAAAAATGCACTGGCTTTTATTTTTCGGAATCACATAATCTTCTCTATAAACTCCGGAGCTGTCAATTTTTATAATTTCTCCGGGTTTTACTTCTTCATAATCAGTGACTCTGAGGATGTCAAAGGCGCAGGTTTCAGAGGCAGCCATGTACATCCCGTCTTTGCTTCCGAAGTAAAGCGGCCGGAAACCCCAGGGGTCTCGGATAATATACAGTGCAGAGTCATGAATAGCTGTCATGCTGAAAGCCCCTTCAAGCTGCTGAAGTACTTCCCGAAGCGCGCTGTAGAAATTTAAACGTGATGACCTTGATATCATATGAAGGATGAGTTCTGTGTCGGAAGTTGACTGAAAGATTGAACCCTCTGAAAAGAGTCTCCGCTTTATTGAGTCTGCATTGGAAAGGTTTCCATTGTGTGCAAGAGCAATATCGCCTTTGTTGCAGGAAACTACAATAGGCTGGGCATTTTCAATTTTGCTTGCTCCCTGTGTGGAGTACCGAACATGACCAATCCCAACATTAGACTCTTTTTTTTCAGCAAGGTATTTTGAGAGCACTGTGCTGACCATTCCCAGGTCTTTATACGCAACAATGCGCTCCTCTTTTTCATATGCAATTCCAACACTTTCCTGCCCCCTGTGTTGAAGCGTGAACAAGGGGAAAAAAAGCTGTTCAGGAATGTTCGTCTTTTCTTTAGTAAATATACCTACCACACCGCAGTGATGGAGCAGTTTGTCGCTTTTTATTGAATCCATGGGGTGTGTATATCACTTGGATTGTAGTCCGTCAAGATGGAAAGGCTTTGTATAAAAAAATCTCTAGGGCCTATCTTTTTAGGCGTCCCTTTTGCTGTTTTAAAATCGTGAAATGACTCATTACTCGTAAAAACTTGATTGTGTCATTATAGCCTTTAAGGATATTATTCATCATTTCCCGATTATGGTTTCCGCCGATTGTGCGGATATTAGATACGAGCTCGGGAGTGCTTTTTTTATAGTCATTGATAATCTCGGAAATATAGTTAGCCAATGCATAGTACATATTGGTCTCTTCTGAAACAATTTCTTTTGCTCTGTTGTCAATTGTTTCGACCATTTTATCTACTACACTGGATACATCTTTGCCCTTGCTTGCCTGCTTTAGCTGTTTCTGTATAGCTGGAACGGATACTCTGTTGTCACTTGTTATGCTCTCTTCAAACATATCAAGGCGATCTTTCGATTTTTCACACCGGTAGTATGTATTTGACATAATATTCAATTTTTGCTTGTCTTCGAAAAAGCCTTCGATAATTATCTTTTTAATCGGGTCCTTCAGCAGTTTCTCGAATTTTGCAACAACATAGCTTTTTAGTATCTGTAGTGCCTTAACCTGCGAAAATGATGCAAGTCCCTTAGCCTGGAGCACCCTGTTGAGCTCGGAATTATACCCCCCTACCACTAGTAGATCAGCCTCTCCGAATAAGGAGTTAAGGTCTTTTTCTATTTCGCTCTCACTTTTTTCCCGGTTAATTCTTTCTCTGGCATTATTGAATTCTTTTGTAAGCCTGTCCTTCATAGGGGCCACAAAATCCTTTACCTCGGTATCTGTTTTCGGGGTTAAATAGGGATTGTCACTGATTGCCCGTATTATTGCTAAGATATGCTGGGGCGTAAGGCGCTTATTCAGGATTTTCCTAATATTTGCTACAAGTTTTTTCAGTCTCCCTGCATATTCAGGTGATTGGCTCGCGCTGATACGTTGTAGGAGATATATTAGATTTTGTTCAACATTGTTATCTATCCGGAATGGGCCAAGGATGTAATACAGGTCAAGAATTTCCGGCAATACCTGTTTCCCCGGAGTTGGAGAAAACTTTGGCTTAAAATTCGGATTTGAAAGCTTAATGCTTGCATCAAAATAAGCAAGTGTTTTTTCCCAGTCATGCCTGCATAAAGCAATAAGCCGCTCCATCTCCTGGAGTTCCGTATTCGCAGCTTTCAATTCCGGCTCTGAGAATATACGGACAAAATCGCTGAATTCCCTGGATAATGCCTGAATTTCCTGGTCCGTTTTTGATGAGTTCAGTACCCGCTTGTTCATTTCATCATATGTAAATGCATACCGTTTTTCCTGTATGTCCTCAGGAAGACGTACTTCTATCAGATAGTCCTTGAACCTTTGAGCAATTTTGGGGTCAGGATTGTTGAGCGTTTTTGCAAGAATATCACAAATGGGGCGCAGGTTCTGGTATAATGTGAACAGCATAGAGGCAAAATCGGTTGTAAGTTCTTTTGAGCTTTTTTTATAGCAGCTAGGCTTGAAGGATTTTAGATCATCCTGGACCCTGCGCATGTCTTTGCGCTTCTGCAGCTCTTTTGGGTCATTGTTAAATAGTGAGAAAAAGAAATCCTGTATTGCATCAAAGACGTTGATCATCATTTTATTGTATTGTTATTACGTCCCTATTTCAAGAAGTTTTCTTTAGAGCGAATTAAGAAAATCAGTTATCAGTGCATTGTATTCCTGTATAGTTTCTGCGTGTACCACTTTTTGCCGAAGCGCTGCCCCGCCTTGGAGACCTTTTGTATATGCACACATGTGTTTACGCATTTCTTTACATGCACGAAGTTCACTGGTAATCTCTGCCATCATTTCAAGCTGTCTGAGTGCTGTACGCAGTTTTGCCTCATGGCTTTCGTTTGTATATGTCCCTGTTTCCAGATACTCCTTTGTCTTTCTGAAAATAAAGGGGTTTCCAACAGCACCTCTGGCAAACATTACTGCGTCACACCCGGTTTGTTTGAAAATACGTTCTGCGTCTTCCGGCGAGAACAGGTCTCCGGATGCTGTTACTGGTATGCTAAGGCGGCTTTTTAGAATTCTCGTATGCTCATGGTCTGCTTTTCCGGAATATCCCTGTGCTCTTGTTCTTGCATGGATACTCACCATAGCAGCGCCTGCTTCTTCTGCGCTCTTTGCTGCCTGGAGATAGGTGATACTTGACGCATCCCATCCTGAGCGTATTTTTACTGTAACCGGTGCATCTGTTTCCTGCTTTATTGCATGCACAATCTTTCCAATCATTTCAGGGGTTTTCATAAGTGCACTGCCGCAGCCTGTGCGGATTATTTTGGGAACAGGGCAGCCGCAGTTTAGGTCAATCAGGTCTGGCTTTTGCGAAGAGAGCTGTTTTACTCCGCGGACAGCAGTTACCGGATCAGGTGCAAACACCTGGACAGCGAGAAGCTGCTGGTTTTTCTGTTTATGCGTCAGGTTTATGGTTTTTTGGCTGTCACGAGATAATCCCTCACAGGATACCATTTCTGTAAAAACAAGGTCTGCTCCGTTTTCAATGCAAATCGAGCGGAAAGGGGAATCTGAGAAGCCTGCAACAGGTGCAAGAAAAAGGTTCCCCGGTATCTCTACATTGCCAATTCGCACAGGATGGAGCAATACTTCTGGATTGCGTGTGTTATCTTGTGTCCTCATAAACTACTTTCACTGTAATGGCCATAAAAAAAGCGCAGTGCTTAGTAAGCGCTGCGCTTTTTCGGACCATGTTTCTGGATTATTCTTCCAATCCGAAAAAACGCAAGCTGTTTTTATACAGAGTATCTGCAAACTCTTCTCTGTCTTCTCCCCGAAGGTCTGCAAGGTACTCTGCGGTTGCATGAAGGTGAGCAGGCTTATTCCGCTTACCCCTGTATGCTGCAGGTACCATGAATGGACTCTCTGTTTCAATGAGCATTCTCTCTGCGGGCATCTTCTTCGCAGTTTCATGAAGGTTCCTGGCGTTTTTATATGTAACGTTTCCTGCAAAAGAGATGTAGAGGTTTAACTCCAGTGCTTTCTGAGCATAGCTCCAGTCTTCGGAGTAGCAGTGTAGTACGCCGCCCTTTTTCGGCAGTTTCTCTGTTAGAATATCCAGGACGTCCTCGCCTGCTTCTCTGTTGTGGATAATAACAGGCTTATCTAAGTGCTCTGCAATTTCAAGCTGCCGGATAAAGAGCTCTATCTGAGAATCCTTGTTTCCGAACTTCCGGTAATAGTCTAGTCCTATCTCTCCAATAGCCTGGACCCTGTCATAAGAGGACCCTTCTTCTATTTTCATTTCCCAGTCTTTTCCGGGATTTGCAACCTCTGAAGGTGAAACTCCTACAGCATGATATACATGTGTTGCTGTTGAGAGGTTTTCGTATACCTGGAAAAAATCTCTGAGATTGTTGCAAATGCTTATTAGTCCTGTGACATTTTCCTGCTTTGCTTCCTGGACAATAATAAGCTGTTCGATCGGGTCTTCGTTTATAAGACCAATGTGCGCGTGAGTATCAAAATATTTCATACATCTACCATTTATAAGATTTGGGATTAAGGAGACTGTTATGCTTTTAACAGTTTGTATTATTACAGAAGATACCATGGAAATTCCTGGCCGTCAACTATTATTTTCTTAAATCAGTAATTCCTATTTCTAAGTACTAATTTAATTTAAGAATAGCAATATTTTTGACAAATAAAGGGAAATCTTTCCTCTTTTTACCAGTAAGGGGGTATATTTTTGTAATTTGCGGAAGAGTTACATGTAAGATAGGTCCTTTTAATTCCCGGACAAATAATTATTAAACAAAACAGAGTAAAACGGCCGATAATAGAACTTGAAAACATGGCTGGATAGCGATTTAGACTAGTCATTATTTGACAATATATGGCCTGCATGATATGCTGAGCTTGATCTATTAGCTGGAAAAATGAACATGAAGGAGCCGGGAATACGTGTCACCCACTCATAATTATAAAAAGATTGAAAATAAATTCTTTGGTAAAATTGGAAAGTTTTTTAAGTCTTTCTTTCTGGGAATAGGCGGCTTTTTTAAAGCGCTCTTTCAGCGGGGAAAACAGCGCTTTACTGTAATGCTTATCCCTCATTCCGAAAAGAAGATTTTCAATTTTCAGATCTCTATATTCTCCTTAATTTTTATAGGTGTACTTCTTGCAGTACTAATGTCTATGTTTGTCTGGTTGTCTACAACCTATTCAGGTAATTCGCGAATGCTCGCAGTTCAGACAGAAAATCTGGAAGAATCTGAGGCAAGCCTAGAGGTTTTGCGGGAAGAAATATTCGAACTTCAGGAAGTTGTCCGCCTGTTTCAGTCATCAATGGATGAGACCCTTGGTGTGCTTGGAATCGAAGGAACGGCTAATTCCATGAATAATAATGGGACTGGAGACTTGTCTATGTTTATCGGAGTTGAGGAGGGCGATAATGAAACCCTTCGTGAATTGAGTGAGCTCCAAAGCCTCCGTCTCTATCTTGAAAGTGCAGTTGGGCCATTATCAGAGATTCAATCTGTTTTAGATGCTCAAGAAGAGCTTTTGGTAGATATCCCCTCTCTCTGGCCGACACGCGGATGGGTTTCCTTGTATTTCGGTCCTGCAGAGGATCCTTTTACCGGTCAATGGTATCTGCATAAAGGTATTGATATAACAAGCGGTTGGTATGGTTCAGATATCTATGCAACAGCCAACGGCAGGGTTGTAGATGTGGGGTATCAGCAATATGGATATGGTAATTTTGTGCTGGTAAAGCATAGATACGGTTTTTACACCCGTTATGCTCACCTTCAGGAGGTCCTGGTTAGTAAAGGGGACGAGGTTGCAAGAGGCCAGACTATTGCCAGTATGGGAAGTACCGGTCGCTCAACCGGACCGCATCTTCATTATGAAGTACGTATCGGCTCTCAGATTGTAGATCCGATTCGATATATGAATATTTCAGACGAAGTGCTTAACCGCTCAAACAGAAATTAAATCAGGAAAACCCATGGCTGATCTTATAAATAACGAAGATCCATTTGTAAATTCAATTGTCGGTGTCGGAACACGTTTCCGGGGCGACCTGCAGCTCAACGGACTGTTGAGGATAGACGGCGATTTTGCCGGAACAGTTCAGTCAACCAGCAGAGTGCTGGTAAGTGAGAACGGCAGGGCTGAGTCTTCTATTCAGGCTTCAGAGGTTGTAGTCGGCGGAATTGTTAAGGGAAATATACTTGCATCTGTAAGCGTTAAAGTGTTATCCACCGGCATGGTTATAGGAAATATCACTGCTCCGAAACTTGAAATCGAAGAAAAAGTAATACTTCATGGTACATGCAGGGTCGTATCAAGAGAACAAGTTGAAAAGCTGATTGCTGAAAAGCAGGCTGCTCAGCGCGCTGAAAATGTTCAGGATATTTCTCAATATGATCCGAGAAAGAAGGAAAAAGAAAAACTGAAGCAGTCCGGAGAGTTTAGCGCTTCTGCTTCCGGTTTTCCTCTGCGTCAAGCTGCAGGGGGAGAGAAAGACCCTGATTTTTTTCTCCATAGGGAGTAGGGTATGGACGGGATATCTTCCCTGGGCGGCCTCTTTTCATTTAAACCCAAGCAATCTAAAAAGGACAAGTTGAAACAGGAAAAGACAGAGAAGGGCGCTTTTTCTTCTGCAGTAAAAGAGGCAGAGGCTGAAAAAGCAGCAACCGATCTGGGTTTAGAAGTGTTTCCTGAAATAGACAGCGGAGTGCCTTTGGAGGAACTTCTGGATTCTGTGCATGAGCTTGGGGAGAAGGTCAAAAAGAATACCCAGTTCTCCGTACTTCGGCAGTACAAGCGTGCTGTCCAAAAATTTTTGTACGCAGTAGTGAAAAAGACCGTTATTATAGAGGAAACTGTGTCAGGGATTAATATTATGAAACGGAAGCGCTTTAGTATGATCAAGGTGGTAGATGAAAAACTTAACCGCCTGGTAACCGGGGTGCTTCAAAACCAGCGAAGTCAATTGGATATACTGCGTCGGATTGACGAAATCAATGGAATGCTGGTAGATTTTTTTACATAACTGCATAAATAAGCAGAATGAATATACGAGGAATAACATGAATAATCATAATACCGATCAAATAGATAGTGAAATAAGTGCTGACCAGGGTGTAAACACCCACTCTTCAGATTCAGAGACAAAGCTATTTCGTGTGAAAGTCCTTCACTCAAATGAAACTGAGCTTTGTTCTGCACCGGAAAATGAAGACCTTACCCAGGTCGAATATGTAATAATTCCAACCAGGTATGGAAGAGATCTTGGTATAGTACTGGGATCTGTAAAGGATGTAGATGAAACTGAAGCCCAGGACGTGTTGTGTATAACGAGAATTGCAACAGATGAAGATTTGGAAAGATACGAGGCAAATAAGGAACGGGAAGCAGAAGCATTTAAGATCTGCAGTGAAAAGATTGTTTTACATGAACTTGATATGAAGCTTGTATCAGCTCATTATATTCTGGATGATCCGAAGATCCTGTTCTTTTTTACAGCAGATGCCAGGGTAGATTTTCGCGAGCTAGTCAAAGATCTGGTTTCTGTTTTTAAAAAGAGGATCGAACTCCGGCAAATAGGTGTGCGGGATGAGTCCAGAGTAGTGGGCGGTGTTGGTGTTTGTGGTAGGTGTTTTTGCTGTAATGGTGTTACTGACAAGCTGAAACCGGTTTCTATCCGCATGGCAAAAGAGCAGAATCTCTCTCTAAATAGTATGAAGATATCCGGTCCGTGCGGAAGACTGCTCTGCTGTCTCTCCTATGAATATGATTTTTACAAAGAAGAAAAGTCCAGGCTTCCCCAGGATGGAAGTAAGGTATATGCAGGGAAACGGTATTTTAAGGTAGTAGATGTGAATATTCTTTCTAGAATCATTAAGCTTTGTGATGACCAAGGGAGATTCTTTGATGTGCTGTTTTGTAAATTTCAGTATGATCAGGACCGCACCAGATGGAAGGTCGATGTAAGCGACCTTGACCTGTAACTATTATTCCGGCTCAAGAAAGCCCGTGAGCTCATTAAGACTGTCTATTCTGTAATCTGCTTGAATCGGATTCTCCGGATCATATGGTTTGTAAGGATTAAACAGACAGGTGGACAGCCCTGTGTTTATGCCGCCTTGAATGTCTGAGCTTAACGAGTCTCCTACGCAGAGGATTTCTTTGCGGTCCATAGGCAGGTACTGAAAGCAAGAGTCATAAAAAAGCGGGTCAGGTTTAGCTGTGCCTGCTTCCTCGGATATTACAATACCGCGGAAAAAGTGGCCAATCTTCGTTTTGCGGATCCGGATGCGCTGATTATCCGCAAAGCCGTTTGTTGCTAACACTAGCACAGCGCTTTTAGAAAGCTTTTGCAGTACATCGATTGTCTCGGGAAAAAGGTCCGGAGATTCCACAAAAAACTCAAGAAAGCGCTCAGCAAGGTTCTCAGCAGTGCCCTGAACTCCCAGCTGTTCAATTAATAGGCGGAAGCGTCTTACCCGGAGCTCTGCCGGAGTCAATTCGCCTTTTTCAAGATCTTTCCAAAGGCCATGGTTTATTTGCCGGAATACAGTAAGCGCAGCATCTGCATCTTCTGTATAGTCCGCGTATTCCAATGTCCGGTAAAAGGCCTTAGCTTGGCTTTTAGTAAAATCAAAAAGTGTGTTGTCAGCATCAATTATAAAACCAGAATAATACCTGTTCATACTATAGGGATTGTATCTACTTAGTCAGTTTTTTGCAATACAACCGGTATATCAGAAGACAGGTATGTATGGAGCGAGCGTCCTCTGTGCAAAAAAAGACCTGAGATTGACAGAGAAAAGGTGAAATACTTTGAATCAACGCGTTGACAGTTAAATAAGAAAGTGTTAACTTCTACAGGCTTAACAGGGCCGGTTGCGGTCCTTTTTGCTTTGTATTGAAAACTGTGTCCAGAAACGCAGGCTGACGGATCGTTGATCCGAAAAGCAGTGCAGAACAATGAAAATGCTGTGAATATTGCAGTATAGCTGCCTTGACTAAAAGAGGTAGGTAAAATCTGGATGATAATACTCTCTGAAAAGGGGATAACTTATGGCACAAGTAAGTAAAAACGCGCGTACAGGTTCGGCAGTACAGAAATTCTTTTGCCCATGCGGCGGAGAAATTAAAATGAAGACCATTTTCACCAGCGGTAAGCTGAAGAATATTGCTGAGTGTGAAAAATGCAATAGACAGGAAAGAAGACCAAAGGATTTTGAATAAGCCTTGTGACTGCGGTTCTTCGGTACAGTATGCTATTCAGGAACTGCAGGATCAAGACAGTCAGAGCTTTCTATAAAGCAGTATAAAGTAAGGAACAATAATTCAAGCCTATCTGCAAAAATCATAAGGCTTATAATTAAAAAAAAGATCCGTCGATTGTTTTATAGGTTTGGTTTAAGTATTGACATATAAGGAATTATCTGGTACCTTTCCTTTCTGATTATACTATAGTGTGGAGGACATACATTGGCAGCTAAAGGTTCCGCTTTTAAGCGGCTTAAACAGAGTTTAAAGAGACGAGAAAGAAATAGAAGCGTGCGAAGTAGAGTGCGGACAAATATACGGAAATTTCGCGAGTCTTTAGATGATAACAACGTTGAACAAGCGGCAGATTTACTAAAAACTGTAACCAAGCTTATTGATACAGCAGCAGGTAAAGGCGTGTATCATAAAAATACTGCTGCAAGAACAAAGTCCCGGCTTTATAAGCAGTTAAACAAGGCTAAATCCGAATAGCAGTTACACGTTCTTTTTATAGCGTGCATGTCGGGAAAGGACCGGTGCAGGGTGACGCGAGAAAAGGTTACAAAAGCAGATCTTGTTGATAGAATCTACGAGTCAAACAAAGAAGTAAGTAGGAAAGATATTCATAATATTCTAGACTGCTTTTTCGATGAAATTAAAGATTCGCTAGAAGAAGATAGTGTAATTGAACTTCGAGGGTTCGGAACGTTTGAAATTCGGACCCGAAAAGGTCGAGAAAAGGCGAGGAACCCGAAAACTGGTGAAATTGTAAGTGTAAGCAATCATGGTGTAGCTATTTTCCGCCCTGGGAAAGAACTGAAACAAATTGCGTGGGACTTGCGTGAATAACACTTCTCCTAAGAAAGAAACCAATCAGTCAATACTTCATTCACCTATTTTGAAAACATTAATACATTCGGTCATTATTTTCTTTTCAGCGTTATTGTTCGCTTTCTCTTTTCCAAACAGTATTTCCTTGTCAGGGTTCTTTCCATTAGCATTCTTCGCATTTATTTTTTTTCCTTATGTAATTCGTGAGTCAGGGTGGATACGCAGTGCTGTATACGGCGGATTGTACGGCTTTTCCAGTTATGTATTTTATAATTTCTGGCTCGCAACTTTTCATCCGCTTGCCATATTCATTGTTCCTGTTATCTACTTATTTTTTGGTGTAATCCTCTTTCTTTTTCTGAAAGCTGCAGATACGCTTTTTCCGAAATACGGGTATGTAATTCAGGCATTAATCTGGGTATGCTACGAATTCCTGAAGACCCAAGGTTTTTTAGGATACCCATATGGAATAATCGGATACTCCCAGTACTCGTTTATCGAATTGATCCAGATTTCGGATATTTTCGGTGTTTGGGGGGTATCACTCCTTATTGCATTACCATCATTTATTCTCGGCAAAATAGGCTATGACTGGTTTAAAAGCGGCACATTCCGCCTGCAAAACTATATTCCTGCAGCAGTAGGTTTCCTCATCCTTTTTTCCGGCGCGATTATTTACGGCCTGTTTAGTCAGGTGGATTACAGTGAATCTGATACCTGGCGGACAGGTCTTGTTCAGCAAAATGTTGATCCATGGCATGGCGGAAACAGGGCATACCGTGAATCACTCAGACGTTCTATCCGCTTGAGTAACCAAGCTCTCAGAGAAGACCCTGATATAATTATTTGGTCAGAAACATCCTTTGTGCCTGGTATTGATTGGCATACGAGGTATAGAACAGATCAGGAACGCTACCTCATTGTACAGGAGTTGATAGATTATTTGGCTCATCAGGACGTACCCTTTGTTATAGGTAATGATGATGGCCAGCTTGAGAGGGACTTAGAAACTGGAGACCTTCAACGTGTAGATTATAATGCGGCAATTCTTTATGAAGAAGGTGCAATTGTAGACACCTACAGGAAGCTCAAACTTGTGCCTTTTACTGAATCTTTTCCCTATGAAGATATTCTTCCTGCTGTTTATCATTGGCTCCAGGCAGCGGATACCCATTTTTGGGAAAGGGGAGATGAGTACACAGTCTTCGAAGCAGGGGGAGTGCGTTTTTCAACTCCTATTTGTTATGAAGATACCTTTGGAGACTTGAACAGGCGATTTGTTCAGGAAGGTGCACAGATTATCGCAAATCTGACTAATGATGCATGGTCTCATTCTGTTGTTGCTGAGATGCAGCATGCTACAATTGCAGTATTCCGCTCTGTTGAGAACCGTAGAAGTATGGTAAGGAGTACAAACGGAGGAATAACCTGTTCTATTGATCCTAATGGACGATTCATAGATACCATTGAACCATTTGTTCAAGCTGCTCTTGTTACAGAAGTACCTGTTTTCGATGAGGTTGAAACTGTTTATACGAGATACGGAGACTGGTTTGCATGGCTGTTACTCTGTGTTTCATTTGTCCTTTTAATCAGTAAAAGCGGATTTCTTATCTACCGGAGATTTAGAGAAAAGGGATAGAATAAACAGGAGCTTCGTACTTGAATATTCGGCTGCTGCGATTGACAATCTACAGGATGTATAGCAAAATATAAAAGAAATGTGAGGATACTATGGCTATTACTGGAAAACTACTTATAGTTGATGATGAACCGATAAATCTTGATTTTTTCGATATAATGCTCAGCAAACTCGGCTTTGACGTACACAGAGCAGAAGACGGCGAAGAAGCTCTTGAGAAGGTACAGGATATTGAACCTGACCTTATCATTCTTGATAACATTATGCCTAAACTTACAGGATGGGAAGTAACCAAAATCCTGAAGCAGGACACTGAATATGAAGAATTCTCTAACATTCCTATAATAATGTTCTCAGCAATGGACGATGTAAAAGACAAAGTTGAAGGCTTTGAACTTGGAATAGAGGATTATATAACTAAACCCTTTAACTTTTCAGAGGTGCTTGCAAGGATTCGTGCAGTGCTTCGGAGCCATGAACTTTCAAAACAGGTTGTTCACAGAGAACGGAGATTGGCTGTACTTGAATCACTAAATAAGTCCTTAATTTATTTTACAGAACACCTAAAACAGCCTGTTGTTGATCTGCTGAATAATGCTAAAGGATTGGATACCTCTTCAGAAACCGATGTTGAAGGCTTTGTTGCGTTGGTGCGCGATGAATGCGAGAATACCCTTGCTGCACTGCAGGGCTTGGAAGATGAAATCCAGGACTTGCGGGATAAAAGCACGAGACTTGAAGAGGGAGAAATTTCCCTGCAGGACTTGGAGGACAAATTTCAGCAGAATTTTAAACGCTGGAACCAGGAACGGCAAAATGTTGATGAGGTAACCCCATGATTACCGAAGAAAAGAAGCAGGTATTAGACTTGTTTGCAAAGGGTAGGCGATTTTACAAACTAATGGAATTTGAAAAAGCAAGAAAGTGCTTTGCAGAGGCACTGAAAATTGATTCTGAAGACGGGCCTTCTAAGGTCTATTATGCACGGTGCAAACACTATATCGATAATCCGCCGCCAGAAGACTGGGACGGTGTTTTCGTAATGAAAACAAAATAGGAAATCCATGGCAAAGTACACAAAGAACACAGACCGGGAAATACTAACTACCCTTGGTAAAGAAACAGTATTAAAAGGAAATCTCCGTTTTTCAAAACCCCTGAAAATAGATGGAAAGTTTGAAGGGGAAATTCAATCAGAAGGATACCTCTATATTGAAGAAGGTGCTGAGGTTCATGCGGATATCAAAGTGCGTTCAGTAACTATCGGCGGTACTGTACATGGGAATATTACAGCTGAGGAGCGCCTTGAAATGCTTCCTACCAGCAAGGTATTCGGCAATGTTCGTACTGCTCAATTAAGGATAGCAGACGAGGTTATCTTTGAAGGTAAGTGTGAGATGATTAAAAATCCTGATTCAACGGATGTATTCTCCGCACCAAGGGACGAATTGAAAAAATCAGTAAAACGGCTCTAATGCAAAACTGATAAGTTACTCTATCTTTACCTGCGCCCCAATTTTGAAATGATACTCGAGTAACAGGAAATCCCTTGCTCTAAGGACGGAAAAGGTGAGTAACTCCCAACATAAAAGCGCAGTAATACTCTGTATCGGCTCAGAACTCACTGAAGGAACAATACAGGACAAGCATGCAAAGTACCTTTCTTCTTTTCTTACCAAAGTCGGGTTGTTTATCAGAAGTATTTCCTTTTTACCGGATGACCGGGAAATAATTAAAAAAGCACTTGTAGACGCAGTTACGAATACTGATCTTCTTATTACTGTAGGAGGGCTCGGCCCCACCTCGGATGATATCACTACTGAATGCATTGCTTCAGTATTGGGTGTGTCGCTTGAATTTCATGCAGAGCACTGGGAATTATTAAAAAAGCGTTTTGCGGGAAAAATTGCAGAATCCAATAGAAAGCAGGCAATGGCGCCGAAGGGCTTCAGCCTCCTGCCCAACTCCAGAGGAACAGCGCCTGGGATTATCGGTGAATATAAGAATACGGTTATTACCGCTCTTCCCGGTCCTCCTAGTGAACTGAAGGCTGTGGCAGAAGAGGAGCTGTGGCCTTATTTGCAGAAAGGCTGCGGGCTTGGAATTAAAGAGAAGTATTTGTTGTGTACTTCCTTTCTAATACCTGAATCTCATTTGGAAAGCACATTATGCGGACTGGCATCCCCTGGTATAAGCTGGACCACCCGGGCGGAACGGATGCGCATTGTATTCCGTATTTTTTCCGAGAGCGAAGAGGACAAAAAACGTGTCTTCTATCAGCTACAGCAGCACTATGGCGCTTCTTGTATCCGGGAAGGTGAAAATGAGCCGGGGGAGCTGCTTTTACAAGCGTGTACAGACAAGAACGTCACTTTTACAACTGCAGAGTCCTGTACAGGGGGTATGATCAGCACAGAAATTACTGCTGTACCGGGGAGTTCTCAGTATTATTGGGGCGGCTTTATTACATATGCAGACAATGCTAAGGCTCAGCTTCTTGGAGTTTCCGAAAGTACACTACAAACAAATGGTGCTGTATCAAAAGAAACAGTGGAACAGATGGCAAAAGGTGCATTACAGAGGTCAGGCGCAGATTTTTCTGTGGCAGTTTCCGGTATTGCAGGCCCGGGAGGGGGCAGTACAGAAAAACCGGTTGGAACAGTGTGGATTGCCGTGGGTCAGAGGAATGGTCCCGGATACGCAGCACAGTTCCATTTTCCCGGATCGCGGGCTCTTGTACGCAGGAGAGCAGCTTCTGCTGCATTGATTATGGCTGAAAAATACATTTTAGAGGGAAAACAGCTTGACAGGGGCGTGGAGGCGTACTATAGTTTCATTTATTCATAATACGCATAGTAACCCTTGTTACCAGCCCAGCAAAACCAATATCACGGCAATGCCGTTTTTTCGATAGAGGTATAATAATAATTACCGAGCAGAAAACTAGTTAGGATACTGTATACAATTAAATAGCGACCGGAAAAGGCCTATTGTTACGGCCTCATACAAACAAATGTTAATCAAATACAAGAACGAAAAGAAAACAATAGAATATCTTGTCTCCCCTAGTGAAAACATAAGCGGGATACGATTGTAAATTAAGGAGTAGAAGGTTTATCCATGCAGAATGAATTAGATCTTGAGACACAAGTGACAACTGAAGAACCGAAAGTAGCTGAAGAAGTAAAGCACCCGGAAGATGACAGCAGGAAAGAAGATCAGAACGGCTCTGATGTTCAGGAGAATAAGAATAGTGATAATGGTTCTACGCTCCAGGGGGATGGAGATAGCGGAGCTGATAGTACTGAAGCCCAGAGTACTGCCACAATTGTATTAAAACGAAAGCGCGGCAGAAAAAAGGTAAAAGCAGACAAAAACCAGGATGATAGTGCTGAACAGGGGGATACTGAAATGAATTCAGGTACGAATGACAGGCAAGAAGATGATAAATCCAAACGGAATTCCAATAAGCAGAAGGGCAGATCAAGAAACCCAAAACGAAATTCTAAGAGCTCAGGTTCGAAACAAGGTGATCCGAATGACAGAATGAGTATAAACGACCTGAGTCGCATGAATCTCCATAAAGTACGTGAGCTTGCGCAGGAATACGGAATGTCCCATGATGATATGATCTCCCTAAAAAAGCAGGAGCTCATATTTACCATCTTAAAGAGCCACACGGAAAGAGGCGGGTCAATCTTTGCGTATGGTTCTTTAGAAATCTTGCCAGACGGTTATGGCTTCCTCAGGTCGCCCCAGAACTCCTATCTGCCCGGTCCTGATGATATTTATATTTCTCCTTCACAGATTCGATTATTTAACTTGAAAACAGGCGACACTGTCTACGGCCAGATCCGGCCGCCGAAAGACTCTGAGCGGTTTTTTGCAATGCTGAGAGTAGAACAGGTCAACTTTGATGACCCCTCTGTTGCACAGAGCAGAATACCTTTTGACAGCCTTACACCTCTATATCCTGAAGAGCGTCTAGACCTTGAAAGTAGGACCGGCGGGATTTCCACGAGAATGATTAATCTCTTTTGCCCAATAGGAAAGGGGCAGCGCGGTCTTATTGTTTCACCTCCACGTACTGGAAAAACAATCCTAATGCAGAAGATTGCAAATGCAATAAAGGAAAACAACCCGGATGTGAATCTCATTGTTTTACTGATTGATGAGAGGCCGGAGGAAGTAACAGACATGCAGCGTAATGTCGATGCTGAGGTTATTTCATCTACATTTGATGAACAAGCTACCCGGCATGTGCAAGTAACTGAGATGGTTCTTGAAAAAGCGAAACGTATGGTTGAACACAAGAAGGATGTTGTCATCCTCCTGGATTCTATTACGCGTCTTGCTCGTGCATATAACCAGACAGTTCCTACGTCAGGAAAGATTCTTTCCGGCGGTGTGGACTCTAATGCGCTTCATAAGCCAAAGCGGTTTTTCGGTGCAGCACGAAACATTGAGGACGGAGGTTCTCTTACTATTGTTGCAACAGCTCTAATTGAAACCGGATCACGAATGGATGAGGTAATTTTCGAAGAGTTTAAAGGTACAGGTAATATGGAAATCCATCTTGACAGACGGATATCCGACCGAAGACTCTTCCCTGCAATCAATATTAAGAAGTCCGGAACAAGGAAGGAAGAGCTTCTGTTAACCGAAGAAGAGATGAACAAAATGTGGGTACTCCGAAAGGTAATAAATCCAATGGATGACCTTGAAATTATTGAGTTACTTGTTGACAGAATGCGGAAAACAAAGAATAATGAGGCGTTTTTACGGTCTATGAACACTTCCGGTGTTGATAGTATGTAAATTATTTAGTACATTAACCTGACAAGCAGGAGGAGATATTATGAAAGAAGGAATTCATCCAAAATACGATCATACAAAAATAACATGCGCATGCGGAAATGTTATCGAAACACGTTCTACTGCTGACAATATCAACGTTGAAATTTGTTCCAGCTGTCATCCCTTCTTTACCGGGAAACAGAAACTTGTTGATACAGCCGGTAGAGTAGAGCGGTTTAAGAGAAAATACGGAATTAAAGAATAAACTGTATATTCAGAACAAAAGCAGACCGCTGATAGGGACACCCTTTTCAGCGGTTTTTTTTATCCGAATATATAATACAGAGAAAAAGAAAAAAGAAATGCGATTAATGGTGTCCCGACCCAGCCGAATGCTATTTTACCGAGAGTGCTCAGATTTATTGTCTGCATTCCTTTGTACAGCCCGATTCCTAACACAGCTCCGATAATTGCCTGGCTTGTGGAGACAGGGACCCCGACTTTGGCGTAAAAATGGACAGTTATTGCGTGCCCCAATGTTGCAATAAATGCGGTAAACGGATCCAGGCGTACCAGTTTTGATCCGACTGTTGTCATTACAGGCCGCGAAAAGGTTAGCACACCAAAGGCAATGCTTCCTCCGCCGATCAGCAATGCAGCCGGTTCTGTAAGTAATCCGGTTTGAACATATACACCAGTAACATTAGCCACATTATTTGCTCCTAAGGCGTAGCTTCCATAAATCCCTGTTAGAATTAAGGCCCACCTAATTGTTGTGTCCTGGGAAAAGATGTCCAGCTTCATTTTGTTTAAAACCCAGGCAATTGACGGATACAGTAAAAATGAAATAACAGCAGCACCTATAGGCGTGCCAACCCAGCATATAAGGACTTTGAACAATTCAT
>CAYRYS010000042.1:0-28033 GCA_964428555.1 uncultured Spirochaetales bacterium | reverse complement strand
GGGGTACAGAGCATCTCTGGAAGCAGTACCCTCAATTCCCTGATAAAACTCCCACAACAGTTCCCATTGCGCGCTGCCTGTCAGTAGTGCAGTTGTCCGGGCAATCACATCGCTGAACATATACGGATTATGCCAGAACCTTGAATAGGCTACTATTTCCGAAACACTCTGTTCAAACGAAATTGAAACCAGAGAATCCAGGAGGTACCATAAACACCTGTCTTGGGCAGCTGCATACGGTGCTATTTCATATGCAGACTCAAGAGCTTGCACTGCTTCTGAATACCTTCCCGCACTCCTAAACAGCCTTCCTGCCCGCTCAAGCAGGTAAAAGCTGTGTTCCCTGTCTCCGGCTTCTGCATACCAGAGCAATTGCCTGGCTCCTTCGCTCTGGGTACCTGTACCAATATATGCTCTTCCGATTTCATTGATTATCCATGGTGAGAAAAAAGCCTGCCATGCAGATTCTGTAAAAAAAGCATTAAGCGCTTCTTTAGCTCTCCCGTATTCCTGTGAAGCTATTTCTGCTTTGAACTGAAGGAGAGCACCGGTACCTGCGGGCAGTAAAGAGAAAAAACCGTTTTCTGTAAAGTCAGAATATATTTCTTCGTGAACATCTGAGGCAGGATAGTTCAGACAGGCAAGTCTGAGCGAATCAAAGTCTGTTCCCTGCTCAGTCCTCGCGCCTGCACGTATTGCAAGCCCCTGGAGTTCAGAGATAATATTTCCGTGATAAAGGCTCCCGGCATTCTCTACATACTCATGCCATACTGAAATTACTTCTTCCCACTCAGAAAGACCGAAAAAAGCCTCCCCCTGATGCAGAAAAACAACCTCATCCTCCGGATATTCCTGCCGGAGCTCTGCAGAGAAGGCAAGGGCTTGTTCAAACCGTTCCTGCTGAATTAATCGCTCCAGAAGAAGCAGACCGGAACTGTGACGCAGGATCTCTTCTGTCTCTTGAAATGCAAGCTCTAAAAGCTGTATTTCAATATCTATAAGCCCGAGTTCATTGAAATAAAAGCTGAGGTAAAAAGGAGCTGCAGCATCTAAACGAAGTATGTCCCTAACATTGTAGGTTGAGTAATCCAAATGGCGCAGAAATTCGGTGTTCTGGTTCTCAATACGGAATGAAAATTCCTCAGGATCCACCCCCCAGATATCCGGGTGTTCACAGGAAGAAAAGAAAAAGGGGGCGCATAAAACCAGGAGAAGAGTTACAAGGCTATTCCTGAGGTATAAAAATACGGTCTCCAGCATATATCACATCCGGGTCAGGTATTCCGTTTGCCCTGGCTATCCGTTCATACAACCATGGGGTACGGTAAAATGAATTGGAGAGGTCCCATAGGGTATCTCCATATCGGATGTAATACCAAATTCTATCATCTTCTTCAACCATTGCAGTAGGCTGCTGCTCTGTTTCTTCTTCCTGTTCCAGTTCTTCTTCAGGTACTTCAGGTTCCTCAAGCACTACCTCTTCTTCAGAATCCTCGCTTTCCGGTGCTTCCAGCGTTTCTTGTTCAGCTTCCGGTGCTTCGTCTGACACAGCCTGTTCTGCCTCATCATCAGGGTCTGCAGAAACACCCTCCTCCGGCTCCTGGTCTTCTGAAGCAGCTGCATCCTCTACTTCCTGGCTTTCACCTGCTTCCAGAGGCGGTACATTCGGACCCCTAAATATAGAGAAAAGGAGAAAACTAATAAGAACAATAACAAGCAGGCCGCCGGCAATAAAAAGGAGAAGCAGCGGCAGAGAAAGCATCTTGTTCTCACGTGCAGGCTCTACATAGTCCTTGTCTCTATGCTCTGCAATTTCAGTTGCAAGAGCCTCATAATCAGTATCAATATCTTCCGGTCCCGGCACATAGTCTTCATCCAGCTCAAAATCCGGTATTTCGTATAGAGCACCTTCTTCCAAGGACTCTAGACTAACTGATAAGCTCTGCTTTTCACCGGTTGCTAGATCACTGGCTGTAGCCATGAGGTTGCCTTCTTCATTTACGCCCAGATCAAGCTCTATTTCAGGCTCACCTTTTGCAACAGGGGAGATATTCTCAATAACAAGGCTTGCAATATATTTATCTTCAGCTGCCTTCTCGCTCTCTCCGCTGAAAAGGTCAATTTTTACACTTTCCTGGTTGTCTTTCACTGTGGTAAGAATCAGCCGTTTTTGTTTCTGCTCATCCTCATCTAAGACAGGATAAAATGTTCCGTCAGCTAATTTAATACCAATCTTTGATTCCTTCACGGTCCCTCCTGACAAGCTGTAGAGTCATTTTTAAGCAATTATGGTTTTGGCCTGCAAAAATAATCGGACCAAGCCTCTGGAACTTTGTAAAAAAGAAAGCTCACCTATCCAAATTGCCGATCATCCCCTCTTACGTATATCTTCGGCCTAGAGGCTCTAAAAAAACAGTAAAAACCATCAGGGAATGAAATTGATGATAGCACTATAGCCCTACAGAAAAATCGTATAACCCTGTATTGGATTTGTCAATCTAATAAAAAAAATGGAATAGTAATTTTTAAAAGTATCATTGACAACCTGCCTCTGAAAAACACATAATGATTTTATGGGCATTAGTAAAGTGTTTTATATGCTCGAGATAGGACGGATCCATGATTGAATTATTACCCTATGTTGTCGCAGCGCTTATTCTCATTGTAGTTTTTTTCTTATTCATCATTTTATTCCAGAGAAGCGGTTCAGGGGATGAGAAAAAACAGAAAAAGCGGAAGAAAAACAAAGACAGAAACGCAATACTCCGGGAAGCAAATAAAAAACTCGCAGTTAACCCTAAGGACCCGGATGCCCTCCTTGCTATTGCAGATCTGTATTACTCTGAAGAAGCATGGGAAAAGGCATTCAAGTCTTACAGCATACTTCTGGATGTCTGTGCTACCAACCCTGACCTCGATGAATTTGATATTACTCTGAAGTACGCTCTTTCAGCGCTAAAGCTGAAAAAATTCGGAGAAGCCCACAAAGGCCTTATGCTTGCACGGACAATGAAACAGGATGTATTTGAAATTAATTACAATTTGGGGTACCTGGAATATTCAAGGAAGAACTTTGAAAAAGCAGTCTCTCTTTTAAAACAGGCAGTAAATGCACAGCCTGAACACGTGCAGAGCCTTCGATATTTCGGCCACAGTCTCCATAAAATTAAGCACTATAAAGAAGCATTGGGAATACTGAAAAAGGTCACTGATCAGGAACCTGATGACAAAGAGTCAATCTTTGCAATGGCTGAGTGTTATTACGAACTGGGCATGTCTGAACAGGCTGTAAAGATCTTCACCCATTTGCGGGCTGATCCGAAACTTGGACCAAATGCAGCACTGTTTGCAGGAACTTTGCATATGAAGCAAAAGCAATATCCAAAAGCAATAATGGACTTTGAAATAGGCTTAAAACACCAGAGCATAAAGCAAGATATTGAGCTTGAGCTGAAATACCGCCTTGCAGCTGCATATGTAAAACAGCAGGACATTGACAGAACACTTTCCCTACTTCGAGAAATTGCAAATGTATACGCAAATTACAAGGATGTTTCTCAGCAAATTAAAAGATATGCTGAGCTCAACAGAAACAAGAACCTTCAAATCTATCTCATGGCGCCTACTTCTGAGTTTGTAACTGTGTGCAGAAAAATTGCCTCCCACTTTTTTCCAAAAGCAAAGGTAAAGATCCAGGACATTTCAGTACAAAAAGCTGAGTACGCAGATGTACTGGCAGAAATACATACCCCTAAATGGGAAGATCTGGTGCTTTTCCGGTTTATCCGCACAACAGGAACATCCGGAGAGTTCATTGTCCGGGACCTTCACTCAAGAATAAAAGAGGTACGGGCAGGCAGAGGATTTTGCCTCTCAGCCGGCACATTTACAGAAGGCGCAAAGCAGTTTGTTGAAGCCCGGCTTATTGATATAGTAGAAAAAGACGAGCTGATGAATATACTCAGATCCTTTGACACTTCTAAGTCATTTTCGTAAAATCCATAGACACACAACTACAGCCTATAAAAGGAAAACAGAAAACCTATGATAAAAGCCCTAATATTCGATTTCGACGGATTAATTATTGATACAGAAGGAGTGATTTTCGAAGTATGGGAGGATTTTTACCAGAGCTACGGCCAAAGTATCCCCAGGGACTCCTGGCTCAAATGCATTGGTTCGACAAACGCCCATTTTGATCCATACACCCATCTTGAAGAAACCGGCGGAATAAAGCTTATTAGAAAAGAAGTGGAAGAGCGCATACGCAAAACCATAGAGAAACGCTTAAGGACCGAACCCCTTAGACCGGGTGTTCAGGATTATCTTAAGGAAGCAAGAAGCCTCGGTCTTCCCATGGCTATTGCATCCTCGAGCAGCTTGGAATGGGTAACAACATTACTCAATTCCCACGGGATTGATCACTTTTTCTCAGTTATAAAAACAAAAGACCATGTATCCCAGGTTAAACCCTCACCAGAGCTTTTTCTCAAAGCAGCACGCGGTTTATCTGAAAAGCCGGAAAACACGCTGGTATTCGAAGACTCATACCATGGAGTTGTGGCTGCTCATAAAGCTGGTTCAAAATGTACTGCTGTCCCGAATTTTATGACAAAGACCCAGGACTTCTCTCTTGCAGATAGAGTAATTAACAGCATGGAAGAAATCCCGCTTACCAAATTGATTTCAGGTATTGAAGGCTAATTGTTTTGCCGAATTATAAGCAAATGTCTTTCCTTATTAAGAAAAGGTACATCCAGGGGGTTTAACTCAGCTTTCCAACCCTGTTTTTCAGCAAACTCAGCCTCTTGTTTTGCCATTTCTTTTTTTCCCTTATACGCAAAGACCCTGCCTTCTTCATTCAAGTGCAGGGTAAGCTGATGAAAGAATTCCGCAAAACTTCTAAAAGCCCTAAGGGTAACAATGTCAAATTGCTCTCTTAAATTTGATAGGTCATTCTGCACTACCCGGACATTATGTAAACCAGCTGCTGCAGTACAGTTTTTCAAAAAAGTAGACCGTTTCCCGGAACGTTCAAGCAGAGTGAATTGCATATCCGGAAATGCAATTGCAAGAACAACCCCGGGAAATCCTGCACCCGAACCTGCATCAAGCACAGTTTCCGGATTAAGGCGTTTGAGTTCCGGAACCCCGGCAAGGCAATCTAAAAAGTGTTCAATAATCAGCGCATCCTCTTGCGCATTTACCAGGTTAAGCCTTGAGCTAAAAAGCTCCAGCTCCTGGTAATAAATCTCAAGTTTTGCTAATCCTGAATCAGGGAGATTCACAGAGAGCCTGCGCATTCCTTCAATTAAAAGGGATGTGTTCATCTGCCTTTTCTCTCCAAGAGCACCATAAGCACTGCAATATCGGAGTTCCTGACCCCGGAAATGCGTGATGCCTGTCCAACAGATCTCGGTTTAATCTCCTTCAGTTTTTCCTTTGATTCTGTGGAGATCCCCTCAACCTTATCATAGCTAAACCCTTCGGGAATGCGGATGTTCTCCATCTTCTGGAAGCGCCGTATCTGCTGCTCCTGCCTGGACATATATCCCTCGTACCGGATATCCAGTTCAGCTGTTTCCAGCCAGGAAGGGGAATATTCTTTGAGCTCAGGTACACCCATTTTTACTGTTTCCATGGTAATCTCAGGCACCTTCAATGCGTGGTAATAGGACTTCCCTTTTTGCGTAACCAGTCGTTCATGGATTCCATCTGCCTCCCTGCCTACCTTCCGCCTTTCAAGGAGTGTTTTAATCTCGTCAATTCCCTTCTGTTTTTTCTCCAGCGCTTCCATTACAGCTTCAGTTACAAGACCTGAATCAAAACCCTTAGCAGTAAGCCGTCTGTCAGCTGTATCGTGGCGTAAAGAGAGGCGGTATTCAGCTCTTGATGTAAACATTCTATAAGGCTCTTCTGTGCCCAAGGTTACAAGGTCATCAATAAGAACCCCAATATACGCCTCAGAACGGGACAGGAGTACAGGCTGCTTTCCCCGCATTTTCAAGCCCGCATTTAAAGCAGCAACTAGACCCTGCCCAGCTGCTTCCTCATATCCTGATGTTCCGTTTGTCTGACCTGCAATAAAAAGTCCTGCAATACGCTTTGTTTCCAAGGAAGGATAAAGCTGCGTAGGCATAAGGTAATCATACTCTACTGCATATCCGGGCCGCATAATATGAAGGTCTTCAAGCCCTGGAATAGTGCGTAAAAATTCCTCTTGTACATCCTCAGGCAGGGATGATGAAATACCGTTTAAGTACATCTCTTCAGTGCCCATGCCCTCAGGTTCTACAAATATCTGATGCCGCTTCCTATCCGGGAATCTGACCACCTTGTCTTCAATCGAGGGGCAGTATCTCGGGCCGGTCCCAACTATCTTACCTGAATACAAAGGGGATCTGTCCATATTTTTTCTAATAACATCGTGGGTTTTTTCGTTTGTCCACGTGATGTAACACGAAACAGATGGGCGGTCAATCTTCTTGTCTGCAAAGCTGAAGGGCTGCATTTCCGAATCTCCCTCCTGCTCCTCCATCTTGGTAAAATCCGCTGATCCCCGTGCAATCCGTGCTGGAGTACCGGTTTTTAGCCTGCCGACATGGAAGCCGATCTCCCGCAGCGCTTTGCCCAGACCCTTTGCAGAGGGCTCCCCTATCCGTCCATTCTCTGCCCAGTAATCGCCTATAAATATACGGGACTCCATAAAGGTACCGGTTGTCAGTACAACTGTTTTGCTCTTAAAGCGCTTTCCCCGCTGAGTAAGAATCCCCTGCACCTTCCTCCCCGGTGTATCAAGAAGCAAATCCACTACTGTATCCTGAAACAAAAATAATCCAGGCTGCAGCTCAAGGGCCTGCTTTGCCAAAGCTGCGTATGCATTTTTATCCGCCTGTGCCCGGGGAGACTGCACAGCCGGGCCTTTTGAGCGGTTGAGTATTCGAAACTGGATCATAGACCTGTCAATCAGCCTCGCCATCTCACCCCCAAGAGCATCTATTTCCCGTACAATATTACCCTTTGACAGACCGCCGATTGCAGGATTGCAGGAAAGCTTACCTATGGTATCCAGGTTCTGGGTCACCAGGAGGGTTGAGAATTCCATCCTTGATAAAGCCAAGGCTGCTTCTATACCTGCATGGCCTGCTCCAATAACTATTGCATCAAAATCCATGTATTTCTCTTTCTCCTTCTATTTTCCAACACAAAAATTTGAAAACATGTGAAATAGGACCTCTGAGGAAGTAACCTCTCCTGTAATCTCTCCCAAACAGGTAAGGGCCTCCTGAACATCAAGTGCAACTAAGTCATTTGACTGGCCGGATTCAACCGCCTCTGCTGCTGCTCTGAGAGACTCAGCAGCTTCATCCAGGAGTGCTTTCTGGCGTTGAGAATCAATGACTGCAGCCCCTTCCAAAATAGAACCAGTATCCGGCACCAGGGAAACAATTGCATCTTCCAAGTCCTCAAATCCCTCCCCAGTAACTGCACTAAATGCAAGGTATCCCTCAGGCACAGAAAGCAGATTTTCGGAATCTGCCTTGTTCCAGAGTTTGATTACTTGCTTTCCCTCCGGCATTCCGGATAATTCAGATTCAGCCTCCAGAGTAAGGCCTTCTGTACCATCTACAATGAAAACCAGAATATCAGACTTTTCTATAATTTGCCTGCTCCGTTGAATACCTGCTGCCTCTATCTTATTGCCGGTTCTCCGGATTCCCGCTGTATCAAAAACTTTTACTGGTAAGCCTTGTATTGTAATCCATGTCTCAAGATAGTCTCTCGTTGTTCCATGGACCTCAGAAACAATTGCCCTGTCTTCCCTAACAAGCATATTAAAGATGGATGACTTTCCCGCATTCGTAGGACCGACTAATGCAGCTTGTATTCCTTCCTGATACAGCCTGCCTGCATTATAGGTATTGCTCACGCGTTCTGCATGCTCTGCTGCGGCTTCCAGCGATTCAGGCGAAATAACCACATCCTCTACTTCATCTTCCGGATAATCCAAAGTAAGTTCTATGGATGCCAGTATATCAAGAACCATGGATTTCACCCGGTCAATTTCCTTTTCCACACTCCCGGTAAGCCGGTCAGCTGCAAGTCTCTGGGAAAATCTTGTTTTAGATGACACAATTTCCTGTACTGCCTCTGCCCTGGTCAGATCAAGCTTGCCGTTCATAAAAGCACGGAAGGTAAATTCACCTGGAAGCGCCTGCCGCGCACCGTTCCCCAGTAATAGTTCAATAATCTTTTGAATTCCAGGCAGGCTTCCGTGGCAGAACACCTCGACCATATCTTCGCCAGTATAGCTTTTGGGTGCATTGTATTTTGCTGCCATTACTTCATCAATAACACAATCCGGCACCGCAGGATCAAGTATCCTGCCATAAACAATGGTGTTTCCCTCAGCTTCTGAAAAGGCTTTTTTCATTGAAAATACTGTCCGGAAAATACTGTGGGAGTTTTCCCCTGATATTCGGATGACCGCAAGAGCACTTTCAGCAAACGGAGTTGCCAGAGCGCAAATAGTCTCATCTTTTTGTGAGTACTGCTGCATTATACATTCCTTCCCTGAACATAAGGTACGATACTACAAGATACTGAACAATAAAAAGGTTTTCAATTCCCCCGTTAGGGCATTAGCGCCTCATCAGGAGAGTCTCTCTACAATATTATGTCTTTCTGTTGCTAATAATCTTTTTCCCTGGGCAGTAAAAAGATACGCAGCAATGAAAAGCAGACCAAAAAGGAGTGGAAGCGGCCAGAAGCTCCCCTTTGCCACAAACTGATAAAAGCAGAACACAGGAAGAGCCCACGAGATAAGGACTCCGATCCATGTACCCTTTGCATCCGCGGAATATCCGAACATTCCTTTTGTTTCAGCCACAGGATTGAGTATAGACCAAGCCCAGGCAACAAGCATAGTAAGCATTATGCCGGAAAGAAAGCAGAGCCAAAGCACACTTACCTCAAGCAGCGGATACAAAAGTAACCCGCCGATAAGCAGGGGGATAGCAACAAACATGTGAGCAAAACTAACAGACCATACAAAGCCGCTAATACACGCCCCTGCGTAAGCAGGAGAGAAAACAAGCCGCCCGCATGCACTGCCCTTAATGCCGAACCAGTTAAACGAAAAGCCTGCAGCTGCAGCTGTACTGAGTGCTGTGAACAGGAAATAAACAAACAAATCCAAGGTACTTACTGCAAGAGAATAGAGCAGAACTACAGCTGAAACAGCGATACCAGGCCCCCATCTGGAGGAACGCAGGAACATCAGTATTTCATATTTCCACGTTTTCTGAAAAACAGAGCTTAGAAAAACAGTTCTGCCCCTGGTCTGGCTGCCGGCTCCCCTGAATCCGGTATTTCTCCGAATGATAAAAAATGCGGAACCCAAGAGCACAGCAGCAAGGGTAATGAAAAACCCCGGAAGTATGAGAAAGATCCAAGACCCATGTTCCATAGTAACCAAAGAAGCGACAATACGAAGAGGGATGAAAACATCTAATGAAAGATACTCCTGGAAAATGATCATCATAATACCAGGTCCCTGACTTGAAATGCGAAACTCAAAGCTGAGAAGAATGGTTCCCAAGAGCAGTGATAGAAAAACAGCGGGAAATGCCTGGGACAAAAGCCTGAACCAGATAGTAGAAGCAGCTGCAACACGAAGAAACACACTGAAAATGAACACCCAAAGCACACCGGTAAAAATAATTCCTACAGCCAAGGGGATGGACAACAAAGGGAGACTGGAAAATAGAAAAAGCCCCGTGAATATCAGCAGCCACGGATTAGTAAATGAAATCCGGAGAGCAAGCCCAAGCCGCTTATATGCAGGATACGGTCCCCATGAGGATGGAAGCATAGGGCTGCCTCCAAAGGAATCGATAAAAGGAAGGATAAACGCCAAGCATACAAGGAGGATAAATAGATACACACAATGGAATACTGTCATTTGATAAAACCCAGGTGCCCCGTTGTGATGAGAAAACAGAAAAAAAGTATTTACTAGTATGCGAATAATGAGTACGAGAAGCAGCCAAGCGGAAAAAACCTGCTCCCCGGATTTTATCGGGAAACCCTTTGCTGCACGCTTTTTGTGGTTTTGTAATAATTGAACAATTGACACGCCGGATTTATCGGTCAGATTTTTCATAGATTCATCTGGGTGCGTAAAAAATACCCCTCAAGCTCTGAGGCGGATTTTGCTGCAGTCCATGAAGATGCAATTCTCCCATCCTCTAAATAGTACCCGGAATCTGCAAGCTCTGCTGCAGCATCTAACCGATGAGTAATGAGAAGTATTATGCTGCCGTAGGCTTTTAAATACAACAAATCCTGTTTCATTTTCAAAACAGAAGGCGGATCCAGCGCAGTAAAAGGTTCATCAAGCAAAAGTATCCCTGGAGAATGAAGAATTCCAAGAATAAAGGCAAGCTTTTTCCGCATACCCAAGGATCCAGCCTTAGCAGTCTTCGTTCTGTCATCCCATAAATCATACCGATTCAAAAAATACTTAGCTTTATCTTTTAAACCAGTATATTCCATTTTATACAGGCTTCCATGAAAATACAGGTGCTCTTCAATATTGAGATATGGCAGGGTTGAGTTTTCTTCATTTACTATCCCAAGCCTGCTCTGCCATGAGGTTTCTTCAGTGCTCACTTTCTCATTATTGTATTGTACATCCCCTGAATCCTGCTTTGTTCTTCCTGCCAACACCCGTATTAAGGTTGACTTTCCTGAACCGTTTGGTCCTAGAAGAACTGCGATCGAACCCTCCCTCAGCTCCAAGGTGACAGAATCAAGAACAATATGTTTTCCATAAGTTTTTGTAATGCCCTTTACTGCAATCATGGTGTATATTATCATAGAGAGTATTAATAAAACAATAACATCCGATTTTACTGATGAAAGGAAACGGCTATGAGCGATAATTATTCATCCGCTAATTTCGATCCCCATTCAGCTGAGAACCTTGATATAACAGGATTGGATCCTGCTTCAGCTGGTGAATTTGTCATGGCATATGTGACAACATTAAAACAAACAAAAGCGGACTTACAGAAAAAAGAGGAAGAGTTCAACCTGTGGAAAAACAGAGCAAAACTCGCATTGGAAAAAAACAGAGAAGACCTTGCTTCCCAGGCAGCAAACCGTGCTTCAGAACTTGAAGGCCAGGTAAAGCAGCTTGAATCTGAAAAACAGAAACTCGAACTGGATATTGAATCATTGCAGTCACAGCTGAGAATGATTAAAAAGGGCCCTGACCCAACTACTACAACAAAAGCTGAGATGCTTTTACAGCAGCTGGAATCCATGGGCGGCACAGTTGATGAAACAAAGGAAGCATTTAAGGAACAGGAAGCAGATGATATGCTCGAGAAGTTCAAAGAACAAATGAACGCAGAAAATGAAAATTCGTAAATTCCAAGGGTTTGAGAAGGGCCCCCTCTTATTCGGACATAGAGGATATTCAGCAAAAGCCCCTGAAAACACGCTTCCCGCGTTTGAGCTCCTATTAGAACACAGTATTCCCGCTGTGGAGCTGGATGTTCAAATGTGCGCCACCGGAGAGCTTGTAGTATTTCACGACTTCACCTTGGACAGAGTAACAACAGGTACAGGAAGAATTGCAGATACGCCATGGGAAAAGCTATCCAAACTTGATGCAGGGAAATGGTTTGATCCCCGCTTTACAGGCACGAAGATCCCCAAGCTTTTGGAAGTATTTACGCTTCTTGGAGACTCTGTCTACTACGATATTGAGCTGAAGGAAGCAGATATAGGCAAGCGCAGGTTCGCGGGAAAGGTCCTTGCATTAATTCAGGATTTCGGGCTTGAGCACCACTGTATGGTATCTTCATTCAACCCATTTACTATGCGCAGATTTACTGCACTTAGATCTGCACTCCCGAGCTCATATATTTTTCCCAGCCCTCCTGCAGTACCGCCTTTTTTCCGTAACCTCTGGGGAAGGCGCTTCTCTAGAAGTATTGATGTGTTAAAGCCGAATTTCGCAGCAATTACAGAGAAGATTCTTAAAGGACCAGGCAAGCAAGCTCCTATCCTCACATGGACAGTTGACGACCCAAACCTTGCAACAGAGCTTCTACAAAAAGGAATACAGGGAATAATCTCTAATGACCCTTTAAAAATACAACCTGCCTTTTCACAATAGTAAAAAAAAAAGCCGCTCATAACAAGCGGCTTTTTTTGCACAAGTTCTCTTTATGGCAGATTATTTGCCATTGCCTCACCCATGGACTCACCTAGGGAGCGGAACGCTGCATTTATAGCGCTTGTTGCACCTGACCCTCTAGCCCTGCGGAAGGTTTGCTCAGAGAAGAGCATCTGGCCTGTTTCCAGGTCAACAGCTTTAATTGTGCCTGAGACCTTAACAATGTACCCGCCATCACGTTCTTCAAACTCTTCAATTCCGACAATTCCGAAAATAATCCGGTCAATCCGGTCTCCGTAATTATCTCTAACAAGCTGAACTATCTGAGTATCATTCATGGAGAGCAAGACTTCCGGGTCTTCGGACAAAGTCTGTACAATGAAATCTTCGCTCGAAAGACTCCTAAGAATGCCAGAAGCTGTTTGAGTACTTCCTGTAGGGTTCCGTGCAAGGTCTACATCTAAAACAAGAACACCTGTCGGGACTTCTGCTGCATTTGAAACACTTGTATATTCAAAGGCCACGCGTTTTTCTGCAACTACATCTTCCAAAGCGTTTACAAGGCTGCGCAGTGAACGCGGCACATCACGCAGAGGCTCAATGTACGTGCCAAAGTCCAGAGCCATTGTTACCCGCTCTGATCCTACAAAGCCTGCCGGCGGATGAGTAAACCGGATATATCCTTCTTCATCTGTCTGCCGTGTCTCTGTTCGAATTCCCAGCCTGCCGTTGTTGCGTAAAAATTTATAGCTGATGTTGACAGTTAGGTTTTCAACGCCTCCTCCTTCCAGATTAGTTCCCCAGACAGCACGCATTACAAAGTCTTCCTCAAAGGGTTGTCCAACCGATGTTTCAAGGTCATTTGTAACAGGAAACAGGTTAATGCGGTTAATCAACTCTTTGGCTGAATTAATATTCCTTTCAAACTTAATTTCCGCGTTCGCAACCTGAGAGGTTGAAGCTGCTACTGCTGCCTCTATATAGTTACGAATAGCAGCCATGTAATTGCCTTGAGCCTCGTTACGCTCTGCTTCGCGCTCAGGTACAGCAATGGCATCATCCCTTTCCTGGATCATTTCTTCAAAGCGCTGTTTCTGCTCATTGAGCTCCCTAGTATCGTATCTTCCAAGTATATAGACAATAGTTGCTCCGTCACGCTCTCCGATCCACCGGTCTACTACCTGGAAACCGGATATCTGCGCTGAGCTTTCGGAAGTAATTGTCTGCTCAACATTTGCCTGGAATTCATTCAGACTTGCCTGGGCTTGTGCGTTTGTTGTGGAAACAACCTCTGTTCCGATATATCTGGTAATCTCAGCAATAAGGAAATTGACAGCCTCTTCCTCAGCTGCCGATAAATTACCGGATGGATCGCTCCCTGTTCCCACGAAATAGGTATACTCGCTGCCGCTTTCTGGAGGAGAAATTATCCACTCCGGAGGGGCTGACTGCTGCGGCCCTGAAGCACAGGAGATGAATACAATAATCATTATAACTGAAATTAAAAACTGAAAAACTCTTCTTACACTCATTTGCTTTCTCCGGAAAAAATAGGCCGGCAGAAAAATCTACCAGCCTTTTCTCCATGTATTCTTTTTAGAAGCCTTCGGACATTGCTTCCTGAACGCGCTCTCTTGCTACAGTTTCTTCTGCGCTTTCAGGTTCAACTTCTTCATCAGCTTCTTCCATTGCATTCTGGATAAGTTCGTCCAGGTATTCACGCGGCATTGTGTACATTACCATATATGTATATGCTTCTCTGTCCACAGAACCGTCGTCTTCAAAATACCTTCTCAATACCCAGAACTCACCGACTTTCTCATAACCTGAGAATTCAGCTTGTGCAAGCACGCGGACAACCTGTTCCATGTATGTTTCAAGGTTATCTACATCACCGGCAGCAGCACCAGCAAACCTGTCTTCAACTCTCGTACGAATCCGTCGAGCAATTTCCGACTGGGCGCTAAAGCTGTTAGTCCAAATTCGAGCACCTTCAAGGCTCTCTGCCATTGGAGATTCAAACTTGAAGACATACACATCTTCATAGTCTTCCATTGCCTGCAGCTCGATAGGCTCCATTACAACCCAATCAGGAATTGGGCGGTCCCATTGAGCATTCTTGTGGTCAATAATTTCCGGTCTTGGCCGTTCTGGTACTTCTTCTTCAGCGACTTCAGCACCACCTGCACATGCTGTTAGCATAACCACAACTATCAGCGGCAGTAAGATAAATAATTTTTTCATCCTCTTCCTCCTTGTAGGATATTAATTTCTGGCTATACCAATTTTACATACCAGTATCAAAGGTAATTGCCCTTCCTCTCAAGTACACCTGGTAGATTCCTTCCATTCCAGGGACTTGGTCGGATACGTCATAAATTGTATCTTCCAGATCTTCAATAGATCCGATAAGCCGTATTTCATAGATTGTTTCTTCAGAAGACTGTGAAACTGTCTGAAGATCCATTACATCTCTGGAGAGTCTGCTTCTGAATCTGCTCATCATTCTTGAGTCCGGAGTATTCATAATAGTAACTGTGTAAGCAATACCCCGCTGCAAGGAGGCAGCCATAATGGAACGTGCCTGATTCACCGCAATCGGCATTGCTCGGTAAATTGTAGACTGCAGTGCATTTCTTACTGCATCATCTTGAGAAACCTGACTAAAAGCCCTGTTTGAGCTCATGGGTACAGAACCAAGCTGCTGGGCTGTGGAGGCATCGAAAATGGAAAGGGTTATATCAGTCTGTCCATAATGCCTGCCTCCTCTGGTTTCTCCCTCAATTTCAGCATCCAGCTCAATATACACATCAGCGTTTAGTCTCTGAGCAATCCATTGGATCATGCTCACAGATTCTCCTGTTTCTTCTTCGTAAGCCATTTGCCGGTCTTCACGGATAGCGTCAATCTGATCAATATTGATTGTATTGATTAACTGGCTTAGTAGATACTCATTTGCTATACCAACAGCGCCTTCCATAAGGAACTCATCATGTGTTGAATCCTCATCAAAATAGACCATGAAAGTCATATTATTCAAATAGCGCCGGATAATTCTGCGCTCTTCATCCGTTGGTTCATAGGCATAGTCATCTTCAAATACATCCAAATTATTAGAAGGCTGCTCGGCCTGAGTAGAGGTTGCAGTATCGTCTGCAGCATCCTGTGCTGTATCAGCTTCAGCAGTTTGACCGGAACTAAGAAGTCCATGAGCGTTTAAAGTGCTTTCAACAGCATCTAAATCAACTTGAATGTTTATTTCATAGATGTACTCACCATCAATGTTA
Organism: uncultured Spirochaetales bacterium; assembly: GCA_964428555.1. Classification (GTDB taxonomy): domain Bacteria; phylum Spirochaetota; class Spirochaetia; order CAYRYS01; family CAYRYS01; genus CAYRYS01. The sequence continues at coordinate 12,556 of CAYRYS010000042.1, read as the reverse complement.
TCTGTTCTCAGTGCTTCCATAGTATCTGTTAATACAAAAGCATTTGGATTTCTTGTATTGTAGAGCACTTCCTGCAAGAGTTCCTGGTTCGCCGCTTCTTCCTGCGCTCCGATCATATCAATAACCGCTTGGCGTACTGCATCCATCTTTGCCGCACTCATTGCAGCCAACAGAGATTCACTTCTACCAGAACCTGAGTATATAATTTCCTGCGGTTCTTCAGTTTCCGGAGCAGCAGGCTCAGGCGCGGTTACGCAGGAGAAAAGTAGGCCGAAAATCGTAATTGTAATAAGTATAAAGCTAAGCTTTCTCATATTCACATCTCCTTAGTATTAATATCTATATGATATTCCGACACCGCCGTACAGCCCCTGGTACGAGCTGGCAACATATTCGCTTGCTGCTGCTATCATAAAAACATAACCCGCTTCTACAGAAAATCTAAAATCTCGCGAAAAAAGATAATTAATTCCTGCCTGTGCAGCAAAACCTACATGAGAAAGATAAAAAGATTCATCACTTTCGCTTGTCTTTTTCGAATCTGAGCTGGAGGAGTCAAGAGGTATGAGCCCGCCTACCGTAACATGTCCGATAGCATTCATCTGCAGTCTTCCAAGATTTAGAAAATCATATTCTGCACCTGCATAAACGTTTGCCGGTATTCCGTGAATATTATTGAATCCAGATGTTAGCGGCACTTCAAACCCAACCATCGGCTTGAAGTCAATGAATCCGCCTCCTATATAATTAGTCCTGAAACCAAGCATAAAACCGCTGTTATCCGGAATAACGCCCGGGATTATCATATGCGCATACGGTATTGTTTCAAAACCAAGTCTTGGTACTTCCTCAAGCTGAGCACCTATTTCAGGTCTTCCTTGGCTATAGAGGACTCTTCCTACTGATACCTGGTCACTTACCTCTGTTATCATTACTAAACCGGTCTCCCCTGACATCTGGTGTCCTGAATTAAGTATACGGGTTTCTGAGATTACATACTCATCACCCACATTTACTCCCATGTCCCGGCCGAATTGCATAATAACCTGTCCGCTTGCAAGGACTTCTACAATTCCTGTCCGCAGGCGGAAGGGTTCAAGGCTCCGGACTTCGTATTGAAGCTCATTCTGAAAACTATTTACAACGTTTTCCGTTGCTTCCTGTTCTGAGTCACCGGTTGCAGACTCTTCCAGAAGAATATGCCCAACCGTTTCAATATCCTGAACATTGATAAAGGTGAATTCCAGTTCAAGCTCTGCTTCGTACGCTTCCAAGTCACTGTTCCATGCTGAATTAAAGTGAATCAATGAAGGTACAACAACAATAAATGAACCAACTAGAGCATTAAAATCCGCCTCAGTGAAAGTTTCATGCCCAAGCAGCACTTCTTCCGGCAGTTCGACATCCTGTTCACGGACTTCACGAATCTGCTCAATAAACGCATTTACGTCGCTTTGGGATATGGCATAGTTTGAACCGATAATGTCAAACCGGCCTAATCCTTCGAAAACATCCAAAATTCTTGCATTAATACGGTCAACAAAGCTGGATCCACCTTTTACATCATATCCATAATGGCTGACAGAAAACACAGCAACTTCCTGTCGCTCCGAAACTTCCTGTGCAAACAATGTGGTTATTAGTAAAAGAAAAATGAAAACCGCAGCACATCTTTTAAAAACCATTTAAACGCCTCCTATATGTCATTATTCAATGGTAGCTGCTTCTAAAATCGGCGAGCTAATTATTTAGATACTACTTTTATTGTATGTATATTCGCTATGAAAGCAAGTGAAATTTCACAACATAATTAATATAAATTTAACAAATAGTTATTTGTTTTATCTTCTATTTTTTATGCATTTGGATATTTGGCGTATTATGACGGCACCTGAGAATCAGCAGTTTGTTGAGTATTTTCTGATGCAATATAAAGCGATTCTCCGGAGGAAAGGTAAATGCTGTAGATCTCAAGATCCTCAGACCCGGAAAGATTGGTCAGACGGACCTGAAAATCGGAAAAAGGATGAGATTCCTCTGATTCGGAAAAGCGAACAAAACGCTCACCGCTCTGTTCATCCTCATAAATGATGAAACTAGTGAGAATAAAGTTCCCCTCCTCAGCTTCAGGCGCGGCTTCGATGATAATAGGGGTTTCTTCCTCAAAAATGAGCTTTTCAATAGAGAACCTGCTGTTTTTCTGGCTGGCTTGCAAATAGAGTGTATACTCAATGTCAGCAGCAAGTTCTGTAAAAGCAATTTCAGCGGAAGATTCAGGGGGAATAATGAATGCACCGCTTTCTATAGCTGCTTCACCTTCAATCCGGATTACATCTCCCGGGCTGCCCGGAACATGCACATCGTATACTTCAGTATACTCTTCACGAATCCGTTCAGAAATAATGCGCGCGTTGTAGGACGGCCTGCCTTCCTGCTCCTGATAGTATATTCCAAATTCATCTAGGTTCACGGTTCCTTCGCTGCCGCCAATTTGAGTAAACCCTGATTTTCTAAACTCTTCCAGAGATATATCAGTGAGAACACTGCGCTGGTACAGCACACCGTCTACATACCACAGCACTGTAAGACTATTACTTTCAGACTCAGGAATAACAGAGATACTTAGTTTTACTGCCTGGTGTAAAGGTATTTCAACCTGGCTGGCCTGTGTTGACAGTATTATACCTTCGGAAGTCAAAAAGCTAATTTGCGGAATAAATTCTTCAGTAATACGAAGACTCATATGAGGAACATTCATATTTTCATTTACAACCGAGAAGAGCAGAGTCTGTTCTGATAATTCAGTAAGAGTAAGCAAATACTCAAAAGTAAAAGAATAAAGCTCACCTGATTCTCCTATAGGCAGGATGTTCTCTTCCCAGTAGATTCCAGATTCAGGACCGGTTTGGTACTGAAAGCTTTCTTCAGAGAAAATAAAATTCTCCTCCTGAGTTAATATTGCTGAAGAATCAGCGCTCTCCCAACCGTGGTCTGCGCCATTTCCGCGTAGATGCAGCAAACGGGAGTAATTTTCTTCAGGAGCAAACTCAAATTCCAATGTACCGTACTGCTGAGAAACAAAGAGCTCTGCCTGATACGTGTACACAGAGGAAAAGTCAAAATCCAAATTGTCAGGCGGAGAAAATGGGAACACCTCTACATTAATAGAGTATACCCCTTCAATTTCGGGAACATCCCAAAAAAGTTGGTCAGCACCCTCGCTGAGTAAACCGGCTGCAATCATCTCATTGTCCATTGTCCAACGGAAATAAGGATCCAGTTCATCTGCGGAATCAAGATTTACTGTAATGAGAGCCCGTGCTTCCGGATACACTGTAGGCGGGTATGTAGTAATGCCGTTTACAGTAAAATCCTGATGGAGAACAAAAAAAGAGACCTCTCGTTGATAGATATAATCTGAGTCCTCAATAGCGGTAAACCTGAAAAAGTAGAAACCTTCCGGTAATTCAGACGGGGGTTCAATAGAAGGAAGCTCATCCGGGGGCACAGCGGATAGATCGATTTCAGAAACCGCCAGCAGCTCGTTTTCTGCGGAAAAAAGTTCTACCTGCAGAAGGTCCGGGGGAGTCTCGCTATACCCGTAATCCATTGAAATAGGCACAGTATCTCCATCTGTGAGTACCACGCCGTTTGAAATAGTCTCAAGGCGGACCTCACTCGGTGCTTCCGCGTTTCCAAGGAGAATAGACCCCTCGCTGCAGGAAGCAAGTAGAAAAACTATAAAGATACTAATAGTGTATAACTTACCCATCTTATTCATGCTCTACTAATATAATAACACATTTATGGAAAAGAAAAACAGATTTCTCTCTAAAATCTCGACATTTTTGATTATTTTTTTACTCTTCTTTTATTAATTTATCCCATTTTGGGAGAAAATACCAGATAATCTTAATAAATGCTTTTTTCTTGCCTATACCATTACTAATTATAGAGCAGAATAAAGAAAAAGCTATCACCTTTTCACTATAATATCTTTGAGTGCCGAAAACCAGAATTGCTGCTTGCGCAAGTCGTTTCTGTAAAATACAATACCGCTATGTCAGCAACAAAAGCATATATTCACATATCCAATCTCAAACATAATATCAGACAGATGTTCAGCGCAATTGCCCGGAACACGCGTGTATGCATGGCTGTTAAGGCAGATGCATACGGCCATGGGGCAGAAGCTGTATACAAAGCAGCAGAAGAAGAAGGGATAACGTATTTTGCTGTTTCTTCTATAGACGAGGCCCGGGAGCTCCGTTCTTACGGCAGCGAGTCAGACATACTTCTCCTAGGGCTTTTGCTTCCGAATGAAATGAGCGAAGCTGTTAATCTCGGTATAGAAGTCATAGCCGGAGACAGAGCCTATATTTCACTTCTCGAGCAGGAGGCAAAACAGAGCAGGAAAGCACTCCCTGTGCACCTTAAGGTAGATACAGGAATGGGACGCCTTGGATGCGCTCCTGAGAATGCCCCGGACCTTGCTGCTCAGATCCATAATGCCGAGGGCCTTATGCTGCAGGGGCTTTGCACCCATTTTCCGATTTCTGATGATGAGAACTCGGATTTTACGCAAGAACAAACCGAGATCTTTAAGAATACTGCTGATACAATTAAGGGATTAGGAATTCCGGTGCCATACCTTCATACTTCCAATTCAGGTGCAGTAATCGGACACAGCTATACACATTTATCAATGGTCCGCCCTGGCATAATGCTTTACGGTTATTATCCTTCAGGTGACCAAGAGAGATATTTGGATCTAAAGCCTGTAATGGAGTTTACATCCAAGGTAATGTTTATTAAAACAGTTAAGAAAGCCACATCTATTTCCTATGGAAGGACATATTTCACCAAAGAAAAAACAAGGATAGCTACTATACCGGCTGGTTACGGCGACGGGTACAACCGGCTGCTTTCAAACAAAGGAGAGGTTCTTATCCGCGGTAAGCGCTATAAAATAGCAGGCAGGGTATGCATGGACCAATTCATGGTTGACCTTGGTCCTGCTTCTGATGTACAGCTCTATGATGCGGTGACATTATTCGGTCCAGCCCCCGAAGGACCGGACGCAGAGGAGATTGCCCAGCTTATAGGAACAATCCCCTATGAAGTTACGTGCAATGTCAGCAAGCGTGTGGAACGGATTGTTATTCCGGATTAGAATCCCAGTTCGCTGTCATCGCTCAGGGGATTCCCCCCTCCAAAGAACTCATCATCCCCGAAAAAGCTGTCTTCCCCATAAAAATCATCTCCCCCAAGGCTTGAATTAAAGAAGTCACCTAATGGGAACAAGCTCCCGCTTTCATAGGCATACAGCCGCAGAATATATCTTACCATACCCATCTTACGCTCCAACTCATCTGCATTGAGCTGAAATCTTCGGAAAAACTCAGCCGTGGACATTCCGGACTCCAGAGTACCGCTCCCGTACCCTGCCTGATGGTACCGTGCAAGCTCATTTAAGCGGTAATAGACCCGCTGGAACATAAACATAGTCCTCCGTATAGCAAAAAGCTCGGGATTCACCTGCTGCTTGGCCTCCATCAGATTGCGAAGAGACATCCTTCTTCCGACCTCTTCATCCACTCCCCATTCTACAAAAATGTCCCTGTGGCTCATTAGATCAGTGTACTGGGTTCGAAAGTCGTTTAGATAAGTATTATAGAGATCCGCATAAAAATTGATAACCTGAAGAGCGTTGCTGCGGAAAACCTCTATCTGCTGGGTAAACCATTCGCTGCGGAAGTCTGTTTCCCTGCCAGTACCAATAGGCACTGTGCGGAATGTACCGTCTGAAAGCTTTTCCACTCCCTGACCGGGTATAGCATACAAGGTCCTTTCGCTTGAATCCTCGCAAGCAACTTCTCCTTCACTGCAGGTTACTAAAAGTGATCCTCCCGGGCTTGCAGTTACGGTAAATTCAGTTCCACGCACACCCATAGAGGCGTACTCTGTATTTACCAGAACCTCACCGTCTGCGTTCAAGCGCTCAACAACGAGAGCCAAAGAGCCCATTAACAGCTCAACCTGTGTCCGCTCCTGGTCATCAATTTCTCCCAGCTCAAAAAAGAAGGCAGTATCTTCATGAACAGTAATCCGCATTTCCCTGCTTGAAGGTGTCTGCACTTCAACTTCTGCACTGCCGTCGCTCCCTGTAACTAAAAGGTCATACTGAAGCATATCCAGGCCTATATCCACAAGCGCCCAGTCGAGGTAACTTCCATTCCGGTTTACATCTACCTGGCCTTCAAGATATGCAAGGCTTCCTACAATGGGCTGTACTGCCTCCTCTACCTGCCGGTGTTCAGCCTCCTCTGAGGGACGGTCAACTGTCGGCAGGTCTTCTTCAGCATCCCCAGCGCTTTCACCTTCCTGTTGTATGCCTGGACTCTGTTCATCACTGGATTCAGCAGACTCTTCTTCCTGCGCACTCTCTGCCTCCTGTTCTTCTACAGACTCCTCCTGCTCCTCTGCCTGATCAAGTTCTTCTTCCTCACTGCTTTCAGTAGACTGAGTGCTCTCATCTTCCTGATCACCGCTAAACTGCTCTTCTACACTTGTCTCCTCTTCCTCGGCTGCAGGACTTGCCTCCACAGTTTCAGAGTCCGGGAGACAGGAAAAAAAGAAGGTACAAAATACAAGTATGAAAAAAAATAACTTACACGACTGTTTCATGGTCTTTTCCTTTTATAATTAATACTAGCACAGGAATAACTCATTTTCCATTTTTGAACCGGATTTCTCTAAGAAACCGCTGTCCAGCGCTGAATTGTTCCAAGCATTACATTAGCAGCACGCACCATTGCAGGTAAAGCTGCCCATTCTTTCAGACTATGATAATTATAGCTGCCGTTTGAAACATTCGGTGTCGGTATGCCCATTTCTGACAAGCGGGCACCGTCCGTTCCGCCGCGGATCGATTTCATTTCAGGCTCAATGCCTGTTTCGCTAATAGCTTCTTTCAGAAAACTTAGAATCCGTTTGTCCTTGTCAAAGTGGTCGAGCATATTCAGATACTGTTTCTGTGGAGATACTTCAACCTGGGAACCTGGATACATAGCTGAAACAGTTTCTGCGATTTGCCTCACTACTTCCACCCTGCGTTCCACTTCCTGTGTCTCAAAGTCACGGAGATACAGTTCGATATGCGCTTTTTCCAAAGTCGATTTTGCCTCAAGGGGACAGTAGTACCCATAACGGCCGTCTGTTGCTTCAGGGCTCTCGTTCTGAGGCAGCATTGTAATAAACTTACCCATTAGAACAACAGGGTTTACCAACACTCCCCTTGCGCTTCCAAGATGGATAACACGACCTGAAAAAAGTACATCTACCTTATATGCTGAAAAACACTCTGCTTCTACAATTCCTTCCGAGTCACCGTCGAGGGTATAGCAGCACTTGGACTTCAGCTCTTTTACAGGAAAGAAGTCCATCCCTTTTCCAGTTTCTTCATCTGGAGTAAAGATAATCTCAAGTCCGCAGTGAGGAACCTCGGGATTCTCCTTTAAATACTTGATAACAGCCATAATTTCGGAAATACCGGCTTTATCATCCCCGCCAAGGAGAGTTGTTCCGCTGGAGGTAATTATTGTCTTTCCTGTATACCGCAGAAGTTCAGGAGACTCCTGGGTCGTGATCACAACTCCGCTCTCCAGCTCAATATCCTCACCATTATACTCATTACGCACAACAGGCTGCACATTCTTTCCTGACACGTCCTCACTTGTGTCCATGTGTGCCATAAAACCGATGTATTTGTCTGTTTCAATATGCCGGGGCGGGATTCTTGCAATAATATACTGGTGGTCGTCCCTGTAAACATCTGTAACACCAAGCTCAGCGAGCTCTGCTGTTAGGAGATCTGCCATCTTTATCTGACCTGGAGTTGAAGGGATTTTGTCTATGTGACGGTCAGAGGTTGTATCAATCCTGACATAGCGCAGGAACCTGTCTAATATTTCTTCTTTAAAAAATGTGTTCGTATTACTCATAAAATGATCATACGCAAATTTGCTGAGACAGTCAAACTGTGAACAGAGGTTTTATGCAATATTTCTTTTCTACAAACCGAAGAGGTATCTATTCCTCAGGCTCAATGTTTGCTGCAACTCGTAAGCCGATGCCTTCTGATACTGTGTCCGGGAAATTCGCACCGCGGTTCGCAACACGCAGTCTGCGGTCCTCGCTTTCAAAACTTCCACCGCGAAAAACCCGGTACCTCCCCTGCTGGGCGCCTACCGGATCCAGGGTATCTTCCGTATCATATAAACCAGCCCAGTCCCAGCATTTTTCCCATACATTTCCAGTCATATCATAGAGCCCAAGCTCGTTAGCCTGCCTTGTTCCCACAGCATGAGTTGTGTCACCGCTGTTCTCCTGGTACCAGGCAATCTCGTCCAAAGTTTCAGATCCGGAATACAAGTATCCTTCGCTCAGCGCTCCGCCTCTGGCAGCGTATTCCCATTCCGCTTCAGTGGGCAAACGGTACCCATTCGCAGCTCTATTCCAATAGACTTCTTCTCCGCCTGTGTAAATATTCTGAAATTCAGGGTCACTGTAGTATGCAGGTACAAAGCCTTCACGCTCACTCAGGCCATTACAGAATGCTACAGCATCATACCAGGATATGTTCTCAACAGGCCTTTGTGATGCCTCTTCGCCTGCCTGAAACTCGCTCGGATTCTCTCCCATAATATCCTGGTACAACTCCTGAGTGACCTCGAGGGGGCTTATGTAAAAACTTGTAAGTTCTACTTCGTGGGGTGTTTCATTACCCCATCTTTGGTAATCCGAAGGGGGACTACCCATCATAAAGCTTCCGCCTTCTACAAATACCATGTCTACAGAGAAATCACGTCTCTGTTCACAGCTAAAGCAAAGTACTAGCAGAAAAATGAGACTTGAAATAATTGCTATCCGTTTCATACAAACTCCGTCTTTATGATGATATTTACTGCATACTGACAATATCATCTTTATATGGTTCACGCAAGATATAGAACCCAGGGGTTCATTTTCAAATTGTAAACAACGCATAAACTTGCCTCATTAATAGAAGAAAAGTATATTTACATATAATACTAGCAGATTGGAGCATTTATGATCGCAAGCTTTCCTAATTTTTCTTCAATAGACCTTTCCATGCGCAAAGAGCTGCACCCAAGGCTTTCCATGCTGAAAGCCGGTATTTCAGAATTCACTTTTGCAAACCTGTATCTCTTTCGAGAGAATTATAAATATGAAGTAAGCTCCCTCCCTGACGAGTCAATTGCAATTAAAGGACAGTCAGAGGGAAAAACTTTTCTTATGTTCCCCTGCGGAATACCTGAAAAATCAGTTTTTAAGGAATTGATGAGCGGAACTGATTATATTAAAGCACTCTCTGTAGAGCATACTGAAGAAAGCCGGATTTTCCTCGAACAAAACGGATACACTGTCCGGGAAGACAGAGACAACTTTGATTACCTTTACCTACGAAAAGACCTTGTGCACCTAGCAGGGAGAAAATACCACAAAAAACGGAACCAGATCCACGCGTTTATCAATAACTACAATTACGAAGAAAAACGGCTCTGCGACGGATGCGAAACAGACGCAATGAATGTGCTTGAAAAGTGGGTAGAAGGAAGAGATGACCGCGGAGACTACAAAGCAGCAAAAGAGGGCCTTGAAATTGCGCACGATTTAAACCTGCGTGGAGCGGTCTTCTATGTTAATGGAGAGCCTGCAGGGTACTCCCTTGGAGAGGGCCTTGCCCGCGGCAAGATGTTTGCTGTTCACTTTGAAAAAGCAATTGGAAACTACAAAGGGATCTACCAGTTTATCAATAAGTCCTTCGCGAAAATGCTCCCAGGACATTATCATCACATAAACAGGGAGCAGGACCTTGGAGACCCAGGGCTGCGGCAGGCAAAAATGAGCTACAGGCCATGCGGATTTGTTAAGAAATACAAAATTGTTCCAAGAGAGGTGTAAGCTGCCGAATAAAAGCAGACCGAAAGGAAGGAACAGCGCGGCATTTATCGCATTTACTGCCGCACTGTTTTTGTTAGCACCCTGAACACTATAAATCGTAATCGATAAAAATATCTACAGGGATGTCAGAAAGGGAGCCGGTTGTATTCAGAAGCTCTTCATCCGGCTGTGCCCACTTGTCGAGAAAGAGCTCAGCATCCTTTTCAGTACCCTTTGCCTGTAGCTCGCAGATGCCGTCCAGTAAGGACTTTACCCCGTCTTTTGCTTTTTCCGGATGCACCTTATAGCCTTCCCCTGTTCGCTCAATTACCCCCTTATCCAAAAGCCAGTTGTGTTCTATTACATTTGCAGCACCATGTGCCTCTTTTATACCAAAGCGCATTGAACGAAACAGGCCGGCAACATAGCTCCCTAACACTGTTTCAATGGGAAACTTAGGAATTCCGAATTTTCCGCCCAACTCAAGAAGCAAATAGAGCCCTCCAGAATCTGCCTTTGCTTCTTCAATGGGTGTGTAATGGGCACCCAGGGAATTGTCCACATTCTTGCCGTCAGAGCGGTAGGCAGGGCCAAGCCCATGGCTTACTTCGTGGAGCAGGACAAAGTAAAAATAGGGGTCAAACTCAACTGAGGCAGCAGGCGCAAGAACCTTGCTGCCAATCGGCGCTGTGCACGTATCAAACTTCTGCTCCATTACATTGTAGAGCATTATCTGCTTCCACCCAACTTTTCCGCGCACCCATGGGTCATTCGGCAGATTGAATGCAGCAGCAAAGATAGGCTGTGTTGCCTCTCCTGCAGCATAGATCTGGTGCACAACAATCATTGGCGCCATTGTGCCCATTGCAGGCTTGGAGCCCTCAGGAAGGGGAAAGGCAGCTGCAAGGTTGTCCAGGTTCCCTTCCAGCTCCGCAAGGGTATCACATTTCTCCTGGTCCACAAGCATGAGAAAGGACTCATACGTGGCCTTTCTGCCTAACAACGCATCAGCATATACCTCATATGGGCCCAGGACAAGCTCAAGTGGAGTGTCCTTCAGCTGGACCCATGCAGCATCCGCGTCTCTGTAGCCGCCTGTAACCAAAGACTCAGCTCTGAGCTTAAGAAACTCGGAAAGCTCTTCATGCTCAACCGCATCTGCTGCTGCTTCAAGCTCGTCAAAAACTCCACTCAAGTACTCAGCATATGCCTGGTGGTATGGTACAGCCTTCAGCTCCCCACCCTCTCTTCGGATGAGAGATGCAGGGCTTTCAAACTCTTCCTTTTTTTCATCTGACAGTCTGGAAGCAGCCTCAAAATACTCCTCTTTGGTCATGTCCTTTGGATAAAAGGCACACCTTGGGTCCCTGTCAGCTACATCCGGGTCATAGCTTTTATACTCTTCAACAGGGTACCAAGGCCCTTGGAAACGGCGGTAGAACTCGCCCAACTCATCATCCTGTTTTTGTACTTGCTTGATCCTCTCTGCAAGCTCTTCATCCTGCTGTAAAAGGAATATTTCATGCATACTATCCATTGCCTTCTTTAGGTGAGGCAGAGCCTTGCGTATGTCATCCCTCATTTTTAGGTTTTTATGGCTTAGGGTAACGTTTTTAAACCGGCTCAGTATTTCTTTCCGCTTTTCGCTCAGATTGTCCATAATTTCTCCTTGGGTCGTCTTTTCTGCCTCGAAGCTTTTGAAAGAATCTACAATAATTGCGCGGATAGCCAGAAGCTTCGAGGCACTCTTGTCACTATAAGATAACACAGAACCCGCACTTTGGGGAGAGTTCTAATGCATGAAGGTGGTTACAGAAGCCTCAAGCAACTCTAATTTGTACACTTTTTCTTTTTTTATTTATCAATTATATTTTTAATTGTGTTTCTTATATACTACAATTTTTTTATTTAAGATTTATTTAAGATTTATGATATATAGTCTTCTATAACAATACATATCATAAGGAGTAATAAATGAAGAACTTTTTTAGGCTATTCTTACTGGCTGCTGTGCTTTTTTTCGCATTTACAGCTTGTCAAATGAATGTTTCAACTACTGATGATGCAACAGAAGAGGAGGTGCAAACAGATGAACCCACTGTTTACAGGGTCGCGGCACTTGAAGTATATGATGCGGATGGTGAATTGTCCCAAACACTTGAATATGAATATAATGCTGACAACCAGCTGACTCGAGTAGGAACCCCGACAAGCGCGGAGGATGTAATATTTGTCTCCCTGACATACAACACATCAGGTCAAATTTCCGAAACAAGAGATGGATTTAGTGGTGATTGGGGTAATATAAATTTGGATTATGTGTATCAATATCATTCTGATGGAAGAATTTCCAGTAAAGAGTGTTACGATTCTGATGGCAATAATACTTCTAGTTATAGTTTTTCATACAACAGTGACGGCCATGTCGATTGGCTCTATACAGAAGACGCAGAAACCGATGATTCAGTATCTGAAACCGATTTGACATGGTCAGGAGACCAGCTTACCCAGGACTCTCGGATAAGTTATAACACTGACACCCGGTATAATACAAGCTATTCCTATAATTCTGACGGGCAGTTAGAAGAGC
>CAYRYS010000041.1:12115-28137 GCA_964428555.1 uncultured Spirochaetales bacterium | reverse complement strand
ACAATACTCTTAACTGCGCTGCTGTTTTTGTCCTGCGGTCAGGGGGATGAGGGAGTTTGTTCGGTGTTTTTCCGGTAATTAATTTAATGGCTGTCATTCCTAGGGCATAGATATCAGAGGCTGGAACTGCGTCTCCTGCAATTTGCTCCATTGGCATGTATCCGTAAGTCCCGATAAATGTGGTTGGCTCAAGATCGTCAGATTCAGATTTTTCGAAGACGTGTTTCCCAGCACCAAAATCTACAAGGAACGTATTTCCCTCAGCAGTGAGAATAATATTATTAGGATTTATATCCCTGTGAATAACAGGAGGGTGCAGGCTATGGAGGTAGGACAAAATCTCCAATATCTGGATAAGAATTTGCCTGATTTCGTCGAATGAAAAGCGTTTGCCTTGCTGCATCAATTGAGAAATAGATTTACCTTCAATGTATTCATATATAAGAAAATAGGTCTCCCCTGTTCCGGAAGACTCTTTAAAGTGTTCAGTATATTGGGGTAACCGATTATGTTTTAGGTTTTGCAGAATTTCGGCTTCCCGTTCAAAAAGCTCAAGATTTTTCCAACTCTGCATTTTACTTAGGTCCAGTGCTTTTATAATTACCAGTCCTCCTGCACTGTTTTTTGCAAGATAGGTGTCAGCCATACGTCCGGAACCAAGCACGGTTATTACAGTGTAGGATTTGTGTATTATGTCGCCTTCTGAAAACATTACTGTCTCCTTGAATCTATTATGCAGGAATCGGTTAGTCTATTAACTCAGACTATTCTATCATATAAATATCTGGAAAAAAAAGAAAGCAGTATTTCTGACAATAAAAAAAGAAGGCTGCCCGGGGAGGCAGCCTAAAGCGTAAAAAGCAAGGGTAAAAGGGCCTTTATGAAGGCTGTCTCACACAATGGGTGTTGTGCGTCTGCTCTGTAAAGCAAGTAAACAACCTTATTAAGGTTTACGTTTACCTATACTATACTCATGAAACAGCGATTTGACAATTAAGAATGAAAACATTTTATCCGAATTTAATAAAAATTCATAAATCTATAAGTGTCGGCTAAAGATATCTGTATGCTCTCTAAAGATATCTTTAGATAACTCAAGAAAATTGCATACAGTGTGCAAAATCTGAAAAGCTGTTTCCCAATTTTTTTAAGTACTAGAGAGGTTTCAGTACAGCACTAATTGATTCTTGTTATGCAATTTCATATGAGCCATTGACCTGGGACAACTGAGGACATACACTAATATTATGCGGCTGTTTGACGCTTTGTTAAACAGCATAAGATATTGACATCAAATTGCAGTTCGTTATGAAAGCTTTATGTGAATGAACATCTATGTTAGGAGTATGATGTGAATAGTAAGCAAATTATTATAATTTCCTTTGCCGGGCTTGTCCTTAATATACTTGGAAATGAAATAAACACGATTTTCCGTTTACCCTTATTTCTCGATACGATTGGAACTATTTTTGTTGCTACTCTTCTTGGCCCATGGTTTGGTGCGCTAATTGGATTTCTTGCGAGTCTGCTTGTGGGAGTTATTGATAATCCTGTTACTATACCTTTTGGTTTGGTCAATGCAGTGATTGGACTTATAACAGGATTTGCTGTACTTCAATGGGGGTATAAAAGGATATGGGTGCCTCTAGTGCTTACGGTAATACTGGCAATAGTTGCTCCAATTATTGGTACTGTTATCGCAGTCTACCTCTTTGGAGGAGCTACTGGCGGCGGTATTGATCAGTTCTTTTTTATACTTAGGCAGTCCGGAAATGAGATCTTTTCAAGTGCATTTCTGGTTCGGGTGCCTGCTAATTTTTTTGATAAATTACTTAGCTGCCTCCTTGTTTTTACTGCTGTTTATTTCCTGCCCCAGAAGTGGAAGGGAAATGCCCAAAAGGAAGGAAAGTGATTCGTGAGAAAATATATAACTCTCTTGTTTTTCATGGTATTTATTTCCACAGTATCTGCTCAAAATGACAGTATTGTAATTGCGTATCCACAGGATTTTCCTCCCTATGTATACTCTGATGCAGATGGAGAACCGGTCGGAATCCTGGTGGATATTTGGAATAGGTACGCAGAAGCAACCGGTCGGACTATTGAGCATAGGATTCCCCATGCCACTGGTTTGGAAGACATGATAGCTTCCAGCCGCTATGATATTGTATGCGGCTTTGTTAACCGTGGCTCTGCACCTGATGCACTAATTGGCAGGCTTCCCTTAACCTATGATTACCATGTTTTTTCAGATTCCAGTTTTTCGGCTCCTACGGATGCTTCAGAGCTGCGTTTGTTTCAGGCTGGTTTTGTTGAGAATAGTGTGTCTGAGGATATACTTGTCCGTAGGTATCCGAACTTATATTTTACTAGCTTCAACTCATACGAGGCTCTTCACCAGGGGTTAGTAGAGGGGAATATCTCTCTGGCTGTTGCCGAGAGTAATGTGTTTCTGTATTACTTGAGCGGATTGGACAGAGTTTCTGAATATAAGATTTCACCAGAGGCTGTTGCAAGTTTTCCTGTTCTTTATGCCACTTCTGAGAGAAATGCTATGCTTTTTGAGAATCTCAATATCGGAATGCAGGAAATCTCCAGAGCCGATGTTGACCGCATTGTTACTTCCTGGGCAGGAAGTATGATCGGACATAGTGTTCCCTGGCCTGTTATCAGTTTTTGTTTTGTTCTGCTGATTATAATTGTGGTCGGTATGGGGATCTGGCTGTGGAATATGCAGCTGACCGAACGCATACACAATACCACTTCCGATTTGGTTGCAAAACAGGGGGAGCTTTTACGGTCAAAAAAGGAGCTGGAATCAACAAAACAGTATTTGAGTAGTATCTTAGATACCCTTGGGTCTTCTGTGGTTGCAATCGATTCGAAAGGCTTGGTAATCCGGTGGAATAAATCTGCCTATGAATTATTTGCAGAATTCGGTGTTGAAATTAAACAAGGTGATAGCCTGAGTTCTCTTCCTTTAATTATGCAGCAATCTGATAAATTCGAAAGTTCACTGATAAACCAGGAGTACCTGAGAATACAGATTTCCAAAACAGACAGAGACGCAGGTACCCGCTACTTCTCTCTTTTTTATTTTCCTTTCCCCAGTTCTTCCGGTGCAGGAGGGGTGCTTAGGATAGAAGAGACAACTGACCTGGTGAAAAAGGATTTACAGCTAAAGCATATTCAAAAGCTTGAAACAATCGGCAGCTTGGCCGGTGGAATAGCCCATGACTTTAATAATGCTCTTTCCGGAATTATTGGTACTGTTTCGCTCCTGAAAGAACGGGTGAAGGAAGATAGCGAAATTGATTCTGAAGAACTACAGGAAGATATCAGTATCCTTGAAAACTCATCCGCTCGGGCACAGAATATGGTCCGGCAATTATTGGCTATCTCGAGAAAGCAGGAAATCAACCAGCAAATTGTGGACTTACGGAAAATAGTAGAAAATGTTACTGCAGTAGCTAAGAACACAGTTGATAAGCTGGTTTGGTTTCAGGTCGAACTCCCGGAATATCCTGCATATGCATATGTTGATTCGTCTCAAATGGAACAGGTCCTTCTGAATTTAATTATCAATGCTGCGCACTCAATGACAATAATGCGCGGTCCTGGTGAGGCGTATGGCGGAAAGCTGGGTATTCATGTCTCCAGGGTGGATGCGGATGTTATTCACGCCCAGGGGCAGGATCTTTCGGAAAACAGTGACTACTGGGAGATAATGGTTAAAGATGAAGGAGTCGGCATACCCAAAGCAAAGCTGTCTAGAATATTTGACCCCTTTTATTCTACAAAAGAGAAAGGTGAAGGGATAGGATTAGGACTTTCTATGGCAGCGAGCATTGTTGCCCAGCATAATGGACATATTTCTGTAGATTCTGCACTTGGTGAAGGTACAGCATTTTGTATTTATGTTCCTGTAAAAATTGGTGAAGATGGTGATGCCTTGGAAATAGAAAAAGGAGCTCCCGGTTCAAAGGGACAATTTCAGACAATACTCCTTGTTGATGATGAAGAGCTGATCTTAAATATTGCAAAACGGATTTTGCGGAAGAATAATTACCGGGTCGTTGATGCTGCGAGCGGAGAAGAGGCAATCACGCTTTTTGAACATAAGGTTGATGAAATTGATGCGGTGATTTTGGATATTATGCTCCCTGATAAGTCCGGTACTGAACTCTTTCAGCTGTTTAGAAGAAAGCGTCCGAATATTCCAATCCTGTTTTGCTCTGGTCAGAATCCGAGTGCAGAATTGGAAAATATTTTACGCGCATCTAATACTGAGTTTATCCAAAAGCCTTTTACCCTTGAAAACCTTTCAGAGCGGTTAAATGCGTTGATAAATAAAAAATAATTTTACTTTTTTCATCCAAAGAACAGGAAAATTATGTATTTAATAAGGGGGCAGCTCAGAACTTTTCTCCTAAAATGCTTAATTCAAAATCTTTTTGTCATCATTTAGTAATGATCCTTTTATAGGAAGGTAAAAAAATTGATACAAAATGAAAATGTGGTATAATATATGTCGGTATGAAGAGAAAACCAACAATCCAGATACTGACATCTCTCTTTTTTTTAGTACTTATTTTTTCCTGTGGTACAAGTCCTCAGGCTCGTGCAACAATAGCAGATGCTGCACCTGCACCGGTCGAAGCAGCTTCGGGTACTAGCGCGCAAAGGCAGCCTGGCGGCCAAGAACGGATGCTGGCTTATTCAGCCTACATTACTTTGGAAACACGGAATGTGGAAGAAGTGATGGACCAGGTCCGGGGAATACCTGAAGAGTTTGATGGATACTTAGTACGGTTTGATGACGATGTCTGTGAAATGCGTGTTCCTGTATCTGTGTTTGAAAATGCGCTCCTGGAAATTGCGGAAATTGCACGTGTACGTTCAAGAAGTGTTCAGGCAACTGATATTACAGAACGATACATGAACAACCAGATACGGCTTGAAAATGCATATGCAGCAAGAGAGCGCTTTCTTGAGCTTATTGAACAGGCTGAGGATGTACTCACAGTGGTTGAGATTGAGCGGGAACTCCAAAGACTGAATTCCCAGATTGACACAATGGAAGCACAGCAACGGAGCATGGACCGTATGGTTGCAATGTCTTTCATCCGCGTACAAGTGGTAGAAAAGGTAGTTCCAGGGCCTCTTGGATGGATTTTTTACGGACTCTGGCACACAGTCAAGTGGCTTTTTGTGTGGTAAGTAAACCATTGCCTTGATATAATGCTGCTGAATTAATAACTCTGCCTCAGCTTTTTGTGTAATAATCTTGACCGAACATGTGTTGCCCACTACACTAAAAGGATAGTATGAGCAGTAAACCGAAGGAATGGAATATTGAAGTAAAGGACATCTTTACTTCAGAAACCAAGTTTTATACCTTGCGAAAAGACATAATTACAGTCGGCCGCTCGGACCATAACGATATTGTCATCAAAAACCAGTATATTTCCGGACATCACGTTACTTTGACAAATAAAAATGGGAGCCTCTATGTAAAGGATGAAAAGACATCCAATGGAACAGAAATAAATTTAAACTATCAATGGGAACAGCTCAAACGCGAACGAAAAGGAAAACTGCCAATACAGTTAAAGCTTGCAAGAGCAGTTATTCTCGTAATACAGACTGAAGAATCAAGGCTTATTACTCTTAAAGAGGTTGAACGGCAAGAAAGCATCATGGTCCTTGACCTCTGTGACTCAACGGTAATTTCCTTTAAGAACGATAAAATGGCTTTTCACTTAAAAAAGCGGCTTTCCGCTATCGCAAAACCAATTCTCTTTGAAGAGAATATTAATTTCTATAAAAGTACTGGTGACGGCTTTCTTGCGACATTCTCCGGCCCCCTGCAGGCACTGGATGTTGCACAGAAAATTCTGCAGGCATTGAAAAAGCGGAATGGTACCACTGACAATCCGCCAATACAGGTGCGCATTGGTCTGCATTTCGGAAAAACCTATATTATTGATCCTGTGACAGATGATATTCATGGGTATGACATCAATCTAACCTTTAGATTAGAAGGGCTTAAGAAAGCGGCTTTTTCCAAATTCTTTGTTAAGCTCCCTCAGGTAAACAGGATACTCGCTACCCGCAGTTTTTATGACCAGATTGATAACCGTTCAAAACGCAAACGCGAGGACTTCCGCTTAATCGGGCCAGCTAAGCTCAAGGGTGTGGATGAGAAAATCGATATCTTCGATGTGGCCTGGGACAAGTAAAGACCTTCTATACTGTTTCCAAAGACCCGGAGTTTTTCGCCTGTTTTTCAAACCACCTGAACAGGAAATACCCGAGGAGCAGATATACTGACCCAACACCGAATTCTAAGAGGATGTGCTGCAAAGCAAACTCCGTACTCCCCCCTGAGAATATGCTTCGGGCAGCAATAATACCGTTCCGCAGCGGAAGGCATTGGGATATTACGTTCATCCATCCAGGCAGCTGTTCCAGCGGTACGTTTGCACCGGAAAACAGAAGAAGCAGGAAGTAGACTGTGTTGTTCACAAACATTACGTTTCTTGAAATAAGGCCGATACACCCCATGAGAAGGCCGAGCCCGGATGTTGAGTAAACAGTAATAAGCACAGCAAGAAAGAGAATGCCCGCTGACCCGAAGGGGATGCTTATTCCGAAGAGCAAAACACCCCAGGTAAAGCCGATGCACACACCGATAATTCCGTCGATTATATGTACTACAGACCTGCCGAAAAAGAGGACAAGCCTATTTGCGGGGCTGCCGAACACATACACAAGAGTGCCGTCCCAGCGGTCTCCTCCTATGCTCATGGTAACCCCGTAAATTCCGCTTATTGCTGCTATTTGCAGGGAATTCCCGATTATATAGAAGCTTGCAGGCGCTGCTCCGCCGAAGGTGCCCAGGAGCACGAAAAAGAGCATCTGCGCAAGGGGCATGATTATCTTTGACGCAGCATATGTTACCGGCTTGAACCACCTGAATAGGGCCCTGTAGGAGAGTACCGCGCTTTCAATAAATACCCTGAAGTTGTTAATTACTTTCTGCATCATCATCCTCCTAGTGCGCGTCCAGTGTTGCATCCACTTTAGCTTTTCTTACCATTGTCTTGAAAAACCAATGGGAGAGAAAACCGTACACTGCTGCTGAGAAGAGCAGTATCCCCCAGCATGTAATTACTTCTGTTAACGTCCCTTGTGCTTCAGCTGTAATATGCAGGGCTTTTGCGGCCCAGTATGTGGGAAATATCCAGGAGATGGGCCGTGTCCAGATTGGGAGCATGGCGATTGGAAAAAGGAAACCCGAGATAATAAACACAGGAAACTCCAGCCCGTTCTGCCACCTTTGGATCATGGGATTCAAAATAAACAATGGGGAGATGATCAGCCCGAATGCCACAAAAGCGATTACTGTGAACACCAGGGAAACAAAGAACAAGAGGGGCATCTGGATTGAAAGTGGGTATCCGAAAATAAAGGACGCAAGTATATAACACCCAAGCATTGAAAACAGTGACTGGATTACATGGGCAAGGTTTTTTCCGAGTGTAATGACCTGCAGGCTGGTGGGAACTCCGGTAAGGGTCTCCAGGGTGCCGAACCAGCGCTCAACATTAATGCTGTTTCCGCTTATGTACAGAAGGCTGCTCCAGAGGCCTGACATCCCGCTTCCTACAACAACAAAGATTGCGTATTCAGGGCCTTTGCCTTGGAGCATCCAGATACCGAGTATCGCGACAATTAAGGGTTGTATCAATATTGTAAAGATGATGAAAGCGTCGATCATATTCTGCTTCAGGGTAAGACCCATAGATGCTTTTACTACTCTAAGATTGGACTTCAGTGAAGAAACCGCGCTCATGTGTTCACCTCCTGGGCTGGGGATGAAGTGCTTACAAGGCGGACATAGGCATCCTCTAATGTAGGCTCCCTGACATTTACTGCGCCCACTTTATAGCCCTCGAGTTTCTTAAGGATCTCAGGTACTGCTTTTGAGCCAAGCTCTGTTTGAACAGCAAGGACCTGCTTCTGGTCTCTTGCCTGGATAACCGCTGTCTGGACATGGTCTATAAGGCGTATTGAATCTATCACCGCTTCAGGCGCGCCGTAGAGTTCTACTTCAACAACAGATAGGTCTTTTACTACAGTTTTTAGGTTTTCAGGGGTATTGAGTGCAACAATCTTTCCATGGTTAATAACCCCGATTCTGTCACATAGTAGGTCTGCTTCGTACATATAGTGGGTAGTCAGGAGTATGGTCTTTCCCTCTGTTTGCAGGTTCTGAATAACACCCCGGAACTCACGTGCTCCAACAGGGTCAAGGCCGATTGTGGGTTCATCAAGAAAGAGGATGTCAGGGTCGTGGATCAGTGTGCGTGCAACATGGAGGCGCTGTTTCATCCCTCTGGAATACCCTTCTACCCGTTCATTCCCCCTGCCTTTTAATCCTACGAGTTCAAGGAGCCTGGGGATGCGCTGTTTTGCAATGTCCGGATCAACGTGGTACAGACTCGCGAAATACCGCAGATTGTCCTCTGCAGAAAGGCGCCAGTACAATCCCCGTTCACCCCCAAAGATGAACCCGATCCGCTTCTGGACCTGAGTAGGCTCTTTGGATACCTCGTATCCGTTTACAAATGCCTCTCCTGCAGTTGGAATAAGCAGGGTGGTAAGCATTTTTACCGTAGTTGTCTTGCCTGCTCCGTTTGGACCAAGCAGGCCGAAGAGTTCCCCTTTTTTAATATGGAATGATACATCCTTTACTGCTTCTATTGCTTTTTTCTTGTTTCCAAGCAGCCCAATTGCTGAATAATAGGTGCGCTTTAAATTACGGACTTCGATTGCCTGCATGTGTTACTCCGGTTCTCTAATATTTGAGAAATACATAATGACTGAAAGGAAAGGAAGGGTCAAGCATTGGAAAGAATCTTGACTCATGAGAGAAGATGCGTTAAATTTTACGCATTAAACATGCAAGTATTGGAGAAGTTCAGCATAATTTCTCAAAAGTATTAGAGTACATAGAACATGGTGAAGATGTACTTGTGACAAGGTATAACAAAGTAGTCGCAAAATTGATCCCTGCATCAGAGGATAGAGAGCCGGACTTGCCGGATTTTTCTTCAAGGGCTGAAAATATTTTTTCTCATGCTCTAGGGAATAATGCTTCTGCGGTACTAGAAGAGCAAAGAGATGAAAGAACATAAAGTGTTTGTATGAAACTTTATTTAGATACAAGCGCTTATGTGAAATTGTATTATCCGGAACCAGAGACTTCTGTGCTTTCTATTTGGCTGAGGTTACAGCAATACAAATTGCTATTTAATTCTTTCAATGAACTTGAAATGACAAATGCCTTTTCTCAGAAGTTATTCAGAAAAGAGATAACCCCACAGATGTTTATGGCTTGGAATCGTCAGCTTCAGCAGGATAAAGCAAAAGGGATACTTTCTGTTATTAATTTGGATTGGACTGATGTATTCGCTAGATCAATTCAACTTTCATTTGACTATTCATCAAAATTGAACACAAGCTCTCTTGATGTTGTTCATGTTGCTGCTGCTCTACAGATTGGTGCTGAACTGTTTGTTACCAATGACAGACGCCAGCTTGCTTTGGCACGGGAAATTGGTATGAACAGTAAAGATGTGGGGGAACTAAAATAAGAGCTTTATACTGAGAATCCATCCTTGCTTGTATCGTCCATAAAGTCGGGAAAAGCGTAGACCAGGGACCCGTTGTCTCTTACCCGCATTTCAGCGAATCCTTTATTAACCAATGCTTCAAGGCACTCCTTTGCTTCATCCAGGGAAATATCTCCATCCAATGCTACTTGGGCAGGTGTTGTATATCCTTTATTTGCTTTCGCGTTTTTTAATATGACTGTTTCTATATTATCCGGCTTTGGTGATGCAGTGAACCGCTGTCTGCCTACTGGTGCCAACTCCTGGCTAATCCCCTCAAAAACAGTTTCCAGTTCTTTCCTGGTCTTTTTTAATCTTGCGTTTCGCACCGGCCAGTAGAGAATGGCTGAAAGGAACATAAAACCTGCAAAGTATTCACCAAAGGGGCTAGCGTATTTAAAGCCTTCTGAAAGCATTATTAAAAAAGAGAGACCTGCGCTGGTAGCAGTTAAAGCGCCGATCTGCGCAATGTGGCCTGCTGCGTCCATTCTCAGGGAAACCTTTGATGCTCCTGGGTTGCGTGTATCAATTTCTGCTCTACATCCAACTCCTCTTTGTTTAAGAGGATTCAATAGCGCGGGCATGGTGGATTTTAGGGGCATGTTTGCAGTAATGATATTATCATTTACAGCTACTTTGGAAGCACCTAAATCTTTTAGTGCATTTTTTATTTTATGGAGGGTGCGGAAGCGGTCCTTGGAAAGGCGCACCAGGAAATTCATTCCCTGTAAGCGCTGAACTCCAGGCTTGTTATGCTGCTGATATTGATAGATATAGGATGTAGTGTCAGCAAGAGGCCGGCCGTTTCCGTCTCTGTAGCGTCCGCTTGCAATGAGGAGAATGTCAATGATGTACCAAATACCGAATCCTGAAAATGTGATCAGTTTGAGAAGCCCTTTTCCAAAAGAGCCGGTATAAAATCTGTCTATTCCAAGCCCGCCGAGGAGGGCTGCGAGAATGAGTGTGGTTGTCTTGTCCTTGTCACTCACTGGAAGTCCGGAACCGGTCTGCGTTGATAGATTTTTCATACATACTCCCTTATCTCCAAGATTACCGGAAAGTCGGTCTTTGTCAACAGGCACCTAATAATACAAAATAAACCGGGGAATATTCACTTTTTTACAGCAGTTCCCAGATTCGGAACCTGTAGTACCACCAAAGTACTGCAAAGGCAATAAACATAACAAAAACAAGCCAAAGCATAAGCGGCCTTCTGTGTGTTCCTGCAATCAATGACCAGCCTAATCCGATAATAGCAGCACCTGACCAAATAAGTTTCAGATTAAGCATATTTTTGGATACCTCAGGACCTTCACCCCGAACAAGGAAGCTGTCAATACCAATCCCGAAGAGTGCTGCTGCAACCAGTCGTGCAGAAACAGGATCAACACTCGTCCAGCCGAAAAAAGTGAGGATCGGCGCAGGTGCGATGAGCAGGGGAAGAGCGAAAAGAATGTCCACAACACAGTGAAAATAAAACCAATATCTGAGAGATGGATACACTTCCTCAGTCATAAAAAAAACTCCTTTTATTCTATATACTAAGCATTTTTCATGTCTAGTAAACATACTATTTCAATGGCAGAGTAGTCAAAAGAGTAATAAGCACCTGTCAATAGGTGTGGGAAAACAGAAAGTGACTTCTCCATAAATGCTGATTATACTGTACTAAGGCGGTATAAATTATGGAAATGAACCAGTCTAATCGTGAAATTGAAATGCGTGATATTGTCCTCCCGGAAGCAACAAATCCGTATGGTACCCTTTTCGGCGGAAAACTTCTTGAAATGATTGATAAGGCTGCTGGTATTTGTGCAGCAAAGTTTGCCTGCAGCAGGGTAGTTACTGCCAGCTTGGAGGCAGTAGATTTTCTTATTCCTATTTTTGAGGGACAAGTCATCAATATAAAAGCTAAGATTATTTATGCTGGGAAGTCCTCCATGGTAATTGCTGTCCGGGTTATAGCTGAGGATGTTATTACACAGAGCAGCAACTTATGCTGTACAGCCCATGTAAACATGGTAGCAGTGGATGGAAAAGGAAAACCTGTTGAGGTTCCCGAATATGAACCTATGACCAAAACAGAGGCGCATGAGTATGAAGAAGGAAAAACAATCCGAAACCAGGCATTGGCAAGAATCGGTGAGCCCCTTGAAAAATGAGCAGGGAATTAATTTCCTTGCACTGGTGAAATAGCAGGAGTACAATATTGCTAGGGAGGTAAAAATGAGTAATGGAATATTGCAAAGTTTATATACAGATTCATCTCTGCAAATAGAAGTGGATAAGCTTGCTCCTGGTAAAATATCTGAAGAAGCACGGACCCTGGTGAGAAAGTATAATGATACAGTAAAGACTTACCCGCCACAGGACTTGGAAAAGAACCACAGACTGCCTAAAACTCTTATGGATAGTTTTAAGTCTATGGGGCTCTTTGGTCTTAGTATCCCTAAAGAGTATGGTGGTCTTGGGTTAAGTTTGATTGATTATTTCTATGTTGTAAGTGTTATGGCTGAAAAGGACATGGCCCTTGCAATAGTCCCTCTTGCGCACCTTTCGATTGGGATGAAAGGAATTCTTCTTTTTGGAAATAGGGAGCAGAAGAAGAAGTATCTTACAAAGGCAGCCTCAGGTGAAATGGTGTTTGCATACGCCTTGACAGAGCCGAAAAAAGGATCTGACGCCAAACACATAGAGACCGTAGCGCGGAAGTCAGAGGATGGAACCCACTACGTACTGAATGGAACAAAGACATATATTACAAACGGCGGATATGCAGGCGGCCTGACTGTGTTTGCCCAAATAGAAGGTAAAGAAAATACGATGGGTGCATTTATAGTGGAAACCGATTTGGACGGGGTTTCTATAGGGAAGGATCTACCCAAAATGGGACTCACTGTTTCATCAACCACAGCGGTCATGCTAAAGGATGTCAAAGTACCTGCTGAGAACCTAATAGGTGAAGAAGGGGATGGTTTCAAAATTGCAATGACAATACTGAATTACGGCCGTCTCGGGCTTGGCGCGGCATCTGCTGGAGCGATCCGCCAATCAGTTGAGGATATGAAAAACCGTGCCAATTCAAGGGAGCAATTCGGAGAAAAAATCAGCAGTTTTGAACTGATTCAGGAAAAAATCGGCTATGCAGCAATGCGTGAACAGAGCGTATGGGCAATGACAGCTTTTACTGCATCGCTGCTTGAAAAAGAACCCTTAGCAAATGTTGCGATAGAAAGTTCTCATACTAAGCTTTATGGAACCGAGAATGCCTGGCATGTGCTCTATGATGCACTTCAGGTGGCTGGCGGTGCGGGATACCTGCGGACCCAGCCCTATGAAAAGCGTATGCGGGATTTCAGGGTAACCACAGTCTTTGAAGGTACCTCTGAAATTCATACCATGTATCCACCGCTCTCAGCAATGCGTGCTATTTCCTCGGAATTAAACGGAAAAAACGCGATCGGGAAACTCTTCAGACTTTTACGGCTTTACTTTCCGGGAACCAGCCTCAGCTGGCTGAAGGATCTTTCTGATCCTCCAGGAAGAGCCGCATTAGGAGAGGCAAAAAAGAATATTGCTTTAGCAAGAAAGCTTATTGCAAAGGGAATGGGGAAGTATGGTAAACATATTTCCGAGCACCAGTTTTATTTGCGGAAAATTACAAAGCTTAGTTACACAGCGTATGCGATTATGTCTGTGCTATTCCTGAGGGAGCACCCGGAAGGGTGGGACAGCAAAAAGTGCGGTACTGATATAGTACTTCGGTACTTAATATTTGATGCAAAAGAAGCCAGGAGAATTGCACGATCAAAACTAGTTGAGAAATTCGAGGATTCCAAAACTACTATGTTTCAGTGTATATAAAAAAGCCCTGCTCAGCCAACAGAGCAGGGCAATGGTTACAACGCTTTTTTACAGGTCAAGAAGAACTGCTTTTTCTACTCCAAACCGGTGACCATGGTCTTTGAATCCGCACCGCTTATAGAGATTATGGGCGCCAAGGTTTTCATGGTGATACCCAACCACAATGCGGTTGCATCCCGGTATTTGGGCCATTTCTTGTATCATCGCCTCGGTTGCTGCCTTACCAATCCCTTTTCTTTGGTGTTCTTTGTCTATCATGATCCTGTAGATCCAGTATCCGTCCAGTTCCTCAGGTTCGCTGTTATACATGCAAAACCCGACTATGGTATTATCATCATAAATCGCGTATGCCCTTAGGCTGGGCTCATACTTTGTCTGAGCAATGGACACTGCATTCGGTTCCATGAATTCTTCCTGCTCAGGAGTAAGGGATAATTCGCAGCAGTCATACCAGTTGTCTTTATTTAGTTCTTTAATCGTAATGGCTCTCATATTTCCTTCGTTTTCTTTCGCTGTCCGCTTTGCACGCTCCGCCCCCTGATCCGCTGAAAATAATCATAACACCAAGGAGAAAGCCGAAATTATACCATCCAGCTACATGATGCACCTCATACATAGTCACATTTTCATTGAAAAGTGAAATAACAAAGGTTATAGGTGCAATTATGCCATGCCAGAGGCCTTTCCAAAAGCCGGCAGCTTCTACTTCACTACTTCCCGGTACAGCCAGCTCGTTCGGTCCAGCTGTACAGGAGACCAGCATCAATAAGACTATAAATACTACCATGTATTTTCCAACTCTCTGCATAATACCCTCCTTATGGCGCAATTTTTAATTCTCGTATTTTCAAATTGCTCCCTGCATTAATGTAACACATTTAAACAGCTAACGTGCTACTAAAATAATATTTTAACAATACTGAAAGTATTTCCTATTCTTCCAGAAGAGTAGATTCTCTCCAGACTATCTCCTTGTTACAAGATAAATCTATCGTAAAATAAAAAGGCGGTTTTTATGGTTTTACTCTGAAAAAAAGGAGGGTGCTGATTAGTGCCCACCATGCGACCCAGAAAAAACCGGCAATTACCAGGGGTATTGTTTCGCTATTGGCAAGAAAACTGTGGATAGTATGTCCAAAAAGGTGATAACAAAGCCGAAAATCCCGGTTATACCAGCAATCTTGGGGAGCCTGCCGTTTTGTAGTAGGATGATGGAAAATACAGTAGAGGCTGTGGCTATAATAAAGAAACCAGGTGTCTGAATGGTAGGCACCCCCAAAGCAGCTATTGCCTCTCCTGCGCCTATCAGCTGAACCGCGTCATTCCCCATATGCTGCTGATTACCATGTACGCGCCTGTGACAGCTTTGCAGGTTTTGCCCATTCGTCCCATGCCTCCCCCGAAACCTGCCGCAGTTTTTCAAAGCGGTATCCACCGGAACCCCTGCTTTCTCTGCAAATATAGCGAACACTGATTGGCTGCAGGTAAACCCTGAGGTGAATATCTCTTCAGCCTTATTCTTTTTTTTTGACATATTCACCTTTTATATGAATTATACACTTATTGCTTTGAACTCTCTATCATTTAAAACTGAACCTGCTCTGCGGGAATCCCTTCTGCGAACCATCTTGGTAATATACTGTTGTGGTGGTCTATTATCTCCTGTGCTGAGAGTCCGCCGCGGTCCCAGGTCGAATGGGCGTCCTGAACAAGTTCAATTGAATATCCCGCAAAATGGCCGGTCCTGCAGGTTGTATCAACGCATACCTCAGACTGGACACCGCAGACAACAATTTTTTCTACAGAATGGCTTGTAAGCAGCTCTGATAGACCGCTCTGGTAAAAGGCGCTGGGTGTCCTTTTTTCTACTATTGCTTCACTATCCATCCTATGAAGACCTGAGAATATTCTATTCCCGTCTGTGCCTTCCTCCAGCGGTTGCCCCGCAGGGCCGTTGTGTTTTATGAAAATAACAGGAGCTCCTGCCTGCCTGGCTTTTTCTGTGAGGGTGTTAATCCTGTTTACAAGCTGTTCTGCATTGTAAACAGGATGGAGCTGCTTTCCATTGAAGAATGCTTCCTGAATGTCTATAACTATAAGTGCCTTTTTCTGCATGAAAAACCTCCTATACTATTTCTACAGTATAATGGAAATTACGGAAACAGGAAAATCCATGAAGCGGTATTATCAATATTGCCCGGAAACAAAAGGCAGGAAACCCTTATATATGGTAGATCCAGCCTTCGCTATAGTCTTCTGTAATGCCTTCAGGTCCAGTGAGGTTCGGAAGCCCGAACAGCTCTTTTCCGACATGGTACTTTATTGCAAGAAGGGCACAGATCCCCGCGTCAAACGCGTCAGCAGGGCTTGCTCCTCCTTTTGGAATAGTCTCTGTGAAGCTTTCCCTGTATTCAGGCTCTGCTTTCACTAAGGCTGGGTATACCTCTATTATGTCTTTTCCTGTTTTAGCTTTTTCTG
>CAYRYS010000041.1:0-12015 GCA_964428555.1 uncultured Spirochaetales bacterium | reverse complement strand
TTCACTAAGGCTGGGTATACCTCTATTATGTCTTTTCCTGTTTTAGCTTTTTCTGAAGGCCGGAGAACAAACCCTGTTTCCGATTCCCATTTTCTTACATGGGTTACTGCAACTGTTGCATTATTGCCGATTCTGTCAAATGGTGCTGACATGGGCTTTTTCGCGAACTTCCGGTAAATATACTGCTCCGGTTTCCTGTATGCTAAGGGGTTTGTTATCTCAGATTCGGGTTTTGCTTTTATTGTAGAAGCCCCTTGTATGAAATTGATAAACCCTTTCGGATACCAAAGGGGCGCGTCTATGGCAATAACAAAACTCAGGTTGTCATCTTCCATATCTATTAAGGATGATGAACAACCCGATGCTCTTAAAATATCATTCGGACTAAGCAGGTGCCCGGATGGTAAGGTGGTTACAATAGGCTTCCCTGGCCAGGAAAGCTTTTGCTCTTCCCAGTGCCAGATACACACAGCAAAGCCCTGCTTTTTCCCCATCCAGCCGCCGACATCCCAGCCGATACCTATGATTCTTTTATGCATTACTTATAGTTTCAGCTCCAGTATTCTTTTTCCTTTACCGTATACCTTATGTCCAGGAGATTCCGGAATTGCTGTGCTGAGCTTATCAAAACCATTGCCCCAGAGCACTCTGCCGGTTTTTTGGTTACCTATTCCCCATAGAAGCTGCCGCTGGATTCTGCCATGCGCTTTAGCATATTGGTTGCTTTATAGCGTTTGCCTCCGGCCCTTTCATAGTCTGAGAGTATGGACACAATATTTCTGGCGCCCATCCTGTCTGCGTAGATTAAAAGGCCTCCCCTAAAAGGCGGGAAACCGGTGCCGAGTACAAGCGCCATGTCAATGTCTTCTGCTGACTGTGCTACATTGTCCTCTAGGCAGAGGCTTGCTTCGTTTATCATTACAGCCATGAGCCTGTCCCTGATTTTCTTTGCTTCAGGCTTTGTGCTTCCAGATGTTTTGTTCTGCGCAATGATCTTCTGTGCTTCTGGATTTACTTTCTGCTTTTCCTTGCCTTTGTACAGGTAAAAGCCTTTTCCGCTTTTTTGTCCAAGGAGTTCTTTATCTTCCATCATCTTATTAAGTACAGGGGATATTTTCATTCTTTCACCAAAGGCGTTCTCCAGAATCCCTGCTACCTTTGCTGCAATATCAATGCCAATTACATCCAGAAGATAGAAAGGTCCCATAGGCCAGCCGAAGCTTTCCATCTCTTTATCAATTTCTTCTATAGAAGCGCCTTCCTGTGCTGTGTACGCTGCTTCGTTCAGATAAGGCATGAGCAGGCGGTTCACCAGAAATCCAGGTGCATCACCTACAATAACCGGCTGCTTTCCTAGTGTCCTGGACATGCGCACTGTTCTGGCAATTGTCTCTTCACTGGTCTTTTCACCTGGAATAATTTCCACAAGGGGCATGCGGTTAGCAGGATTAAAAAAGTGCATACCTATAAGCCGTGCAGGGCTCTCCATGTTTTCTGCAAGCTTTGTGATTGGTAAAGATGAGGTGTTTGTCGCGATTACCGCATCTCTAGGTGCATTCTCTTCGAGCTCTTTGTATACCTTTTGCTTTACCTCTATTTTTTCAAGTACAGCTTCGATAATAAAACGGATATCCTCAAACCCGGAGTAATCCAGGGTGCCTGTGGCATAATTGCGTTTTAGATATGCCACCCGTTTTTCCATAATCTTTTTGGAAATTAGTGTGTCGTATACGCTCTGAATCTCCTCTTTTCCTTTTGCTATCATGGACCAGGCTATGTCCTTCATCCGTACAGGAATATCCTTTTTTGTGAAAAGCCAGGCAATTGCTCCGCCCATTGTTCCTGCTCCCACAACTGCTGCCCGCTTCTCTATGCTGCCGAGGCCCTCTTCTGCAGGGTGCTTCTTCTTTTTCAGTGCTTCGTTTCTAAAATAGAGTGTAATAAGGTTCTTGCTTTCCTGTGTTACTGCCAATTGCCCGAATAGGGTGCGTTCAATCTTCAAGCCCTTTTTTAGGCTTGTCCATGTGCCCCGCTTCACAGCTTCTATTGCCTTTAACGGAGCAGGGTAGTTTCCCTGTGTTTTTTTTATGACCTGTTTTTTGAAAGCCGTGTATACCAGTCCGCGTACAATAGGGATTGTTTCAATGAACACCGGACTTTTCCGCTTCCGCCGTTTCAGGACTTTTTTCCGTTCTTTTTTGTTATTTAGGGTTTTTTCTATAAAGGCAAAGGAGAAATCCTTTTCAAAGCCTTTTGGTACAAGACGGTCTACCATACCGTTTTTATATGCCTCTTTTGCTGAAACGCCTTTTGCCTTCAGGATTATTTTTAAGGCTGCCGCGCGCCCTGTTAGCCTGGGAAGGCGCTGAGTGCCTCCGAAACCTGGGATAATTCCGTGGTTTACCTCGGGCAGGCCGATTTTTGTTTTATCAATATCCACTGCTATCCTGTAATCGCATGCTAGGGCAAGCTCGAATCCGCCTCCGAGGCAGGCCCCATTGATTAAGCAAAATGTAGGGAAGGGCATGTCATCAAGAATATTCATGATTGTCTGGCCTTCTCCTGCCTTTTCTGCTGCCTCGCTGCTGCCCTGGAGTCCTTGGATTTCGTTGATGTCAGCACCAGCAATAAAGGTGTCCTCTTTTCCTGATGTAACAAGCATTGCTTTTACATTGTTCGCTTGTGCTGCGTCATTCAGTGTACTTTTTAGTTCTTCGAGTAGTCCGCTCTTTAGAATATTGAGCTTTGAGGAGGCATCATCAATCTGCAGTTCTAAAATACTATTCTCATGTCCAATTGTGCGTATACTGTCTTTCATTATGTTATCTCCAAAAATAGTGCTGCGCCCTGTCCTCCGCCAATGCAGAGGGTCGCAAGGCCGGTATTCTTTTTCAGGCGCCGCAGGTTTTTCAGTACAGTTATTACCAGACGAGTACCTGTCATTCCAACAGGATGGCCTAGGGCGATTGCGCCGCCGTTCACATTTACAATATCATTATCCAGCTCTCCCAGGGGCTCTGACCTGCCGAGCTCTCTTTGGGCAAATTCCTTGCTTGGAAAGGTACGGTAGTTTGCGAGCATTTGAGCAGCAAATGCCTCGTTCATCTCAATTAATTCAAAGTCCTTCAAGGAAGCACCTGAGCGTTCAAGCAGTTTTGACGTGGAAAACACTGGGCCAAGCCCCATTCTGGAAGGATCGTGTGCTGTGTAGGCAAACTCCCGTAAGTACCCTAATGGTTTATATCCCAGCTCCTTGGCTTTGGTCTCGCTCATAAGGATAACAGCAGCCGCTCCGTCTGTTACAGGGCATGAATTTCCTACAGTGACGGTCCCGTTTTTCCGGTCAAAGTACGGCTTGAGTTTAGCCAGTTTTTTCATGCTTTGTCCTGGTCGCGGTCCAGAGTCCTTCTGCATTATTCCGTCCTCTGCACCTTTTACCGGAATGGGGAGGATCTCATCCTGGAATATTCCCTCTTCCTGGGCTTTTAAGGCGCGATTGTGACTCTGGAGAGCAAACTCATCCTGTTCTTCCCTGGTAATGTGGAATTCCCTGGCAAGTACTTCCGCTGTTTCGCCCATTATTAAACCGCTCACCGGGTCTGTAAGGCCCTGGGTTACTCCAATCTGAGGCTTTAGATACCCTGGTCTGAAACTGAAGAGTGTACCGAGCTTTTCAAAAAAGCCTTTGGATCTCGACAAGCGGATGAAGAAATTCTTCATTTCCTCTGAATAGAGAAAAGGGATGTTGCTCATTGATTCAACTCCCCCTGCCAGGATGATATCTGCCTGACCGTTGAGTATTTTCAATGCTCCGGTTGTAATTGACTGCATACCGGATGCGCAGTTCCGGTGCACAGTATATGCGGGCATATCTATCGGCATGCCTGCTTTTAAGGCAATTACCCTGGCAATGTTCGCTGCATGGGTCGGCTGGGCCACATTTCCGATAATTACCTCATCAATGTCCTTTGCGTCAATGGACGTTCTGTCCAGGATTTCCCGTACTGGAAATACACCCAGGTCGTCAGCTTGAATGTCTTTCAAATCCTTTCCTGCAGGCGCCATAGGGGTTCGTATCCCATCAATTATTGCTATTCGTTCTTTCATCATACCTAATTTCCTCCTTTATAGAGTGAGTCAATTTCTGATTTATATTTGTCTTCAAGCTTGTGGCGGCGGACCTTCATTGTCGGTGTCAGGTCTCCGGATTCGACACTCGGTGTTTCAGGTATAACCAGAAATATCTGTATCTCCTCAGTGTGATGAAGTGTCTTGTTGATTTTCTGGATATGCTGGTTAATTTCTTTTTTGAAGTCATCTGATCTGACAAACTCTTCCTGGGAGACCATCTGTTTATCAAGCTTTTTCTGCAGCTCGATACATGCATCAAAGTCAGGGAATATCAGGGCACTGACAAACTTTCGCTGATCAGCAATAATGATTGCTGTGTCCACGTACTTGTTCCTTGTAATTTTCTGCTCAATCGGTACCGGTGCTACATACTCTCCAGTGGATTTTTTAAATAAGTCCTTTTTGCGGCCTGTAATGCTCAAGTATCCTTCATCATCCATAGAACCTAGGTCTCCGGTATGGAGGAACCCGTCAGCTTTCAATGTCTTTTCTGTCTCCTCTTTTCTGTTGTGGTAGCCCCGCATTACATTCGGACCGCGGGCCATGACCTCACCATCATCCCCGATCTTAATTTCAACCCCTGGAAACGCTTTTCCAACAGTGCCTAATTTAGTGTTTCCCGGATAGTTTGCAGCAATAACAGGGGATGCCTCTGTCATTCCATACCCCTCGTAAATGGGGATCCCAATGTTTATGAAAAAGCTGCCCACGTCCTTTGGAAGCGCTGCGGCTCCGGATATAACAATATCAAGATTGCCCCCAAGTGCTTGTTTGAATTGTTTGTACACGAGCTTTTGAAAGACAAAGTCCATGAACCCCCGGAACGGCTCTTCCGGCGGTTTTGATTCAGCCCGGATCATTGCTTTTACTGCAAGCCGCTTCTTCCAGCCTGTGGATTCATCCACCTTGTCCCGAATTTTTGTCAGTACTTTTTCTAAAAGCCTGGGTACTACAGTCATAACTGTTGGTTTTACTATTTTTATCAATTTTCCGATATTGGAAATATCATCAACAAAATACACAGGTGTACCTGTTGAAAGATAATAGTACATAACCATCCGTTCGAAGATATGGGCAAGGGGGAGTGAGGAAAAGGCAGTATCCTTTGCTGCATCCAGAACAAACCGTTTTCCAGCTGCTTCTATTTGGGAGACAATATTTTTATGGGTAAGTTCTACACCTTTCGGCAGTCCTGTGCTTCCGCTTGTATAAATAATTGTGGCAAGGTCATCCTCTTTTACGTTTTTTACCATTGCTTCAAAGCTGCTTGGTCTGTCTTGAGCTTCTTCTTCCCCTTCGTGGAGCAGTTTTTGAAAAGGGAGGATGTCATTCCCCTCAGCCTCAATTCCTATTGGGATAATTTTTTTTATGCCCTTGCCGTGGGAGCGTACAGCTTCAAGCTCTTCTTCAAGACCTACAAAGATATAGCGCATATTTGAATCATTGGTTTCATGGGCAAGACTTTCTGCGGATATGCGCTTGAAGATAGGCACTGTTACACAGCCTACTGACATAATCGCAAGGTCTGCAATAACCCAGAATGGAGAAGGCTGCGCGATAATACCAATAGATTCTTTTTCCTTTACACCCTCTTTTCTCAGTCCAAGGGCTAGGTTCCGAACCGTTGCGTATACTTTCCTTGTGCTCAAAGCCTTGTAGGCATCATTTTTGCGGAAGTTCATCATGTTCCTGTGGCTGAAATTCGATTGAATTACCTCTATAAGGCCGGGGAGCGTAGTGAAATTCATCTTTTTGCCTCCATTAGTTTTGTCATATATATAAAAACCTAAATAAAAAAATCGGTAAGCAATACTTTTTTACTTAACCTCGAAAAAAACAGCCATTTTTGAAAGAAAGATGGGTAAATCTCCATACATTAAACCTAATATTGGAAAGGGAGGAGAACAATGCAGCATTTTCCGTGATCTGCTGATGAAATTCGCAGTTATGAAAAAGGAAAGCCCTATGTCCGCTTCTACTTTGAGTTCTTCGAAATAGTGAAGAAAGCTGCTATATGGGCTTAGGGTATGATAATGGTTAATATAAATATTTTCTTGACCAAGAATGCATCATTTAATAGACTGCTTTTAATGAACTGCCGCATAGCATTAACATAGGTAACTTTTTTTTGTAAAAAGATATAAAACGATTATTAAAGGAGACTTTTATGGGTGAGGCATATACAAAAGGTATAAGCGAATTTATGGAGAAAGTAAAAGCGAAAAATCCGGGGGAATCTGAGTTTCATCAGGCTGTACAGGAGGTCGTTGAAACGCTTTTTCCTTTTGTGCAGGAAAATCCGGTATATCGGGACGCAAAGGTGCTTGAGCGTATGATTGAGCCTGAACGGGTAGTAATGTTCCGTGTTCCCTGGCTGGATGATAATGGTGATGTACAGGTAAACCGCGGTTTTAGAATTGAGATGAACAGTGCAATAGGGCCGTATAAGGGCGGACTTCGTTTCCATCCTTCAGTTAACCTTGGTATATTGAAATTTCTCGCATTTGAACAGGTTTTTAAAAACAGTTTAACAACACTTCCTATGGGCGGAGGCAAAGGCGGTTCAGATTTTGACCCTAAGGGGAAGTCTGACAACGAGGTTATGCGTTTCTGCCAGAGCTTTATGACAGAACTATACCGCCATATTGGACCAAACACAGACGTACCTGCCGGAGATATCGGTGTCGGCGGCAGAGAGATAGGGTATATGTTCGGACAGTACAAGCGGATTAAAAATGAGTTCACCGGAGTTCTAACCGGTAAAGCTGTCGAATGGGGGGGAAGCCTAATTCGTCCCGAAGCAACCGGGTACGGTGCTACGTACTTTCTCCAGGAAATGCTGAAAACCCAGGGCGAAGAAATAAAAGGCAAGACTGCTGCAATTTCAGGGTCAGGAAATGTGGCACAGTTCGCGTGTCAGAAGATTATTGAACTTGGCGGTAAAGTGGTAACATTCTCTGATTCCTCAGGTTTTATTCACGATCCTGATGGTATTGACGCGGAAAAGCTAGAATATGTAATGGACGTAAAGAACATTAGACGGGGACGTATCCGGGAATACGCGGAAAAATACGGGGTAACATATAAAGAGGGTGAACGCCCATGGAGTGTACCATGCGACTTGGCCCTCCCTTGTGCAACCCAGAATGAGATTTCCGCTGAGGAAGCACAGACCTTAGTGAAGAACGGCTGTATTGCGGTGAGCGAAGGCGCAAATATGCCGACTACTCCTGAGGCAGTTGAGGTTTTTCTAGATAAAAAGGTGCTTTTTGGACCAGGTAAGGCAGCAAACGCAGGGGGTGTAGCAACATCCGGACTGGAGATGACCCAGAATTCCATGAGACTGCCATGGATGCGTGAAGAGGTGGACCAGCGCTTAAACAAGATCATGCGGGACATCCATGCAACCTGTGAAACCTATGGAAAAGAAGATGACGGATACATAAATTATGTCAAGGGTGCCAATATCGGCGGATTTATTAAAGTCGCTGATGCAATGATTTCCCAAGGCGTTGTGTAAAAGTGTATAGTTGAGGGCAGATTGGTTTTTCACCGTCTGCTCTCATCATCATTTAAAAAAAACTACCCTTTCATTCTATTTCTGCGAATCTCCTTGTTGTTGAAATATGCTCTTACTCAGAAGAAATCCTGTTTTCTTGACCTATGGTTCTGCATCTTATAGTGTTATCTATAGTAGAAAATACTGGAGGAAGAATGAAATCCATGGAAAGTTCCAGCACCGGCTTAGCAGGTCTTGATAAGGTGCTTGACTCCCTGCGAATGGGAGACAATGTTGTGTGGCAGGTCGATACCCTAGAAGAATACAAAATATTTACTCACCCCTTTGTAAAAAAGACCCTTGCCCAGAACCACACTATTCACTATATGCGTTTTGGTAAGCATGAACCTCTCCTTATTGAACAGGAGAATATTGTTGTACACAACTTGGACGCGTACATAGGGTTTGATACATTTTCAAAAGAGATTTATAAAATTATAACTGAAAACGGACGCGATGCGTTTTATATTTTTGACTGCCTCTCTGACCTGCTCTCCGCCTGGGCTACAGACTTTATGATCGGGAATTTTTTCCGGATTACCTGTCCCTATCTCTATGAGTTGAATACAATCGCATATTTCGCGATTTTTCGGAACAGCCACTCCTTTAAGACGGTGGCGCGGATCCGGGATACGACCCAGCTTTTAATCGATGTATACGACTGTGAAGGCCAGTGCTATGTTCATCCCCTGAAAGTACAGGACCGGTATTCTCCCCTAATGTTCCTGCCCCATAAAAAAAATGATGATGAGTTTACAGCAGTGACCCAAAGCGAGGATGCCGCGAAGTTTATAAATCATATACAACGGAGGGGGTTTGAAAAAATACAACGGAACCTCGACTTCTGGGATAAGCTGTTTTTAAAAGCTGAGTTCCTCCTTGAAGAAGAAGATGAGCAGGAGCGGATACGGGCTATGCTGACTCATCTGGCAAAAATAATGATTGGCAGAGAAGAGAAGGTGCTGAACCTTGCGGTGGAACACTTCAGCTTGGAAGACCTTATTGAGATAAAAAACCATATGATAGGTACAGGCTACATAGGCGGAAAATCTGTGGGTATGCTCCTTGCCAGGAAGATCTTAATCAATGACAAGTCCAGGGACTGGAAGAACCTGCTGGAACCCCAGGACTCTTTTTACATTGGGTCGGATGTGTTTTACTCATACATAGTGCATAACGGCTGGTGGAAAGAACACATGCGCCAGCAGACACCAGAGGGGTATTTTACTGTTGCCGAGTCTCTCGGAAAAAAAATGGAGTCAGGGAAGTTCCAGGAAGAGATCCGGGAACAATTCAGGGAGCTGATCGAATACATGGGTCAGTCCCCTATAATAGTGCGCTCAAGCAGTCTTTTGGAAGATTCCTTTGGTAATGCTTTTGCCGGAAAGTATGAGAGCTACTTTCTGGTAAACCAAGGGCCTCCTGAGCAGCGCTATTCTGAATTCATTAATGCTGTACGGAAAATCTATGCAGGCACTATGAGCGAAGACGCGCTTGCCTACAGGCTGCAGCGTGGGCTTAATGAAAAAGAAGAACAAATGGCGCTTTTGGTGCAGCGGGTTTCAGGGAGCCACCACAAGAACCTGTTTTTTCCGGATATAGCAGGGGTTGGGTTCTCTTACAACACCTATGTCTGGAATAGTAAAATGGACAGCTCCGCTGGAATGCTGCGCTTGGTCATGGGACTAGGCACCCGGGCTGTAGACAGAGTAGAAGGGGACTACCCCCGTATTGTAGCCCTTGACGACCCAAGTTCAAAGCCTGTTTCCGAAATGAAGGACCTGCGGAAATACTCTCAGCACAAGCTGGATATTTTGAATATAGATGAGAACGCGCCGCAAACCCTTCTCCTTGAGGATATTCTCGCAAAAAGCAGTAACCTCCGTATGGATATGATCGGTGTCAGAGACACAGAAGCTGAACGCCGTTTGTCCCAAATGGGCAGGCAGCCTGGAAAGTATTATGTAATTACCTTTGATAATTTGATTAAAAACACTGAGTTTATTTTGGACATGAAAACCATGATGCGGGTAATCCAGACTGCCTACGATTATCCTGTTGACATTGAGTTTACCTTGAATTTCACCAGGGAAAAGGGGTATTTGATAAATCTTCTCCAGTGCAGGCCCCACCAAATTAAAGGAATCGGCAGGCATGTTGAAATTCCGGAGAATGTTGGGGAAGAAAAAATATTCATTGAATCTGAAGGCAATTTTCTCGGAGGCAGCATAGTAAAGCAGGTTACAGAGATAATCTTTGTAGAACCTGCCGCGTACAGCGCCTTAAACCAGATACAAAAGTATGAAACAGCAAGGACTATCGGCAGAATTAACAGGATGAATAAAGACCATGGGAAAACCACCATGCTCATTGGGCCGGGCAGGTGGGGAACAACGACCCCTTCCCTGGGAGTGCCGATCCATTTTGCTGAGATAAATAATATTTCCATACTTGTAGAGCTTGCTGTAATGAGCGCGGAAGTCCTGCCCGAGCTTTCCTTTGGAACACATTTTTTCCAGGACCTTGTAGAGACTGATATTTTTTACGCGGCACTTTATCCGGAGAAATCCGGGGTGCGTTTTTCAACAGATTTTTTAAACACAATGGATAACAGACTAACTGAACTGCTTCCCCAGGCCCAAGACTTGAGTGATGTGGTAAAGGTGTATGATCTGCCAGAGCAAGGCAAAACCCTTATGCTGAAAGCGGATATCGAAAGCCAGCAGCTTCTGTGCTATGTTGAGGGGTGATGCCAGCAAAGCCTGTGATCCAGACTTTCATTATTTATAAGAGCCCTGCTTATTGTCCGTGTATCTGTGCTGCTGCCCTGTGCTTTTTAACTGTGACTTAAGCCGGGCCCTCTGCATTTGGCGGTGCTTTGACAAATTCAACAATGCCCTGCAAATTGTCTCTGCTCACTTCTCTTTTTTCTTCAAGCATTCCCTTTTTGGCATGAGGGTTATTTGTGAAAAACGCTGCAATTCTGATCAAGGTCCTGTCTATAAAGGACATTTCCCCCAGTACATAGCGTCCCCCAACTGGGAAAATATTCAGCTTCCCGTACACAGCTTGGGGCAGGCTGTCTTTGAGTATTTGTTTTACCACTTCCTGGTGGCCTGCTCCGCTGGTAACTAACACCGCGATTCTCTTTTCAGAGATTAACGGCCATGTATCGAGTAAGAAGCGTTTCAAGGATAAAGACCCGGCGTGAATACTTGCTGCAATGACAATAGCATCGTATTTGCTAATGTCTTTGGAAAAGTCCTTACTGTTGCAGAGTTCGAAGCCGGTTTCTTCATGGAGCCACTGTGCGTATTGTTTTGTGGATCCGTATTTGGACTTGTAGATGATTATGCCCTTCATTTTGTTCCCTTATATTTCGACCAGAAGCTTTTTTTTGCTATGGGTCAGAGTGATTTGTTCTTAAAATTTTTGAATGCCTTAGAATAAAGCTATATTACCATTTTTAGTGGTTTGCGTATATATCATCTCCTATTCTACCGGCCTCTAAGCTGTTCCCTCATTCGACTGCGTAACAGAACCTGAAGGTGAGGTAACGACTGGATCAACTCGGAATACAGCGGTCACCGGTATTTGCTGTCTGAAGGGGCCAGTATAATATAAATTGGAAAGGAAAGTCGCGGCTTGTTAAGCCATGCTCCGTTGTTGAGTATATACTTTTTGTCATGTGAGGATTCGAGAATATTTATGATGCTTTGACATGGGGTATTTTCTCTAATGCGTGTGCAATTTTCCTTCTTTCTTGTCTTAAATCAAATTCATCTTGGATTCCCAGCCAAAAGTCAGCTGAATTTCCAAAATACTTAGAGAACCGTAACGCTGTATCAGCAGTTATTCTACGATTCCCTTTTACTATTTGGGATATTCTTGTAGCAGGAACATTCGTGTCTTTTGCTCTATGAATTAGAATAAGTTTTCTTAATCCGATTCGCTGAATATTATTGGGATATCTTTTTGAGTAAATTTCATTCCATATTTTTTGAGTTTCCTTATCTTTAAAGGATTCAATCATACTGCATATTAACCCGTTGCATTATTAACGTTAAGCGTTATTATGATAATTCTCGAATTGCCACTAACGTTTAGGAGTCTCTCCTCAGCGGAGCAGAACTATCCATAATTCTTGTGCGCTCCTTTATTGCAGATGATTGTCGCACAGAAAGCAAGTAATATAGATAGTCTTTGACCTGTTCGTTGTCAAGCTGGTCTGCTGGTAGGTTATAATGCTCAAGATACTGCTTAAAGTTTGTGTAGTAGGTATAACAGGTTCTCTTTCTGTACCCGCTGTTATGTGTTGTTCCTGA
>CAYRYS010000040.1:0-28249 GCA_964428555.1 uncultured Spirochaetales bacterium | reverse complement strand
TGGCCCCTTCGTCTATCGGCTAGGACAGGAGATTCTCATTCTTCAAAGAGGGGTTCGATTCCCCTAGGGGCTAGTGCCGGCAGGAAGCCGGCTTTTTTTTAAGGTGGTATGCATAAAAATACAGAAATTTATGTATATTTAATTAAAAAGGGCTCTTGCTCAAGGGGGGAAGATGCACGAACTCTGTTACTTGGTCCTGGAAGACGGTCAAGTATATTCAGGAAAGTCCTTCGGCTTTCCTGCTCCGCAGGCAGCCTCGCTGTTAAAAGATGACGTACTGTTTAAGTGTGCAGGCGAGGTTGTATTTCATACTGGTATGACAGGATATACTGAAATCCTGACTGATCCATCCTATACCGGTCAATTGGTTTTAATGACATATCCGCACATGGGTAACTATGGAACTGTTTCGCAGTGGAATGAAAATTCCTTTGGACGAAATCCGCAGGCACCTGATATTCAAGCCTCTGGTTTTATTACCAGATCACTGTATACAGGACCTGTGCCTGAAGGACGATTGACACTCCACCAGTGGATGGAAGCAAATAAGACTCCTGGTATTTATAATATTGACACCAGGGCCCTTACTCTGGATATTCGAAGTAATGGCTCCAGAAACGGAATTATTGTCACACCGAAAGACCCAGAACAAGGGCTTTCCGAGGAAGAACGGAAAAACGCGGTAAAATACATCTCCTCTTTTCCGTCTATGGAAGGGAGAGACCTGGTAAACTCGGTTGGTATTGAAGAGATACGAACAATTCCTGCACAAGAGAGTGATATGACCTTTGTTCTCTATGACTGCGGAATTAAGATGAATATTATCCGGGAGCTTACAAAGCGTAAGGTTAGTGTTACCCTGGTTCCGAGTAGGTTTCCTGCAGAGAAACTCCTTGACCTTAATCCTGAGGGTGTCCTGTTTTCAAACGGTCCTGGAGATCCTGGTGTTCTGAAAGAACAAGTCGAGGTTATTAAAAAAACGGTAGGGAAAATACCGGTTTTCGGAATTTGTATGGGACATCAGCTTATCAGCCTCGCCCTTGGCGCGAAAACCGAAAAAATGAAGTTCGGCCACCATGGAGCAAACCACCCTGTGCGGGATGAGTTTACTAAAAGCGTGTTTGTAACATCCCAGAACCACGGGTTTGTGGTTACCAACAAATCAATACCAAAGAATGTGGACATCTGGTTTTCCAACGCGAATGACGGATCTGTAGAAGGAATACGCCATAAAGAGCTGCCTGTCATGTGTGTGCAGTTTCATCCTGAAGCAGCACCAGGACCGTACGACGCGACATGGATATTTGATGATTTTATTACCTGCGCAAAAGATAATAGGAGCAAAGAATAGATGCCAGCAAGAAAAGATATAGAAAAAATCCTGCTTATCGGGTCAGGCCCGATTGTTATCGGA
The DNA here is from genome assembly GCA_964428555.1 of uncultured Spirochaetales bacterium. GTDB lineage: Bacteria > Spirochaetota > Spirochaetia > CAYRYS01 > CAYRYS01 > CAYRYS01. Next base: position 26,835 of record CAYRYS010000040.1, on the reverse strand, counting down.
CAAGCCTGTGAATTTGATTACTCAGGGACCCAGGCGGTGAAAGCATTAAAAGAGGAGGGGTACACAGTTGTTTTAGTGAATCCGAATCCAGCAACTGTGATGACAACTCCGGGAATAGCTGACACCATTTATATGGAGCCTTTAAGTGTAAAATATGTGGAAGATGTAATAGCAAAAGAGCGTCCGGATGCTATTCTGCCTACAATGGGTGGACAGACTGCATTAAACCTTGCAATCGATCTTCATGATGCAGGTATTCTGGAAAAATACAATGTAGAGGTAATCGGCGCGAATATTGACGCGATCCGCCTGGCAGAGGACAGGGGTGCTTTCAAAGATGTAGCAACAAAAATCGGCTTAGATACCCCCCGTTCAATTATTACCAGGGACTATGCAGGGGCCAGGCGCTTGGCTGAAGAAGTCGGTCTGCCCTTGGTAATCCGGCCCAGCTTTACATTAGGCGGAAGGGGCGGAAGCATTGCCTATACAATGGAGGACTTGGAAATCCTTGTGGACCGTGCGTTTTCTGAGAGCCCTGTTGGAGAGGCACTTATTGAAGAATCGCTTATTGGATGGAAGGAATTCGAGCTTGAGGTTATGCGGGACAAGGCTGATAACGCGGTAATTGTCTGTTCAATCGAGAATATCGATCCAATGGGTGTACACACTGGAGATAGTATCACAGTCGCCCCTGTACAGACCCTTTCAGATGGTGAATACCAGAAAATGCGGACTGCAGCGCTGGAAACCCTCAGGGCAATCGGGGTTGACTGCGGCGGGTCAAATGTACAGTTCGCGGTAAAACCGGATACAGGTAGAATGATTATCATTGAAATGAACCCCAGGGTCTCCCGTTCCTCAGCACTTGCAAGCAAGGCTACCGGCTTTCCGATTGCGCGGTGTTCTGCACGCTTAGCAGTCGGCTTTACCTTGGACGAGATTATTAATGATATAACCGGAAAAACAGTATCCTGTTTTGAGCCAGTGCTTGACTATGTTGCAGTGAAGATCCCCAGGTTTGAAACAGAGAAATTTCCAACAGGATACTCTGAGCTTGGAACCCAGATGAAATCCGTTGGTGAGGCGCTTGCCCTTGGCCGCACATTTTTAGAGGCAATGAACAAGGCAGTGCGCTCAGCAGAGCTTGGGTACCATGGTATTCCGTATCTGGACCATATTGATGATGAGAAACTGGACACAATGCTGGAAACAGCGCATCCGTTACGGTTTTTTGCTGCATATACAAAGATGAAAAAATACGGTGAATCCGCTTATGCTGAGGTTGCACGGAAAACAAGCTTTGCTCCATGGTTTCTCCACGAGCTAAAGCAGATGATATCACTTGAAAAGCAGATAAAGACCCAGGCTCTTGATGGCCGTCTTCTCCTCGAGGCAAAGCGCTGTGGCCTTTCTGATAAACAGATTGCAGATCTTCGGGAACAGACTGAAGCTGATATATCCTCTCTTAGAGAGAAAGAGGGGATCCACGCGTGTTACCACTTTGTTGATACATGCGCAGGGGAGTTTCCAGCTGATACCCCGTATTTTTACTCAACCTATGGCGAGGTTGATGAAGGAGGGCAAACCGAAAAGCCCGGTGTTATCATCCTTGCCTCAGGACCGAACAGGATCGGCCAGGGCCTTGAGTTTGATACCTGCTGTACCCTCGCGTCCCTTGCGTACAGAGAGCAGGGAGTAAAAACCATCATCGTAAACTCAAACCCTGAAACAGTATCAACAGATTTTAACATCTCTGACAGGCTGTATATCGAGCCCTTGGTTGCCGAAGATGTTAAAGAGATTATTAGAAAAGAGAATATAAAAGACGTAGTTGTCCAGCTTGGCGGTCAAACACCTCTGAACCTTGCAGAATGCTTGAAAGACTCTGGCGCAAACATTGTGGGTACCAGTGTTGAAAGTATACTCAATGCTGAAGACAGGGGGCTTTTCGCAAAACTCCTTTATAAGCTGGAGCTGAAGCAGCCTGAGAACCGCATGGCTGGATCCCCGGAAGAGGTCGAAAAATACGCCAAGGAAATAGGGTTTCCTGTTCTCCTGCGGCCCTCCTTTGTGCTAGGGGGAAGAAGCATGTTTATCGCTTTTAACGAGGATGAGCTGAAGGAATTCCTGAAAAAGGACATTACCATCACCAAAGAAAGACCAGTGCTTGTTGACCAGTTCCTGGAAGACGCGTTTGAGTATGATATAGACGCACTCTGCGATGGTGAGAATGTGTATATTGCAGGAATTATGCAGCATATTGAGGCTGCCGGTGTCCATTCAGGAGACTCGGCATGCGTTTTCCCCGCGTATAAGTCAACTGACACGATTTTGAAGCAGATGTCAGATGCGACAGTGAAGATTGCAAGGGAAGCAAAGGTGAAAGGCTTTTTGAATATACAGTTTGCTGTAAAGGATGACCAGCTCTATGTAATTGAGGTGAATCCCAGGGCTTCAAGAACAGTGCCCTTTCTTTCTAAAGCATCCGGTGTGAACCTTATTGAAAAGGTTGTGGGCATCTGGAACGGCAAGTCTCTTGAAGAGCAGGGGCTTACAGTAAACGGATATGGACAGGGTACCTGCATAACAGGCTGGGCCGTTAAAGAGGCTGTGTTCAGTTTTGACCGTTTTACAAACCTGGACCCATTGCTAGGCCCTGAAATGAAGTCCACCGGAGAGGTGATCGGAATTGGAGAGACCTTTGGAGAGGCCTTTGCAAAAGCACAGGCAGCTGAAGGAAACCACTTGCCCACAGAAGGCAAGGTCTTTGTTTCTGTCCATGAAAAGGACAAGAAGACAATACTTCCCATAGTAAAAGAACTCCATGGTCTTGGGTTTCAGATTGCAGCAACAAGGGGAACAGCAGACTTCCTCTTTCATCACGGCATTTTCGCTGAGGTTATTCTGAAAATACAGGAAGGCAGACCGAATGTCATTGACCACCTAAAATCGCGTAACATTGCACTTTTAATAAACACACCTAGGGGCCAGTTCTCCCAGAAGGGTGATGAAGCAATTCGTATTGAGGCGGTGAAGCGGAAAGTGCCTTACACAACAACTACATCAGCAGCGAAAGCAGCATTGGAAGCAATACGCTACCTGAAAAACGACGAAATTGTTGCCAGACCATTACCTGACATGAAGAAATAACAATACCAGGCAGGGAGCAATACTCCCTGTCTGTATATTAAGTGAAGGACAGTTGATTAAGCGGTTATTGTTTTAACTCCGGATACATGTCAAGGAATTTATCCATATCAAAATATATTTCAAACATCTCTTCGATTTCTCTCATCTTCTTTGCATCATATGGTTGAATTTTTGTGTTCTCAAAGCTTTTCAGGACCCTCTGCTCTGCTGTTGCAGTATCATCTGATACAAAAAGTGTGGGAATTCCTGCTGCCAAAATGTCTTTCTCAAGAGAATCGGATACTGGACTCGCGTCACCGCAGGTAATGATCAAACCGCCGATAGAACCCGTCATTTGTTTATTATATTCGATTATGTTTTTAATTCTGCGCTCTGAGCCTGAACCGATTACTACCAGATCAGAAGGTTTGAGATACTTCTCTATTTTTAAGACCTCCGCAGCAAGTGAGATGATTCGTGTCCGCAGGCAAGGGACAGTCCATGCTTGTTCTTCAATTTTTCCGATTACCTTTGCTGCTGGAAACAGGCCTTGCAGTACACGCATTGAGGGTTTTCCCAGGTCTTCCACTGAGGGGAGAAACCCAAGTATCCGGAGAGGGTTCTGGAACCCTAAATACTTTTTGTTCAGAAGGTCTTCAGTAATATACTTCTTCATTGTTTCGATCTTCTCGGGAAAACATTTATTAAAGATTATGCCCCGAACATTGCTCTGTCTGTACATGAAATAGGAAAGGTCTACCTCTAGCTGGTCCAGGGCTCTGCCGATTCCCCCTCCTGACAGAAAGATAATATCAGCATTCATAATATTTCCAACAATCGCATTGGATAAGCCCACAATGCCCCCAACTCCAGGGTGCCCTGTTCCTTCTGCAACAATTACCCGCTTCTCCTCCATTGCTTTTAAGGAATGAAGAATAGAGTCAGTGAGTGTTTTGGTCTCCTCTTTTTTGTTTTCTTTTTTAAGGAATTCCTTTGTAAACCCGGATCCCAGGCGTACAGGAGATACGTTTCCTAAGTCTAAGTCAGGGATATCAGAAAATTTATCGATAATTACCGCGTCTTTGTCAATTTTCGATCCGTCTGGAAGTTTGATCAGCTCCTGGCCGACAGGCTTTATGTATCCAATTTCTTCAGCAGGAACAACCTTTTTAAGCATAGAAATAAGCCCTAGGCTGGTTACTGTTTTTCCTGCATGCTGTCTGAATCCGGTAACATAGATAATTAATTTTTTCACAATGTCCCCCTTCTTACTAATAAAACATATTATTCGAGTATGTAATTGTTATAGTAAAATTCAAAACTGTCAACCAAAGCTTCCCAGGAGGCTTCAACAATGTTTTCACTAACCCCGACAGTATCCCAGGTTATTCCCTGATGGTCAGAAGAGGTGATAAATACCCGTACCTTGGAAGCAGCTGCGTCTTCTGGGTTCAAGACACGTACTCTGTAGTCAATGAGAGAGATTTTCTTGATAAACGGATGTATTGGATTGAGTGCTTCTCTGAGCGACTTATCCAGTGTTTCAACTGGGCCTGTTCCCACAGCTGCTCCCATCAAGGTCCTGCCCCCAACAGAAAGAAACATACGTCCAACTGTTTTTGCAGGAGTATTCCATGCTTTATAGGATTCAAGGTGATAGTTGCTCAATTGGTGGAGCGGGGTGTATTTATCCAGTGTTTTGCGGATAAGGAGGTCAAAGCTTGCCTCTGCAACTTCGTATTCGTATCCACCGGATTCCTTATTCTTTAGAACTGTAACAAGGTTTGTAACAACATCCGAGTCCTTAGTATATGTACCGTATCTGGTAAGTTTATTAACAATTGTAGATTTTCCTGACAGTTCAGAGAGTACTACCTTTCTGTGGTTTCCTACTAGTCTTGAATCAATATGCTCCATCAAGTTATCAGCCTTGGAAATGACATCAACATGCTGTCCTGCTTTATGAGTAAAGGCTGCTTCACCTACATAAGGCTGACGCTTGTCCGGTATAATATTAGCGATCTCAGCTACAAACCTGGATAAGTTAGTCAATCCCTCCATATTTGAGTCCATGTTTGTTTTTCTTCCCATTTTTAATGAAACATTGGGAACAACAACACAGAGATTCGCGTTTCCGCACCGTTCTCCCCATCCGTTCACTGTACCTTGGACATGGTCAGCTCCTGCCTCAATACCTGCGAGAGAACACGCTACTGCTGTGCCTGTGTCATTGTGGAAATGGACACCAAGCGGAGCGAGTTCATTTTTGGGAAGGGAGCTGAGTATACGGGTAACATCCATGGGAAGCATTCCGCCGTTTGTATCACAGAGTATAAGTTCATCAGCCCCTGCCTCAGTTGCTGTACTGAGCACCTGGGCCGCATAGTCAGCATCATCAATGTAGCCGTCAAAAAAGTGCTCAAGATCGAAAAACACCTCTCTCCCTTCTGATTTAAGATACTGGATTGAGTCGTAGATCATTGCAAGGTTTTCAGAAATATTCGTCTTAAGTACCATTTCAACATGGGCTTTCCATGTTTTTCCTACGATAATAACAGCAGGAGTTTCTGCCTCCAAAAGTGCTTGGATATGTTTGTCGGTTTTTGCTGTACCTCCAGGTTTTCGTGTTGAACCAAAGGCAACAAGTTTGGCATGCTGTAATGGGGAAGTTTTGAAACGTTCAAAAAAAGCAGCTTCCTTTTCATTTGCCATAGGAAACCCGCCTTCAATGTAATCGACACCCATTTCATCCAGCTTCCGGGCGATCTTCATTTTATCTTCTAAAGAGTAGCTTATCTCAAGACCCTGCATTCCGTCCCTGAGTGTTGTATCATAGATTGTTATTTTCCTGCTCATGAGTATCTTCCTGTATTTTTAAAGTATTGCCCTGTTTTTCTGATCAGAATAATAGGCTTTATATTTATTCAACGCATTTACATATGCCCGCGCGCTTGCTTCGAGAATATCGGTTGAGGAACCGCGGCCAATGCATTTGAAGTCATCAACCATAAGGGTGACTGATACTTCTCCCATTGCCTGTTTTCCAGGTGTTACAGCCTGAACAATGTATTCTTTCAACACAGTATTGATTCCAGTTGCCCGGTCAATTGCACGGAACACTGCATCTACCGGACCGTCTCCAGTTGCTGCTTCTTCCAGGGTATTTTCATCTCCTGTACTAATCCGTACTGTTGCAGTAGGTATAGAGACATTCCCTGAGAGAATATTGAAGTATTCTAATTTGTATGTTCCGGCAATATTACCTATCTCTTCACCAATAATAGTAAACAAGTCTTCGTCGTAGACCTCCCGCTTTCTGTCTGCAAGGTCCACAAAGCGGTTGTACACATGATTCATCTGCTCATCGGTGAGTGTGAAACCTAGTTCAATAACGCGCTTCCGAAATCCGTTTAGGCCTGAGTGTCTGCCCAGTACAAAGGTTGACTCATCTCTCCCTACAGATTCCGGGGTCATAATCTCATATGTCTCTCTATGTTTAATTACACCATCTTGATGGATCCCGCTTTCATGAGAAAAGGCATTCTCTCCGATAATTGGCTTATTCCGCGGAATTGGAAAAGCAATGGTATTGGAGAGTAGCTTGCTCGTAGTATACAGTTGGTGAGTATTAATGTTCGTAGTGTAGGGGAGTCTGTCCTTGCGCACGTTTAATGCCATAACAAGCTCTTCAAGTGCAGCATTACCTGCACGTTCACCGATTCCGTTTATAGTAACCTCTGCCTGCCTGGCACCGTTTTGTATTGCAGAAATGGTGTTTGCTACAGCAAGTCCCAAGTCATTATGGCAGTGTACAGAAATAATTGCTTTATCCATATTCGGGACGCCTTCTTTTATTCTCCGTATAAACTCCCCAAACTCTTCAGGCTCTGCGTATCCGACTGTATCAGGAATGTTGATAATAGTTGCACCTGCATTAATTACCTTTTCAATGATCCTACACAGAAAGTCGATTTCGCTGCGTGTTCCGTCTTCAGGAGAAAACTCTACTTCAGGAACAAGGTTCCGCGCATAGCTTACTGCCTTTACTGCCATTTCTACCACAGAATCCGGGTCCTTTTTCAGTTTATACTGCATATGAATCGGAGAGGTGGCGATAAAGGTATGGATCCTGGACCTTTCGGCTGCCTTCACCGCCTGGGCAGCAGTTTCAATGTCTTTTTCCAAGGACCTGGCAAGACCGGCTATTGTCGGTCCTTTTACATTCTCAGAAATCAGCTGGCATGCCTTAAATTGGTGGGGCGATGAAATCGGAAAACCGGCTTCAATAACATCCACACCAAGTCTAGCTAGCTGGAGGGCAACTTCATATTTTTGTTCTACACTCATTGATGCACCTGGGGACTGTTCGCCGTCCCGAAGGGTTGTATCAAAAATCGCTATTTTTTCCATAATTCTTTGCTCCTTTAGGCTTCTTCTGTTTTTTTGAACTTCTTTCCCCGTTCTAAAGACACAAGTCCGCTTCTTGCAATTTCTAGAATAGGGTACTCATGGAGGAGCTGTATATAATTATCAACCTTTTCTGAATTTCCGGTAATTTCAAGAACCATAGTATCTGTTGCAATGTCCATTACCCGCGCTCTGAATACCTTGGCAACCTGCAGAATCTCAGTGCGCTGTTTGGCATTCACCTTCAGCTTAATAAGCGCGAGTTCCCGTTGAATAGATTCAGATGCAGTTAAGTCTACAACTTTAATGACATCGATCAGTCTGTTCAGCTGCTTTTTTATTTGGGTGATGACATTATCATCCCCTTTACACACAAGTGTAATTCTTGAGACCGAAGGATCGTGAGTAACTCCTGCAGTCAAACTTTCCAGGTTGTATCCGCGGCCTGAAAAAAGTCCGGCTATCCGGGAAAGAACTCCCTGTCGGTTTTCTACGTGTAAAGATATTACATGGGTCATAGTATTTCTCCCTTTCCTTCCATCATTTGATGTATTCCTGCTCCAGCAGGGACCATTGGCCAAACATTTGCTTCTCTTGCAATAAGGAAATCAATTACAATTGGCCGATCAGTTACTTCCTTTGCCCGTTCCAAGGCTGGGACAATATCTTCTTCTTTTTCTACGCGAATTCCCACAGCCCCATAGGCTTCAGCAAGTTTGACAAAATCAGGAACATATTTCGGACAGTCATCGCTGTGGCGCTTGCAGTTTGACGGACAACGTTTATCCTTGAGCAGACAAGTGGATGAATATCTTCTATTATAAAAAAGTTCCTGCCACTGACGCACCATGCCTAGGTAGCCATTATTCAGCACAGCGATAATAACAGGCAGCTCTTCAATGACAGCTGTCGCAAGCTCTTGAATGTTCATCTGGATTGAACCGTCTCCAGCAACATCGATGACCCGCTTGTCCGGAAAAGCAGCCTGTGCTCCGATAGCTGCGGGAAAGCCGTATCCCATAGTTCCTAACCCTCCTGATGTCAGCCAGGTTCTTGGTTTAGAAAATTTATAGAAGAGGGCACCCCACATCTGGTTCTGTCCTACTTCAGAGGTAATAATTGCATCAGGAAATACCTCACTCAGTTTCTGTATTATATGCGCGGGGGCAAGGCCTTCCTTTTTAAATTCCTTTACAATCAGCGGTTTCTCCTGCTTCCAGCTTTTCGTTTTTTCCTGCCAATCCGATATATCCGTCTTTTTCAGGTTTGGCAGCAGATCAGTGAGGATATTATTCGCGTCACCAACAATCGGTATTTCTACAGGAACGTTTCTGGCAATAGCAGCTGAATCAATATCAATATGTACGATTTCAGCGTTAGGTGCGAATTTACTTAAATCGCCAGTTGCTCTGTCATCGAACCTGACTCCTATTCCGAAAAGAAGGTCACAATCTGTAACAGCCATATTTGCTGCATGAGTGCCGTGCATACCCAGCATGCCGAGATTTCTGGGATCATCCTTGTCAACAATACCTATTCCCATAAGGGAGGTAACCACCGGACAGTTTGTCTTATCAAGAATCTTTAAAAAAGTATCAGCAGCGCCTTGTGAAATATGAACTCCGCCGCCGATAAAAAACAGTGGCCTTTTTGCTTTATTGAACGCCTTTGCAGCACGTTTTATCTGTCCGGGATGCCCTTTGTACACAGGATTGTAACCGCGGATCATGATAGAATCCGGGTATTTATCATCCTGTTTTGTGTTAAGAATATCTTTTGGAATATCTACAAGTACAGGGCCCGGTCTGCCGCTTCTGGAAATATAGAAGGCTTCTTTCAGTATTCGTGCAAGGTCCTTTCTCTGAGTTACTAAGTAATTATGCTTTGTAATAGGGCGGGTAAGTCCTACAGTGTCAGCTTCCTGAAATGCATCATTACCAATCATGTTTCTCGGTACCTGTCCGGTAATACAGACAATAGGTACTGAATCAAAATTTGCTGTAGCAAGTCCGGTTATTGTGTTGGTTGCTCCGGGTCCGGAAGTAGCTACGCAGACCCCGACTCTTCCTGAACTCCGTGCATAGCCGTCAGCAGCATGAACTGCAGCCTGTTCGTGCCGTGTAAGAATCACTTCAATATTCTCTTCATCATACAATTCGTCAAAAATTGGTATAACTGCCCCTCCGGGGTATCCGAAGAGGAGATCAACGCCTTCCTGCTTCAATGCTTCTACAACAAGCTCTGCGCCGCTCAATTTCATGATTAACTCCTTTTTTTTCGATACAGCTCCCAGAAAATAAAAAAAAGGCCGTCCCTGAGGGACGGCCTGTTAATTTTTCTCCGTTTACCTACTCCCCCAGAGTGAATGTTTTAACGCGGACAATAACGACTAGTACTAGAATAATTAGAACTGGGTTGAGAAGGTTTATGCTGGTATCGCTCGTATATTTATTCATTATCATTATGTTTATACCATGATAGGCCTTTTGTCAACAAAAACCTTCTCCAAAACAGCGATCTTTTGTAAAGAAACACTGTTTTTTTACAAAACCCTGAGTATAAGTTTATTGTTCTCCTTAGCTCTCTTGAGTGTTCTATGGAAAAACTCCGGGCTGTTAGTGCGGAGTGCTATCATTATTTTTCTTGACCTTAAGATAAGTTTCACACTACTATTGAGTTACATGGCAGGTAATAATTCGGTTTTCGACAAGTTAGTAACAAACATCTCCAGAGAAGAACGTACAGAAATGCTTGAACGAATTCACAGTACTTCCCGCTTGTCCGAAGAACCCCTGTTTCCGGAGGAAGAAGAACAGCCCATAAGCCTTGAAGAAACCTACAGTAATCTCGGTTTCTTTTATAAAATATATTTATTTTTTAAAGCACTGTTTTCAGGAAAGGACAGGCTTGAGCTTATAAAAGAACTCGTGTTAAACAATATTACCAAGAAAGTGCAAACCCAGTATCCTCATCTCTTAGAAGATCAAAAACATAAGATGTTTACAGGAAAGATGTATGATGAGCTTTCTGAACTGAAAACAGGTGCTGAATTCTTTCATCCTATCCTGGATAAAGCCCTTGGAGCGCAGAAACCCCAGTTCTTTGCATATTTGGCCGGTCTTGAAATGATGATAGTCCAGGACCAGCTTCTCAATGAAACTGATCCGTATCAAGTTATAGATATGACTTCAGAGGAGACTGATAAGGGCATACGCAGAGAAATTGAATCGAAATTGGATGACATTCTTTATGATATCACCCCTGATCAAAAAAAGACCATGTACTCCCATGCGCGTTCACTCCATTGTCTGCAAAGCCTTGCAAGTTTTCCATTCGATGCTATTTTAGAGTCTTTTATTAAAAGAGAAAAAATCGGGTTAAGTTGTAAAATGGAGGAGATTGAAAGCCAGCTCCTTCAGCTGACTGACATCCTCTATAGTATGAAATCTCCCCCAGGTCTGAATCTAATTGAGACATTGCTGCTTTTTGTGTTGCAGGACCGCATAGGAGAACAGGACTTTTCTATAGAAGAGCAAGTATCTGCAAAGGTCCATATTGCAGAAGATATGCTCTCTAAAATACGAAGTTTTAATAGAAGAATCCCATTAATAGACTTAATGAAAATAGTTACAGAGGATATTGATTATTTCCCAACAGTAATTTCAGGCGGGGAAGATTGGTTTGCCTTATTTAAGCAGTTTTGGGAAGAAAGAATTGAGAAAAAACTTAACAGATTTTTAAATGAGAGAAAACAAGCACGGCTCCTTCAAAGAGTGTATGAATATCTCAGTGTTTTTGAGCTTCCTGATCTTAAACAGTACAAAAACTCCGCAGAGGAACAGGATATAAAAGTACGGTTCGATAATTCTCTGAAATTTATGCTTGCCTTTTATCATAGAAAGTTCATTCCTGTTATGAATAGAGATTTAAAATCTATTCTAATAGACGGTGAATTCTATAAGAATGAAAACAGAATTGAATTTACAGATGCATATAACAGCCTGCTCCGTATTCCGGAATATATTGAGCAAATTGATCACCGTCTTTCTTCAAAAGGAGAAGAGGGAAGGCAGATCCAGCAGACAAAACAGGAAATGGTTTCCGGCCCAATCCGTAGAAAAAAAGTTCAGACTATTGTTAGTATTGTGGATAAGGAAGCTGGCTCAGTCATCTCCAAGGTATTAAAGGATATGGTTATGATGGGGAATGTACTGGATGGTATTCTCCACGGTGAAATGGGCGGTAAGTATGATTCGTTGTCCAATATCGGATATATCGGCGGGAAGAACAATGCTGCTTTTATGAAATCACTAAAGAAGATTGTCCGGGAGCTGGAGCAGGGACTAGAAATTCTTCAGGAAATGTACGATATAGAATCAACTAAGAAGTAAGAATAGGGATATCTATGAAGCAGATTAGTAATCAAGTAATATCTGTTAATGATACAAAAAAATATTTAGAGCTCAATTTTCATTCAAGGCCGTGGGACCTTTCCCCAAGAGCCCTCCTTTCTCTCAAAGAAGCAGGGGATATGAAGTTCATAGACCAGTGGGAGAATAGAGAAAAATTCTTTTCCAGTCAGGGGATTGACCCTATGCAGGTAAAAGCACTGAATCAAGTCCATTCAAAGACTGTTTTTGTTGTTAATTCAGGTACACAGACTGAGCAGTATTATGGAGACGGTTTGGTCAGTAATGACAACACTGTTGTGCTTTCTGTAACAGTGGCAGACTGCCTTCCCGGGTTCCTCTGGGACATGCATACCGGTGCTCTGGGTATAGTGCATTCAGGGTGGAAAGGTACCGGCATTATTGCAGATGCAGTAAGGCAAATGAAAAGAGAATACGGAAGCCAGGCTCGGCACATAAAAGCGATAATCGGGCCCTGTATCCGGGAAACCTGTTATGAGGTTGATAAGCAGAGAGCAGAAAGCTTTGCAAATGAGTTCGGCAAAGATTCAGTCTGTAAAACAGAGGGAAAATACTATCTTAATCTATTGCATGCAAACCGCAGTCTCTTGGAAAAGCAGAAAGTTGAAGACATTGTGATAATTGAAAACTGTACCCACTGCAGCCCGCAGATGGGGTCCTTTCGAAGAGAAAGTAATGGGTATTCTAGGATGACCGCATTACTTGGTTATTTCTAACCCTTTTACAATCCATCCTACAATAATGTACTGAAAACCTGGGTGTATCCTACTAATTTGTGGTGATATTTCACACATTTATGTAGTCTAATACTGTAAAACCTTTCAGTGTATAGATATATATAATTGGCACGATAATTGCATGTTTATTCTTCCAAGTATAGCACTATAAACGGGGGTTTTTATGCAATTACAGAAAAGGCCGGGGAAGATAGGTCTATACGATCCATCTTTTGAAAAAGAAAACTGCGGTGTCGGTTTTGTGGCACACATGAAGGGAGAGGCCTCTCGAAGTATTATTGAAAAAGCAGATACGATTCTTAAAAATATGACCCACAGAGGGGCTGTGGGCAGTGAAAAAAATACCGGGGACGGAGCCGGGATACTCACTACCTTGCCCCATAATTTTCTCAGACGTGCAGCAAAAGAAGCCTTTGATCGAGAGCTTCCGGAAGACGGAAAATACAGTGCAGGTAATGTCTTTCTCCCTACAGACAAAAAGGAAAGGGAATTCTGTAAAAAACGTTTTGAAGAAATTACTGCTGAACTAGGTCAGGATTTCATCGGGTGGCGGAAACTGGATATAGATAACTCAATGATCGGTCCGACTGCTTTGGCAAGTGAACCGGTGATAGAACAGGCTTTTATTGCAAGCAGGGACGGACTGTCTCAGGAAGACTTTGAGCGTAAGCTATTCATTATTAAAAAATATGCTACCCACCAGCTGCGTGGAAAAGAAAATGATAAGAACGAATATTTTTATGTGTGCAGCCTGTCAACAAAAATTATTGTTTATAAAGGTATGCTCATGCCTGAACAGATTATGCCCTATTATTCGGACTTGAAAGCTGCCGATTTTGTCAGCCATCTTGCAATGGTCCATTCCCGATTTTCAACAAATACCTTTCCAAGCTGGGACAGGGCCCAGCCACTGCGGTTTATGTCTCATAACGGAGAGATAAATACTCTGCGGGGAAATAAAAACAAGATGTTTGCCAGGGAAGGGACTTTGGAGTCCACTGTTTTTGGAGATGATATTTCAAAACTCTTTCCCATTGTAGAGCCTGACCTCTCGGATTCTGGAAGCTTTGATAATGTGCTTGAACTTTTATATATGGCAGGCAGATCAATGCCTGAGGCAATTATGATGATGATACCGGAAGCATGGGAAAACCGAAAAGTCATGGACCAGGCAAAGCGTGACTTCTATGAATACCAATCCTGTATTATGGAGCCATGGGACGGTCCTGCATCCATTGCCTTTACTGACGGCTCATATATAGGTGCTGTTTTGGACAGAAATGGTCTCCGTCCGTCCAGGTATTATATTACAAAAGATGATATGGTCGTAATGGCAAGCGAAGCCGGGGTGTTGGAAATTGATCCTGCCAATGTTGCAGTTAAGGGAAGGCTTACCCCGGGAAAAATGTTCCTCGTTGACTTTGAAGAGGGCAGAATAATTGATGATACAACATTGAAAAAGCGGATTGCCACTCAAAAGCCTTACGGAAGGTGGCTTCTTGATCAGCGTATATCTCTGTCTGAAATCCAGTCAGCTGACGATGAACACGGTTTTCAGCCTCAAACCCTGTCTGAGCGGCTGAAGATGTTCGGTTACACTACAGAGCATTTAAACCTTATTCTTGCTCCAATGGCGGAAAACCATAAAGAGCCGCTTGGTTCAATGGGAAATGACAGTCCATTAGCATGCCTTTCTCAGCGGCCAAAGCTGATATACGATTATTTTAAGCAGCTGTTTGCGCAGGTAACAAATCCGCCCATAGATTCTATCCGGGAAAAGTGTATCATGAGTCTTGGTTCGTATATCGGGCCGGAAGGTAACCTCTTAGAACCGGGTGAAAAGCATTGTCATCGTCTCTTTGTGCCTATGCCGATTTTAGACAATGAAGAGGTTTCTGCACTGAAAAAGCTGGACTATAGAGGGTGGAAGAGCTTTGTAATTGATATGACCTATGACTATAAAGCCATGTCAATGCTGGATAGGCTTGATCAGATGTGTAATGAAGCTGAAACTGCAATTGATGAGGGCTATAGTATAATTGTCCTTTCTGACCGGAATGCAGACAGAAACAGGGTTCCGATAAGCGCTTTACTTTCAACAGCTTCTGTTCATCATCACCTTATTAGAAAAGTGAAACGTACTCAAATCGGGATTGTTCTTGAATCCGGGGAGCCAAAGGAAATACATCATTTTTGCATGCTCACAGGGTATGGCGCAGATGCAATAAACCCGTATCTTGCTTTTGAAGCTATGTGGCAACTAAGAAATGAGAAATATATTTCCCCTGACATGGATGACCGCGATATTGTACAAGCATATAAAGAGGCTGCAGCAAAGGGTATGCGGAAAGTCTTTGGGAAAATGGGAATCTCTACGCTGAACAGTTATAAAGGCGCTCAAATATTCGAAGCAATCGGATTAAACTCAGAGGTCATTAACCGTTCGTTTACTAATACAGTGAGCAGGATTGAGGGTGTCGGATATAATGTGCTGGAAAAAGAGGCTTTTGAGCGCCATAAGATCGCCTATCCCCAGCGGAAGCTGAATCGCGAACTTGAGACTGTCGGAGGCGGGGATTATCAATACCGTGCATCAGGGGACAAACATATGTGGGACCCTGAGGCAATTGCTTATATGCAGATTGCCGCGCGCCAGAATGATTATGGGTTTTACAAGCGCTTTTCAGAGATTCAAAACCGGAGGTCCAAGGATCAGGCAACTCTTCGGGGAATGCTGAGGTTTAAGAAAAAGAATCCTGTCCCAATTGAGGAGGTAGAGCCTGTTTCTGAGATTGTAAAGCGATTTGTAACAGGAGCAATGAGTTTTGGTTCTATTTCTAAAGAAGCACATGAGACGCTTGCAATTGCACTGAACCGCTTAGGAGGAAAGTCCAATACCGGAGAAGGGGGAGAAGACCCTGCCAGGTTTAAGCCGCTTCCGAATGGCGACTCAAAGCGCTCAGCAATCAAGCAGGTTGCCTCCGGCCGTTTTGGGGTTACAATCGAATACCTAACCAATGCGGATGAGCTGCAGATTAAAATTGTCCAAGGTGCAAAACCGGGTGAAGGCGGCGAGCTTCCGGGACACAAGGTTTTCGAGGTGATTGCCAGGACTAGGCATACAACCCCTGGTGTTGGACTGATTTCTCCGCCGCCGCACCATGACATATATTCAATTGAAGATCTGTCCCAACTTATCTTTGATCTAAAGAATTCAAACCCGGGTGCACGGATCAGTGTTAAGCTGGTATCTGAAGCCGGGGTGGGTACAGTGGCTGCAGGCGTGTCAAAAGGACATGCTGATCACATTCTCATATCAGGGCATGACGGCGGTACTGGTGCTTCTCCTCTGACTGGTATAAAAAATGCCGGACTTCCATGGGAGCTTGGTGTTGCAGAAACCCACCAGACCCTTGTTATGAACAATCTTCGCTCCAGAGTTGTGCTTCAAACAGACGGCCAGATTAAAACCGGGAGAGGTGTTGTGATAGCTGCCTTACTAGGTGCTGAAGAATACGGTTTTGCAACTTCAGCTCTTATTAGCATGGGCTGTGTTATGATGCGCAAATGTCAAAAAAACACCTGCCCAGTGGGAATTGCAACCCAGGACCCTGAACTGAGAAAGCGCTTTACAGGCAAGCCTGAGCATGTGGAAAATTACTTGCGTATGATCGCACGGGAAACAAGGGAGATTATGGCAGAGCTTGGGTTCCGGACTATAAATGAAATGATAGGTAAAGTAGACATACTGGAACCGGATCCTGATGTATTGAACTGGAAAAGTGCCGGTTTGGATCTGAGCCCTCTTCTAATAGATGCTTCATCTATACGGCCGGAAGCCGATGTTTACTGTACAACAAAGCAGGAACATGGAATCGAGGCTGTACTGGACCGAAAGCTGATTGAGCTTTCAAAGGATGCTATAGAAAAGGGAAGGCCTGTTTCTCTTGAAATGCCGATTTCCAACACAGACAGAGCCACTGGCACAATGCTCAGTCATGAGATTTCAAAACGCTATGGAATGCAGGGGCTTGGGGAGAAAACAATTACTGCAAAATTTAACGGCAGCGCAGGGCAGAGTTTCGGAGGCTGGCTTGCGAAAGGGGTTACCTTTGAACTAGAGGGCGATGCTAATGACTATGTAGGAAAAGGACTCTCCGGCGGGGAGCTGATTATTTATCCGCCTGGAGTATCTTCTTTCAGGCCGGAGAAAAATATCCTGATTGGAAATGTAGCTTTATATGGTGCAATACAGGGAAAAGCCTTTCTCCGTGGTATGGCAGCAGAGCGTTTCTGCGTACGGAACTCAGGTGCCCAGGTAGTTGTTGAGGGTGTTGGTGACCATGGGTGTGAATACATGACAGGAGGCCGTGCAATTATTATCGGCCCTGTTGGAATCAATTTTGCAGCAGGAATGAGCGGGGGAATTGCCTATATATGGGACCCGCAAAAGGAATTTGTCGAGAAGTGCAACAGAGAGCTGGTCTTGATTGAAGGATTAACTCAGGATGACCAGCGGTATGTGGTGGATATGCTTGAAGAACATTATATGTATACAAAATCCGTACTTGCTGAGCACCTACTCTCGAATTGGAAAGACAAATCGGATGAGTTTTTACGGGTAATACCAAAAGAGTATAAGCGAATTACAGAATCTGAAACAGATATGAAGGAGGCAGCGTATGGGTAAGCCAACCGGATTTATGGAATACCAGAGACAGGATTTAAAAGACCGGGATCCTGTCCACAGAATAGAAGATTTTTGCGAATTTCATGAGAACTTTTCAGATGCGGATAGGAAGCGGCAGGGAGCCCGCTGTATGGATTGCGGGGTACCCTTTTGTCATTCATCCTTTGGCTGTCCAGTGGTAAACCTGATACCGGAATGGAATGATCTTATTTACAGGGATGAATGGAAGGATGCATTCTACAGGCTGATGCGCACAAACAACTTTCCTGAGTTTACCGGCAGGGTATGTCCTGCGCCTTGTGAAAGCGCTTGTGTACTTGGAATAAATGCACCGGCAGTAACAATAAAAGCGAATGAATGTGCAATTATTGATAAAGCATATGATGAAGGCTGGATGAAACCACTGCCACCGGAAGTGCGAACCGGTAAGAAGGTCGCTGTTATAGGATCCGGACCTTCCGGCTTAGCCTGTGCTGATCAGTTGAACCAGGCAGGCCATGAGGTAACTGTGTATGAGCAGGATGACAGGGCAGGGGGTCTGCTGATGTACGGTATTCCGAATATGAAACTGGACAAAGGACTGGTTCAAAAACGCTTGGATATAATGACAGAAGAAGGAATTACATTCCAAACAAGTACTGAAATAGGAAAAGATATTCAGGTAAAAGCTTTGGAAGAGATGTATGACAGCATTGTTCTCTGCACAGGTTCTACTATTCCGAGGGATCTTGCTGTACCCGGCAGAGAGCTTGGTGGCATCCATTTTGCAATGGATTTTCTCAAAGCAAACACAAAAAGCCTTCTGGATTCAGGGTTGAAAGACGGGGAATATATATCAGCAGAAGGCAAAAAGGTCATTGTTATTGGCGGAGGCGATACAGGCTGTGACTGTATCGGTACTTCTATCCGCCACGGCTGTGAAAATGTAGTAAACTTTGAGCTTCTGCCTAAACCGGCATCAGGGCGAACTGCGGAGTTTCCCTGGCCAATGTATCCAAGACTCTACAAGCAGGATTACGGGCATCAGGAAGCAGAAGCAAAATACGGGAAAGACCCGAGAGAGTATTGCGTGCTTACCAAAGAGTTTATCGGCGATGACCAGAGCAATGTAAAAGCTGTGAAAACAGTACGTGTTGAATGGGCTAAAGATGAACAAGGTAAATGGGTGATGGCTGAAATACCTGATACAGAACAAGTCTTTGAAGCAGATCTTGTGCTTCTTGCTCTCGGATTTCTTGGGCCCAGCCAAGGTCCATTAGACCAAGCTGGAATTGAGAAAACAGGGCGCGGTACTATAGCTGCCGCTTATGGAAGATTTCAGACAAACAGAAAGAATATTTTTGCTGCAGGAGATGCAAGGAGAGGCCAGTCTCTTGTGGTATGGGCAATAAACGAGGGCAGAGCAGCAGCTAGAGAGGTCGATCGGTTTCTTATGGGAGAGACCCTACTTCCCTAAGTTTCCCGGTATTGCTATACTTAGTTTTAGCCTGCTGTAACCAGCAGATGCTTTGCTATGACATAGCTGTGCCCATTGGTGAATTAATCGCCTGCCCTTGACCTTATAGCCGGGTTTATGGTATATGTCAGTTTACATCATAATTTTTGTTGAGGTTGATAAATGTACGCGTTAGTTGAAATTAAAGGAAAGCAGTATAAAGCCGAAAAGGGTTCAGTCCTGAAAATCGATAAGCTTGATAATGAAAAAGGCGATGTAGTTGAGTTCGATTCAGTCCTTATGGTTGCTGATGATGAGAAAGTAACAGTCGGTACTCCTTATGTTGACGGAACAAAAGTCACTGCTGTAGTTGAAGGCAATGGAAAAGATAAGAAGATCCGTGTATTCAAGTACAAGAAAAGAAAGGGATATAGACGGACACAAGGTCATAGACAGCAGCACTCTGTTATTAAAGTGCAGGATATAGTAAACGCCTAAGGAAATGGTCCGCGTTTGCATAACCCTTAGCCGGGATTCAGCTCTCAAGAGCATACGGGCAACTGGTCATGCAGGGGCATGGAAAAACGGGGGAGACCCCGCCTGCTCTGCTGTTTCTGTATTGTTAAAAACATTGGCAATGCTTATAACAGGGCGGTTTAAGAAAAGGGCGGATTTCTCTGCGCAAGAGGAAGGCGAATATTTTCTTGTTGTTCATCAGAGTGTTAAAACTGATGAATGGCTGCTTGGGGTTACGGATTTTATAGTAACAGGACTGTATTCCATTGAAAAGGAATATCCTGGTACGCTTTTAATAGATATTACAGATAATAAGTCGGAGGATATACATGGCACATAAAAAAGGCGGCGGAAGCTCAAAAAATGGAAGAGATTCGGAAAGTCAAAGGCTAGGAATTAAGCGCTTCGGCGGCCAGCCGGTGCTTGCCGGAGAAATCCTGGTTCGCCAGAGAGGAACAAAATTCCATCCAGGAGCCAATGTAGGAAAAGGGAAGGATGATACCCTCTTTGCAAAGGCAGAAGGAACAGTAGAGTTCTCTGTGAAACGTGGAAGAAGGTTCGTTTCTATCCAGTCTGCAAACGCTTCTTAATTTTTACGTATACCATTGAATCAATTCGTAGACGAAACAATTATTCATGTCTCATCTGGAAAGGGCGGCCACGGTGCCGTCTCTTTTCGCAGAGAAAAGTATGTACCTAAGGGAGGTCCTGACGGCGGTGACGGCGGAAAGGGCGGAGATGTTATCTTTAGGGTGCAGAAAAACCTGAAGACCCTCTCAGACTTGAGAATGAAACGTACATTTCGTGCAAAAAGCGGCGAGCCTGGCAAGGGGTCCCGAAAGCACGGGAAAAACGGAGATGATGTTATAATCCCGGTACCTCCAGGCACTGTAATCAGAGATGCTGATGACGGAAGGTTTATAAAAGACTTAGTTTCAGAAGGTGATGAATTCTGCCTTCTCGAAGGCGGTAAAGGGGGTAAGGGTAACTGGCATTACAGAAGCTCGACCCGGCAGACTCCCCGGTATGCTCAACCAGGACTTCCTGGGGAGGAAATGAAACTTAAGATTGAGCTGAATATTATTGCTGACATCGGGCTTGTCGGTTTTCCTAATGCAGGGAAATCGAGTCTCCTGTCCTTTATTTCAAACGCACATCCGAAAATTGCGGCATATCCTTTTACAACCAAAATACCGAACCTCGGAGTCGTTGACCTGGGATATGATGATGCTGTAATTGCGGATATTCCCGGTATTATTGAAGGTGCATCTAACGGTGCTGGCCTTGGATACCGGTTTCTAAAACATATCTCCAGAACAAAAGCGTTGGCTTTTTTGATTGATTTAAGTGATGATAACTACCTCGAAGCATTTCATATCCTAAAAGAAGAACTATCCGCCTATTCAAAGGAATTGCTGAAACGGCCCCGCTTTGTTGTCGGTACAAAGCTTGATTTGGAAGATACAAGTGAGAGGCTGGAGGAGCTGACAGCTGCGTTGGAAGATGAAATTGTACTTGGTATATCGGTTTATACCAGAGATGGTATTGACCAGCTTTATAAAGCAATAGGAGCAGCCCTGAACAGATCATGAGAATACTTATTTTCGGCGGAAGCTTTAACCCAGTGCATATTGGCCATTTGTTTATTGCCCAGGCAGCAGCACAGGAATGCGGGTACGAGAAGGTGCTCTTTATACCAGCCTATGCTGCGCCCCATAAGGACACACCGGTTGCTGTTGACGGAGAGGAGAGGCTCCGGATGCTGAAGACCGCGGTTCAGGGTAATTCCGATTTTCTTGTTGAAACTTGTGAGCTCGAAAGAAAAGGTGCTTCCTATACTATTGATACAATTAAAGAGCTGTATCCGAAGTACCAGCCTCAGGGAAAATTCGGACTGCTGATTGGAGATGATTTGGCTGCCGGATTCCATACATGGGAGAGGGCGGATGAGTTGTCAAATCTTATAGACCTTGTTATTGCTAAGAGGGATAATCAAAAAGCACCGCAGATAAATTATCACTTCACTCTCTTGAAAAATAGGCTTTTACCTATATCTTCTACACAGATACGCAAAATGCTTGAAAATACGGAGAGGTGCACGCGGTATTTACTTCCCTCAGGAGTGTATGATTACATTACAGAGAAGAGATTGTATGTCTGAGAAATATCCGGTAACCTCAATGCAGGTATATCTTTCTTATCATTTAACGCAAAAGCGCTTTGCCCATTCTGTGCGGACAGCAGAGTATATGCGGACACTCTGTGAAAATTACGGTTTTTCTATTTCCCAGGGGTATTTTGCCGGCTTATGTCATGATATTGCCAGGGATATGCGGAAGAAGGTGTTAAAAGACTTATCAGCGCGGGACGGGCAAAAAATACGAAAATGGGAAGATCAGGACCCTGTACTCCTTCATGGAAGGGCAGGTGCAGTGCTGCTTGGTGAGTACTTTGGTATTGCGGATATGGAAATTCTGGATGCGGTCCGGTATCATACCTATGGTGCTCCACAGATGGGTAATCTTGCAAAGCTCCTGTTTATCGCTGATTACACGGAACCGGGAAGAAAGCATGTTGACGAAGGATTTGGAAATGGTGTATTACAAAATAGTATTGATAAGAATGTTAGGACGATACTGGAGAAGACCTTTGCTCATCTGGAAGAAAATGATAATATCCCAGTAAAACCGTCACAGGATTTATTAAAAATCTTAAAACAGGAATAGTGTTGTGAAAGCGCGCAATAAAAAAATAGATTTTGCAGTTATTCTGCTTGTAATAATTTTCCTCATACTCATTGTAACAGTACTTTGGATCTACTTTAGTACACGCACTGATCCTCTTTCCCAGACGCTTGAGAATGAAGAGGAAATTAATGTAGCTTTTATTTTTCATGACAGCGGTGAATACCTGTTTTCAGAAGTTTTATTATATAATTCTCATACAAATAAGGCTGCTCTCTTGGATATCCAGGGAAATGTCGGCGGTATTATTCAAAGCATTGAGCGTGTGGACAGGATTGACACAGTTTATGAACAAGGAAATTGGGAAGCATTTCTTCAGGAAGCACAGGAACTTGCAGGAATAACTATTCCGTATCAGATAGAAATTGATATAAATGACTTAACCGGTATTGTCGATTTACTGGAAGGGTTTGAGCTTTTTGTGACAAACCCAATCGAAGTTTATAATGATGATGAGATATTCCTTATCCCATCCGGTAATACAGTGCTGGATGGAGCAAAAATATACCAGTATTTGCGGTATCAGAGAGAAAACGAGCCTGACACAGAGCGTGTCGGCAGGCGGCAAAAGGTGGTTCAGTCTCTTCTGCAGCGAGTTGGTGAGCGTTCAAGCTTTTTAATACATGATGATGTTTTTCCATACTTCCGGAGTGCTCTGCATTCAAATATTACGGATTCAGGGTTTCACGCCTTTGTTTCGGAACTCCAAGAACTTGATTCAGAACGCATTGTGTTTCAGCGCGTACGGGGAACCTACCGCAATGTTGACGGTCAGGAGCTGCTTTTTCCTCATTATGACGGAGAGCTTCTGAAGAGAACTATTGACCAGACGATTGCAACTTTGAGCAATACAGAAATAATGACTGAAGAAGAGCTTGTTATTTCTATTCAGGTATTGAATGGAACAAATGAATCCGGTTTGGCAGGGCGGACTGCCCAGCTTTTTCAGAACTTCGGGCTTGAGATTGAAAATATCGGAAATGCACAGCGGTCAGATGCTGAGTACACTAGGGTTATTGACAGAAGAGGGAATATTTTAAATGCCCAGCGAGTAGCAGAGATTATCAGCTGTGCACGGGTAAATACAGAATATGATGAAGATGTAAATTCAGCAGTAGATGTTACTGTAATACTAGGAGCGGATTTTGATGGAAGATACTGCAGATATTAAAGAATATGTTAAAGAAATTGCGGCTATTATTGATGACCATAAAGGTGAGAACACGACAATACTCAGTCTTGAGGGACAAAGTTCCTGGACAGACTTTTTTATAATTACCACTGTTCAGAGTTCTGCCAGGATGCGTGGTATACTCGGGTATATTTTGGATTACTTAAAGGAAATTGATATGAAGCCGAAACACAGCATGAAGCAGGATGATGAATCCGGCTGGTTGCTGCTTGACTGCGGAGATTTTGTAATCCATCTAATGTCAGAAGAGGCTAGGAAATTCTACGAGTTGGAGAAGGTGTGGTTTAATGCGGAGACTGTGAGTTATTCATCCTCAAAATCTTCATAGTCTATGTCTTCTTCATAATTATATTCAAGAACCTCTGCTGCGGTGTCTGTCATGTCCTCGCTGACTTCGTTGTTATCATCAAGATCCTCTGAATACTCATCCTCATAACTATAAGGGTCTATATCGTCTAGGAAAATCTGATCATTGAAGTCGTCTTCTTCATCAAAATTATCTTCATAATAGTCATCTTCTTCTGAAAAGTTGCTAGTCCCATCTGCGTCATCAAAAAATTCATCTGATACATTTTCAAATTCATCAGAACAGTACATGAACGGCGGTAAGTTACTTGTTTCAATAAAATTGTTGCTCCAGTCGTTCAAATGGTTCATTACAGCTCCCTCTTCTTTGCCTGAAATTTCTTCGTTTTGGAGTCCTCTTTCTGGTTTTTAAGGCCCACCATGAAATGTATAGTACCGAAGGTACCCTCTATTGTATATTTCTTCAAGGTGGGTGTAGTGCAAAAGTCGGTATGAACTCCTTTCCCCATAATTATTGTGGGCGGGGTGATTCTGCATTCAACGTCCTTTTCTGAAAGAAGCATTGCTGCTCTTCCTGAAACCTGGTTAGCAAATTCGGCGAGCACTCCCTTTCTGAAAATTCCAAACCCCTCTTCAGGGCTGTGAATTGAGAGTGCTTCCATCATAGCATTTGCAAAATTATATGCATCTGTTTGCGTTGCATAGATTACGAAGTGGCCGTGAATATCTCCTGCCAAGCCAATTGAAGCAAGAAAGCTGCATTCTTCATTTGCTTCATACTTATTTACGTCGATGCTTTCAAAGCCCATTTCACTGAGTATAGATTTTGCTGCTGTTGGGAATGTGTTAAGGATAGACTGTTTCATATCTCCAGTATAGGAGGATTAACTAAGATTTACAAGAAAAATAGTGCTTGCTCTTTAAAAGTTCATCTTGGAAAACCAATATTCTTCACATTTGTACCCAGGGCAGCTTTTATTTTAAACTGTGGTTATTATGTTTTGTTGCTTGCACAAATGAATTGAATCGCATATCATCAAAGCTATGGATACCTTTGAAGAGATACTTGAACTTGCATTAAAGGAAGACCTTCGCACAGAGGGAGATGTTACCTCATCTGCAATTTTTAATGAAAACCGAAGTATTGCGCTGCTCAAGAGCAAAGATACAGGAATCCTTGCCGGGTTGCCCTTTTTCGAGAAAGTGATGCACCGGATAGACCCGGAGATACAATGTACATTCTTTTCAAAAGAAGGTGCGCCGGTCGCATACGGTGATATTGTGGCAGAGATAGCAGGCAGGACACTTTCCATCCTCAAAGCTGAAAGAACCGCGATAAATATTTTATCCTTTCTTTCCGGAATTGCTTCAAAAACAAGTTTATTTGTTTCTGCTGCTAAAAAAGGGGGAGAAGCGGTTATTCTTGATACACGCAAAACCCTTCCCGGATATAGAGGCTTATCAAAGTATGCAGTGAAAGTTGCTGGAGGTAAAAACCATAGGCTGGGGCTCTTTGATATGGTGATGATAAAAGATAACCATATTGATGCTGCTGGAAGTATTACACAGGCGGTTGATAAAGTCCGTTCTGCATGGGGAAGTAAATATAAAATTGAAGTGGAGTGCAGGTCTCTTAAAGATGTAGAAGAGGCGCTGAAAAACGGTGTTGATATTATTATGCTGGACAATATGAGCTGCAAAGAAACTAGGGCAGCTGTTCAGATGGCAGACGGAAAAGCCTTGTGTGAAGCCTCAGGAAATATGGATCTGGAGAAAGTAGAGAAATACAGCTCTACTGGAGTAGACTACATTTCTGCCGGGAGTTTAACCCATTCAGTTACTGGGTTTGATTTTTCACTAATACTAAAAAAGGACTAATATATGGAACGCAGGTTTCATAAGCTAAAAGAGGAACTTGGACAGAATTTATTAATTCTCGCTCATTATTACCAAGGTCAGGCAATCCAGGATGCTGCTGATATAGTTGGAGACTCGTATAAACTCTCAGTTGCCGCAAAAAACGCTGAGGCACGGTATATTATCTTCTGCGGTGTGCGTTTTATGGCAGAAACAGCAGCAGTGCTTTCCAAGCAGGGACAGCATGTGTATCTCCCTGCTGTCAGCGCAGAATGCGAGATGGCGAAGATGGTTGATGCACAGACCCTTCACAGGATCTATAACCAGAACAAAGCACTGCAGGAGCACTTCGTTCCTGTGGTTTATGTGAACTCTACTGCAGAAGTAAAGGCATTTGCAGGTAAGTACAACGGTGTGTCCTGTACATCCAGTAATGCGCAAATTATTGTTTCTTCACTGCTTCAGGAAGGAAAGGGAGTGTTTTTTATTCCTGACCGGAATCTGGGAATGAATGTTGCAGCTGCATTGGATGTTCATGAATCTGAAGTTGCACTTGTAACTGAAGAAGGTGCTTCTATTACGGAATCTACAAGATATTGTATTTGGAACGGGTACTGTCCTGTTCACCATTTCATGAGTGTGGCAAATATAAAAAATGCGAGGAGGACCTATCCTGAAGCGCATGTTATTGTACACCCAGAGTGTCAACCAGATGTAGTGCAGCTTTCAGATTATGCAGGGTCTACCTCAGGGTTGCTCAGCTATATTGAGAACACAGCCCCGGAGGACTACCTGGTAGTAGGTACAGAATACAATTTTGTGGAATCTATGAAAAAACGGTTCCCAGGTAAGCATATTGTACATCTTAAGCCTGCAATGTGCATGGATATGCACGCAATTAATCTAGATACCCTTGTAGATACACTGCAGGACATATATAAAGGGAAGCTTGATAAAGAGATAACTGTCAGTCCCCTGATTAAAGACAATGCAAAAAGCACAATAGACAGGATGATCCAGATAACAGAAACCTATTCACAGAATTACGGCGGCAAGAATACATGAAATGCTTTGATACGCTCATCCTTGGTTCCGGTATTTCAGGACTAGTCTGTGCAATCGAGCTGGCTGAGGCAGGACAGACTGTTGCGGTGCTCTCTAAAGAGGATTCACTTTATGAGTCAAACACACAATATGCTCAGGGCGGAATTGTGGGGCGGGGAGAGAATGATTCTCCGGAATTACTGGCAAAGGATATCCTTCGTGCTGGTGATAAGTTGAACAACACCAAGGCTGTGGAAAGGCTTGTAACCAAAGGACCTGAATATTTGAAGGATTTTTTAATTGATAGGATACAGGTGCCCTTTTATCAGTCAGAGAACAATGTATATG
>CAYRYS010000039.1:18576-28855 GCA_964428555.1 uncultured Spirochaetales bacterium | reverse complement strand
CATTATACTCTTTTTTTCCATAAATCCCAAGATATATCTCTTAAGGAGCATAAACACCTCAGGATTATACTGCTTTATCTCACGCAGCACATTAAAGAATTACCAATCGATAGGGACATAGTCTTTTAGAAACTTTCCGCACCAATGCTTTCCAGTATTTATGCCGTCAAACAAGGGGTCCAGTACACGGGCTGCGCCATCCACTATATCCAGAGGGGGCTGAAAATCGTGAAGTTCCTGCTTGTTCTTTGCCAGATGAGCCGGGTCTTCATCTGTCACCCAACCAGTGTCTACAGCATTCATGTAAATACCGAAGGATGCCAACTCTTCTGCTGAAGTATGGGTGAGCATGTTCAGGGCTGCCTTTGCCATGTTGGTATGCGGGTGGCGGGCCCCTTTTTTAAAACGCAAAAATTTACCCTCCATTGCAGAAACGTTTATAATGTGCTTTTTGCCTGTATTCTCCCGCTTCATTATTGGCAGAAATTTATTGCAAAGAACAAAAGGCGCTACTGAATTGATTAACTGCAGCTCCAGCATCTCACCTGTACTAATTTCACCAAGCTTCAGTCTCCAGCTGTTCACGCTCCGCAAGTCAACCTGCTGCAGGTCCGCGTCCAGCTGCCCTTTGGGAAACGTTTTTTCTACCTGGGATTCCCCGTCATAGCCGTAAGGAATTTGGGAAAGTCTGGCCGATTGCCGCAGTCCTATTCCAGGGACCTTTGCGGACCAGCTTACCGGCAGTCCTTGAGTCTGTCCTCCAATAAGCGGGCCTGTACTGCTTATTGACTCTACAAGGTTTTGATGACCTGATAAAAGCATCTGTACCTCCCTTGTATAATCCTCAAAGGGTTTCAGCTCGTTTTCCATTAAATGGGCGTAAAACTGGGGCGGCCGCCGGACCGTTTGAGCAGCATTATTTATGAGGATGTCCAAACGTTCAAAGCTTTGCTCAATATGGCGACAAAAGATTTCCACACTAGGGGTGTGGCGCAGATCCAAGCCGTATATGTGCAGCCTGTGTTTCCATTGTCCAAAGTCCTCTTCCGCACAATAGCGCTGGGCTGCATCCACCGGAAACCTCGTGGTAGCAATTACCCGCGCTCCAGCACGAAGCAGCATCAACGCAGCCTGATAACCGATCTTCAGCCTGGAACCGGTAATCAGTGCCGTCTGGCCGGTAAGATCTGCTGTCTGAAACCGCTTCCGGTAATTCAAAGCCGCGCAATCAGGACACATGGAGTCATAGAAAAAATGGAGGCGGGTGTACTCTGCCTTACAGACGTAACAGTTTCGGGGTGATGTAAGTTCCTCAGGATAGGCATTAGTACCTGATGCACTTTCAAGCATTTTGGGAGCAGTAAATACTTCGTCCTCTCTTGCCCTGCGGATACCTGTGGCAGCCCGGGCCTCTTTGTTAGCCTGAGTAAGGGCCTGTTTTTTCAGCTTATCCGCGGCCTTCTTTCGCTTCCGGTGTTCATTTCGATCCGGCCGTGAAAGCAATCCAGCATATTTCAACAATTGAATACGCTTCTGTTCATCCAGAGCAGCAAGCTGTTTTGGGTGTTCATTAAGATGTTTGAGCGTATCAATACATATATCAATTGATACATCATCGTTCGATCTGTTGTTATCATCAGAGACCAAGATCGTAACCTCCTCCAGGCGTTAGGACAACAAAATACTATATAACTGTTATACATGAAAACCTTTATAATTGGAATAATTCGGTTAGATGGAATGTAATCTTACTTATTATCTATATAAAAGAAGGGTGATTTCAATACCATTGGCATTGGACCTTCCAGGAGTAGTCAAAGGGCGGGAAGCAGGGTTATAAGGGTATATTACCATTGGTTAAAAACCTTTTCCGCGAAGCCCGTGTAATCTTTCACCTGTATTTCTTTTCCGTTATCTAGTACTGCTTTTCCTGAGAACTTACCAAAAACTTGGTGTTGGACTGTTTTTAAGAAAATGAGATCAGTTTTCCCGTTCCTGTCCACAAGGGGCTGAAAATCCATTTCAAACCTGCCGTCATTACTGGTAAACTTCCAGGGCTTTAACACATTGCTATGGTCAAATTCGAAGGTAACTGTATCCAGCTTATGGGCATTTCCCTCGTAAAACAGCATATTTTCCGTTGCCGCGGAAGTGTCGCCGAAGCCATAGCCAAGGTTGAATCCAAACATATGGCCTTCAATATCTTTGCCTGAACCGGAGCTCCAGTACCATGTGTTTTTATAGGGCCAAACACCTCTTCCCCAGTCAAGAACAGTAAAGTATTTGTCCGGAGTTATTTTCAATGTTTGTCTTCCCCACTTCAGCTCTCCTTCTGCAGGCATATTGTTTACCTTTTCATTGTAATAAAAATACCTTGGGTCCTCTTTGAATGGTGTCGCGATTACCATGGAATCCTTCTCAGGGTCCCTATGAACGGCAATCTCTCCTGAAATGCCGGTCTTATTGTCGAAATCCGGGTCATTTATGCGAATTATTCGCAAGTCTCCCTGTACCTTGTATTCAAGTTTAAACCTACTGTGAAGCGATCGGACTGTGTTATCTTCAAGAGAGTTAGTTGAAAAGCCGGTCCTGCCTGCAGGAAAAAACGAAAAAGGATTTGATGAGATATGGCGGCCTTCGCCAAAAAGCATAAGACTGAAAGCATAAAACCCAAGATAGCCAATGTCCGAGAGAGTAAAACCAAGGGCAATATCCGGACCTGTAATGCAATAGTAGTCCCACTCCTTTCTCCTATACCAGGGAGCATGAATTCTGTCCCGGTTATATTGAAATACCGGCTCTGTTGCCCACCCCGGATCTGTCAAAGAACCGTCTATATTTAATAAGGGAATCTGCTTTTCAATACGGTTTTGCATATCAGTTTTCTCCTTCCTGCTTGTAATACGAAGCATCTTTCCGGACCTTTTCAATTTTTTCCTTATTTTCCTGGGTTAGGCTCTGTACCTTTGCCACAGAACTGGTAATCCAATCCATACTTTGCCGGATGTCAGTTACCTCTGTGGTGATATGATCAGCGAGTGTATTCACTGTATTTACATTTTCACTTATTATACTGCTTCCGCTGTTCAGGAGCTGTGTGGCATTCTGCACTTCTTCAGTAGAGCTGTGCATTGCTGCTAACACAGAAAGTACTTGGTTATTTCCTGCTGACTGTTCCTGAATGGATCTGTCAATTGATCTGACTAATCCATTTACCGCACCCATTTCCTTCATTATTTGCTCAAATTGCTGTGTTGTGCTGGTTACCCTTTGTACTGACATTGCGATTGATCCTGATATTCCTTTGATTATCTCCGCAACAATTCTTGATTGGTGTGTAGCTTCTTCCGCGAGTTTACGTATCTCTGTTGCAACTACCGCAAAACCCCGGCCTTGAGTACCAGCGTGTGCCGCTTCTATTGCCGCGTTCATAGCAAGCAGGTTCGTTTGGTCAGCGATATCGTTAATAAAAGTATTTGCTTCTTCCAGCTTTACGGACTTGGATGCAATTTCCCGAATCCACCCGGACACCTCGTTTAAGGTATTCTGTCCCTTTTGGGAAACATCCTGTAAACTGGTTACCAGAGTTGCAGCTTTATCAGTTGACTCGCTTATTGTGGAAACAGCAGCTATCATCTGCTCAATTGCGGTAGATGATTCAGAGATCCTGCTCTGCTGATTATGCAGGGAGTCATTGAGCTGTTTCAGACTCTCTGACATGTCTTTTACTGTATTCCCGGATTCAATCGCATGCCTCCGCTGTGAGCTGATTTTCTCTTCTGCAAATGCAAGACTTGTAGATATCTTCGTTATTGCATCTCCCACTTGCTCTGTCTGAGAAAAAAGCTCCCTTCCGTCTAAATCTAATCCTTCCAGGTTTTCACCAAGGTGATGAAAGAAACCGCGGAGAGAAGAAATAAAGGCAGTGAGGTTTTTGTTAATAGATGTAATGTCATCGCCAATAGTATCTTCCGGTAAAGATAGAGCAAGGTTCCCCTGCTCTGCTTTTGACATATAGACATTCAGTATATCCACCCGTTCTCCGATCATCACCTGTTCACGGCTGAGCACAACAAAAAGCATTGCAAGCAGGAAGGCATACCCATAGCCGTTTAACCATGTATACGGGGCAAGGGCATCGATACTAAAGAATAGTGAATCGTGAATTGCAGTAGCAAAAATCATTACCATTCCTAAAAGAAGGACAATTTCATCAATTCTTCGAAGCTTTATAAAACTCCGTACAAGAAGGACCGTAGTGGCCAATAAGAGAGGCATAATATAAATATAATTTCCAATAGTAAAAAGAGATTCATAGGAGTCAATATTCGGCTGGATAAATACGAGGGCTGTGAGTACCGCGCTTACTGCAATTAATAGGAACTTCAACCAGAGCGCACGATGAAATGTACGGGTAAAATCTGTTGAAAAAAAGAATAATACCATACACACCCAAAAATAGGCTGAATAGGATATCTTATCGAAAAGATGTTGGTTATAGCCGTCATAAGCAACAACTACATTTAACACCATAAGAGCAGCAAAAATATTCAGGAGAACAAAATACAGATATCTGTTCTGCTTTTTTTTGAAAAAGAAGTATGTTATAGAAAAGTAAAACGCAAAAAAGAAACACATGACCACAATGGAGTGACATCCAATATACGCCTGTATCAGGTTCCGTAGCATTACATTCTGAGAAATTATAGGTGTAAACCCAATATTCATTCCTGCAAGTGCTTTTGGCTGACTGATAGGATATATTTCAACTGCAAGCTGGTTAGGGGTATTTCCATACTGGAGCAGGTTTGGAGGCAGGTCTACAGTATATACATAGAACTGGCGGTCCGGCATTCGGTCTCCAATAATTCCTGTTTTAAAGATCCGCTGTCCATTTAAGTAAATGACATACGCATACTCAGTGGGTACTGTTCCAATTGACAATGGTACAGATGCCATGGATGGGTCCAGAGAAAAGTCCGATCGCAAGGTATATACTGCCCTTTCGCCGTTAAAGGAAAAGCCTTCTTCCCCTAACTCAGTTAGCTCCGGGGAGTCAATCGGTAACTCCGCAAATCTTCCACCAAGACTGGCAGGCGCGTCTGTCCTTGTTTGAACATACCGGTAAGAAAGTGTTAATATTTTATCAGTGTCCGATAAAACCTCTGAAGATGTCACAGTCTCTGCTCCGCAGGAAACCATGAAGAGTACGAGCATAGCATATAATGATAGAGGGAACAGCTTTTTTACTGTGCTTTTCGTTGTATGAAATTTTAATTGCATCATACAATAACTGTAAGTGAAACTGAATAGGTATTCAACTATTTTTTAAATTTTTGCAGTGTTTTCAGCAGCAAATAGCGCTGTTTGGGTGGAATAGCAGCACCTGTCCGCCCGTCGAGTGAATTGGTCGCCGGACCAATTTGTGTCGAGACGATGGAGGATTGGTAGCCTATGCCCGGTTAACGAGTGTTTTCAACGCAGTTGAAAACGTATCAAGATGCGGGTTGGATGATAGAGCCTGAAGTAATCTACGCAGGTAAAGCTGGTATTTTTCCTTCCCCTCGATACTATTCCGCTGCGCGAAATCACTCGGGGAGCGTGGTGTTTCGCAGCAAAAGCTGGCATTTTCAGGGTTCTCTCGATACGATTCCGCTTTGCGGAATCACTCGAGGAGCGTGGACTCCTGCAGCAAAGCTGGCGGTTTCTCGGCCCCGCTTGGTACCCTTCGACTAGATTTTTGTCTGTGCTCAGGGCAAGCAATTCCACTGTGGGGAATCATGGTTCCTGTACTTCGGCTTCGCTCAGCAACCGTGGAGCACCGCAGTGTACTTCGACTACGCTCAGCAACCGCGGAGTCGAACTGTCGAACTGCCAACGTATCGAAGAGCGGGGAGCCTTGTTGTCCGCTTCTTGACTGGAAGGCGGAGAATCTCATACAATGAACCGCTTTGTAAGGGAAACCGGTGAGAATCCGGTGCGGACGCGCCACTGTAAGCGGGTTGTCAGAAAAAAATATCCACTGGGTACACCTGGGAAGGATTTTTAGACGGAAATACCGCAAGTCAGGAAACCTTAGAGCACATTTTTATTTTTTTCTCTGTACGCGGAAATTACAGGAGGCACACAATGAATTTATTCCCACGTACTGTAAGAATTATTCTTACATCTTCTCTCTTTTTCTTTTTAGTCTGTTTCTCACTCTTCCCAAGCGGCCAAAATGAAGGGTCTGTACATCAGGATACAGGGTCCCCCTATCCTCTCTCAGTTATAGACAGCCTTGGCACAGAAGTAGAAATTCTCCGGGAGCCTGTGCAGATATGCTCTGTTGCTTTAGCCGCGGATGAGATTCTCCTCTCTCTGGTTTCAACTGAAAGAATTACCGCGCTGTCAAGCTTTTCTGTGAACGAAACTGTTTCCAATGTTGCAGATACTGCGCAGGAAATTGATCACCACATCACCTTTTCAGCGGAACAGATCATCACCCTTGGACCTGACCTGGTAATCTGCGCTGACTGGACAGATGCCGCAGGGGTCCAGCTTTTGCGGGATGCCGGAATTACGGTCTTTCAGATGAAAACAGCATCAACCTTTGCAGAGGTCCGGGAAAATATTCGTATGTTAGGGCTTATTACAAACACAGAAAATGAAGCCGCAGAGCTGATACAATGGACCGATTCCATCCTGGAGCAGGCAGCAGAGCTTTCTGAGGAACAGGGTGAAACAGGTGCGAAGAGTGTGATGGAATACTCTTCCTGGGGAACAGCAGGAAGCACAGGAACAACCTGGCACGAGATAATCCTACACGCAGGATGTACTGACCCCCTTGCTGAATATGAGTCTGACCAGTTCGGTTTTGTTCCCGTGTCCCAAGAACTAATCCTTACCATCGATCCTGACATCATCATCCTCCCTGACTGGATTTACGGGGAAGAAGACGGAGCAGATGAGTTTTACCAGGAGTTTCACAATAACCCGGCATTCAGCCGGCTGAGTGCTCTAGAAACCGGGAATGTATACCGTATACCTGAACGCTGGAAATCATCAACAAGCCAGTACATGGCGCGTGCGGCACTGGAGCTTGCGCGGCTGGCATATGGAGACCAGGGGCAATAGGATGATAAGGTCCTCCAGATTAGGAGTAATCATCCTCCTTATAATAATAGCCTGCCTGTGCTTTATAGCATCACTGGTGTTCGGAGCTGTTAGTATTCCCCTTGTCAGCAGCCTTTTGACAGGCAGCCTTTCGGATACCCACAGGTTCATTCTCCTGTTTATCCGCCTGCCCCGTTCCATTATAGCGCTTCTCACAGGTACTGCCTTAGCAGTTTCCGGGTGCGCTGTCCAGGGGTTGTTCAGAAACCCCTTGGCAAGCCCGGAGGTACTCGGGGTTTCAGCAGGGGGCAGTCTTGCTGCCCTTATTGCCATTATTTCAGGAATAAGCGCTTTCAGCCTGTTCACCATCCCCCTTTTTGCGATAACCGGCTGCCTGGGTGCTGCATTTTTTGTCTATTCATTTTCCCTTTCCGGCGAAGGTTCGGTAAATCTTTTATACATTGTCCTTGCAGGGCTTGCATTGTCATCCCTGTTAAACGGGATTATCTCTGCTGTACTGCTTTTTTCCCATGAATACGATGTAACCAGGTATATTCACTGGACTATGGGCAGCCTGGAGAACCGGAGATGGGAACATGTCCTTATTTCCGTGCCTGTAATTGTGCCTGCTGTTATCCTCTTGTCTGTCCTTGGAAAACAGATAAACATTCTCTCCTTCGGAGAAGAGGCAGCCTGGTCTATTGGGCTCTCTGTAACAAACTTTAAGCGGATTACCCTGGTCCTTGTTTCAGTGCTCACAGGTGTCGCGGTATCTGTCAGCGGAACAATCAGTTTTATCGGCATACTCATCCCCCACCTTTTACGTATTGTAATCGGCCCTGACAACAGGTACCTTCTTCCAGCCTCTGCAGCTGCAGGGGGCGCATTTCTCCTGTTATGCGACACGGTGGGCCGGAGTGTATTTGCCCCATTTGAAATAAAGGCAGGGATTATCACCGCACTCACTGGCGGTCCGTACTTTCTCTACCTCTTATATAGATTCAGAAAGCGAGGGGCTTATGGAAGCTGATCTGCGGTTTGAGAATCTATCATTTGGATATTCAAGTATTACTGTGCTTAAGAACATTACCCTCTCACTACCCAAAAATGCATTTACTGCCTTTATCGGCCCGAACGGAAGCGGAAAAACCACCTTACTAAAAACAGCTTCCGGACTGCTTACCCCAAGCTCAGGATCTGTCACGCTTTCAGAGGGACATAGTCCCCATAGAATGAAAGCAAAACACCGGGCACAGCGCATTGGGTACCTGCCCCAGAGCGAAGAATCCTTTCCAGGGTTTACAGTTTCCGATGTAATTCTCTCAGGAAGGTACTGCAGAACCGGCAGCTTTGGCCAGTATTCACAGGCAGATAAAAGACTCTGCAGAGAAAAAGCGGAAATCGCGGGAATTATTCATCTTTTAGATAAGGACTATTCCTGTCTCTCTGCAGGGGAAAAGCAGCTTGTCAGGTTTGTACGGGTGCTGTGCCAGGAAGCGGAAACCCTCCTCCTTGACGAGGCATCGGCAAACCTGGACATGCGCCATGAGCACCAGATTTATTCACTCTGCAGGGACTTTGTCACATCAGGGGGCACTGTTGCTGCGGCACTTCATGACCTCCAGTACGCGTACCAGTATGCACACTACATGCTCCTGTTTTTCCCAGACAAGACAGTGCTCTTTGATATACCGGAAAGAATTATTACAAAAGAAAACTTGGAGAAGGCATTTCAGGTGAAGGTTGAAATTGAGTTCCTGAATAACAGGGGTGTTCTGATAAACACATCCCTATAACATTCGGCCCTATAAAGCCTGGAGTTTCCTGCTAAAGAGGAAAAAAATGAGAATGAACAGCACAATAGAAATGCTGTTAGCAACGCTCCAGAACACAGGAAAATTGATGTTCCCGTTCACAGCGAATGCGTCCGCAACCCATCCGCAGAAAAGGTTCCCCAAGAGCTTTGCGAATCCGAAGTTCGCGATATTAAACAGCTGGTGCACTCCTCCTCTGGAGGACTCATCGCAGTAGGTATCTACGTAAATACTCATTGCTGCAATAATAAACGCAAAGGTAAGCCCGTGAAAGGAAATACCCAGGCCGACCAGCGGAAGGGGCAGCTCCAAAGCAAAGATGAGAAAACGGAAAAGCTGAAGCGCTGTTCCCAGAAGAAAAACACCTTTGAAACCGATCCTTGCAATCAGGAGCCCAAGCAGGTAGAGACCAAAGAGCTCAGGCACCTGGCCGAGGCTGAGAAAGGGCATAATCTCAGATTCAGCAAGCCCGAGGTCTGCCATAAAGGGGCTTGATCCGAAATAATAGAACCTGTCCAGGATCCCTGCAAGAAAGGTGAACACAAGAAGAAGGAGAATGTCCTTTCGTACCAGGATCTTCAGGGCACTCTCAGGTAGTATTTTCGGTTTTACAGTGTTTTCTGTCAATTTCCGTTTTGGCAGAATAAACAGGGAATAAAATGCCATTACCATTGAAGCAGCACCTGCAAGGATAAGTGCCTGTGAAAGCTTTGCGTCAACAGCGCCGCCGATAGGCATTTTCAACCAAAAATACCCGAACCCCCAAGCAACAGTAATCCACCCAATAGTCCCCCACATCCTGACCTTCCCGAAATTATCCGCCCCATTGGGAAACAGATGGGAAAAGGAAATGGAATTGTTTAATGCAACTGTTGGACCAAGAAAAAGGTTGTACAAAACGTAAATAACGAGAAAGGGCAAAAAGCCTTCCTGGAAGTACAGGAGAAACATGCACAGGCCCCCCACAAAATGGGAGGCACCGAGAAGCACCTCTGCCCTGACAATCCTGTCAACAACAAAGGCCCAAAGCACTGGGGTAATAAAAGCTGATAAGGATGTGAGGGCCAGGATCAAGCCGATCTGCGAGCCTGTAAACCCGAGGTAGGAGCGCATGTACAGGGTAATAATCGGAATTGTAGTACCGAAAATAAAAAACTGCAGGAAAAACATGCCGGAAAGCAGCGGATAAACTGGTTTAGTTTTCTGTTGAATCATACACTCTCTCGCTGTGGATATGGAGAACCAGAAGTTCACATGCAATTTACTCAAATTTCTTTACTTTTACAATACCGAGCCCCCAATTTGCAGTTCCTCCACCCTCACCGAGTGAATTGGTCACCAGACCAAAATGCCTGCTCGGTCATCGAGTG
>CAYRYS010000039.1:14298-18476 GCA_964428555.1 uncultured Spirochaetales bacterium | reverse complement strand
ACCCTCACCGAGTGAATTGGTCACCAGACCAAAATGCCTGCTCGGTCATCGAGTGAATTGGTCACCAGACCAAAATGCCTGCTCGGTCATCGAGTGTTTTCAACGCAGTTGAAAACGTACCGAGATGCGGGGGCAAAAGTCAGCACCTGGAGTAATCTACACAGCAAAAACCGGCATTTCTCCGTCCCCCTTCCCTCGCCGCGCATACCGGAGGCATGGCCGTAGTTACTTATCCGGTAAATATTCTTATTCCGGTCTTTTCCAGGGGTTACTTAGCTTTTTCTGTGGTTTGCTTTCCTATTTCTATGTAAGACTTGCAATTATCCCGCATTTTCTTTAGTAATTTAGTAACACCAATTAACTGAAAACACGATGATGAAGGAGTAATACCATGGAAACAGCTTCCAATTTAAATATATTAATTACCCACTTCAGGGTCGGCCGTACAGATGGCGTGTCTCTGGAAATTGAAAAACGTAAGCACCTGCTGCAGGAAATGGGCCACCAGGTCTCTCTCTTATCCGGTCCCCTCCAAAACGGTGCTAATTATATTATCCAGGAGCTGGAGTTCGATGTTCCTGAATACATTAAGCTTCGCAAAAACAGTATTACTAAATTCGAAGACTATGAATCTGAAGAAGAACTTCTTGCCCATATTCACGGTGTAAAGGATGTGATTAAAACCCAGCTGAAGCAGATACTGGAAGAAAACAACTTTGATATGATATTTGCCCACAACATCCTTTCTCTGGCAATCCATATGCCCGCAACCCTGGCATTTGTCGAATTAATTACTGAAATGAAAATTCCCTGCATGGCTATAGACCATGACTTTTACTGGGAAGGGGATATTACCACAATCCCCCAGTTCGACTCCATTGGGGATCTGCTGAAAAAGTACTTTGTCCCTGATCTGCCCAATGTGCGGCATGCTACAATTAATACACTGAATGAGAAGCACTTAGCAGAAGAAGGTGTTGAAGCTGATGTAAACTACGATGTTTTTGCATTCGACCAGCCTGCGTGGCAGCCGGATGACTTTAATGCTGACTTCAGAAAGAGCTACAATATCGGGGAAAATGATATTATAGTCCTTCAAGCTACCCGGATTGTTCCAAACAAGGCAATTGAGGTTGCAATGGACTATGTAAAGGTCCTGCAGAACAACAAAGACCTGCTCATCGGGAGCCAGCTGTACAATGGCAGAGAATTTACAAAGGACAGTAATATTGTTTTTCTTCTTGCAGGGTATGCAGAAGAAGACCGCATGTGGTACATGAATGACCTGGAAGATTATGCAAAAAAGCTTGGAATTGACGCGCGGTTTATCGGAAATTCTGTTGGGTATGAAAGAAACATAACAGAAAGCGGGAAAATCTACTCACTCTGGGACACCTACGTGTTTTCAGATATTGTGACCTACCCAAGTATTTGGGAGGGATGGGGAAACCAGTTTATTGAAGCAGTATTCGCGAAAAAACCGGTGGTAGTATTTGAGTACCCGGTATACGCGAAGGACATCCGTCCTGAGGGGTATAAAGTTATTTCCTTGGGAGATGTCTACACCCAGGATGAATCCAAAAGGTGCAAGGTCGATGAGTTCCGCCTAGAGCAAAGTATGTATGAAACAGTGACAATACTCACAGATCGGCAAATATATAGAGCAACCACGGATATGAATTTCTACATAGGAGAGAAAAACCATTCACGAAAGGTATTGCGGAAATACCTACAAGATTCCATTGAGTGGGCCTCTGGATGGATGGACAAATAGTTTCTTTCCTCCAGCCGGGTTCAGGGGTATAATGGGATGAACAAACAGGAGAGAACATGTCACACATTAATTTTAACAGAAAAAGTCACACTTTAGAGAGCATTGTACTTGGAGATTCACCCAAGGAGATAAACGCGTCGATCAGGGAAAAACGGCGGGAGATTCACCGTTTTCTGGATGAGCATCCGGTGCTGATCGCGATGTACGGCCACCACTGGAATGACCAGCGC
The DNA here is from genome assembly GCA_964428555.1 of uncultured Spirochaetales bacterium. Taxonomy (GTDB): domain Bacteria; phylum Spirochaetota; class Spirochaetia; order CAYRYS01; family CAYRYS01; genus CAYRYS01. Next base: position 16,472 of record CAYRYS010000039.1, on the reverse strand, counting down.
GGGGTCGATTTCACCATCTCCGCGAACACCCTGAATTTTGCCTGGGAAGCAGAACGCTATAGACGGGAAACAGGAAAGCAGGTAAAACTCATTACCGTTTTAATTGGATATGATTATAAAGAAGGCAAGCTTGAGCTCTGGGAAAGCCCTTTACTGGATACAGTGCTTGAGGTTGTGCCTATAAACATAGACCCGGTTGCCCTGGGATTAACGGAAAAGGACCTGGGCTTGGATCCGAACACAATCTACTCTACCCAGCTGGAACCTGCAGCTGACAAAGATGAATACGAGCATGTGGTAAACACCTTGTCAGGAACGATCTGGACACGCGTACTAGATGTGATAAGCAAACACAAGGACGCACCGGTTACCTTTTCAATGCATAATATCGATATCGGCATTCTCCCGGAAAACAATGGGATTTTTCAGAATCTCGGCAGATTTTTAAAGGAAGATGCAAAAAAGAATAACCGCATATGCTACGTGGAACACCATAACCACGATCTTTTGGAAGAACACGGCCCTGTGCGCCAGCGGGATTATTCCGGTGTGAAGAGTTTTCTTGAGAATGTAAGAGACGGTCTTTTTTGGCATCTAAGTGATGAAGAAGAGGATGAGGTTACAGCTATAATACAAAATATCGAAAAAACAGGGGAAATCCCTGATACGGTTGAAAGCAGTACAGTTCAAAGGGTAATGGATCTTATGTCCTGGGCAAAACGCCCAGGCAGGTCACTTGACAGCATCCTTACTATAAACGCGCTAAACAGCGCTGCACTTGGAGGGACCCTAACCCAGACAGACCCCCTTCCCTCTGACTTTGTGCATACAAAGCCATTAATTCACATGAATGGAAAGCAAATATCTGAAAAATTCGGAGAAGAGGCACTTGAAGTACTTGGCCTTGAGGAATCCGCTTCACAAGAGAAAGTAAAACAACACATAATTTCATTATTTTTGGATTCTGTAGAAGATTTTTTTGAAAAACAGGGCTTTCATTTCAAAGAAGACAATGGGCTCTGCGTCCAGTTTATCCGCGCGGATTTACGAAAGAACCTTGGAATGGACATGCTTTTTAGCGAATTGATCGGATATAACAGTGTGAATACAAAATCCGGATACATGCCTGAAGAACGGCCTTTAGACGGTATTGCCTATTATGTATTTATGAATTTAGCAAAGGACCTTCAATACTCAACAAGCTATGGTTATGGCTGGGACTATGAGTCAATGGAAGGAAGAATTACCGGAAATGACAGTATTCGCATTATTGAAAAAGGGAAACCAGTCGAATGGAGCCGTGTGGATGTATTAGCCATCCTCTCCGCGCTTTCTCATACAGGACTCACTGCAGGAAGCAACTTCGCATCTATCCAGGAAGGCTTTGGAATGAATTTCTTAGAGAATGTGTGGTGGAAAGTTCCTTATATCAATTATACAAAGCGGGACTCCCTTAAAATCTACTTCAAAGAAGCGCTGGGCATTGATATCGGCGCAACTGAATACACGGACTGGACAATTGACCCGCGACGTTCTCTCTTTGCGGATATTGAAGATTCAACTGAGGTACCGGGATGGCTTACTGTGGATCCGGAAATACAAACCTACCGCCAAGCTGCATATCAGTATGTAAATTCCCTATTAATCAATTACATAGAAAGCAATCCTGAAGCTGGCGAACAGCTGCAGGAAAACAATACCTATGACAGAATAATGAGTGAACACATTGCACCAAAGGAAGCGACCCAGCTTGGAGAGGTAATAACAGATGAATATGAACAATGCGGTTTTGCCTTTCTTGACATAACATCCCAGGTTGCCTACCTCATGTGGGTCAAAGACCACCAGGCAATGTTGAAACAGGAAAACCGGGAGTATTTGGAACGCCTCCGTTCTTTCCTCTGCCCTGATATTGTGGAGGAGCAGAATAATAACCTGCTCTATCACCATGAAATGTCCGGCATACTCACTGGCTTGAAGTTTATTCCTGCATACCAGGACATAATCCGTAAGCATTGCGATATCGGCCCGTATGACCTAAAGGCAATGGACAAAGCGATAAAAGTGCTGTGTCATGAATAACTAATCAAAATAAGATCCGGTAAAATTGAAAAAGGCTGCTCTTTTGAGCAGCCTAAATCATTGCCGCTGCGGTTCTTCTCGGTGTTTCTTGC
>CAYRYS010000039.1:0-14198 GCA_964428555.1 uncultured Spirochaetales bacterium | reverse complement strand
GAATCACCTTCCAGAACCTTGGGCTTAAGATATCGCTTCGCGAATCTTTGTGCCGCTGCGGTTCTTCTCGGTGTTTCTTGCGAATCACCTTCCAGAACCTTGGGCTTAAGATATCGCTTCGCGAATCTTTGTGCCGGAGACCGGACTTGAACCGGTACAGGCATGTTATACCCGGGGGATTTTAAGTCCCCTGTGTCTACCAATTTCACCACTCCGGCAACGCCTAGGATAATACCGATCTTTTGCCCGATGGTCAATACTAAATTATAAAAACCCGCCTCTTGAAGGAACCGGCTTTTTCATTCATCATAGTCCCATGAATACACCGGAAACTTTCTCTACAGGACTTATAGACACACATTTTCATATTGATCATGTTAAAGGGAACCCGCGAAAAGAACTCCAGAATATTTCTGAAGGCTTAGCCTGCGGTATTGATATTGGTTTAGATGTTGCAGATCATGAACAGAGAAAATCTCTTATTTCAAAGTTTAGCAATATTTACATGTCTCAAGGCTTATCCCCTGCTTATGCCCAGAAGGAGAACTTATCCTCCGCGCTGGATGCACTGGATAAACAGCTTGACCATGAAAAAGTTATTGCCTGCGGAGAGATTGGGCTCGATTATCACTGGAATTACGGGACACCGGAAAGACAGAAAGAATTGTTCAACGCACAAATAGATCTGGCAAACAACCATGGCCTACCTATCATTATTCACAACAGGAAGGCTGATCAGGACATGCTTCAAATACTAACAGAAAACCCAGTGGAAAAAGGGGGGATATTCCATTGCTTTTCATCAGATAAGCATACCGCTGAAAAAGCAATAGACCTTGGCTTCTTCATCAGTTTCGCGGGAAATGTAACATTTAAAAATGCGAAAAATATTCAGGAAGCTGCAGAGATTTTGCCTGAGCAGAATATTTTCTGTGAAACAGACTCCCCCTTTCTTACCCCAGTACCGCACAGGGGCAAACCAAATAATCCCCTGTATGTAGCTTATGTATACAAGTTTATTTCAGAGCTCAAGGAAATACCCCTTGAGACTCTTATTTTACAAGTAGGAAAAAATGTCAAAACATTGTTCCCAAGCTTATCTGCTTATATTTAATGATGTGGCGCCCCGCGCTCTGTGGTAAGAGGAGAAAGAATCTGAACCGCCAAAAGCGTATATCAGGTCTAGAGATCCTTCTAAAGCATCCAGATCTGATATGGGTACTGCAAGTTCCATCACAGTTATTCCGTTGTTCTCACTAACTGCGTATGTTTCAGTTATTTGGTCTGCCTCTCTGCTGTGACCATGGCCTTGGCCGGCATCTTCCCTGAAATTCACATTCCCATTGGACATAGAAGCAAGCATCATCCTGGAGCCGTCCATAACAGTTGCATCGAACCCAAGTGCTACCCATCCCTCAGTCTCTGCCTGTATTCCGGCATATACCATATTATCCCGGGTTATTGAAACACCGATCATCATACCGTTTTCTTCTGCAGTATAGCTGTACTCAGCTTCATTAAAAGTACCGTCAACATTTGCTGCATCTGAAGGGGAAATTGCGTCTTGCGCAACAGTGTGACAGGAAATAAGAAAGAGAAGTATGATGGTCGTTGAAACTATTTTTTTCATAGCTGCCTCCATCACCCACTGTAAATGCTTTAACGGAGAGTTGCAAGAATTATGCCCTTTTGGGTAGATACAAGTAGATATCTGTACCACTGCCTTCCTTACTCTCCACTGACAGGCTGCCATCATGAGCTTCAATTACGCTTTTTACAATAAGAAGCCCAAGACCTGTACCCCCTGCATGAGAAGAGGAATAGAACGGTTCGAAAATCTTTAATTTTACTTCTTCTGACATCCCTATGCCTGTATCAGATACCTGAAAAACAATCTTTCCATTATCATCAAACGCAGAAAGAGTAAAAGTACCGCCCTTCGGCATTGCTTTTCTGGCATTTTCAGAGAGGTTCATGATTACCCGCATCATCCTGTCTCTATCAAATAAAACAGGCTGGGTAATGGTGTTTTTGATGGTTGCCTCGATATTCGAGCCGGAGAAGCGGTTATCCAAATATTCCTGAAGCTCAGCAAAGAAATCATGTAAGTCAACCACAGAAATATTCAGTCGTATTTCACCGCGGGAGTAATCTAACAGCTCATTTGCAAGGCGGTTTAATCTGTTGCTTTCGGCTAAAATCTTTTTAGCGTATTCAGTGGTTTTCTCAGCCCCGTCACCGTGTAGTATGATCATTGAAGCATAGCCGTTTAGAACAGAAATAGGATTGCGGATATCATGTAAAATAAGGGATGAAAATTTCCCGAGCGTGGACAGCCTTTCAGCACGCAGCAGCTCTTCCTGTGCTTCATGGAGCTCCTTGTTTGCCTTTGCAAGCTCCTGATTTTGCTTCCGCAAACCCTCAACAAAGGTCTCATTACTTTTCCTCACCATAGAAGATACAGAGCGCATTATTGACTGCGCAATTGATGCATTTTCGCTAACAATCTTGTGAAATACACCACGCACCATGTACAGAACTTCCGTATCTTCCCTGGCAATGACTGTAGCGCTTCTCGGGAGTTCGTCTATTAAAGCCATTTCGCCAAAGAGGTGCCCCTTCCCGTGAACTGCAAGTAAATCCTTTTGATCATCAAAATAATCTTTCCATACTTCAACAGCACCTGAAAGAACAATAAAAAACCGCTCTGCTTCACTGCCTTCCCGAAATATTATTTCTCCGGCTTTAATAAGCTCGCGTTTACAGGACCGCGCAATAATTGAGAGCTCGTGATCGTTGAGATCCTGGAAAAAGTAAACATCTTTTAACAGATTTGTATAGGTTTCCATTGTTTTTCAGCTTTCCTGTTCAGAAATATCAGGCATATTCAAATAACCCAAGAGTTCATCACAAAAGGAATATAATTCCTGTATCCCCTCTTTAACTGTAAGTCCGCGAAGGCTTTCAATGCTTTCATACTCGGATATCTCTATCTTTTCATCCGGGTTCAGACACATACCCCCGCCTTGCTCAATGTTTTCCAAAAGGTCACCAGCAAAACGCCGGACTTTTCGAAAGTATTTTGCAATATCAAGGTAGAGCATGCGGAGCATTTTCATCTTTCTATTCCGCAAATCCATCTCATGAGCCTTAAAAAAGCTATTATCTATGTTTTGTCTCTTTTCACGCTGATAGTCAGTAGTTTTCTTGTACACCTGCTGAAAACTGTTGTAAAAAGAATCACGTTCAATGGAATGGTTAAAATCAAGCCGAAGCTTCCGTTCACTAAGGAAGCTTAAAAACTCATTATCAAAGTGGCTTAAATACACAAGTATTGCCTTAAGGTCATCTTCTTTTTCATCTTCAAACTTCTCTGCATACCTGTCCCACATAGAATCTAAAATAGGATAATCAGAATCTTCATTCGAAGAATATGCAGTGGAAACATCTTCTTCCTGTTCATCTATATGGGAAAAGTCATACATAGTTTCCAACTGTATTCGAAGCTTTTTAAGACCTGAAAGCTCCTTTGCTAACCGTTTTTTCCGGTCCGCATCTTTCGTAACTTCAAGTATCCCTTTCATTTTTTTTATAGAAGCAAGGGTTTTCTTATATTCTTCTTCCGGGTTTGATAAGTAGTCACTCATATTTTATATGTACCATGTTTTATCTGTACTTACAAGTTATTCAGACGTGAAAACAATTCTTCTGCATCTAAGGCAAAAAAAAAAAGACTGTCCGCGTTTTCAGACAGCCTTTTTTTGTCATAGATATTCTACCAGGTATCAAGCATATCATCTGAATCTCTGTTCTCTTCAGCAAAGAGATCCGTCACTGCACGCATATCGTCAAAGTAAATGTAATATGAACCATAGGTTTCTGCAGGATCACATTCAACCCGAAAACCGACAATTTGAATACCCATTCTATTATTGTAGTGGTAATCTCGCTGAACAATATTCGGCGGTACTGCTTGTGTTAGCTGGTTCCATCCGGAAAAATTCAGGGTTCCCATATCAATTTCAGCAGTATTTCCAAAGTGGTCCTGGATGAGAAGTACAAGCCTATGATTATAGTTTCTTCCCGCTACCCATACAGAAATAGTCTTTGTGATACCTTCCACAGGTAATGGCCGAACTGCGCGGATTGAGAAAGAGTTATGCCCTCTTTTGTAAAAGTCAACTCTAGCACCGAGAACATATCTGTCCTGTGCTTCAATTCCTGCTTCTTCTTCGCCTGCCAGAGGCTGTTTCCCTGCCGGCTCGCCTTCAAACCTGCGCAAAGTAATTATTCCTTCATCAGCAGGCATGCCGCCGTACCAAAAACCTGCATCTTCAAATCTGGAAACCGATACCTCACGTAAGGCTTGCTGTGCAGTATCCTGTCCAACGTACTGCGGATCGGATTCTCCAACTTGTTCTAATGCATCATCTTCTTCTGCTTGATTCTGCTGAGCAAAGGTAAAAGAAACCAGACAAGTGCTTAGTAATAACAATATAAAAAATCTTTTCATGTTTCTCTACTCCTTTATTCTTCCGCTTCAGCGTTCCAGAGCTCGTCCATCCGTTCAGGATCTCCAAGGTCGTCTCCGTCATACCTATCAAGAAATACATCAGTTAGGACTTTTATATGGTCAATATATACATAAAAGTCATTCACCCGTTCCCTCGGTCGTGTCCAAATAACAATTTTTGTTAATCTCAGAGGGTTCAAACCAGGTATATTTGCCGAAGCCTGCGGAATTGTACCCGGAACATCTACAGATAGATTTCTCCAACCGACAAAATCCAGATTTCCCAATGGAAGTACATGATTGATACCTCTATGATCTAATACATGGGCTTCTAGGTAATAATCGTAATTAGAACCCCATACCCACACATCCAAGGTACGTACCTGACCGGGAAGCTCAACAGGCGCCGGATTTTCATCCTCGTCAGTAGGAATTAATTCAATATAATTATACCCCTGTCTGTCAAATCTACCGTGTACACCAAGACACCGAAGTTCTTCACCTTGTCTATTATCACCGAAAAGAGCGTCCGGCCACGCTTCGACCAATTGAGATTCAGGATAGCCTTCTGTGGCAAATTTACTGCCTATTGAAACCCACTGTCGCGTTTCTGTATTATCAAAGCTCTCAATGACGCGCGAAACTATTAACGCAGCATCGTCATTCGCGAAAGCCGTTCCTGCAAAAACGAGCAGCAATAGAAGGCATGCAAAAAATACAACGCCTTTTTTCATTATTCACTCCTTTGCTATTCATTCCAAAACTATAGAAGCTCTAAGCTGTTTGAATTATATTTCTTAGCAATTGCTTTGTCAAACATTTTTCTCCAAAGTACCCATATATACTTCATTTGCGAGATACGAGCTGCGTACATAAGGCCCGGCAAGAACAGAAGATATACCAATTTCTCTTGCAGCACTTTTCATTTGTTTAAATTCATCTTTCGTATAATATTTCTTAACAGAAACAGATTCTTTTCCGGACTGGAGATACTGACCAATTGTCAGAATATCTGTTCCCGCATCATAGACATCCTGAAAAACCTTAATCAATTCATCCTTTGTTTCCCCAAGTCCAACCATCAAGCCTGTCTTAATCTTTGTTTTTGCCGGACTCTGCTTTCTATAGTAACGTAAAATATCAAGACTTTGGGTATATTCTGCAGGATGACGGATATCACTGTATAAGGACGGCACAGTTTCCAAATTATGACCGATTACTTCGATATTAAGGCCAATCACCTTGTCCATTGCCTCTGTACTGCCCTGAAAGTCCGGAACTAACAACTCTATGCGTATATCTGACACTTTTACCCGTATGTCCTGGACTACCCGGCAAAAGTGTGCTGCACCTTTTAATGGAAGATCATCCCTGGTTACAGAGGTCAGTACCAAATACCCAATACCCTGCTTCATGCAGTATTCTCCAATTTTCTTGCCCTCTTCAGGATCAGGAGTTTCCGGAGTTCCATGCCTTACAGAGCAAAACCTGCAGTTTCGGGTGCATACATCCCCAAGAATGAGAAAAGTGATGACCGACTTTTTATAGCACTCAGTGAGATTAGGACAACGTGCTTCTTCACACACTGTATGAAGCCCTGGAGCATGGACTTTTGCTCGTGTATGTATAACTTCTTTGCTTAACTGCTTTTTTTTCCGCATCCACTCAGGACGCGGAATATATTCATTCTTCATCATCACCTTCTTCTTCACTATCTTCTGCAGTAGGAGCAGGATACGAAACAATTCGGGGATGTACTGTATAATCATCTTCATTGTTCATAATTATATGAACAATCTGCTGTGCATAGTTTAAATAATTATGTTCAAGAGAATACACACACAGATCTGTAAAATACCCAGCTGCCTGAATGTACTCTGTTGCAAAGAGAATTTCTGAGCTGTTAAGAATCGGGAGAATCTCAGCATTCCACCTGCCGGTAAATACAGCACAGAGCTGATACCCATTCGAGCGAACTCGTTCTGCAAGCCCAGTTGCCTGCCTTCGATTATCAATGCTAGCTGATTCAAAAATCCTTACCCTGCTTTCATCAACTACTGTCCGAAATCCGTCTAAAAAACTCTGGAGTTCCTGCTGAGCTGCCTCGTTATCTGTTAAAAATATCCCTGCACTGTTTTGAATATCATTGTCTTCCATGTACTCTGCAAAAAGCCGTCCCAAATCAGTAAACGCAGGAGACCTGTCATGCCTGAGGCTTCGTACATTATCATCATTCGTAACTTCCGGACCGTTGAGCAGCAGTACAGGAGCATCTCGCTCAGCCCCGGAAATATGATTCTCATAAAACCAGTGTGTAGTGATGATCATGTCCTCTGAGTGCAGCTGTGCTGCTATTAATTCACTGTTTTCTAACTGATCATACGCACGGTAATTGATAAATGCTCCAAAAAACTCTCCATGGAAAATCAATTCCCGAGCAAATAAATCATGATCCTCTAAAGAGATGACAAATAACGGATCCGGAACATACACAATATCCCGGACAGTACAGGAAGTGAGAAGGTAAAGGATCGTAAGCAGAATCAATAGCTTCTTCATGAAAGACAAGCCTTTCTTATATGGTGAAACAAATATCTATTTCATTGCTTTAGAAGAATCTGCAGATCAAGCTGCAGCACATGCAATGTATAGATAAAAACTATCATTAGTATTTGGACTGGTCAATAGAGGCGGAAAGAGTATTTACTCTCTAAGATTATACCTGAGTTCCTGAAAATAAGAGGCAAAAACCTATTCGGTGCTGTTGACACCCTGTGCTCTGAAACTTACAATTGCTTTAAATATACTATAGTAAGGAGTTAGATAATGGTCTCCTATAAAGATTTAGGCCTTGTGAATACAAGGGAAATGTTTAAAAAGGCTATGGCCGAAGGGTACGCAGTACCTGCATACAACTTTAATAATCTTGAACAGCTACAGGCAATTGTTAACGCGTGTATTGAATCCAAATCTCCTCTGATTCTTCAGGTTTCAAAGGGAGCGCGTAAATACGCAAATGAAACACTGCTTCGCTATCTTGCTCAAGGAGCTGCTACGCTGATAAAGGAAAAAGGAGCATCCATACCAATGGCACTGCACTTGGACCATGGCGATTCATACGAGCTTTGTGTATCTTGTATTGAAAGCGGTTTCTCATCAGTAATGATCGACGGTTCCCATCTCTCATACGATGAGAACGTGGCTCTTACTAAAAAGGTTGTAGATTATGCACACAAGCACGATGTTACAGTAGAAGGTGAGCTTGGAGTTCTTGCAGGCGTTGAAGACGAAGTCTCTTCAGAGGTTGCGCATTATACAAAACCAGAAGAAGTTGAGGACTTTGTTAAGAAAACAGGCGTAGATTCACTTGCAATTTCGATTGGTACTTCTCATGGTGCAAACAAGTTCACACCTGAACAGTGTACACGGAATGAAGATGGAGTGCTTGTTCCGCCTCCGCTGAAATTTGATATCCTTGAACAAATTGAGAAGAAGATTCCAGGGTTCCCAATTGTCCTCCACGGCTCTTCTTCAGTACCTCAGAAGTATGTAAAAGAGATTAATGAAAACGGCGGTGACCTTGCTGATGCAGTTGGAATCCCGGAGGACCAGCTGAGAAAAGCAGCAAAGTCTGCTGTATGCAAAATCAACATTGACTCAGACGGAAGACTTGCTGTTACTGCAACAATCCGAAAGGTTTTTAATGAGAAACCCAGTGAGTTCGATCCAAGAAAGTACCTTGGTCCGGCACGGGATGAGTTAAGCACCTTAATTGTTCATAAAAATAAGAATGTACTGGGAAGTGCAGGAAGATACTAAAAAAAAAGCTGTCCTTTAATGGGCAGCCTTTTTTGTGCTTTCAAGCTTTATAAGCTCTGTTTTATAAAATAGAAACCGGTAACTGAAGCTGCAACAGAAACTGCTGCTATCACCCAAGCCCATGCAGGCTGTCCAAGCCAAAAAACAACCTCACTAAACGGCAGAATAAACAACACAAGAATGGAAAGAAATATCCAAACCGCTTTCAGCCATCCATATGTATCAATTACCTTTGCAATAAATACAGCAATAAGGATTGCAATCATAATTCTGGCAATCGGTTCAAGAAAAAGAACGCTGGTACTCATACGGTCATAATTCCAAATCAAGTCAGCAATATTTATTAATGTGAAATAGCTGGTAAAATAGACAAGCAGCTCTTTCAACACTGCTACCGGCTCTGCAGTCATACGGAAGGAAATAATGTATCCTGCTACAGCTATAGCAAAAGGCAGAAGAGAACCGTAAAGAGTAACATATAGATACAGAGAAGAGAATTGATATTCTGTCGGAAAACTAATTTTTAAAAGCCATTGCAAAAAGAACAAGGGGATAAACCATATCGCGCCAAAAATAATGGGTTTTACCACATGAACGCCGGTCCCCTCCTTTACAAAAAAAACGAGAAAAATAAGAGCTGTTGTCAGGGGAAAAGAAAGCAAGGAAAATAGAATCATAATATATCCTTTGTGCCAATATAGTCATTTATCCGAGTGTATGAGAAAGTTATATCAAAAGAATGATAGGGCTTCAAGCAACCAGACCAATAGATTTAAATTTACCCTAAGAACTGAGTTATTTCAGCATTTCAAGGTCGTATCTGTCTTGAGTCCATTTCTGGTGCTTTTTTTCTTCATCAGCAAGCTTTTGAAAGGTAAAGGAAATATCACTGTCAGAACTCAATTGGGCAAGCTTGGTATAAAAAGTAACAACTCCGGATTCACGCTGAATAATCAGGCGCAGCACTTGTTTATAGTCCATGGCTTCTGTGAATGACTCAGATTCTTTATGCTCATCGATATATAGTGCACCATCTTCTACAGCAGCAAAAGCATTGTAATAATCCTCATCCTCCTTTAACTCTTTCAGCATTTTTTCATGGTCCTGTTCCTGATCAAGGATTGAACGCAATAAATGACGCAATCCCTCATCTTCACTCTTTTCTATCCCTTTTTTATACAGTCTCTGATCCTCAGTCTCTTTATTTATTGCAAAATCTATAATCTTTTCAAGTTTTTCTCGGTCCACTGCACCTTCCCCCTTATTACTTATGTGGAATACCTGTTGGAAAACAGCAAGCCTGGATTGCATAAATACGCTACCAAAAAGCTTACCTACCTGGTAAATTCGTCGGTTCATATAGGTTTTTTGTTAACTATAATATAATATTAGTATACTGTACCGGCAAAATATAGAAGATAATCACTTCATAAACTGCAATGCGAAATCACTTAACATTTTAATCCAGGCCTGTGGACAGAAATTGGGTATTTTGTTATAGTGCATCTCCGTATATTATATTGATCATCTTCTATACCCTTTGACTCTTTGTTGAGTGAATGGTATAGTTTTTATGATTGAAAGATGATCATCTTTCGCGTTTTAATATAAGAAACGGACTTCATGTAAAATTGTCTGTTGAGGAGGTAGATTGGGATCAAAAGATTTACGGATTAATGATGCAATCCGGGTAAGAGAGATTCGTTTAATTGATGAAAAAGGTGAGCAGAGGGGCATTATGCCTACTGTAGAGGCAAGAAATATTGCCAAAGACCTTGGGCTGGATTTGGTAGAAGTTGCACCGAATTCAAACCCTCCGGTATGTAAATTGATCGATTACGGTAAATACAAATTCGAGCAGGAAAAGCGTATACGGGAGTCAAAGAAAAAGCAAAAGCAAATTAAGTTAAAAGAAATTCGTATGCAGCCAAAAATCGAAGAACACGATTTGCAGTTTAAGTCCAAGCATATTAAAGAGTTTTTAGAACAGGGAAACAAAGTAAAGGTTACAATCCGCTTTCGCGGTAGAGAGCTTGCACATACAGAAATAGGAAGAGAAGTCCTTGAACAAGTCTTAGAACTCCTTGAGGATGGATACAACGTAGACAATCCGCCGAAAATGGAAGGCAGATTTATGTCAATGATATTGAGCCCAAAATCAAAGAAATAGGAAAGGAAGAAATTATGCCTAAAATGAAATCCCGCAAAAGTGCGGCAAAACGATATTCCTTCACCGGTTCCGGAAAGGTAAAATACAAAAAACAAGGTTTACGGCACATTCTTACAAAGAAGTCGTCAAAACGAAAAAGAAAACTACGAAAAAGCGGTATACTCAGCGCTGTTGAAACTAAAAGAGCAAAACAGTGTCTGCCGTACGGCTAAGAGGATAAGGAGAATACAATGGCTAGAGCAGTAGACGGCACGAAAAGAACAAGAAGAAGAAAAAAACTCCTAAAACAAGCAAAAGGATATTGGGGCAGAAGAAGTAAGCTCAACAGAACTGCCAAAGACGCAGTAAAGAAAGCCCTTGCCTATGCATACAGAGACAGAAAGTCCAAAAAAGGTGACTTCCGCACACTCTGGATCCAGCGTATTTCCGCTGCGTGCAGACAAAACGATATGTCATACTCACGCTTTATCAATGGACTGAAAAAAGCGGATATTCAGCTGAACCGAAAAGCCCTTTCAAACTTGGCAATTGAAGACCCGAAAGCATTCGTGTCACTTGTAGAAAAGGCAAAGGCAGCATTAGAGGCAGCATAGGATGATAACAATAGATCAAATCCGGACTCTGGAAAAGAAAGTCCGAATTGCTATAGACACAATCCACCACTTAAAAAGTGAGAACGCGTCTCTAAAGGAAAAAATCAATTCCTATGAGGACCGGATGAATGAGCTGGAGGTCCTCGTAGGACAATTTAAAAAAGACCAATCAGAAATTGAGCAGGGCATTTTACAAGCCCTACATCAATTAGATGAAATTGAAGATTCTTACACCCAGGGCAGTACTCCAGAGGCAGCACAGGAAAACCCTGCGCAAAAGGACACAACCCAGATGCCTGAGGAAGAAGAAACCCCGGTTACAGAATCAACGCAGATGTCTGAGGAAGCTTCATTCCAGCTGTCAGAAGAAGAATTAGAGGAACCTGTTGAAGATAACAACCAGGAGAAAGCTCCTGAAGAGCATGAAAACGAGGGAGACCCCCCTCAAAAAGGCCAGCTTGATATTTTTTAAGCGAAGAATTTGATGAATGAACACAGAATGACTATTAATATTCTTGGGACTTCTCTAACGATTCAGGCTGATGAGAATCCTGAGTATATTAAACGAGTTAGTTCTTATGTAAACGAGACAATTGAAAAGCTTCAGAAGAGTACGAACCAAAACGATCCAATGAAGCTGCTTATACTAGCTGGCTTAACGATAACAGACGAATTATTTAAAGCACAGAATAAAGAAAACTACGTTTATACAGATCAAGACCCGGAAGAGTATCAGGAAATGAAAGAGATTACTGAACGATTAATCCGGGAACTTGATCATAATTTGGAATAAGCTGCCTGCAATGTACGTGCGGCGCTGTAGTTCTCTTGGCTCAAAACAATTCTACGGGACCCTGAATTCTGTATCTGAATTGCTGTTCCGGTTTATCCGGAATAAACACGATTTTACAGAGACGGGACCCACTTGGACTAAGCGGTTCAAGAGAATTTCGCCAAGCGGCATTGCGGGTTTTTTTAATCATATCTAATAATCATACTTCCACAGTCGAAGTTCCGCTTTCAGGTAAAATTACCGACATTCTACGATTGACATGATTAATAGTTCGTACTAATATCGAGTTACATTTATGGGAATAAGAACAAGCCAACAGATAGTAAAATATTACGATAGCTTCAAGGAAACTGATGTAACCTTCAATAAAGGGGTAATCCATGCTACTGGATTAAACGCTCAGCAGGTTTACTTGAAATACATTGGACAGCAGCTGCCATGTATTATCTATTCCACCTCAATGGTAGGTGCAAAGGTAATTGCTAATATACGCCAGGATCAATTCCAAAAAATGCGGGATGCGAACAACTTAGCAGCACTGCGGTTTAGCTTTAAACAAACAGATAAAACAGATCCGCTTACTTTCTTTGTTTCCAGCAAAGTAATCGGTTTTACTCCCTACTCTAAGGAAAATAAGTCTCTGAATATTATCAGTCTGCAGTATACCCAGCGACCTCCGGATGATCTAATAGAAATTCTCGGCAAGCTTCTGGATGCAAATGTTAATTCTAAGAAGCGCAAAGAAGAGCGTATTACCGTAACAACTGACAGCTTGCGCAAACTTGGGTTAAAATCGAAGGAAGCCATGATATACATTCAAGGTGTTCCCCGGAAATGTATTATGCGGGATGTTTCTTTTTCAGGTGTAAAAGTACTGATGATAGGAGTAGCCAAATTCCTAATGGAGAAGGAGGCTTTTTTGAAGGTCGAGACTGAGGACACTCGAAAAATCCTTGAATTAAAGGGAAAGATAGTCAGGTACGAGCCGGTTGAAGGAAGAAAAGACATAGCAGCAGTTGCTCTTAACTTTCACGAAGATACTATCCCCATGGAATGGAAACTAAAAATTAACGAATTCATTCGGAATACCCGCAAAAGCAGAGTAACAGAAACAGAACCGGATGAATCTGAGAAAACAGATCAATAAGGACCCATCTTTTGGAAAACATACTATATATTTCAATACCAGAAAATTTCGCAACACAAATCGGTGATTTCACTGTCAATCCGTCTATTCTCCTTCCTGTCGAATTACCCCCAGGAAAGGACAAACTTGATCTAAAGGACCTCTCCTGGGAGATGATCATAACCGGGATGCTGAGAGTCTTAGCAAATGACCCGTCTTGTGAAAACCACAGTTATTACCGCGATTTCATTTTTGCTGTAAAACCGGATATAATTAATGAGCTCAGTCAAACAGCTGTATTAAAAGCAAGAAATATGGATTTTGAACTTGCAGAAGATATTTTTCAAGCACTTGTCGGACTTGAGCCGAATGAACCGGGTCACATAGTAAACCTTGCATTGCTGTTTGATCAGCGTGCTGAACAGTATGAAAAAATCGGTCAGACAGAAATGGCAGAAGAGCACGGCAGAAAGGCGTTAGAATACTACAAACAAGCCCTTTCTATGGATGAGAATTTCCCTGATGCCCATTTTAATCTCGCATACTTTTATTTACGGAACTACCGATTTGAGGAAGCAAGGAAGCATTTTAGCTATTTTCTCTCTTTTGAATCGGATGGCGAAAAAGCAGAAGAAGCAGAACGGATAATAGGAGAAATAGAAAGACAGAACCTTTTGGACACACTCTTCAAAGAAGCCTACGATTTCATCCGTCTCGGAGAAGAAGAGCGCGGCATAGAATCAATCTCCCGGTTTCTTGAAAAAAATCCGAAAATCTGGAACGCATGGTTTCTTTTAGGATGGGCAAATAGAAGACTCGGAAATTTCGGAGAAGCAAAGACTGCTTTTGAAAGGTCAATCGAACTCAAAGCTGACCAGCCTGATACCCTAAATGAGCTTGCAATCTGCTGTATGGAGCTTGGGGAGTATCAGCTAAGCGAAAACTACCTTCGTCAGGCACTAAAATTTGAACCTGAAAATGTAAAGGTAATATCTAATCTCGGTATTCTTTCTCTAAAAAAAGGAAACAAAGAAGAAGCTGATGCCTATTTTAAAGCAGTTCTGGAAATGAATCCTGAGGACCCTATAGCACTTCAGTATTTAGAACACAGCGATTTTTAAAATATTTACTGACCCGAACCTTTTGGGTAAACCCGCAAATACAAAAAAAATACGCATTTTGCT
>CAYRYS010000038.1:0-29200 GCA_964428555.1 uncultured Spirochaetales bacterium | reverse complement strand
TGATGAGGTTGCTGATATGTCCCTGAATGCTCAGGCCAAGGTGCTCCGTGTAATTCAGGACCTTATTTTTCAACGGGTAGGCGGAGAAGAATCAATTCAGACCGATGTTCGGGTTATAGCTGCCACAAACAAGGATATCCTAGAAGAAGTAAGAAAGAAAAATTTCAGAGAAGACTTGTATTACCGGCTGAATGTTATTCCTATTACTGTACCGCCGCTGCGGGAACGGGTTTCCGATTTACCGCTGCTG
This sequence comes from uncultured Spirochaetales bacterium, assembly GCA_964428555.1. Classification (GTDB taxonomy): domain Bacteria; phylum Spirochaetota; class Spirochaetia; order CAYRYS01; family CAYRYS01; genus CAYRYS01. The sequence goes on along the minus strand of CAYRYS010000038.1, from coordinate 28,950 downwards.
TTAAACTACTTTTTTGAAAAATACCGCCCAAAAGAAGAGCCGTTAAAGAGCGTATCTCCAGAAGGACTAACAATACTGGAAAACTACCGATGGCCGGGAAACATCCGTGAACTGAAAAACTTTGTTGAACGGGTAACAATAATGGCAGATGAAGAGGTTATTTCTAAAGAGACAGTGGAGTACTATCTTGGAAAAACTCTGTCTCAATCCGGCCCGGCTCACCTTGAAAAATATCTGGATATGAAATTAAATGATGCAAAGGACAACTTTGAGCGGGAATTTATTGAGAGTAAACTCGAAGAAAATGCCTATAATATTTCAAAAACCGCGGAAGTTTTGGGTGTTTATCCAAGCAATCTTCATGGTAAAATAAAGAAACTTGGAATACAGACAAAGAAATGAAGCAGTTAACAGAAAGACAGAAAGAAATACTCTCGTTTATTAAGCGCTTTATTAAGGACCATAAATTTCCTCCAACTATGCGGGAGATTTCAGATTACTTTGAGATCTCTGTAAAAGGCGCTCATGATCATGTAAAAGCCTTGGAAAAAAAGCAGTGTCTCCACAGTTCTGCTAATAGGCCGCGATCAATTGAAGTGCTTGAAGACGGAACCGAAACAGAGGACGCGAATATCCATGTGCCCTTACTTGGAAATGTTGCAGCCGGAGTACCTTTATTTGCTGAAGAGAATTTTGACGGCGTTATTGCAGTTCCTCCTCAGTACCTTTCAACTGGACGCTTTTTTGCTCTCAACGTAAAAGGGGACAGTATGAAAAACGCAGGGATCCTGGACGGAGATCTTGCAATATTTAAGCACCAGCAAACAGCATTAAACGGGGATATAATTGTGGCAATGGTGGATGATGCTGTTACATTAAAGCGCTTCTATAAAGAAAAGCACAGAGTTAAACTCAAAGCTGAAAATCCTGCATATCCGCCGTTGTACACACAAAACATCCGTATTCTCGGAAAACTTACATATATTATGCGGAATTATGAGTAATACACCTACTGTTTATTTATTTACCGGCCCGGAAGAAGGGGAAAAGCGGCAGCACATTAAAAAGCTCTTGAAGCAATTTTCTCAAGAATGGAAAGAAAAGCCTGAAATTTACAATTACCATGCTCATGAAAAGAGTATACAAGAAGTGGTAATGACATTAGAAAACAATATGCTCTTTGCTTCCCATATTGTGGTTATTCTTCAGAATGCAGATGCTTTAAAGCAAGATGAGATAAAGCGTATAAAAGAATACAGAAAAAGAAAGCAGGATGCTTCAAAGCTGATCCTTGTTTCTTCTGAAATGCGGGTAAGTCAGAGCTTGGAAAAGGTTATTGATCCCTCTGCCAAAAAAATATTCTGGGAGCTTCGTGAACCTCAGAAGCACGGCTGGATATCCCGGTATTTTCAAAATAATGGAAAGTCCATAAGCAGCAGGGCAGTAGACTTTATTCTCAGCATGGTAGAAAATGATACTTCGAGTTTCGAGAATATCTGTTCCAGGCTTATCTCTTTTTACACAGACAAACAGCAGTTGGAAGAAGCTGATGTAGAGGAGTATCTTTACCATAGTAAAGAAGAAAATGTCTTTTCTCTCTTTCATGCAATGGCCGGAAAACAAATGGAACAGAGCCTGAGCATTTATAAAAACATTGTGTTATCAAAAGAAAGTGCAGTGCAAAGCCTTGTTTCATCCTTGTTGTATCAGTTCAAAAAACTTCACATGGTACTTCAGCTTAAAAGGCACCAGTATAATTCCCAGGAAATATTCAAAACACTCAATATCTGGTCGAAAAAGGCACAAAGCAGTTTTCTATTAGCTGCGGAACACTATTCTATCGAGGACACCCAGCAGATCATTAAAAATATTAGTAATACCCTTGAGTTTTTCCGGACATCTTCTGCAGATATTCATATGTTTGCAGCAGAGTATTTTCTCTACTCTTGTATTAAATCGCCTGCTGTTGCGGTGTTTATTGATCGGAAGGGATATTCATTGTATTCTCCCGAATTTCAAGAAGCGATTTTTTAACCGATTTTGCGAGCTCTTCGGATATTCCGGTTTTCTTTGCGATTTCACCATCCTCTGCATCTATAATCCCTTGAATCGATCCAAACTGTTTTAGAAGTGCAGTGCTTCTTTTGGGCCCGATTCCGGAAATGCGTTCAAGGCTGGTAAAAGCCAGGTCCTTTTTCCTTGTCTTTCTAGTATAGGTTATTGCAAATCTGTGTGCCTCATTACGTACATGCTGGATAATCTGCAAAGCAGGGCTTCCTTCCGGGATAATTACCGGTTCCTTTTTGTCAGGAAGGAAAATCTCCTCCTCGCGCTTTGCAAGACCGATAATTGGAAGATCATCTAATCCTATGCCCTTTAGTATGTTTTTAGCTGAGCTTAGTTGGCCTTTTCCTCCATCAATGACTATTAGATCCGGCAGCTCAGATTTTTCGTTAATGACCCTGGTATACCGCCGTGCAACTGCCTCCCGAATTGATGCAAAGTCATCTATTTGACCGGAGTCAAGTGACTTTATTTTAAAATAGCGGTAGTTTGATTTGTCCGGCAGTCCTTTTGAAAATGAAACCATGGAAGCAACCGTGTTTTTCCCGACATTGTGTGAAATGTCAAAACCCTCTATGCGTGAAGGAAGTTTCGGTAACGAGAGGACCTGCTTTAACTCCTTTAGAGAGCGATCCTTGTTCTGTTTTTGCAATGCCCGGTCAAGATCAATAAAAGAATTCTCCTTTGCCATCTTTATCAGGCTCTGTTCCCGTTTGCTTCTAGGGAGGGACATCTCCGGTTCTTTGTCGCCTCTATTCTGGAAAAACTCACGTATCATAACCCAGTCGAATCGGATGGGAAGTATTATTTCTTGGGGAACCTCTCCTATTGAACGGTAATACTGCAGTATAAACTGTTCATAAAGGTCTCTATTTTCCCCGACAGCCGGAACTCTGAATGTATTCCGTCCGCTCAACTTGCCATCTCGGATTTGAAAAATACTGAAAACTCCTAGACCCTCTTTTTTAGCAAGTACAATAATATCCTGGGTGGTTTCAGAGAAATTCACAACCTCCTGGTCCAGTGTGACTGTCCGGATAGCATTAATGGTATCCCTGTAATAAGCTGCTTTTTCAAAATTCAGCTTTTCTGTTTCAGCTGTCATTTTCTCTCTCAGCGACCGAATAAGGTCGGTTGTCTTTCCTTCAAGGAGGCGGATAATTCCGGCAATTTTGTACTGGTACTCTTGTGCAGAAATATTCCCTGCACACGGAGCAGAGCATCTTCCGATATGGTAATAAAGACAGGGGTGTTTTCTTTTCTTCAATTTTCCTCTACATTTTCGTATAGGAAATAGCTGTTCTATCAGTTCAAGATATTGGTCAGTCTTTTTCAGGTCCGTGAATGGGCCGAAATATTTAGAGCCGTCCTGTATGATTCGTCTCGTCCGAAATACCCTGGGGAAATCTTCATTGGTTATTCGGATAACCGGATAGGATTTTCCATCTTTCAGGTTAATGTTGTATTTGGGCTTGTGCTTTTTTATGAGATTATTTTCCAGAAGCAGAGCTTCATATTCGTTTTCTGTAATTATTGTATCAATATTGTCAATTCGCTTAACCAGAACAGCGGTTTTGGGGTCTTTGTCTCCGGTAAAGTATGAAGAGACGCGGTTCTTCAGATTCACTGCTTTGCCCACATAGATAATCTTATTATTCGAGTCTTTCATAAGATAGACGCCGGATTTCTTTGGCAGGTTTTTAATTGTTTCCTGAAGTTGTATATTCATGAATAGAATTCCTGTTCTACTGGAGGATTTTGTCCGATAGTATTAATGTATAGAAGAGTGGTGAAAAAGAAAAGCATTATACTAACACTAATAATTATTGTTCTCATTGTTTCACAAGCCTGGTCCCAGGAAGAAGAAGTTGTTCTCGGATTAACTGACAACTGGGGCTCTGTTCTTGAAACCGAGAATATCCGGTTCTTTGAAGGTAGATACGGGTATCAGGATTTTCAGCTGCAGGACGGAGAATATCTGCCTGAATCTGCTACTGACCTTTTGTTGCATTTCAATGCAGATGGTGTCTATGACAGCGCTGAACAGTACTTCGTGCTGAACCAGGATATTGAGATAACAGAGCGGCATTTTCGAAAAGGTACCGGTGCTGCTGCATTTTATGGTAATAGAACAGGATTGGAGCTTCAGCCTGCAACTCCAGAGGCTCTATTCAATCCTGGTACACAGGTCGAAGATTTTACCATTGAATTTTGGATGTATCCGACAACAATGCATGAAGGGGAAACTGTGTTCCGGTGGAGAGGTTCTAGGTGGAACTCCGATCAGACAATGGTTGTACCTCAGGAAATTCGTTGCAGTATTCGGGAAAGGAAGCTGGTGTGGAACTTTGATAATGTATTCCTTCCGCCGGACCTTTCTGAATTTTCGGTTTCCCTGGAAGGACTGACTTCCCTGATTCCAAGGCAGTGGCATCATCATATGATACGGTTTGATTCAGATACAGGGATGATTGAGTATCTGCTTGACGGTACTCCCGAAGCAATTACCTATTCAAATCCTGTGGCACGGGAAGCTGCTGAATTCTATATCCCCTATATCGGCAGGGCAGCTGGGGGAACTGTGGTGATAGGGAGCGATTATAATGGTTTTCTGGATGAAGTCAGGATTACCAAAGAATTTGTGGAAGATCCTTTATTGGAAAGATACCGCCTTCGTACCGGCCACATTATAACCCAGGTTTTTGATATGGACTACAATAACTCGAGGCTGTTATCAACTGATGCTTCTATCCAAGCTCCTGCGGATACAAATGTTCAATACTATTACAGGATAAGTAATACGAGGACTGCCTATTCGACATTGGAAGGAGAGTGGGTGCAGTTCCAGCCAGGGGTTTTTTCAGAGGAAATTCGGGGAAGGTTTCTCCAGTTTATGATAGAGCTTTTTCCCGATGGTCTTGGCTCTGAGTCTCCGGTTGTTTCCAGCTTTTCTTTTACTTTTGAACCTGACTTGCCGCCCCCTGCTCCAATGAGGATAACAGCTGATCCTGGGAATGGCGAAATACATCTAAGATGGACCCAGGTCACAGATGATGATATTGAGGGCTATCTTGTTTACTATGGTACCAGACCTGGCAGATACTTTGGAAGCTCCGCAGAAAATGGGGAGTCTCCCATTGATGCGGGAAATGAAACATCAATCGTAATTGACGGACTTGAGAACGGACAGATATATTACTTCACTGTAGCTGCATACGATGCGTCGAATCCCCCGCATATCAGTGACTTTTCTGAAGAAATATCTGCGCGGCCTTCAAGGATATATGAATGAATGAGATGAAAGTACCCGAACTATTAAGCAGGGTCAAAAATGCGATACAGCTTGGTGATTTGGAACTTGCTGAACGATTGGTCGGTAAGGTTGTAGTGCAAGAGCCGAACCATCCTGCAGGATACATACTTTTGGGCACAGTAGAGGTTAACCGCCATAACTACCATAAAGCAGTAAAATCCTTTCTGCGGGCCCTGAAGATTGATCAGCGTAATGTAGAAGCCCTGAATAATCTTGCTGTAGCCTATCGCCTTCAAGGCGAGGTATCCAGAGCACTGGCTTCTGTTAAACAGGCACTGTCAATATCTCCGAACCGGGGGGACATTCATTATAACCTCGGTAACATCTATAAACAGCAGAAGTCATATACAAAGGCTGTTGCTGCCTATAAAAAGACAATAGAGCTCCAGCCTGATTTTGTACTAGCTTATAATAACCTGGGCACTGTATATGAAGCCCAGGAGGATTATGAAAAGGCAGTACATTACTATCTGAAAGGGCTGGACATAGATACGAATCACCCTACATTACGGTATAACCTCGGCGTTGCGTATCAGAAAACAGGGAAGAACGAGAAGGCAATTGCAGAATTCGAGAGAGCGCTAAAAATACAGCCTAGTCTGGTGAATGCAAAAAACAATCTTGCAATAGTATTGCAGAAGCAAGGTAAATACGGAAGAGCTATCCGGCTTTTTAAGGAGATTCTTCGTCGGGACGCGAATCACTTTGAGGTTAAGAATAACCTTGGAAGGATATACCTTGACCAAGAACGCCTCGACGAAGCTGAGAAGATGTTTCGTAACGCACTGGAAGATAACCCCGGGTACAGCCTTGCTGCGATAAATCTCGAGAAGACACTCCGGAAAAAAGGTAACGAAACTGATGCCCTTGAGGCTTTGAATCAAGTGCTTTCTGAGGATAGCCAAAACAGAAATGTTCTGCTTCGCAGGGGAAAACTGCTTATCTCTCTTGGTAGATATAGGGAAGCGGAAAAGGACTATAATAAGCTGCTTAAAATGTATCCGGATAGTCCTGATATTCTTCAGACAGTCAGTACCTTGTATGAACATACCGGGAACTATGAAAAGAATTCGGAAATTATACAGAAACTTGAAGGTCTGGGGAATGCAGACAATACATTTTATAATGAACTTGCCCTTGTGAATAAAGATAAGAAAAACTATTCCCGGGCACAAAAGTTTGTGAGCAAGGCGCTGGAAGAAGAACCCGGCTCTCTCTCTTCCGGACTTATCCGCGGGCAGATATATCTTGAGCAAGATGAGTATGAAAAAGCACTCGAGAATTTTCAAAAGCTTCAGGAGGAGCATGGGAACGATTCTAGAATTCTATCTGCAATTGCAAATGTAAAGCAGAAAATGGGAGATAACGAAAGTGCTCTTGAAGTAGTTGACAATATGATTAATCGTCATGGAACAAAAGACGGTGTTGAAAATATTGATGAGCTGAATGAGAACCTTGGGCTGTATGAAGATACAGTAAAAGAATATGAACAGGAAATGAAGGATACCTGGGAACGAAACCTTGAGATTCTGCGGGGCAAGCAGGAAGAGGTGGATGAGTCTGGAGACATGGACTCACAGGATAAAATGCTCATCGAAGATGATGAGGAAGTTCCTCTTTTATTAAATGCTGGAATGGAGCCTCTTGTCGGCATTAATGAAGAGGAGGAGGACTTAATTCTTGAGGAAGAAGCGGAAGAACTCGAAGAATTTCCTGAAGAATTTGAGGAGATAGAATCCGAATCTCCTGAGCCCTTTCTCAAGCTTTTGGATGATGAAGACCTGTACTCAGACAGCATGGCACCTGAATATCTGGAATCCGCTGGTATGAACGACTCTCCTGAAAGTCAGCCTATGCCCCAGCGTAAGAAAACGGAAGCGCCTCCGGAAGCTGAACCGGAGGTTCAGGACCAGCCAGAGCAAGAGTACACCAGTGGTGCAGAAGAGCCGGAACCGAAGGATGAAGGGGAAGAGACTATCCAAGATGTTTCTCCGGATGATTTCGAAGATAATCAAGGGATAGAAGATGTGTCACCGGATGAATTTGAGGATGAAGATATTTATGGGGATGAGGAAGCCCCGCAAAATGAAGTTCAGCCAGAGCCTCCGGCTCCTCAGCTGCAGCAGCCGCAAAGCCAGCCAATGGCTGCAGCCCCTCAGCAGGTGCCGCAGCAGCCTGTTTCCCAAATTCAGTCGCAGATTCAGCCCCAGCCGGTGCAGCCTCCGTATCCTCAAACTGCGCCGCTGCCTCCGCAGTACCCATATCCAATGCCAGCTCCAGGACTGCAGCCCCAGGCTGAAGGGCAAGTACATCAGCCTCAAAATGAGCCTCCTCAGGATGAGAATAGCCTAGAGGACCAGCATTACCCTATGCCGCCTCATGGCTTGGAATGGCCGGGAGTAGAGGACTGGAACGAAGCTCTGGAAGAGGAAGATGACGGAATTGTGGATACAGGTCAAAATGATGAGATTGTAATATTTGATTCAGATTCGCAGGATGATGAAGATGATGTAATTGAAAGCCGAGAGCCGGAAGCCCATACTCCAGAGCAGAAAGAACCTGATTCAGGCGAATACGGAGAGGGTGTGCAGTATGAATCAGCTGGAGCGGAACTGCAGGAGAATGAGAAACAGCCGGACGTACATGAAGACGAACAGCACGCAGATGCTTCTAAAACCGGCAATGAACCTGAAACACCGGAAGGTGTGAGCAGCGAAGGAAAGGGCCTGCCCTATGGAGAGCGGAGAGGCAGAAGTGCCCCAGAGAAAAGAAAAGAACCTGCCGATAATAAAGAAATTGCCCAACTAGTACAGCTCCTTGATTACCTTATCGAATTAGCCCATTTTCTGCCGAAGGACAAACGGAAGGGCTTGTTGGATAGCGATTTCAGACTGAAACTTGAAGCATTAAAATATCGGCTAACAGGAAAGCAAGGACTACTGAAAAAATATACGAGACGTAAAGAAGATTTGTTGAACACCAAGCATTCTATGTCAAAGAATGATCTGAAAAATGCTTTTACTTTTATGGAAAATCTGTCAGAATATCATCCAAACCATGAAGTCGGTGTTGCTTTAAAGCATAAGCTGCATCAAATATTAAAAGTTATATCTGAGAAAGGAAACGGCAATGGACAAAAAGCTGAGGCTTCAGAGAATACAGAATTATATAAGCAAGATGCCGAGTCTTCCCATAACAGTGACGAAGATTCTGGAAATAAGCAATGATCCCAAAGCCTCTCCTGCTGACCTTAATAAAGTTATTAGTTTAGATCCTGTATTAATGGGAAAAGTATTGAAATTGATTAATTCAGCCTATTACGGATTGAATCAGGAGATTACTTCCCTTGCTCGGGCAATTATTATGTTGGGTATTAATACAGTGAAAAATCTTGCTTTAAGCACAGCTGTTCTCGGCTCATTCGGGAATCCTAAGCATTTTCAGGCTTTGAACATGGAAGGTTTCTGGCGTCATTCTCTCTGTGTTGGAGTTACTGCAAAGCTTGTGGCAAAATACAGAAAAATACCTCCAAAGCACTTGGAAGAATACTTTATAGCCGGAGTACTCCATGATATTGGAAAAATACCTCTAAATAATAAATTCGAAGAAGAATACGTTCAGGCGATGGGAAAATCAGATATTGATCATTCTCCACTTTACCAAGCAGAAAAGGCAGTAATGGATTATAATCATATGGAGGCAGGGCATCTAGTCCTGAAAAGTTGGAGGATAGGCGACGATATTATGGACACAGTGCTGTATCACCATACTCCTAGTGCATATGGGGGAAAGCATATAGATCTTGTATATACTATTGCTGCTGCGAACTACTATGCTAATATTACAGAGATTGGTTTTTCCGGGGACAGGTATCCTGAAAAGGTATCTACCGAGGTATTTGATTATTTAAATATATCCCTGGATTTTCTGGATGATATTGAAGACCAGGTGCAGCAGGCCATAGAAAAAGCCCAAGTCTTTCTCAATGTTGCCTCATCTTAATTCTTACAATGTTTGGAGCGCTATATGCCTGAAAAAGATACCATGAAAATACGCTTGTGGGGGGTAAGGGGATCTATCCCTTGTCCCGGTCCGAAAACTGTACTCTACGGAGGCAATACAGCATGTATTGAGCTCCGTGTTGGAACTGATGATCGCTTAATAATAATTGATGCAGGTTCAGGTATCCGTTTGCTTGGTGAGCATATAATGAAAAATGATATGCAGAAAAAGGGAAAAATAGATGCTGATCTTTTTATTACACACACACACTGGGACCATATTATGGGGTTTCCTTTTTTCATCCCCTTGTTTATACCCAGTACAAAACTGCGTATCCATGGACCTGTTACTTATGAAGACGATACATTGGACAAAATTATTGGCGCTCAATTAAGTTACCGTTACTTTCCGGTCCGTCACTCCGAGCTTGCTGCTGACCTAAACTACACGCAGCTGAAAGAGTGCGAGATGGACCTTGGGGGCGGACTCCGCATGCGTACAAAATATCTGAATCATCCGATTCTCTGCCTTGGGTACAGGTTTGAGTATAAAGATAAGGTGTTTTGTACTGCCTATGATACTGAGCCCTTCCGAAACGTTTTTCCTACTGATCCTGAAGATCCTGATTATGATGAGTTTGCAGCAACTGAGGGTGAACGGGCCGCAAAAGAAGAAAACCAGAAGGTCCAGGAGTTTTTCCAAGATGCTGATCTGCTTATTCATGACAGTCAATACACGCAGAAAGAGTATCTCTCATCAAAGCTTGGCTGGGGACATTCATCGTTTGAAGCTGCAATTAATAATGCTCACAAGGCAGCAGTGAAAAAATTACTGCTTTTTCATCATGACCCGAACCGCTCGGATGAGGACATTCTGAAACTGGAAGATTTGTATTTTCCGCGAATAAAGAATAAAACGGATGTGGACGTTGAATTTGCAAAAGAAGGAATGGAGTTTGTTCTCTAAACCGAGATACTATCCCTATAAACATTCTGGCTGTTACTGGATCTGTTTTTGAAATCTGAAAAACATTAATAAACTCATTAATAATTGCAAAGCCGCAGCAATGGTAATTGGGATAAAAAATCCGCTATCAGAATACATGTGTGAAAAATAAGCGCGGGAGATCCAAAAATAGGGAATTACAGCACCGGAATAGCTGAGTATTGAATCTGAGAAAAAGTCATATAATGGGGCAAGGAAAACGATACCGTAGAGTTTTGTAATTGCCAGGCCCTCTACCTTGTTTTTCGCGAATGTACCTAGCAAAAGTGTGAGAAAAACAGCACTTATCGCGTTTGTAGCAGAGAATACAATAAGCTCATAAAGATTAGGAGAAAACAACCCGGAGACAAATGCAAAAATACCGGTTGTAAGAAACCCGATTGCAAAGGACTGGATTACTCTATATTGCAGGTATGCCTGCCTTCCCATGGGGGTTACTGAAAAATACTGGATCATTCTTGTGTCCCGCTCATCTAACAGCAGAAATCCGGTTAGGAACCCTGCCATCATGGGTTGTACCAGATAGAGAATGCTTTCAAGCATTGGAAGAAAGGTGCTAATGTCAAAATGAAAATATTGGAGAACAAGGTGCTGAATAAAGGGAAAGAGGAAACGTGCAGCTGCCCCACTTAAGATCGGTACAAACGGTACAATAATAAGAATAGGTTCCCGTGAAATATTTCGTATATCAGAAGCAGCCATTGGTTGTAGGAAGCGTAAAAGCTGTCTCATTTTCCGCCCCCTAATTCCTTAATTGCGTAACGCTGAAACCAGAATACTAGGACAATTGCAGAAACTACGGACCAGATGAGGAATGAAAAGATTATGTATGCTCCTTGAGGTATTGTAGGGGGTTCAAAACTAAACCAGAGTCCATAAAGAATAGCATTTGTTGGAAAAAAACTCCAAACAGGTGTTTCCACTATATCGAGAAAGCCGAGGATGGGCAAGAAAAGGGGCAGGGTCACTGTCATTGCTAAGAAAAGATACGCGTTTACTGATTTTACTTTTACAGCTGTACCAAGCCCGAACATAGTGAACAAGGAAGCAGATGCTGCAACTGTTGCACAAAGTATAAAATAATTAACCTGCAAACCAAAAACACTAAACGCAATAAACAGGGTTGAACCAAGGGCTATGAGCGTTAGGGATATGAGCTTTGCGGTAATATACTCAATTGCTCTGATAGGGGTTGCAAAAAGCGGCGCATGAATCCCTTGGTCTTTTTCCAGAAGATATATCCCTCCAACGAAGAAGAAACCCAATGCTGAAACATCTGCAAAAATAAGAAAGATAAAGATATAGTGTGCATAACTATTTGGAACCATCTGCAGAAGCAAAATATAGAGTATTGTAATAACAATGTATACAAAATAAAGGCCGTGCCTGAATTGGAAGGAAATGTCATTGAGTAAAAGGGCAATAAGGCGTTTCATTGCAAACCTCTTCCTGTTGTTTTGATGAAGATGTCCTCCATTGTTGCATCCTGTGTATGCATGGTTTCTATCTGTTTCTCCTTAAGGATTTGAAGAAACCCTTTATTGCTGCTTATATCCTGTAATGGAAACTCCTGAACTGCAGTATTTCCGGAGTCTTTGTACTGTATTTGCAGTGTTTTCTTTCCGTGTATCACTTTTAATGATGCAGGAGAGTCAATAAGTACAATTCGGCCGTCCACTAGAAAGGCAAGTCTGTCACACAGTTCTTCAGCAACACCCATGTTATGTGTTGTAAGAAATACGGTTTTTCCTGCTTCTTTCTCGCTGCGGATTAAGTCTTTAACATTCCGTGCATTTACAGGATCAAGGCCGGATGTAGGCTCATCTAAAAAGTAGAGATCAGGATTATGCAGCATGGCTCTGCAGAGATTCAAACGCATCTTCATGCCTTTGGAAAAAGAGTCGTATCGTTTATTTTTATGTTCACCCAGTCCTAATTTCTCCAGTACTTCGGATATATCCGTGTGAGTGTATCGGTATAAGGATGAAAAGAAACGAAGATTTTCATAGGCTGTAAACTTGTCATAGAAATTGGGTGTTTCAAATGCAATGCCGATTTTTTCATAGAGGTCTCTGCCCCAATCTACTATCTCCCTGCCAAGTACTTGAATAGCTCCTGTATAGTCTTTCAGAATGCCTATCAGTATCTTTTGGGTAGTGCTTTTTCCTGCACCCGATGGTCCTAGAAACCCGAATATTTCTCCTTTCCGGATTGAAAAGGAGATGTTTTCCACTGTTGTGATAGAATTTCCAGGGTATGTATATGACAGATTCGTAACGTGAATAATACTTTTATCCATTCTTCTCTCCTTTTTGCAAAACAAGACCGCGGGCTATGGTTTTTGCAAGAAATCTTTGGGTTTGCTCTGCATTTTGCTCGAGCATTTCCGGTAAGGCTGCGCAAAAGGGGATTTTCTGCACAGCCCTTGAATCGGATATGTTAGTTTTTTACAATATAGGGTGAGCCTATCTTTAATTCTATAGGAGTATCGTAATGATAGACCTCGGCTTTTTCACCTTCAACTAAGGTATAGGTTGTTTGATTCTGTTCGATTAGTAGTTCTATGCGGCTTCCTCTATAGAAAATCCTAAATTTTAAAGACGCCCATTCTTGTGGTAATGCAGGTGCAAAATGGATGCCCGAGTCATAGTTCCTCATTCCCGCAAATCCGCTTACCAGTGCAAGCCAGGTTCCTGCCATATTAGCAGCATGTACTCCGTGTGCAGTGTTCCCTTTGTGGTCATCAAGATCTGTCCGGGCCGTTTTAATAAAATACTGGTATGCTTTTTCCTGCATCCCGAGCTCGCTGGCAAGTATACTGAATATACAGGTAGAGAGGCTTGAGTCATGGGTTGTTATCTTTTCATAGTAATTATAATCGCGGACTTTCTGTTCTTTGCTAAAGCAATCTCCAAGCAGCAGCTCGGCTAAAATCAAATCCGCCTGTTTACAAACTTGGTATCTATTAATTACCAAAGGATGGTAATGGAGAAGAAGCGGATAGTTTTTCTCCGGAGTGCCCTTGAAATTCCAAACTGCTTTTTCGAAGAAGCTGTCATCCTGAGGATACAGCTGTGTCTCTTCATCGTAGGGAATGTACATGTTTTTTGCTGCATGCTTCCACTCGTCGACTTCAGAGGGCTGTAGATTTACCTTTTCAGCAAGCTTCTGCATTTTATCTTTTTGGCTTGTGTGCAGCAGTTCAATATACTCTACTGCTTTCTCCATGTTTTGTTTTGCCATAAGATTAGTGTATACATTGTTGTTCACAAGGGTTGTATATTCATCCGGGCCTGTTACTTGGTTAATACAGAATTTGCCGGCTTTTGCTTCAATATAATCTCCAAGACTTACCCACAAACGCGCTGTTTCAATAAGAACCTCAAGCCCCATATCTGCCAAAAACTGGAGGTCCCCTGTGGTTTTGAAGTAATTGATGACTGAATGGGCAATGTCTGCATTTATATGGTACTGTGCAGTACCAGCAGGAAAATAAGGAGATGCTTCATCTCCATTAATTGTTCTCCATGGAAAACATGCCCCTTTTGCATGGGAGAGCTCCCTGGCCCGTGCCCGGGCTTTGTCCAGGGTTCGGAACCGGTACTCAATGAGGGCTTTTGCAATTTCCGGCTGGGTGTAGAGAAATACAGGGAGCATGTAGGTCTCTGTGTCCCAAAAGTAATGGCCTTCATATCCTTCTCCTGTGAGCCCTTTTGCTCCAATGTTAGTTTTTCCGTCTTTTCCGACTGATTGGAGGAGCATAAAAATATTGTACCGAATACCTTGCTGGATTGCAGTGTCTCCAGTTAGTTCTATGTCTGCGTGCTCCCAGAATGAATCAAGGTAGGCTTTCTGTTCTTTTAATAGCGATGCTAACCCCTGTTCCTTGAGCTCCCCTAGTTTTTTGTCTGCTTCTTTGTTGTTTTGCAGGTTTTCGGTTTCTGAAGGGTAATAACAAAAGAACTTGGTTATTCTGCAGACTGATCCGTTATTGCTTTCTCCAGTGAAACTAAAGACAGCCTGGTTATCTGTTTCTACTGTATCGCTATGTACTAGGTTCTCCACAATGTGGTCTGTCCCGCATGTGAGATACAAGCAGGATTCTTGTGTCCTTTGGAAAAGAATAGCCTTTTTATCGCTGGAGTCCAGACTAATCGGGTCAAGCACTCGTCCATGAAAATGGGCGCCAACCCTGGGGTCTTCATCTGCTGTCAGATTTTTTACCTCTCCATCCAGCCAAGAGCAGATTTTTATATCTGCAGGCTCATCTAAAGAGGATACAGAGTATTCAAGAAATCCTGCGTGAAGTTTTTGAAAAAACACTCCCCTTTTGGATTCTACTTTGATACGTTTGCCCTTATTGGTTTTCCAAATAATTTTTCTATACAAAAAGCCGTTTTCTAAATCAAGATACCGTTGATAGTGATTAATTTCAGCTGTATCAGGATAAAACTGTTCTCCATCTATAAATAGTTCTATTTTTCTTGCATCTGTAACATTAAGCATTGTCTGACCTTTTTCAGCAAATCCGTAGAGTTTTTCCCCATATTGTATTTTTCTTGTTTCATAGAATGCATTAATGTAGCTTCCTCGCAAGCCGAGGTTTTTGTCAGAAAAGCCTTCTTCGTGGTTTCCCCGGATACCGATTAAACCGTTTCCAACAGAAAGCAGTGTCTCGTATTTTGAAATATCATCAATTTTGAATTGGTCTTCTGTCAGCTGCCAATAGGACATGCCGGCCCCCTTGAATGTATATGGTTGTGCTGTTTGTTTTTGAACGTGCTGATTGTACATCTTATGCAGTATCAAGTAAAATGCAAGTTCATTTCAAGCCTTTCATGCAGGGATTTCCAAGGTAATAAGGAATATAAACTTTGAAGAAAACAAAAAATAGGATATGCTGTTTCTTATAGGCTGATACTAATAGCAGCAAAAGTGAGGACAGAAACAGGTTATCAAATTATGGCAAAAAGACCCCAGAAAAAATATGCACCAGGAGAACTTGATTCAATTCGCTCAAATTTAGGCTATCTCACAGAGAGTGAAGCAAAGAGAATGATGAGGATACTTGGAGGCGAGGTCGGTGTAGAAAAAAGTGATAGTACGATTGATCAGAAATATGAAAAGCTGAAGGATTTGAACCGAAGAAAAGCTGATAAGGTCATTCCACCGAAGGAGAAGTTCGAAAAGCAGAAAGAGGAAACCTCAGAAAAAAAGAGCTCTAAGCGGAAAAAAGGAGTTTCTGTAATCAGTAAAAAGCTCAGATATGTAGATCGGATACGCTTGGATTTTTATGCAGCACGCGATGAGTTTGGAATTAAGAGCCTTTCACAGGCTGTTTCAACTCTATTTAGCCTATTTCGTTCTCCCCCTGACTACATTAACCCTTTATTTCTTGAATCAGCAGACCATGAGGTTTTTAGCCATATTGAACTATTTGTTATGTCTGTACGTTCCTTAATCTCAAGCGATAAAACTCACGTGAAAAAAGGCATTTTACGCTATCCTTTTTATGAGAAGCTGCTAAAGATTGCTGCATCTTGGGACATAGAAGGACTCCATACAGAGCTAAGTCGCTTACAGCGTTATCCGAGGCATCAAAGCTTTAATGATTGCATGGAATTCTGTAGGAAAATTTACCGGCCGCTTCTTTTGTTTAGCAAGGTTGACCCTGATTATCATTTGAATCAGGCATTGAAGACTGTGTTCGACATAAATGTGCTCCATGTTCCGGCCAGAAGTGAAGCACTTGATAGAATAAAGCGGAATTACCTTACTGCAAGGGAAGAAATCTTTTATATATTTCACGATGTAAAAAAGCGCTGTTATCCTATTCTCCTGAAGAATATGTCAGCAAAGCTGTATCCCTTCGAGGACTTTTTTGATGATTATTATAATGAAATACTGACTTTTCTTAATATCGATGAGGAATCTATTCCGAGTCCTCCGCTTAAGCAATTGGAACAGTATTCACCACAACAGGAACAGCAGGCAGGGCAGAGTGAGGTGGAAAACCTGAAGGATGAAAACCTGGTTGCAGGAATGGAAAACGGACTGGACATCCTAAAAAAGTTATTTCCGGATGCAGGATGGGACCAGCTTGATCAGTGGCCGGATCTCTATGGATATTTTCAGCCACTGTTTCATTTTCCGAAAGGTATGGTACTTGTGCCTCCTTCAGATCCTGTACTCCTGATAACTGTGCTCCTGCAAATTCTCCAGCAGCTATTTCATGGGTTTCGGCATATTTCTTTCGGGATTATCCGGGATGAGAATGGTAAAGCGATTGAGATCCAGCCTGTTATTGATGAGCTCTTGGACCAGTGGCATGACTATTCTGAGAAGGTTGTGTTCAAGCAGTACTTGTCTCTGCTTGAACAGTATTCAAGAGAGGTTGATAGAAATCCCTCGTTTAGAGAGAGTCAATACGGTGAAAAACTTAAAGCAGAAATGCAGTATATAAAAAAACACTTTCTCCTCCCAAAGATAAAACGAAGTCAATATTTCGGAAAAGTGTCCTATCCGGATATTGAGATACCATCCCTGGATGAAACAGTGGCAGACCTGGTGGATATACTGGGTAAAGTCGTTATTGATATTGACAAGTCCCGTTCAGGAGAAAATGATACCGGTGCTCTCTGTGAAGCAGTAGAAAATCCAATGGAGAAGTGTAATTTTGAAGTGATGAATCCTGTTTCCAAGAGGATGCGTATGATTCTGGTCCGCAAGCGTGTAGGTGAAAATGGGACCTATACTGAAAATAGGTTTAATAATTCCTCATTAATTATGTATGCACTTTCCATCCTTTATACGCTTGAATACTTTATTAGTGATGAAAACAGTTTTCTCTATACTCAAGCTCATGAAAAGCTGTTTCGAGCCAGACCGGATGAACCGCTGATACCAGTATATTCAATTGATTTACGAGATATTACTTTTCTGTTTGATCCGCCTGATGAAACAGTTGAGGATACAGATACGAAAATCTATGATGAGGAGACGGGGTTTTTCCGTTCTGATGCAATAAATGAGCGTATTCAGGAAAAAATGCATATCTACAGCCAAACAAAAAAGAGTTTTTCAATTCTTATGGTTTGTCCTGCAGCAAAAGCTGAAGCAGAGAAGCAAGTTGTTAATCTGTCCCTTGCTCAGGAAATACAGCTTACAATTCGGCAGTATTTTGATATACCTTTCCGTTTAGCTGATGATAAATTTCTTATACTGCTGCCTGAAACAGGAGGCGAGGATTCAATATCCTTTGCACGGAGGCTTTATCAAAATTATCTCCAGAATTGTTCTCAAGCATTAGGTGTATACATTGGATTGACTGTCTGGGATGGAGTATCGGATATTGATACGCTCTTTGCAGTAACAGAAAAAGCCTTAGGACAGGCGGTAAGAACATCTCCAGTGACCCTTGCTGTGTATAATCTAAAACATCATACTGTTAGATTAGTGAATTTAAAGAGAAAATATCAGTACTAGGAAAACTCCATTATTCGTTATGTCCGATCTTTGCTTTCAGTCGTAATAATTCTTTTTCAGATAAACTGTGAGGTTTGTTCTCAAGCATAGCTTCGAGAGCTGCTCTCTCTTTTCCGGAAAGAGTGATACCTTGAAGTACATGGTCTTCAAAAGATTCGAATGCAAGAGGGCAGACAGTTTTTGTTATTTCTGCAATTGCTTCAGCATATACCCGGATCTCCTTCTGTGCGTGGCTGTGCATTCTAAGTTTTAAAAAGTGAAAGAGATTATGCAGGTCGATCTGCCAATACCATTCAGTATATGTGCTAAGGGGCAGATTAATCCGCGCTAGCTCTTTGGCAATATTATTATTGACCAGTTCGCTATACTGCTGATAAGCATTTGTCTGTCCTTGTTGAAGAGTCTCAATTGTTCCTTCTACCAGTTCAGCAGGTACTTCTTCTGCAGATCTACCCTGTTTATTATCTGTGCTTTGAAAGGATATGTCTTCAGGTACTGGAAGATAGAATTCATCCTTCATTACGCTGTATCTGCCAGATATTTCATTTATTCTTGCTGTCCTGTGCCTGACCCATTGTCTTGCTACAAATAAGGGCATTTTTGTGTGGAATGTGAGTACTACCTGCTCGAAGGGTGATGTATGCTCATTGCGGAGGAGATAATCGATAAGCCCCTTGTCTTTTCTAAAGCTTTTTGTGCCTTTGCCGTATGATACTCTGGCTGCCTGGACAATCCGGTTATCACTTCCAAGGTAATCTACTAGACGGACAAAGCCGTGATCCAAAACAGGGAATTCTTTGTCGAGTATTTTTTCTGCTTCCAGGACAATACAATGAGCCACATTATGCTCCTTTTCTGTTTTTATTTTTTATACCATAGGAATGGAAAATAGCCAATTCGCTTGATAGGTATTGACTGAAATTGATGAAGAAAGATTACCAGTCTTGCGGAATTTGCGTTTGCTGCCTTTGGATAATACGGTCGCGCACCATTGCCAAGCGCTGAGCATAAAACTGGCGCAGTTCATGAGAAAGTGTTTGATCAAATTGTATTCTGTGAAAATTCCTCAGTACAATGTCTTTCCGGTCGCGAATCTGGGCAGTGAAGAATCTGGGTATTACCCGCTGTACCTCTGCTTCGTTTTCATGAAAGTTCAGCTCCACTTGAAATATTGCAGTATCTCCGGTTGCTGCCCAGGGATCATAGGGATTTGCATAATCGAAAATCCAAGTCTGTGCTGAGATGAAATTACCGCAGGAATACAGGATTAGTTTGTCAGTGTTGTTCACTGTTATCAGTTCATATGGCTGTAGCACATGTGGATGGTGGCCCCATACGATATCAGCACCAGCGAATATAAGTTCACGGAAAAACTCTTGCTTTCTTTCTGATGGCTCCTGTCTGTATTCTACTCCTCCGTGAAAAGAAACAATTACTGCCTCATAGGCGTTGTCAATTCTTTGAATTAGTGAGAGGAATTCGGATCTCTCATCATCAGAATTAAGATTGATATAATTTGTATACTCGATACCTTGCGGGTAGTTTATTAAGGAAGTTACCGAGAGAAAAGCAATGGTGTGTCCCTCGTGTTCGATAATTGCGGGAAGGAACGGAAAATCTGTGTCTCGCCGAATACCGGAGAAGAAAATAGAATGTTCCTGCTGAAGTAACTGCATAGATTCAAATGTTCTCAGCACCCCCTCTGTTCCCAAGTCATTGGTATGGTTGTTTGCAAGCGAAAATGCATCAAATCCTGCATGAATTGCTGCTTCCACATAATCAGGCTGCACGTTGAATCGCGGATAGGTGGAATATCTACGGGTTGGATCAATAGGAAACTCAAGGTTGCCAAAGGACACGTCATCATCCTGAAGATATTCGGAAGCTTCAGTGTAGATATCATTATAGTCTTCCATTAAGTAGTTGATATCATGGGCCATAATGTCACCGCAGAATGAAAGCAGGAGTGGGCCGTGGTCTTGGGGGAACTGGTACTCGCTGGATGGTGTTTCCGGTTCCTCGTATACCGGTTCAGAGACCCTGCAGCTGAATGTAAGGAAAATAAGCAGGATGAATGCAGAGGCTGTCTTCATAATGTGAATAGTATGAGTTTTATGGGGAAACTGCAATAGTCTCCAGGCACGGAAGCTCAGCTTTATGCAATGAACCAAAAGCTTCGATACAGAACATAATATTCTATACGGCATTTATAAAGTTGACTGCCTATGATCCGTGGCATATCATGAACAGTAGAGGAAAGTGTGAAAAAGACGGTATTTCTTTTATTTGCGGTTCTATTGTTCTCATGCGGTGTTCAGGAGCCTCCTTCTTTTGCCTATGTGGATGGCAGATATTTTGGTACTTATAATGCTTTCAATGGTTTAGGCTGGAAACCCAGGATGGAAATACTTATACGTAACAATAATATTGCTGAAATCCATTTTGATTATATCTCTGAATCCGGTCAGTTATTGAGTAATAACCGTACATATAGCAGAGCAATGGAACGAAATGTAGGACTTTCCCCTCAAGAAGTTTACTCTCGTCTTGAGGGTTTTGCAGTTGAGAATCAAAACTGGCATATTAATACTGTTAGTGGAGCAACACGGACCAGTAGCGTTTTTCAGGAGCTCCTTCAAGCAATTCTCAAGCGCGCAAGAATAGGGGCGGTTCGGCGGACAATTCTTCAGATGGATTCAACTTACAGTGCTTCTGCCAGGGAACCTGATCCATGGGGCTGGTATGGGAGAATAATAATCGTTATACAGGATTCAATAATTGTTTCAGTACGATACGATGAAGTGAATCAGGAAGGAGATCTAAAACGTACTGATAAGGAATTTTCCAGGGATATGTTTGAAGCAACTGGTTTAATTCCAGAGACAGTGTGCAGCCGCTTGGAGCATGAACTGGAACGATTGCAGACGCCTTCGACTATAGATGCTGTCTCTGGTGCAACCGTAACCTCTCAGAGATTTGTTCAATTAGCAGAGGAAGCATTAAGCATTAGATGATAGTCCCAATACATGATTATGTTTTTTTATCTAGAGCAATAAGAAATGTTTCGAATGAATCTTTTCTGCAGGCTTTTGGTTTTATTGCTTTCACTTTTTTGTACCCTAATCTTAATCTATCCATAAGCTCTTTTTCATGTCCTCCCTGGAAAACTTTGCAAACAAAATTTCCGCCTGGTTTCAGGAGTTCTTCTGCAATACTGATTACCTCTTCAGCAAGCGAGAATGACCTGCCTGTGTCTACCATTCTGTTTCCTGTGGTTGCAGGCGCTGCATCGCTGATTACAGCATCGAAAGGGCCTTGTTCTTTTAATTGTGCCTGGATTTCCGAAGACAGAAAGTCTCCTTGATGAAAATGTAAACAACTATGTGTTTTGTTAAGGTTAAGTTTTTTCAGGTCAACTGCAATGATTCTGCACTTGCACTGTGTCTTTCTGGCAATGTACAGACTCCAGCTGCCTGGAGCTGCACCTAAGTCCAGAATTGTTTGTCCTTTTCTAAAGATTTGTTGCTTATTTTGTATTTCATCAAGCTTATATACAGACCGAGCTGGGTAGCCTTCTTTTTTTGCTTTGTCTGTGTAATGGTCAGGTTTATTTCTCATAGTATTCCTCATAATAACTATATCTGAACTTATTAATAATTAAAACTCTTTCGATACCTAAGGGTGGAGAAATTTTCAAAACTCCTTTTGTTGACCAGATCGAAAGATTTTCTTATCTTTAAGGCATGAGTAAATTAAATATAAACAGGCCCTTCCCATATCGTTTTTATAATGCAACTTTTTACCTTATTGCTGCAAACCTCATAGTGTTCATGATAACTATGATCTCTCAGCAGGCACTGAATTACCTGGCAATGAATCCAGTACTCGTAATCCGCCATGGCTTTGTTTGGCAAATAGTTACCTATATGTTTTCCCATGCTGGAATTTCTCATATCCTGTTCAATATGCTTGGACTGTTCTTTTTCGGTCTTCAAGTAGAACGAACCATTGGCTCCGATGAGTTCCTCTTCTTCTATTTCTTTTCAGGAATAGGCGCAGGTCTTATTTCATTATTAGTGTATTGGCTCACAGGTTCCTTTCAGGTGTTTCTCCTTGGAGCATCCGGCGCTGTCTTTGCTGTGCTCCTAGCCTTTGCTACCTTTTATCCAACAGCCCGTATTTTTATAATGGGAATTTTTCCAATACGCGCTCCTATACTGGTTATTCTTTATACTATTATTGAGCTTTTGTCACAATTCTCTGCTACCAGCTCAAATGTTGCACACCTAACACACTTGGCAGGATTTGGAATAGCATTTGTGTACCTAATTTGGAGGCAAGGTAAAAATCCTGTCCAAGTATTCCTCGATTCATACAGATAGTCTTAAAAAGAAAGCGTTGATTGGGCTTTTGGATAGCCGATAATTGGAATATGAAAATCCGTATCTTGTTACTTCTATTTACTTTTTATTGTTCTATTTCAGTGATCCCCCAAGAAATATTAAACAATGAATTCTGGATAGAGTCTGAGCCGATTGTTCCGGATACGGAGTATCCTTTGTCTTCTGACGAACTTCAGATGCGGGTGCTCCGGGAAGTTCAGTTTGTTTACTCCGGAATGGTGTTCGGATTTGAATTTCGATATGTTCCAGCCCACCCACAGCGTCAGATCTCAGAAGAATTTGAAGTAGCGCCGATTGCCAGAATATCCTGGGGAGATCCTCGCCTGGAGATTCGTGAAACCAGGCAAGAGGACAGGCTCTTTTATGCGCGATGTGTATATACAATCAGTGAAGAGCTTATGAGTTGGAGAATTGGATGGGAAAGTAATGCAATTCCCGATGCTGCAGGGTGGGGGGCAGCTGACTTATCAGACGGCTGGCAGGCAAAATTTACTGCAATGGAAAACGGGATTAAAGAGGCTGTTCGCAATTACCTTTCATCCCGAATCTTTAACCGTCCTAGAGAGATTACCGGTGCGGTCCTTTTTGAAGAGCCTCCTCGAGTGATAATTCGGGAAGGGGAATATCGGGCTCAGGTTGAGATAAAGCTGCGGATTGATGATGTGCGTCCGTACGAAATCTTTTAAACATGTAATCAATGAATGCGTGATTCACAGGCCAGGAAAAACCTTTGAATATTACAAACAGCTATGTGCAAGAATATTCTTTTACATGAGCTGGAGGATCAAATGGCTACTATCCAAAAAGTTCGGCACAGAAAAATTATATACTATATTATGCCGATAATACTGAATAGAATCGGGATAGTGACACCAAATAAAAAACCCCACAGTATTTCAGGAATTGAATGACCAAGCATATCATTCAACTGCTGATGGATTTCCGGATGGTATGTTTCTGTAATTCTGTTTAACAGTTTTGCATGGTTCTGTACTGCTCCCCTTAGCCGGAATGCATCATAAATAACTATTGCGGAAAAAACAAACGAAACAGCGGTGATATTGCTATTAATTCCTGTTTTAAGAATCACTGCGGTTGTAAGTGATACAACGAGTGCAGTGTGCGCACTAGGGATTCCCCCTGCAGTAAAAAGGTATTTTATGTTTACTTTTTTTTCTTTTATTGAGTAAAAAAGGAGTTTGAATATCATGCATGCAGCTTGAGTGCTAAGGGCGGTACATAGAATTATTGGAAAAGTACGCATAATGAAAGTGTACAACCTTTTACAGGAATTGCAATTAAAATATCGTTACTTTAAGGTGCTTGCAATTTCATCCAAAAGCTTTGAGACACGATAAAAAGATTGCTTCTCTGGTAATGACGAAAAAAAATGGCCGTGTTATACTCTCAACACCAAAAATACTAGTAATAGGTCTCTGATTAAGAGATACTATCAGAAGCGAAAAGAACGGAGATTTTAGCATTATGAATAGACGGTTTATCTCTGAGGGGCATCTTATTGACTCTGGAATATTAACCAGAATACTGAACCTCATTATTGATGAAAACGCAGATTATCAAATAATTTCCTTCGATGTAGGGAAACAAACGGAAAAGGTCTCCCGCATTGAGCTTGATTTAATTTGTGGTGATCATGAAACTCTTGAAATTGTTACAGATAAGCTGGTTCAAGCAGGGTGCTATGAAAAAAAGCCTGCAGAAGCGGTTTTTAAACCCGCTCCTAAAAAAGGGTGTGTCCCTGAGGACTTCTATTCTACTACCAACCATAGAACAGAGGTTTTTTTCAACGGTGCATGGCACAGTGTGAAGAAACAGAGAATGGATGCGGTCATTGTACATAATGTAGAAGGGCTGGAGTGTAAAAAATTGCGGGACATTGATCTAGGGGAGCCGGTTCTCTGCTCCTCCGAATCTGTACGCTTATTTCCGCCTGAAATGCGCCTTGCCCATGAAAATGAATTCGGGTTCATGATCAATGAAGTCTCAAGCGAGCGCAGTGTCGCAGCAACTGTAAATCTGATTGCCCAGGAAATGCAGGCTTGTAAGGATGCCGGGCAGAAGGTAGTCATGGTAAGCGGGCCTGTGGTTGTTCACACTGGAGGATCTCCTGCTTTTTCTGCGCTGTTGCGGGAAGGCTATATTCATGGTGTGCTTGCAGGAAATGCTTTGGCTGTTCACGATATGGAGTCAATATTTTACGGTACCTCCCTTGGAGTAGATCTGGAGACAGGAAAACCTATCCAGGAAGGGCATAAAAACCATATGCGTGCAATAAATAAGGTGCGCTTTTATGGATCAATTAAAGAAGCAATTTCTGCAGGTGCTGTACAGAATGGAATTATGTATGAAATAATACAGAACAATATTCCTTACTGTTTAGCAGGCTCAATCCGGGATGATGGTCCATTGCCGGAAACGCAGATGAATATTATTAAAGCACAGGAAGAATATGCGGAGATTATAAAAGGCGCATCAATGGTTATTATGCTGTCAACAATGCTCCATTCTATTGGTACGGGTAATATGCTGCCCTCCTGGGTAAAAACAGTATGTGTGGATATTAACCCTGCTGTGGTGACAAAACTTTCCGATCGAGGATCCAGCCAAACAGTTGGTATAGTAAGCGATTTTGGGCTCTTTTTGAAGGCCCTTGCTGATAAATTAACAGGGAGTTATGAATATGGAAGTATCACAAACAGTTAAGAGTTTGCATCCTTTGGAGGTAAAGATACTCCGGGGGTTTTCACAAGGCGAAGAAATATCTGCTCCGGTTCTAACGGAAAAGCTCGGTTTTAATACCGGACAAAGCAATCAGGGAATAAGCTGGCTTGAATCTAAGGGGTTTCTTGAAGAAAAAGATAGAATCCAAAAAACTGTATACGAGATAACGGATCTTGGAAAAGAGTATGCAGAAAAAGGTACACCAGATGAACGAATGCTCAAAGTTATTGCAGAAAAGGACCCCTTGAAAATGCCTGAAATTGCAAAAGTGCTCGGTCTTGAGAATAAGGATGTAGGCTCAGCCTTTGGGCAGATGGCAAAAGAGGGCTTGTTAAAAATGGGGCCGGAGAAAAAAGTAGAGCTAGGAAAAAATGAAAAATCTGAGAGGATTGATGCTGTCAGAACTGTTTTAGACAAGGCAGTCAAAAGCAATGGTGAGCTTGAAGAAGGAGTGCTTACTGATTCTGAAAAGGGTGTTATGTCCGGAATTAGTAAAAAACGCGGAGCTTCCAGTGTTGCTTTCAAGCTATCTGAGCGGGAAGAAGTAGTATACCAGCTTACCAAGGAAGGGTTGAGTGCAAAAAAAGCCTTGGAAGCAATGGGGATTACCGGAGAAGAGATCGGTAAACTAACCCCAGAAATTCTCTCTACAGAAGAGTGGAGGGAAAAAGGCTTCCGCTCCTATAATATTCAGATTCCTCCATCAAGGGTTCTTTTGGGAAGAAAAAACCCCTATGCTGAGTATCTTGAAAAAACAAAAGACAAGCTTGTTTCTCTGGGGTTCGAAGAATTTGACGGCCCGCTTGTTGAAACAGAGTTCTGGAATTCAGATGCCTTGTACATGCCGCAGTTTCATTCGGCAAGGGATATTCACGATGTGTATTATGTGAAAGATCCGAGTCATGCAAAAGAAATTGAACAGCCGTATCTTGATCAAATAGCAGAGTCTCATGAAAATGGCTGGAAAACCGGAAGCCGCGGATGGCAGTATAAATTTGATAAAAACTTTACAAAGCGATTAATAATGCGTTCTCATGGAACAGTACTCTCTGCGAAACAGCTTCCTAAGGCAAAAGTGCCCGGTAAGTATTTCGGAGTTGTTCGTTGTTTTCGCTATGACCAGGTAGACGCTACACATGGTGCAGACTTCTATCAAACAGAAGGCATTGTTCTTGGGGAAGATGTCAATCTCCGTACTCTCCTTGGGCTGCTGAAAATGTTTGCTGAGGAAGTGGCAGGAGCAAAAGAGGTAATGTATGTTCCAGGATATTTTCCTTTTACCGAGCCTTCAGTAGAAGTGCACATTAAACATCCAGTGCTTGGATGGTTTGAGCTTGGAGGTGCCGGGATCTTTCGTCCTGAGCTGACCCAGCCATTAGGGATTAATGTCCCTGTTCTTGCATGGGGCCTTGGTATTGACAGAATGGCTCTCATGTCCCTCGGGTTAAATGACTTGCGTGAGCTTTTCACCCCAGATATTGAAAATGTCCGATTGAGAAAAAGGAGCTAAGCTATGCCGAAGATTGAAGTATTTGAAGAGGCGTTAAATAAAGGAATAGGGGAGACCCTCTCAGAAGATGAGCTTATCCAGCAGCTAACTGTCGCAAAGGCGGAGTTGGATGAACGCTATCCTGAGGATGGTCTTCTGAAAATTGAGTTAAATGATACAAACCGGCCTGACCTGTGGTCCTGTACTGGCTTGAGCAGACAGCTCAAAGTATATAGAGAACAGAGGATTCCAACTTATGATTTCTTTTCCACAAAAGATAAGGAAATTGATTGTGGAGAGAGAATTGTAGAGGTTGATCCTGGTCTTAAGGATGTCCGTCCCTATATTGCTGCATTTGCTGTTACAGGAAAAAAGATTGATGAAGCAACACTGAAAGATATTATTCAGACCCAAGAAAAATTATGCTGGAATTATGGAAGGAAGCGGAAGTCTATTGCAATGGGAGTGTATAGGACTGATCTGTTTGAATATCCTGTCAAGTATAAAGCAGTAGATCCAGAGATGACAAAGTTTCAGCCTCTAGGGTTGGAAGATGAATTGAACTTGCGGGAGATCTGTGAAAAACATCCTAAAGGTCAAGAGTTTGGTCATATTGTGTCAGATAAAGCAAAATTCCCGTTCCTCACAGATGCAAACGATGAAGTGCTGAGTTTTCCACCGGTAATAAATTCAGCAAGCATTGGTGCTGTGCAGGAAGGAGATGAAAATCTCTTTATCGAGCTGACAGGATCTGACATCTATTCTCTAGTTTTAACTGCTTCTATCGTTGCCTGTGACATGGCAGATTCCGGTTTCACAATTTTACCGGTAAAGATACAGTATCCTTACGACACTCCATTTGGAAAAGAGTATATAACTCCGTTCTATTTCCAAGAGCCTGTCCGTCTTGATGTAGCTTATGCAGCCAAGCTTCTGGGAGTTGAAATTACATCTGCTGATGCAGCATCTGCAATACAGAGAATGGGGTCAAAGGTAGATATAGAAGGTGATTCCCTTCTTGTCTATCCTGCTGAATACAGAAACGATTTTCTTCATCCTGTGGATATTGTTGAGGACATAATGATTGGACGCGGAATGAATTCATTTGAACCTCTTATGCCTGAGGATTTTACTATCGGCCGCCTTTCTCCAGCTGAGGAATTCGCTCGGAAAACAAAGGAGATAATGGTAGGTCTAGGGTTCCAGGAGATGGTATATAATTATCTTGGTTCAAAAAAGGACTTTATCGAAAAAATGAATATTTCAGGGGAGGAAGTGATACAGATTGCGAATCCCATGACTGAAAATTATGAATATGTACGAAATTCGATTCTTCCGTCTCTTCTGGAATCTGAAAGCGTTTCAGCGAATGCAGTATACCCGCATAAGATTTTTGAGCTTGGAAAAACTGCATTTCTCGATCCTTCTGAAAACTATGGTAGTAAGACAATTAATTCCCTCGGATTCCTTACCGCGCATAAAGATGCTGATTTTAATGAAGTTAATTCAATTATTTCCGCAATTTGCTATTATCTTAATCTTGATTATACGTTGGAAAAATTGCATGATCCGCGATTCATCCCAGGCAGATGTGCTGAGATTTATATTTCCGGGAAGCCCTTTGGAAAGTTCGGAGAGCTGCATCCTGAAGTGCTTGATAGATGGGGAGTTCAAATGCCGTGTACTGTTGGAGAAATGAATCTCGATATTGTTATAGATAGAGGAGAATAGTTATGGAAGTAAAAATGGATGCAGTACAGCTTGAGTGGCCGGATGATTGTAATATTATCGTCGGACAGAGCCATTTTATAAAGACAGTAGAGGATGTAGCTGAGATTCTTGTTACTGCTGTTCCTGGTATAAAATACGGCCTTGCCTTTTGTGAGGCTTCTGGTCCGTGTCTCATTCGTACGAATGGAAATGATGATGAGCTCGTGAAGGCTGCCCAGGAATGTGCATCTTCGGTTGCTGCAGGACATAGCTTTTTTCTTATTATTAGAAATGCCTTTCCTATCAGTATTTTGAATCAGCTAAAAAACTGCCAGGAAATTGTGAGATTATTTGCAGCAACAGCAAATCCTCTCCAGGTACTTGTTGGAGAAACTGACCAGGGAAGAGGAGTGATTGGTGTGGTTGATGGATATGCTCCTAAGGGAATCGAAACTGAACAAGACAAAGAAGATAGACATAAACTGCTTAGAACCATAGGATATAAGTTCTAAACAGTAAAATATCTGATTACATCAGTGACAGGTTTTACGCAAAGGCATATATAATCAATGTACCTCACAAAAACGGCTCCGGGTGCTTTCGGGGCGGTTTTTTTGTTAAAAGCAGAAATAAGCCCAGAGCCAATCTTATACCCGCAACTGCAGGCAACAAGGTCCTTGCGTTTACCCCCTAATTGCTTCCGCTTCAAGCAGTTGCATCCTCCTCCAATTGCCCTT
>CAYRYS010000037.1:0-29353 GCA_964428555.1 uncultured Spirochaetales bacterium | reverse complement strand
CGGGGACAGTCAAACTGAAATTGTAGGAGAATACAGAATCTGGAAATTTCATGGTAAGATGCGACCTGTCGGAACACATGTTGATCTCGAGATTTCGAATATTTTCGGACATAAAAAAAGCTTCGCCGACCCCGAAATCTCACAATTTCTTTACCAGATATTCTAAGCTGTAACCAGCAGTGATAAACTTCCGGATTCCACTGGGATAACTTAAAAACACGATATATTTCAATCAAAAAAATAATTATTCCTCAGCAAACTCGAGCCTCTTAAAACGCATCCTTATACTTCTCGTACAACTGCGGAAAGGGCTCTAATGCCCTGGGCAGGAGGCCGTTTACCCAGGCAAGAAAGAGGCCGTAGTTTGTAACCGGTATTTCCTCTGCTTTCACTGCTTCTATTTTTGAAAGCATCTTGTTCCTGTTTATCATGCACCCTGCGCAGTGGATAACCATGTCATAGGCTGCAAGCTCCTGGGGTGCCGGCAGGCTCCTGGTAAAAGTGAACTCTGCTTCAGGGTCCACAAACTGGCGGAAAAGCCGCGGGATTTTCACTGTGCCTATGTCCTCTTCCTGTCTGTGGTGGGAGCAGGATTCCGCAACCAGGATATTCGGTGCTTTTCCCAAAAGCTTCATTGCAGTAATCCCTTGAATAAACTCATCAAGATCACCCTTTATCCTGGCAAACAAGATTGAGAAGGATGTCAGCATCTGGTCTCCGGGGATCTGGGCAGCTGCCTTGTGAAATGCCTGGCTGTCAGTTATCACCACCTTCGGTCTGACCGCAAGCATGGAATAAAACCGCCTAATCTCATGCTCTTTTACTACCAAGGCGCCGCACTCCTTATCCAGAAGGTCACGGATTGTCTGGACTTGGGGAAGGATGAGCCTTCCCTTTGGCGCTGCAGAATCTATTGGTGTCACCAAGAGCGCGGTCTCCCCCTGGGTTACAATCCCTTCTAACACACTAGGCTCCTGTGCTAAAAGCCCTTTTTTCCCGATTATCTTCTGCCGCAGAGTGTTTACCCCTTCTCCTGTCAGGTTATTGATCAGCACATGCTCTGTTTCTTCCAAAAGCCGCGCCTTTTGGGGATGTACAGGTCTGTCGCCAAAGGTTACTGCCCAGAGCACTGGTCTGTTGTTTCTGCTCTTCTCCAGAATACGCTTTTCTGCTCCTGTTAATGCTCTGTCCCCTGGTGTGGTGAAGATGTACAGGTCCGCGGCATTAATTACAGCCTCTGCTTTTTTCATCCGCGCAGCACCGAGCTCTCCTTCATCATCCAAGCCTGCTGTGTCTGTCACTGCAGCAGGCCCGAGGCTGCCGAGCTCTATCTTCCTGGTAACCGGGTCTGTTGTTGTTCCAGGTGTCTCTGACACAATTGCGACATCCCTTTGAAACAGGTTGTTGATAAGCGATGATTTACCAGAGTTCCTGGTCCCAATAATTACGATACGTAGTGATGATGATAATGCCGCTGTTTCTGTGCTCATTTCTCTGCTCCTTTTTCTGTGTTTTACGCTGTGTGCAGGCTGTGCCCTATAGAAAAGTCCAGTTTTCTGTCTAACGGTTTCATCCGCGTGGACAAACACCCTATGCACTGGACTCCGCTTTCATCCAGGCATATTTTCCCTGGGTACAGGAGATAGCTTGACTTTGCTTCAGGGGGTGTAATATTGGGCATAAGCACATTTGCTCCTCCTTGGATCATCATCTCCCTGCCTTCAGGGTGCACAGACCCTGCTGCTGTTGTTGCAGGTAAATGGGCATAGGGGAGTGCTAAGCGCAGGAGCGCGGTCATTCTGACTGTTTTTTCAATCGGGGATTGCCCGGAGCCTGCCAGGGGAGTGTTCTGGTGGGGGATGAAAGGCCCTATGCCTGCCATATCTAAGTTCAGCTTTTGGGCAAGTAAGATGTTTTCAAGCCCGGTTTCTGCTTCCTCTCCAGGGAGCCCTACCATAAAGCCTGAGCCGAGCTGGAACCCTGCTGCCCGCAGGTCCTCCAAAGCCCGGAGCCGCTCTCCTAATGTGCTTCCATTTCGAATATACTTGTGCAGCCTTGGGTCGGCTGTTTCAAAGCGCAAAAGGTACCTGTCAGCCCCTGCTTCAAAAAGCTGCTGATACTCTTTCCTGCTTTTTATTCCGCAGCTCAGTGTAACAGCAGCTTCATTGTTTGTAATTTTCTTTATTCCCCTTACAACCCCGCACAGGTATTCCTGGGTGAACCAATTGTCTTCACCGCTTTGGAGCACAAAGGTCCGCAGTCCTGCCTTGAACCCTGTTTTTATA
The DNA here is from genome assembly GCA_964428555.1 of uncultured Spirochaetales bacterium. Classification (GTDB taxonomy): domain Bacteria; phylum Spirochaetota; class Spirochaetia; order CAYRYS01; family CAYRYS01; genus CAYRYS01. The sequence goes on along the minus strand of CAYRYS010000037.1, from coordinate 27,068 downwards.
ATTGAGAATATGCTTTCCATGTACAGTCTGTAGCGCCTTACCTTTTTATTCGCACTCCGGATTCCGCAGTACAGGCAGTTCATTGAACAGTGGTTGGAAAATTCCACAAGCCCCCGAAGAAGGACCTGCTTTCCGTGTACTGCTTCAGTAACTGCCCTTGCTTTTTCAGCAATCTCTTTCGTGTCCCCGTGGTAATACAGGTCCTGTAGCTCGGACCTGCTGGCTGCTTTTACCCTGGTATTTGTCATCATCAATATCCTATAAATAGATGTCCCGTGCTCCCTCTTCCTTCATTTTGGAAAGAGCAGTACCCACTGCTGTTTGCGCCTTTTCAGAGGCCTCATTTTCAAGAATATCATCGATTAACCGGAAGCCCTTTTCCCTGGTTTCAGGGCCCGCGTAGTCCAGGAGATACTCCGCAAAGGTAACAAGTCCGTTGGGCATGCAGAACTCTTTAATAAGCCCCGGCTTTGCAAGGTCCATGAAGTCATTTCCTGTCCTTCCTTTGCGGTAGCACCCTGTACAGAAAGAGGGGATAAAGCCGTCCTCCGCCAGTCCGCTGATAACCTGGTCCAGGCTTCTGTGGTCTCCGAGTGTGAACTGCAGGTTTGTGCCTTCATTGTTCTTCGCGTATCCCCCGGGGTTTGTCTTTGACCCTGCGGATACCTGGCTTACTCCGTAGCGGAACAGCTCGTTCCTAAGGCTGGTGTCCTCCCTTGTGGAAAGGATGATCCCTGTGTAGGGCATTGCCATACGGATAACAGCAATAATTTTGCGGAAATCATCATCACTTACAGGATAGGGGACAGACTCAGATACAGGTGCTCCAGGCGCAGGTTCAAGCCTGGGAACGCTTACAGTGTGTGGGCCGCAGCCGAACTTGTCCTCCAGCTCATTCGCGTGCCCAAGAATTGAAAGCACCTCTTTCTTGTAGTCCCCAAGACCGAAGAGCACGCCGATTCCTACATCATCAATTCCTGCTTCCATTGCATTGTGCATAGCATAGAGCCTGTTTTCATAATCAGCCTTTGGCCCGGATGGATGGTATTCTGCGTAAAGCTGTGGGTCATAGGTTTCCTGGAAACAGGTGTACGTCCCAATATCTGCTGTTTTCAGCCTGCGGAAGTCTTCAACACTCATGGGCGCAATCTCCACATTGATTCTCCGGATTCGGGCGCCCTCATGGTTTACACTGTAGATTGTTCTGATTGCTTCTATTGTATAGTCAAGGGGATAGCGGCCAGATTCACCACAGAGAACAAGGACCCGTTTGTGGCCTTCTGACAAAAGAGACTGGGTTTCTTTGGCTATCTCATCCATGGAAAGGGTCACCCGCTCAAGGGACTTATTGTCCTTCCTGAAACCGCAGTACAGGCAGTTGTTAGTGCACGCGTTTCCAGTGTAAAGCGGTGCAAAGAGCACCATCCTTCTACCGTAGATCTCCTTTTTAACCTGGAAAGCACAGTCCAAAAGCTGCTGCAGTGCTTCAGGCGATTTTACAGCCAGGAGTTCCGCGGTTTCTTCCATAGTAAGACCTTTCAGCTCAAGGGCTCGGTCTAAAAGTTCCTGCAGCCTGGATAGGGAAGGCTCATTGAACAGGGACAGTGCATCGATTTTTTCGTGGTCAAGAAAAGTTTTGGTTTTGGTCGTCATTCAGGGGCTCCTTGTATTTTGTCAGTACGGACTTCACCTGGATCTTATCCAGCCTGCCGATCTTGCCGGTTAAGGCGCCGATCCTGTCGTTCGTACCTTCTGTTACAAGAGAGATTACCTGAATGCCCTTGTCCCGCAGGGGCAGTCCTTGCCTTGCGAGGATAATATCAGAAAATTCGCTTAAAAGTGAGTTGAGTTTGGGAACACATTCTTTGCTTTCAATTAAAACGGCTATTAAGCCTAATCTCTTTTCCATTAGAAAATACCTCTGGATAAGCTGGTGAAAAAATAGAAGCCTTGGAGAAGTGAAAAACCGCTCCTTAGCTCTCTGTACTGTACAGCATGGTCTTTTATCTGTCAATGATTGAAATAAAAAACCCCTAATACCTGGCCGAAGGGCGGCCCCTGAGCGGAGCCAAAGGGTACCGAGATGACGGAGAAAAGTAAGCGCATGGACGGTCATCGAGTGATTTTGTTCGAAGAACAAAATAGTACCGAGATGAGGGGTAAATGTTAACACCCGGGGTAATCTAACGCAGCAAAGCTGGCGGTTTTTCCGTCCTCTCGATACAACCCTCCTTCGTCGGGCCACTCGAGGAGCGTTGCTGCACTTGGCCATAGTTCTATAAAAAACAATGCTTGACTTTGGAGTGTAATCCAAATAAAATAAATATAAATAGGAGTGCATTCCAAAAATGGATAGAATTATTCAAACCTACAGACGGCTGCTTTCATCTCTGGACCTTCAGAAATACCGGTATTTGTACAAGGGCTTTTCCTTGAAGAACCGCTTAACAGGGCTGATAGGCCCAAGGGGTACTGGGAAAACAACCCTTATGCTTCAATATATAAAAAACAGGATTCAGGAAAAAGAATCCTGCATATATACCTCTCTGGACAATATATATTTCACACAAAATAGTTTACTGGATTTGGTAAATGAATTATATGAGGTAAAAGGAGTCAGGTACTATTTTCTTGATGAGGTCCACAAATATCCTAGGTGGCAGCAGGAAATAAAAAACATTTATGACTCCTTTCCAGATGTTTACCTTGTTTTCTCCGGCAGCTCAAGTATAGACCTTGTTGGGGGCGCATATGACCTATCCAGACGCGCTGCTCTGTACCGGCTCCATGGGCTTTCTTTCAGAGAGTATTTGTATTTTCAAGGAATCGCGGATATTGCGCCAGTAGAATTACATGAAATATTGAAGACCCGGGAAGTGCTTGAAGAAAAATTGGCAATAGTTGATACACTGCGGGGGCATTTTAAAGATTACCTGTCATTCGGATATTACCCGTTTTTTCTAGAAAGTAGAGAAACCTATGCGCAAATGCTGTTTCAAGTAATTGAAAAGACTGTATTTGAAGATATTGCACACTATTATTCACTAAAAACAGAGAATCTTCACTGCTTTAAGCAGATTCTCTCATATACCGCGACTATTCCCCCAGGTGAATTAAATGTGAATACTATCTCTAAAAATATCCGCTTGGATAATAAAACTGTCAGAGCCTACCTTACTATTCTGGAAAATACCGGAATGGTTGCATTAGTAAAAAGCAGGAAATCCGGCAGCACTGAACTGAAACAGAAAGAAAAAATATATCTGGATAACCCCAATATTTACCAAGCATTCAATGAACAGACTGGCCATTCGAGTAATATCGGCTCGGTACGGGAAATATTCTTCATTAATATGGTCAGAAACAGCGGGCATACAGTATTTCATACATCTCCAGGAGATTTTGTAATTGATAATACAATTTTTGAATTCGGTGGAAGAAACAAAGGAATGGATCAGATTAGGAAAAGTACCAAACCTGCGTATCTTGTGAAAGATGATATCCTCTATGGTAGTAAAAATGAAATACCCCTCCACCTTTTCGGCTTTTTGTATTAAGCGAGATGATGTGATCTCCTATTTAGTGTAATAAGGAATTCGATTCAATCTGGACATCGAGTGATTTTCCGCTAGGAAAAATACCAGTACCTGACCGGTCATCGAGTGAATTGGTCTTTAGACCAATTTTTATCGAGATGGGCCTGCAGAAGCATCCGCGGAGGTTTTCTTACGCAGCAAAGCTGGCGGTTTCTCCGTCCTCTCGATACAACCCTCCTTCGTCGGGTCACTCGAGGAGCGTGGTTTACAGCAGCAAAGCTGACGGTTCAATTGAATTGTTTTGTTTTTCTCAGTTTAGGCTTTCTTTTCTTTGCATGGAACACAGATTAATGCCTCAGGCATTAGCCGCAATCTTCCAATGGGAATCTCTTTTCCGCAGCGCACGCATTTTCCATAATTGCCTTTTTCTATTCTGTCCAGGGCATTTTTTAAGCGTTGAAGGCTCTTTTCGTTCTGTGCAAGAACATACTCGTTTACCTCTTTTTCGCTGATTGCTTCCATACGGGTCAGTCTGCCAAGGCTTATGCTCGGTTCAATTGCCTGGGTCTCACTCTTAAGATAGGGTATCGAGCTCTCAAGCTCTGTAATTTTATCGGATATCAAACCCTTTATTTCCTGTAATTCTTCTATCGTCATAGTGGGCAAGTATATAGGAAATATGAAAAGCGTGCAATTGACAAAAAGATAAATACAGTGCACGAAATTCTGTTGTACAATGGATTTACTTTCATAATCAGATTACAGGAGGCACCATGGAGAGGACTGAGATTCGGGGACTCGGAAAAGGGTATTTGCTCCGCATGCTTACAGCTTTGGGGTTTATGCTCATCATCAACAATATTTATTTCATCATCTTTTTTCTATTTCCCCAGGAAGGGACAGCTTTCACTATAGTCGAATATTCTATGTTTATGGCCCAGTATCTCATTTGGTTTGGCTTGGTGAATATTCTTGGAGCTTGGCTTGTTTTTCGAAAGACAGGCAAAGCCCTTTTCGACATGAAGAATGATGAGGTTGACATAAGGCTTAAAGCCCTGCCTGTAAGGTCTGTTCTCTGGGTCCTTTTTCTCTGCCTGGTTGACCTGGCCATCAATTTCTCTTTTACCTTTACTGCATTAGCGGACAATTTCACGAATATTTTTGAATACCTAGCCTATATCCTTTCAGCTTCGTACACGCCTGTAATTATCTGTTACACTGTGTACCTTCTTATCACCCAGTTCACCATCAATCTGAAGATCCGCATCCATGACGATACAGGGATGAGCTTTACCACAGGCAATGGGAGGATCGGTTTGGACCTGCTGACAGCCTTTGGAATTATCTCTGTGTATCCTGTGACACTCCTTATTATGAACCTTGGGGCAACCGGCTTTTTCGCGAATATTTCAGAAAACACGAATAATTCATTTCTCCTAAGCGATATTTTCCTTGTTTTAATTGTGCTTGGCATCTCAATTTATTTCACCACAAAGCGCTTTGTTTTTCCTGTAAAGAAATTGACAGGAGCAATTCAAAGCGTTGAAGAAGGAAGGATTGATGCAAAGACCCCGGTTATTTCTTCTAATGAAATTGGTACTCTAGAGGCGAATTTTAACGCTATGACAGAGGGGCTTTCTGAGCGCGAGAAGATTAGAGACACCTTTGGAAAATACGTTACCCCAAGCATTGCACGGGAAATAATGCAAACCCAGGGCACATCTCTTGGCCAGGAGCGGACTGTCACCTTTCTGTTTACTGACATTGCGAACTACACATCAATTTCAGAGAAACTCACCCCAACAGAGGTTGTGGAGTTTCTCAACAAGTATTTTACTGAGATAGTTCGAATTATTACTAACCATAAGGGTGTGGTGAATAAATTTATTGGAGACGCGGTATTTGCGATGTTTAATGTTCCTGCATCTGATCCTGACCATGGGCTCCATGCTGTGCAGGCAGGTATTGCAATACGCGCGCTTTCAAGCGAAGCAGTCTCTCTGAATGGAACTGCTATACAGACCAGGATAGGCATAAATACCGGGCGTGCTGTTGTGGGAAATATCGGCTCAGAGGACAGGCTTGAATACACAGCAATCGGCGATGCAGTGAATGTAGCCCAGCGCTTGGAGGCATATAACAAACAGGTTGGTACAAACCTGCTGATAAGCGGCACTACCAGGGACCTGGTAAAGGACAAGATCTCCCTAAAACACATAGGAAAAATAACAGTAAAAGGCAGGGAGGAAGTCTTAGACGCCTATACGCCTTGACTTCGGATAGGGCTTCCCTCTGGCCTTATTACTTCACAGCAGTTTTGAACGTATTGGTACTAAACTCTGTTAAGATATAAACACAGCCTCACGATAAGCTATCTACAAATCTCATTTCCTTGAAATTATAGTTTGATATCTATCCCCTTTAGCCTGTCATTATTCCGGTTATCTTTATATTCACTTGATCGCGGTTTTCCTGCTTTTTACTTTGTGAAAAAGGAGGATTTTATTATGGCAATCAATTTTGACAAATACGCACAAGAGGGAAACCGGTTTTTAAACAGTTTAGCAGAAAATCTCGGCCATCCGAATGAACACGCAAGGGTTGGAATGCTGCTTCGTGCAGTTCTTTTTACGCTAAGAGACAGGCTTACTATGAGCGAGTCATTAAACATGATCTCCCAATTTCCTATGTTTCTGAAGGCACTTTATGCGGATGAATGGAAATATCAGGAAAAACCTGATAAGTTTGACACAATAGAAGAGTTTACGAAAAAAGTGAAATCTTATCAGCAACAGTTCGGGGAGCTGGACTTTGACTGGAAAAAGCATACAGAAGAGCTAGTAAGAATTGTATTACAAGAATTAAAAACATACCTTAACCAGGGAGAGGTAAGCGATATTACAGCGCAGCTTCCTGATAACTTAGCCGAGCTCTTTCAGAAAACAGCATAGACCGAAAGAGGTTTGAAAATTAATCACAAGGACCGGAGTAGCGGTAAAGCTGGCATGCAGGAACTACTTCGGTTCGACTATGTGCACTGTGCCTGGAACTGCCCACTCCTGAGGAATCTTGTATGTGCCGTTCAATCCGGTAACACGTAGGAGCATTGCATCTTCATCATATCCTATGCTGAGGTCCTGATAGTTTATAAGCTTGCCGCGCACATAGAGGTCAAACTTATTTCCCGTTTTCACAGAAAAGACTGCGTCATTCTTCTGCCCGATTAAATAAAAAGGGAAAAGCCCTGGGTCTTTTTTTTCTATTTGTGAAAATCTGTCGCTTGAATAGAGTTTTTGTGTATTTTCCTGAAAATAATACTGCTTCTTCCCTGCAGAAAACATCTGAGGGTTTTGCAGCTTCTCATCTCTGGAAAAAAAATACTGTTCCCGTTTTTTTGAAATATAAAGCCAACCCGGCGCTGTTTCTTCCATAGGTTCTAACTTCCACCCCGATGCGAAAAGCCGCTTTTTGCCTACATAGAGTTTGACATCATCATAAGGAAAGACAAATACCTGGTTTTCTATGTAAATTGGATCTGCCATTGTAATTATCGGTCTGTTGGCCTGGGTAATTATTGCTTGGCCGTTTGTTTCAAGTAAAGTAAGTGATGTTAGATCTCTCATACTACCAATGTACTCATAGTCCTTTAGAAAATGCAAGAAGGTATTTCTGTAAAAGAGGGTAGGCAACCAATAGAGCTTTCCCTGCTGGAGTCTGTTAGGAGTACAGCTTCCGCTTCAATTCAGAAATAAGAGGAATGCTGAGGATCAAATTGAAAAACTATAGCATGAAGTATGGTTAAGGATGCAAGTGCTGTTCCGGAACTAATGCTTTGTATGTCCTGCCTCCCGTTGTAAATGTATAATTTTATGAAAATCAGCTGGTTCTGTTCCACACATTGAAGTATGTACATATAACAGGATTTACCTTTTGAATTATAAAATGAATTAACACTTCTGTGGAAAATAATTGAAAAACTATTACTTACATAAAGTAAATAATACTGAAGGATTCGCTCGATAAATCAGAAATAAATTTATAAAAAACAGAAAAAATTATTGTAAATTTCTCCAAAATGCCCCAAAATATACTTGACTGATCATAGATAAGTGCCTATTATCAGACTCATTCCATGGGGATGATTAACTTACATTATATAAATAAATAAAGCATGGAGGATGCGCTCATGGCTGAAATGGTGAACGGTAGACTGGCTGTATTCGGTAATCAAGTTACAAAGGGACAGACAAAAGCTGCCCTGAAGTGGCAGAAAAAATTCATTAAGATGTTTAACTATGACCCTGAGGAAAAATATGTCCTCTCTGCTCAGGATAACCAATATCTTGGACCTCTCTTCGGGCTTAAAAATATTGTCCGCTCAGAAGAAGGAGAACCAATCGATAAAGATAAAGCTGTCATTCTCAGCACAATCCGTATGGGGTTTGGGCATTATCGAATTGCGATGGCAGGAATGTCTGCAGCAAAAGCTATGGGTTTCACCCCATACTGGCTAGATTTACTCGCGATCCCTGGTATAACAACTCAGGTTATTAAGTGGTGTAATGATAATTACAGTTATTGGTCCCGAGTATCCCAGAAAAGTAACTGGTTTAATGAAAATGTATGGGAAGCAATTACAACAGGTGAACATAAAAATCCGATTGTGAAATTCGTTCTTGAAAAAATAATCGAGACATGGAACTGGCGTCATATTAAGACAAATGTAAAAGACTATAAAATGTCAGAATTGTTCCGTAATCTCTATGAAGCGCTTCCTTCTGATATGCCTACACTGACTGCTCATATGTGGAATTGTATGGGAGCAGTAGCAGGGGGCATGGAAAATGTGGTTGATATGGTATTTGATAACTGGCCTATGTCATTCCAGCTTACAGAAGGTGCTATTCACGGAATCCAGTCTCCATCTGGATACTATGGGTTCAGGGTGATGAACAATTTCGGGGACAAGGGCAGAATAATGAAACCTGTTCCTCCAAGCGCTCTTGAATATGTAGGTCACCATGTTGACCATGAGCTGGTCCTCAATATTGAGGAAGACTGCAGAAGAAGAGTCCAGAGAATGGAAAAAGGAGAGCCCAGGCGTTTTCTTATCACCATGGGCGGAGCAGGGGCACAGCGCGAGCTATTCAGCTCTGTAATTGAGCATATGATTCCTCTTATCCAGAAAGACAAGGCAATGCTCTTTGTAAACCTGGGAGACCATAAGAACAATTGGGAGTGGCTTGAAAAAGAGCTGCGAAATTATAAAGACCTTATTACAACCCATTTCACATGGGAAGATACACAGAAATATGCGGACAGTATCCGTGACGGAAAAGCAAGCGGGCTCCACATCTTTTTGTACGATAATATCTATCACGCTGTGTATGCTACGAATTATCTCATGCGTGTAGTGGATGTAATGATAACAAAACCATCAGAATTGGCATTCTATCCTATTCCAAAGATATTCAACGCACGTGTCGGCGGCCATGAAATGTGGGGCGCTGTGCGCGGTGCAGAAATCGGGGACAGCACAATAGAATGTAAAACAATTCCTGCAACACTGCAGGCGATCGATGTCATAACAGAGGACAAGGACCTCTTGAGTATGTACTGTGACATGATTGTCAAGAATAAGAGCATTGGTATCTATGACGGTGCATATAAGTGTGTTGCTCTGGCTACAGGCCAGGAATTTGATCCATCAATTAGAAACCTTTAAGGAACTTCCTCCATTCGATTCAAGGCGCACCTACCCTCGGGTGCGCCTTCTTTTTTCTGCAAAAACCGATACACCCCTTTCTTGTCAGGATTTCTGTTTTACCCAATATTTCCTTGCGAAGCGCTACTGGTTCCACTATTATTAAATGGTAAACAGTTACATATGGAGAAAAGTATGCAGATAAATAAAAGTAAGATATTTGAAAAGTTGAAAGTATTGGTTTCCGGCTTTGCTAGGCAGCTCACTGAACGTGCTGATACGCTTATTGATGCTTGGGAAGAGTATAAAAACAATCAAAACAAAAATCTCTCTGCTCAGAATTTCAGGTTCCAGGTACATAAACTCGCAGGCTCCTCTGCTACATTCGGATTTTCCCATGTTGCGGAAATACTGCGGGATATAGAATCAATGTTTAGTACTATAATAGAAGAGGAACGCCAGTTTCAGGATGCTGAGGTTGAGTACATAGAAGACCTTATGTCAAAACTTGCAGTTCTGGTAAATAAACATGATATTTCTTTTGCACTCAAGGAGCTTGGAGACGAAAATGGAGGATCTTCGCATCCGGTAAATGATAATGAAGAGCCGAGGGTTGTGTACCTTGTTGGCGATGAGAATATAATGCAGCCGGAATTATCGAGCCAGCTGAATATATACGGTTTTTCAGCCCAGACCGTGGATAGTGTGGATCTTCTCATGAACGAACTGCAGCAAGGGAATAAGCTGCTCTTAATAATACATACAGATTTTTTAGAGCATAGCAGGATTGGGGGAAAAAAGTTTTCTGAATTGAAGTCAAGCTATCCGGGACTGCTTTCAATTATTTTTGTTGCAGAGGAGGATAACTTTAACACGAGGTTAATGGCTGTGCGCAATGGAGCTGACGCCTTTTTTCTGCTCCCTGTAGATGTAGGAAGATTGATTGACAGGATAGAAGATCTTATGACTGAGCAGGAGCCTGATCCGTATAATATCCTAATTGTTGATGATGATCCGGAGCAGGTTGCCTATTATGCATATGTGCTCCAGCAAGCTGGTATGCTGACTTCTGTTGCCTCCGACCCTGCTCAGGTAATTAAGATCCTGATTGAAACAAAGCCTGAGCTGATTCTTATGGACATGTATATGCCTGCTTGTAACGGAATGGAGCTTGCAGCAGTAATCCGCCAGCAGGAGGCCTTTGTCAGTATCCCGATAGTCTTTCTTTCAATTGAAAGAAATCCGGAAACTCAGCTCCGTGCTATTGCGCAAGGTGCAGACGAATTCCTGACCAAACCGATAAAGCCCGAGACTTTAGTGGAATCGGTAATGGTCCGTGCTGAGCGTACGCGGAATATCCGATTTTTTATGGAGCGTGATTCCCTGACCGGTCTGTTGAATCATACTCACTTAAAAGAACAAATTGCAAGGGAAATTAACAGGGTAAAGCGGAGCAATGGAAAACTCAGTTTTGTTATGCTGGACATTGATTATTTCAAAAATGTAAATGATACCTATGGACATCTTGCTGGTGACCGGGTGTTAAAGACCCTGTCCCGGCTTTTGACAGAACGCCTACGCCAGACAGATGTTATCGGCAGGTACGGCGGCGAGGAGTTTGGAATAATTTTGTTAAACGCAGACCTTCAAGATGCTTACTTTATTATGGAAAACCTAAGAAAAAGCTTTTCCCAGGTGACCCACCATGCTGAAGGAGAGGAATTTACGGTTACATTCAGCTGCGGTATTGCCAGCTATCCTGAATATATTGACCCTGGGCTTATTAGCGAGGTGGCGGATAAGGCATTATACCTTTCCAAAGAACATGGGAGGAACAGAGTCACTACTGCGGACGAATTGTTCTAGCAGTATTACCGAAAACCGGCTTTCGCCAAAGCTCTGTCCAAAAAACACCGGTAATCTCATCATTGTATTGTATTTTATGGAGTATGAGAAAGTTCTTTTGCGAAGTACCTACATTGTGTGGCTTAGAAGCTGAAAGTGTATGTTCTCTTCCTAACCAGAGTCCAGGTCCCAAAGGCCACGGGCCCTCCTTATGCGGGACTGGAAGAACATTAGTACGGAAAGCTTCAATGTTTTCCGGAGAATCAATAGCATAAAACACATGGTTTTCCTGTGTTGCTATCTCTGTAACAGTTAACTCGTGGTTCAAGAGTGGGAGGCTCTGTGTAAACTGCTCTTCATGCGGTTCTTTGGTGAACCATACAAGTGGTATTGCAGGCTCCATAATTCTCCAGGTATGGTCAGCTGTTTCCCGAAATACGGATTTTCTGAATTCCTGAATAGTACCGCATAAGTGAGTAGAGGGAAGCAGACTAAGAAGATATCGCAGGTTCATTGTTCTATTATACCTTTTAACAAAAACGCAGTGTGAAACGCAAATGTATTCCTTCAGTGTTCGCGAAATACATTTTTTAGTTTAGAGATATATGCTATAATATCTTTCATACCATTGCAACTATGATGAGTGAAACTGGAGGGTAAAATGAAACAGAAGATTAAGCAGGTAGAAGCAGATGTCGCAGGGCTTCTTTCATCTTGGGACGGTGTTGATACAATAACCATAGCAGAAAGTGCTGATGAAGATTTCTCAGATCCCTATTTTTTTCTTAGTTTGGATGTATATTACAAAGGCGAACTGCCTAGTATCCAGGAACGAAGAGACGCTTTTCCTAAGGCATTTGGTTTTGAGTCATCTGCTTTAAACAAAAAAGACAGGTTTCTGATAGATAATGTTCCGATCCGTATTGAGTATAAATTCCAAGACAGAGTAGATGAAATTCTAGAGAACAAAGACAAGGTTTTTGGTATGCTCAGGGAGGCAGGAACACATATGTTCTACAGATTAAAGGAAAACCGGGTGTTAGTAGCAAAAACAGAGTGGCTTGAAGCAAAGCGTGAACAGCTGATGCAGATACATGATGCTTTTTGGGACCAGATCGCTGATTCAGCAAAAGCAAGGCTTGAACATCATGTATCGGATATCGGTGCAGCAGTAATCCGCCAGGATTCCTATTTTTTTGCTGCTGCTCTCTCAGGGTATCTCTCAAGTCTTTCAACCCTGCTTTTTTCGTTAAATCATCAGTTCGAGCCAGCACCGCGGTGGGTATACGAGCGGATACTGCACCTCCCAAATCTCCCGGATGCTTTTACCGGCAGGTTTCAGTCCCTTCTGCGCTTTGACGGCTCAATCAGTAATGCGAAAAAGCATGAAATTGCACAGCTTTTGGCAAAAAGCCTGATTTTTGCAAGATGATTAGGAAAATTAGTTTTTTCATGTTCGGCTACTTTACACTTCAGAGGATTTCTGGTATCTTCTGAACTTGCTTGATGCTAGATAATCCGTAAGCTATTCCATGTATCAGTGCGGTAGGCTGTGGATTGTCATAGAAATTGTACATTTTATGGGCTTTCCAGTTAGATGCTGGATCTTCCATTCTTATTGATATTGTTTTTAAAAGAGGTATTACAATGGCTCGAAGATGTGAAATTTGCGGAAAAGGTACAGTAACTGGGAATCATATTAGCCATGCTCATAATAAAACAAAGCGGGTCTGGAAACCGAATATTTTACGAGTAAAGGCAAATGTAGATGGCAGTGTAAAAAGAATGAAAGTTTGTACATCGTGCTTAAGAAGCGGCCTGGTAATGAAGGCATAAGCTCCTATATTACGCATAAATTCCCTTGTTCATTTCAATTGTAAGCCCGTCAAAAGCGGGCTTAATTTTATTTGGAAGCTCCTGCGTTAATCTTGTGTGGTCTAGCTTGTGGCTTATGTGAGTAAAGTATGTCATTTCAGGGGCGATTTTTTCAGCAGCTTCTCTTGCCTGGTTAATTGAGAAATGGGTACTGTGCGGTTTATACCGTAGTGCTCCTATAATTAGTATCTTCGTACCTTTCAGCATTTCCATACTTGTCTCAGGAATGCAAGAGCAGTCTGTAATATAAGAAAAGTCTCCAATACGATACCCGAGAATGTCTAGCTCCCCGTGTTTGACAGGGATTGGCGTTATTTTAGTATTTGAAAGATAAAAATAGGAATCTATTATTGGCGTAAGTTCAAGTCTTGGCTTTCCGCCGCCTAGTTGTGTAGGCTTAAATATGTAAGAAAAGCGTTCCTTTATGTCTTTGAGAGTTTCGTAATTTCCGTAAACAGGCATTTCAGAATGACAGCAATAGGGCCGAAGGTCATCCAATCCGTTTATGTGGTCCGCATGACCGTGTGTGTAAAATACAGCATCAATCTCCTGTACGTTCGCTTGTAACAGTTGAAGCCTCAGTTCCGGGGTTGTGTCTATAAGGATGTTCATGTTTTCGGTTTCTACAAAAACCGATGCTCTGTAGCGCTTATTTTTCGGATCTGTGGATCTGCATACTTCACAGCTGCACCTCACCATTGGTACACCATGGGACGTTCCTGAACCAAGTACTGTAATCTTCATGGCCATATAGTATCGAAACTCTTTCCATGGGTCTATCTTTTTATAAAAAAATCTATTATTTTTTCTGCATAAGAAGTATTTTTCTCATAATTGAACAATTCTTCAATAATCTGGGGCATTCATGAAGCATTTAGTTCAGTCAGTCAGTGCGCTCTTTTTTGCTGTACACCATACATAAAATTGCCTATACTAACTGTAGTGGCTTATTGACTCTAATTGAGTTAATAGAGAAAATAGGCATAGGATAGGGGTAAAGCAATGGGGTTTTTTATTTCAAATGAACTGCTTTCAACTCTCTCGCTTGAAAAGCAGAAAAGAGCAAAATTTCTCGTAAACGCTGATATAACATTAATTGTATTCTTTGTATTAGCAGGGCTGATGACCGGTATTTCCACGAATAATATCTATTTTGGGCTTCCTGTTATTCTGCTGAATATAATTCTTGGTATATCCCTTTATCTAATAAAAAAAGGAAAGCTTGTTGCTGCGAGCAGTCTGACGCTGTTTGACGTATTTCTGAATGTTACCCTTGTGGTGATAGCTCTGCCCTATGCTCATTACTTAGAGATGTACAGGTACCTTACATATATGATTTCTTTGCTACTTCTTTCAAGCTTAATTTCTTTCCACAAGTACCAGCAGTTTATGATCGGTGCAGGAGAATTTATACTTTTTAATGCCGCGGTAATTATTAAGGTCTTCCCGAATGTCGAGGGATTAGTAGGGGAAGTCCGGTCCAGTTATTATTCCGGAAATGCAGCTATTATTGTAGCAACAGTTCTCTCTGTGCTTATATCATCTTTTTCAAAAAGCCTTGTACGAACAGCAGAGGAAGAAAAAGAGAAAAACCTGTAGAAATACCAATGTATCCAGTCTACTGTTGTCTCAGCAAAAAAAGGCCTTGAAATTGGTGACCAACTATCTCAACGCGCGGAAGAATCATTGAACGGAATTGCTTCTGTTGGGGAATCTGTTAAAACGGTTAAATCGGATCTGGATGTGCTGAAACAAGACTCTGAAGAATCCGCGGAAATTAATGCCGCAATAGTGAATGACACCGAAGCCATGCAGAACGCGATGCAAAACCAGTCCTCTGCTATTCATGAGACATCTGCTGCAATTAACCAGATACAGGCTACTGTGCAGTCCATTGTAGACTCATCCGAGAAAAAGCGGCAGAGCCTTAAGGTGATTTTAGGTGAAGTGAATGAGCGGAAAGGTGAGATAGATATTGCAATGGAATATGTTGAGCGTATTATCAATACTTCAGATAAAGTAAATGAATCAGCAAAAGTAATTACCGACCTTGCGGACAAAACGAATCTTCTTTCCATGAATGCTGCTATTGTTGCTGCCAGGGCAGGTGAGGCAGGAAAGGGATTCGGTGTTGTTGCCGGAGAGGTGAAAAAGCTGGCTGAAGACACAAATACTCACGCGAAATCAATTACTGAGGCCATTTCCATGAATGCCGAGGTTGCAAATAATACAAAAGCAGCAAATGAAAAGCTGGCTGATCTGTTTCTCCGATTGTACGAAGAGATCCAGCAAAACTCTGAGATGATAGAAGAGATCCTTCAGGGAATGGGGCAGATATCTGAGGGAATGCAGAATATCTCGGTTGCTGCAAACGAAATTGTGGAGATGACAAACGAAACCTCGGACAATTCAGATAAGGTTATGAACTCAATACAAACCGAATCCGGCCTAGTAAATACAATCCAAGAGCTCTGTGGAAATATATTTACTCAAGTTGAAAGTATTACAACTGAGTTTAAGTCAATTGAAAGCATTTCAAAGCAGGTTGATGATATTGGAAAGGAAAACTCAGATCATATAAAGCAGCTTTTTGAAGACCTGGATAAAATACAAGAAAGTTAGGGAGAGGGCAGCCCATTGTAGCACCACCTTCTTTCAGCCGGCTGGGTTTGCCTGCCTCGCTGGGCAAACAAAAAAGGCTTCCGGAAACCCCGGAAGCCTTGATCTTTTATTTATCGTGCTAATTACAGCTGCAGTCTTACCCCAAGTTCTCCTGCATAGGATCCTGAAGTAAGGTTATAAGAAGCTCCGACGTCCAGCTTGAGAATCAGGATGTCCAGAGAAACACCGCCAAAGACTCGGAAAGCCCAGCCCCCTGCTTCGGAAGTGATAGAGTAGCCGGTTGGGTCCACATTCAATGTTTCCTGGCCAGCTGCTTCTAAAGTCTCGTTTAACTGGTCAATTTCTTCCTGGGTTGCCTCTTCACCGTTTATAAGCAGTGCAGATGTAATTCCTCCGCCTGCATTGGAAAACCCGTATCCTGCACCAAGTCCTGCGTATGGTGTGAATATTAATAGCCCTTTACTTACTTGGGCGCGCAGGTCAATAACATTGGATTCCCAACTAAAGGCAATATCCGGATCCTGTATTTCTACTGTGTGCTGATTTTCTGCTATTGTTTCATCGAAAATTGTCTGGTTAGATCCGAAAAGACCCATTAGGCCAACACCGCCTGAAAGGTATGTGTATCCTGCTCCGATAATAACATCTGGAAGCAGCAAATTTCCGCGGATTATAGGCACCCGCACATCAATACCTGCCATTAGGTAGTCAGCGTAAAAACTGTCTCCAAAGCTTGTGTCTTCAGGAAGCATTCCGAATTTTGCTCCAATATCGAAAGGAAGTGCTATTCCCCCAAGCCGTGCATTTGCACCGAATACAGGAAAAGGTAATCCTGAAAAATCCTGTACAAATTGAGGGAGAGAGTCTGACAAGCCTGTAGCATCCATTACAGACTGAACACCTTCTAATGGGAGTATAACACCGCCTGCAAATGCTCCGACCCCAAGATGCGGAAAACCTCCGATATACGCATCAGACCATGTTGTACCTAGGGTTGCAGCATAGGGAAGTGCGTTTGCAACAGAGTCGCTGAATCCCTGAAATCCGGTTTCAAGATCTTCAAGTGACAAATCTTGTGAGTGAATGCTTAAAGAAAACATTAGCACCAATATTGCTGATAAAATTATAATCTTTTTACTCATCATTTCCTCCTGTTTAATCAGTCTAATGTATAATATACTATCATATTTCTAAAATATCAGCATAATCTTTTTTCTTTTACAGGAAAAACTGGTAAATAGTGGAAGACCGTAAACCCTTAGTTCAGATGCCGGCTGCTGTGTCTGCAATTATCCGAATGCCTGTTCGTACATCTTCAGGTTCCTGAGCATAGTTAATCCGGATACACTGGTGCGCGTGGTCCCAGGGTTCTTCTAATCCGTAGAAGAAGTATTTTCCAGGCACAACAATTACGTCTTTTTTCTTTAATTCCTGATACAGCTGCATTGTAGTAATCGGCAGGTCCTTGAACCATACCCATAAAAATATAGACCCTTCGCTTTTGTGCACAGAGTAGGGGAAACGGCTTCCGAATGAATCATGAATCCAGGCAAGCGCATTTTGGGAACGCTCACGGTAAAAAGGCTTTACCGCTTCATTTGAAAGCCTTATCAGTTCACCTGACTCAATAAGGGGTTGTGTAATCACCTGTCCAATAGAACCGTTTGCCAGGCTCATAATCGCGTTCACAGCTGAAAGGGCATTTATTATCTCTTCTTTTGCTATAATAATTCCTGTTCGTACTGCAGGCAGTCCAAGCTTGGATAGACTCATTCCAAGAATAATGTTTTCATTCCAAACCGGCTTAGCGTCAGTAAAAATAATATTGGGAAAGGGTGTGCCGTAGGCATTGTCCAGAAGAAGGGGAATACCCCTTTCTGCTGCAATATCAGAGAGTTTGCTGATCTCTTCATTGGTCAGCACATTTCCTGTGGGATTTGTCGGCCTTGAGACACAGATAGCGGAAATATCATCTGACAAAGGAAGGGCATTGAAGTCTACATAGTATTTGAATTCCCGGTCATCAGTCTCATGGATCTCGGGTCTGCAGGAAATAAAATGGTCAGTACCTATGCTCTGGTCAGCATAGCCGATGTATTCAGGAGCAAGGGGGAAGAGTACTTTTTTGCGTTTTCCTTCTTTGTATTCTCCTGAAAGCATGTTGAGAAGCAGGAAAAAAGCGCTCTGGCTTCCGTTTGTTATTCCAATGTTTTTTTCTGTTATCTTCCATCCATAGGTTGATGACAGCATCCCTGCCAAGGCTTCGAGAAATGTTGTTTTACCCTGGGGAGTATCATAATTGGCTATCATCTTCTCAAAATCATTGCCCTTTGCCAGAATTTCTTCCATCCGTCTGCGCCATACAGCGTTCATTTCTGGAAGGTGAGCCGGGTTGCCGCCTCCGAGCATGTACTGCTTTCTGCTGCCTGACATTGCTTTTCCAAGGTCATCCATCAATTCGAGAATGCCTGACTTCTGGGTAAATTTTTCACCGAACAATGACCATTCCATACTATATAACTCCAAGTTTTGTTGTTTCTAACAGATTAGCACATAGTAAAAAAAAACGAAATAGTATCTATATAGAGAATCGTTTTTAGAAAAAGTTCACTGAAAAATCCCTTGAATTTCATTAGTCCAGAGAATACATTATTGGCATACTTTTATTTGAAGGAAGAACCATGCCAAATATCGTGGGACTTGTGGTGTCCTATTTTTATATTTTTTTGTTTATCGGAATCGCTACAGCTGCAATGAAATTCGGCAAAATCTCTACCGGTCTTTCCAGGAAGATTATACATATCGGTGTTTCCCATTGGTGGCTCATTGCAATGTATTTTTTTACCAGCCCATTCTGGGCGATGATAGGTCCTATTACATTCATTATTCTCAATGCCCTAAGCTATAAGATAAATATTTTTGAAGCAATGGATGCAGGGGGAAAGAAGTCCAATCTTGGTACAGTATATTTCCCTATTTCCCTTCTTGTCCTTGTTCTGTTAGCATGGAATGGTAATATTCCCCTGTATGCAGGGGCTTTGGGTGTGCTTATAATGGGGTGGGGCGACGGCCTTGCTGCTATTGTTGGGTCCAGGGGTTTAAAGTCACCTAAGATTAACCTTTTCGGAATAAACAAAAGCCTTTCAGGTACTCTTACCATGTTTGCAGTATCAATCATTGTGGCTGTTGTAATCTTGAGTGTTTTTAATCCTGCATTAGCAGTAACAAGCATTTTGCTCCAGGCAGGGGTTCTCTCACTTTTTGCAACTCTTATTGAGCTGTTTACTCCATTCGGAATCGATAACCTTACAGTGCCTATTCTTACTGCTGTGTTTTACCAGGCGGTCTTTGTATGACATTAGCCTTTTCAATAATCCTCGGGGTTTTTCTGAACGGAGTTGCTGCTTTTGGCGCGTTTTACAAGCACGCTGTTACCATAAGCGGAGGAATCGCAGGGTTTATCATCGGTGTATCCCTTACTGCTTTTGTTGACATTTCGGGGTGGTCTCTTCTCATGGTGTTTTTTCTTACATCTACCCTTTTAGGAAAGTACAAAAAGGCGAAAAAAGCAGAACACCAGAGAAAGCATGAAAAAGGCGCTACCCGGGACGCGGAGCAAGTACTGGCAAACTGCGGAGCAGCTGTTATTGCTGCGGCAGTGTATTATTTCACAGGCTCCCACGCAGCCCTTGGAGCGTATATTGCCGGATTTGCTGCTGCAAACGCGGACACCTGGGCAAGTGAGCTGGGGATTTTGAGCAGAAAGCCACCTGTTTCCATAAAGAGCTTCGCAATACTGGAACCCGGCAGGTCAGGAGGTGTGAGCCTTCCGGGCTTTGTTGCGTCCTTAGCAGGCGCGGCTGTGGTCAGTACGGTAGGCTTCCTCTGGATGTATTTCTCCGGGCTTGTATCAGTTCAAGCAGCAATAAAAATTCTTCTTATTTCTACTGCTGCAGGGTTTACCGGTTCTGTAATTGACAGTATGCTTGGTGCATTCCTGCAAGTACAGTATAAGGACAGAACCACCGGCCAGTTCACTGAGGTTCCTTTTGGCGACCATGGCAGTAACCACCAGGTTCAGGGCATCCCTTGGATAAATAACGATGCAGTAAACTTTATCGCAAGCTCAGCTTCAGTTCTTATCTGCGCAGGTCTCATCATCATCCTATAAAAGGAGAAAGAACGAATGAATCAGGACAAAGTAAAGGAAATATTAATCTCTATTCAGGAGCCTTTAGAGGACTTTTCTGTTGTGTTTACCGGAAAGAAAAGCAAAAAGGTGCATGGTTTGTACAAGCCTGAGTCCAGGGAAATCTTAATCCATAATCAGAATTTTACAGAGGACCACGGACTTTTATACACTGCTATCCACGAGTACGCCCACCACATACATTTTACCTCTTCGGATAAACCTGTTTCTTCTAGATCTCATACAGATAAGTTCCACTCAATTTTACATTCTCTCATTGTAAAGGCAGAAAAGAACGGAATATACGCAAGCCCCTTTGACTCTGACCAGCGGTTTCTTGAGTTAACAGAAAAAATTAAGAATGAATTTCTGTCTAAAAACGGAGAGCTTATGCAGGAGTTCGGAACTGTGTTGATGGAAGCCCAGAGGCTGTGCAAGGAGACAGAGACCAGTTTTGATGACTATGTTGACCGGGTCCTTGGGCTGCACCATACAAGCGCGAAGAGCATAATGCAGGTAAGCACAATGAACTTTGACCCAGCAATCGGGTTTGAAAATATGCAGGTACTTTCCAGAATAAAAGATCCCCGGATGCGGGAAGAAGCAGAGGCAGCGGTACGTGAAGGTGCTTCACAGCAGATGGTAAAGACAAGCTATGGCACCAAGCCCAAGGAAAAAAGTAAACGGGAGGAGCTTTCCAGCGAACGCAGGCGGATAGAACGCACCCTCCAGCGGCTTCAGTCGCGTTTGGAAGAAATCGATACTGAAATGCAGGAGTTGAACCTGGATGAAGAATAGCCGGCTTCCTAACTAAAGCGCTGAATCAGATTGCCCAGGTATTGGGACTTCACCTGTTTGTTTGCCAGAATCTGCTTTGCAGGAGGAAGCTTGAGAACAGCTCCCAGAATTGCTGCCATGGCCCTGTGGCTGGCAAGTGCTTGATTGTCGAATATAAGGTTCTGCAGCTTGCCCCGCTCAATTGCCATGAGTACGGATTTATGTACTGAGTTTACCGGTGTAATAACTCTTTCTTTTCTTGCTTCTAGAATAATTGCTGTATTCTGACAGACCCTGGCGCAGACACCGCAGCCAAGGCATGCTTCTTTATCTATCTTTGCTTTCTTCTGTTTACTCTTTGTGTTCGAATTGGCAAAGACAAGGGACATGGCTTCAACCGGACAGACTGAAACACATTTTCCGCAGCCTGTACAGGACTTTTCATCTATTACAGGAAGAAAATTCGTTGTATGTACAGGGTTTAATATCCCAAACTTTCTTGCCGCGATCATGGCTTCACAGCAGCATCCGCAGCAGTTGCAGATAAAGTTGACATTTTTCTGAACATTTTCGCCGAATTGTACGAGATTGTGGCTGTATGCACGGTCTAAGAGGTCCAGGCATCCGGCAGTATCGATCTGTTTTGCATATCCGTGTTTAATCAAAGACTCTGCTGTTGCATTAAAGGTCATGCAGATTTCCATGGGAGCATTACATTCTCTTCCAACATGTTCCATTTTATGCCTGCAGTAGCATGTGCCTACTCCGATGTGTGAAGCTGTTTTTATTACCTCTGTGGCACGTTCGTAATCCAGTACGTAGAGAGCGTTTTCATTTGAAAGTACCCCCTCATTTACAAAAACCCTTCCAAGCTGGGTTTCTCCTTCTGTGAAAAGAGACTTGATAAAATCTTCCTCAACATTCATGTACTGGTAGTACAGCTCTCCAAGCACTTTCTGGTTTACCTTTCCTCCTGTCCGCATCATAGAAAACTCGAAAAAGCCTGCCATTGGAGGGGGGAGTATGTAGATGCTCTCTCCATCCCGGTCAAGATCCAAAAGAATTGCTTTCCCAGCCAACTCCTGGAGTATCTTCTCTGCATGACTTTCAGACATTTTCCAGACTTTTGCTGCTGTTTTTGCGGAAAATGGTTTTATCGGAAGCAGGGACACGAGCTTTGCCTCTTTTTCTGTAAATAAAAGAGATAAAATGTCGTAAAGAACATCTGAGACAGTTACTCCTTGGGGAAATTTGTTCAGCCTGTTAATTAAGCTGTTGTACCCTGATCTGCTTGTTCTATGTGACATGAATTATCCTTTTCTCTGTACCCGGACGGCTATGGTTATTTGTCCTTCTTTTTCGACTGCCGTTTTTTTATATCCCAAAACAAGTAGCTAGTATTAAAAATAAAAGAAATAATCATCATTCCGCTGGCAATTAAGCTAATGACCGGACTGCCTGCGATAATAAAGACGTTCAAGATAAACGTGATGAATCCTATCGCGAATAATACTTGTGCTGCAAAAATTGGTGTTTCCTGACTCAACCTTTCCTCCTGTAAGTGATAGTGTAGTGACGTATACTTATTGTTTCTACTATAGCAGGAAAATCGCTCATACAGAAGATGGAAAGAATCTAAAATGAGTTTGGTTGGTACCCTATCAAAACTAGCTGGACTTATGACTTTTCCCGAGCAACTGACGAAAATTATCAAATCGAGCAATTCCGACCTATACTGCACAAATGTATTGTTTTCATTGTTATATTACTCTACCATCATTTTCCAATATAGTAAATTCCATCTCCTGTAAGAAAGACATCTTCTCCAATTAGGTAGCAGCTTCTTGCAAAATTCATTGTACTAGGTAATGGCATTTGTCAGCTTCACTGTCCTCTACCCCGTCGTTTACAATAAGCTGAATTTCATAAGAGCCGCATACTTCAGGGGAAAATGTCGGATTTTCGATAGCTGTATCTGAGATAAACGCGCTTGCTTCCTCAGGAGATGAAGCAATAGACCAGGTAAATGACAAGCTGTCCCCGTCATACTACACTTGCCGTGCAGCAAGTACGATCAGTATTGGAGCTGCAATTGCTGAAACAAGGGGCAGTGCTGGGGGAAGGTTGGGGATGGAGATTACTATTCCAATTACTGCTGATAGGGAAGCAGCAGTAATTGCTCCAATAAGCAGCTTTACTTCAGTTGGTGTAAGCTTTGCTGTGTCTGTGTTTACCTGTTTTGTATGAATAATGACTGCAAAGCACAAGAGTGCTGTGGCTGGAAACACGGTCCAGATAGGAGCACCGAGTATAGCACTAGATACAATGCAGAAAAGGAGTCCCCAAAATGCGAGAAGGAACTGCTTGCTTTTTAGTTTATCCCTTCTTACAAGAGGGGAGTGCAGTCCGGCAATTCCAAGGGGAACTGCTGCAGAGAGTAATGCTGTTGGAATACTTTTCTGCAGAACAGCAGAGATAAAGCAAAATCCGAATGCAGCGTAAAAGCAATAGCTGGAAAATCTGTTCATATTGCTTTTCTCCTACTTCTGCGAAAACCAGGGCCTTGTAGCGCTGCACGGACAAATCCTGCAGGCTCCTGCCACTGGATAATCCGTGCGCCTGCCTTGGCTGCACTCCTGCGTAATAGTGACCGCTCAATAGTGTAAATATCATCTGCCAGTGCTGCAGACTGCCCGGATTTACCCGCTCTATCTGTAATTTGCGGAGCAAAGACTGTAACGGTATGTCCGTGGCCGGTAAATACTGAAAATGCTTTTTCATCTCCTTGTGCGATGGGAGAAAGAAATACCAGGGATGCTCCAGGAGCAAAGAAGCGTTCAGGTATGCGGGACAGATCTGAAAGCGCGGAGTTTTCTCCAGGCGCAGCTGCTGCAAGGAGCCTAAGCAATTTTTCAAGATGTCTTTTCCCATACCCTGACCGGATGTATCTCAGAATCCTGCCATAGCATAAAAGAGAAACCCTGTTCCCTGCCCGTATTGCTGTGCGCGCGAGGAATGCCCCTGCCTCAGCTGCCTCTTCAAAGTCCTGAGCAGGAGAACCCCCTGTATAGGCGGGGGCTCTGGTATCCAGTATGAGGGATATCTCTCCCATCCTCTCTTCCCTGAATTGGCGGACATAGAATTCCTCATCCGGCATTTTACCGGCTTTCCAGGCTATTCTCCGAAAGGGGTCCCCAGGCTGATACTTGCGGATATCCTGGAATTCATATCCTTCCCCTCCTGTGTTTGAAGGATTGTTTCCAAGTCTGGGGAGGAGTCTTGCAGGCAGGGGGAGCTCCCCGGTGTTGTACTTCTCTTCCGGGAGGACAAGAAACTCCTGTTCTGCATCCTGCCGGAAACTCCGGGTAACAAGACCGAAAAAGCTGCTTGCCTGGAATACTGGTGCTTTTACAATATAGCGGCCTCTTGTGAGTACAAGATCAATAGTAAAAGTAACTGTATTCCCGGGTGAAATATTCTCTCCCCTGTAAACAGGTTCTAAGCTCCTGCTTCCTGGTCTCTGGTAATATACAGTTAGCATTCTTACCCGCTCTCCGGTATTCACTGCTTTACCTGTAATCTGCAGTTCCTCTCCTGCATAGCATACCCTGTACTTCGGCTCAAGCTGTACCTGAAATTCGGGTGTTGCAGGAAGGCTCCAGAGCCCCGCGAGCAGAATGAATAGGGGAAAGATGGCAGCGAATATCAGTATCGGAGTCCCTGAAAGCATACCTGAGAGCACTAGCACAAGGGCTGCAGCAAAGAGGAAAAAGACCACTAAATCCTCTCTTTCAAAACAGGTACTTCTACTGCAGCGCCAATATCTTCCAGAATGTCTGTTTCAGCGTGTTTTCGCATCCAGAAGTCAGGGGACAGAACGATTCTGTGACCCAAAGCAGGGAGAACTGCATTTTTAATATCTCCAGGCACAACATAGTCCCTGCCTGCCATTGCTGCGGCAGCCCGGGAAAGGTAGAACAAGGCAACCGTACCCCTGGGGCTTGCGCCAATTGTTATCCTCGAATCCTCTCTGGTTGCACGGACAATCCGTGCAGCATACTCCATTAGGTCAGTATGCATATCTACTGTACTCATTGCTTCTTGAATTGAGAGAAGGGTTTTTGCCTCTAATACTGTCTGCACATTTTCAAGCGGGTCTGACCCCTGTTTTTTTCTGCGGAGCACCTCCACTTCCTCCTTAAGTGTTGGATATCCAAGAGAAACCCGAACAAGAAAGCGGTCAACCTGTGCCTCTGGAAGAGGGAAGGTGCCTTCATATTCTACAGGGTTCTGTGTAGCAAGTACAATGAAGGGCTTGGGCAGAGCAAGGGTCGTTCCTTCAATAGTGACCTGCCCCTCCTGCATTGCCTCTAGCAGGGCGGACTGTGTCTTTGGGGATGCACGGTTAATCTCATCTGCAAGGAGAATGTTGGTAAAAACCGGTCCCTTCCGCAGCTCAAAACTTTCTGACTTCCGGCTATAAATATACCCGCCTGTAATATCTCCAGGCAGCATGTCAGGGGTAAACTGTATCCGTTTAAAGTCCAATCCCAGTACAACAGCAAGGGTGTGGGCAAGCAGCGTTTTTCCGAGCCCTGGGAGGTCTTCGAAAAGTACATGGCCACCTGCAAATACTGACCCCAATACAGTGGAAATAACATCGGATTTTCCAACATATACCTTTTCTGTCTCTTTTAGCACATCCTGTGTTCTGTCCTGTATTTGCTCTATCACTGTTTTTCATCTCCTTTGGTGTGTGTAATACTGCTTTGAATACCGGTTATCTTTTTTATATCCGGGATAACAAAAGAAAGGGTTTTTCTGAAATTCGGTATGGATGATGTCAGGTCCTCTCCTGCTAAAAGAAAAGTTCTGGTGGTTTTGCTCAAATATTTATTTTCATTCCTGAGCATAGGCTGCAGGTCTGTATATTCTTTCCCCTCTGTCCTGTAGAAATATAAAAGCGCGTTTCCTAAAGTGCGTGAAGTTTCTGCAGTATAAAAAGGACTTTTTTCCGCGTATCTGATCCATTTACGAAGTTGCGCTTTTCTTGAGGAAAATAAAACAGGGCGGCTGCCTCTGCTCTGCTGCTTATTTACTTTACTCCATGGAAAGACGATGAGCACAGTGCCGATTGCTGCGAAGCTGATTCCATACCACCAGATATACACAGGTATAGACAGTAAAAATTCGGTCAGTGTTATAATTAGGAGTACAGGGATAGTTACAATCGAGCCAAAGAGACCGGGCGCTGCAAAAGCGGTAAATCCGAGGAGGAGAAGCAGGGCTGAGACTATGTATAAAATAAAAGCACCCTTGGATGTGTTCACCCTTTTCTCCCCTGTAATATGGTATCTAATGCTTTTTTTGCAGAACCTTCTTCTTCTGGAATGAGTTCCCTGCCGCCGTACCGCAGTTTTTGGAAGAGGAATACAAGTTTTCGCACAGCATCTTCAGGGTACCCCCTGTGGACCAGCCAGTCTCCGAGCTCATCCGGGGTCACTGATTCTCTTGCAGCATGCTTGGATATACTCTGCACATGTTCAACCAAGGCCGCGTAAAGCCTGAGTATTGTTTTGTCAGTCTTATATCCTGCTGAGAGCTTGGAAGCTGCATCCTGAAAGAATTCCGAGGATTCATCATCCTGCTCTTCCTCAGCTGTTCTCTGCTTCTGATGCATAAACCACCCTGTTCCTGCTGCTGCAGCAGCAAAGAGAAGGATAACAGCATAGACCCAGAATCCGGGGTTCTGGGTTGACGGTACTTCAGCCCCTGTGCGCTCATCTTCAGGATTTACCGTAGGGGGCGCTTCCGGCTGTTCGATGTGCTCCGGCGAATCTGCAGGGCCCGGGGCAACTCTCGTTGTTCCCCCAGGGGTAAAGGTTATAATCATGTAGATGCCGAATACCAGGAACCCGGCTGCAAAGGTAAATACTACCTTCATTCTAAACTCAGGCGAAAAGATAAGCAAAACAATACCGAGAATGCTCAGGAATATCATAAACCCCGAGAAAATGTCTTTTGCAGGAAGAGTTGGGCTCTCGGGTAGGGCATCCGGATACCTCTCTGGTGCCTCAAGTCCTTGTCCTAAAGAAATATGTGCTGAGAACACCGGCACTGCTGAAATAAACACCCCAAGAGTGAAGACGGAAATAACGGCGAATATAAGCAACAGCTTGAGTAACAAGTTTTTTGTGTGGAGGAGATCGATACCTTTCATATACGCCACCAGTGTACGTCAAAACTGCTGTTTTGAGAATACCAATATTTACTGGTTTAACACTCTCTGGCTTTCTCGGGTATGTCCATCCGCCCGCTTTGCTGCCAACCACGCTCCTCGAGTGATTCCGCTTATGCGGAATCGTATCGAGAGGACGGAATAATAGCCAGCTTTGCTGCGTTAGATTACCCCGGGTGTTAACATTTCACCCCCATCTCGATACTATTTTCCTTTCGGAAAATCACTCGATGAGCGGTTTGCTCCACATTTTACTCTCTTCCTTCGCTCGCCACGCAAGAG
>CAYRYS010000036.1:0-29450 GCA_964428555.1 uncultured Spirochaetales bacterium | reverse complement strand
CTCCTGCTATATCATCAACTCCATCTGCTTCATCATCATAAAATATTATTCCTCCTGCCGGTCCTGGGTCTCCTACTCCATATGGAACTACCCCAAAACTCCATACACTGCTCCAGGCTGACTTTCGGCCATCCTCATTCACAGCGCGGACCCTCCAATACCGGGTGTCTCCTACAGAAAGTGTTTCTTCTACCTGGTACTGGGAGGCTGTAACAGCCTCTACTCCAGTTCCGTCAAGCCCTGCTTCTGTGTCTGCTACCTCCACCTCATAACTTGCTGCATGTTCTACATCGTCCCAGTCTAACAGCGGTGTTGTGTCAAAGGTGCTGCTTCCGTTTGCAGGTGTCACTCCGGAAAAAGTTATACTGTCATCTATAACCACACTATAAGTTCCTGACCAGGGGCTTCTTTGGTCATCTTCATTCACTATACGTACTCTCCAGAAGCAGGTATCGCCAAAGGCAAATACATCTTCTATTGGTACCTGATATTCTGACGCAGTAACTGCCTCTACACCAGTCCCGTTAAGCCCTGCTTCTGTGTCTGCTACCTCCACCTCATAACTTGCTGCATGTTCTACATCGTCCCAGTCTAACAGCGGTGTTGTGTCAAACGTGCTTCCTCCATTTTCTGGAGTCATTCCTGTAACGTTCAGTGCTTCCAGAGTAAAGGTGCTTGTATCTGAATAGTTGCCGTACAGACTGCTGTCTTTTACTCTTCCCCTCCAGTAATAGGTATCAGATGCTAAGTCCATGTCTGAAAGATCAAATACCGGTATGTCCTGTTCCCGGTCATACAATATATTAGAGAAATCTTCTGTGGCTGAAACCTGGACATGGTACATTTCTGCTCCAATAATCTCGGAAACTGTTACATTGTCTGGTATCCAAAACGAAGTGTAACCATCTTCAGGCAGGCACAAACAAAACTGTGCAGGGTCGTCGTATATTTCATAGCCCTGGTAGTTTTCAGCCCCTGTGTCCACGGGGTTTGTGTATTCTCCAAACATATTACTGCATGCAAAGAGTATGCTTATTATTGTAAAAACGGTTATTCCTGCTATGTACTTTCTCATGTATTTCCTCCCAAATGCCTCACATCCACTCCCTTTACGTTCTCTACCGCCCTCTAGCCTGCGGCTTTCCTATATTTTTCATGCCCGGCTCAGCCTCAAGATTGCGAAGAACACGAGGTTCTTTGTGTTTGGATAGTATTATTTCATATCCCATTCTCTATCCTTCTACTCTTCCTCAGTTGAGTCTATGTATGCTGCTTCTACTTCTGCTGTTAAGCCTTGGACCTCTTCATCAATCTCTTCTACCCGTTCGCGCTGGTTGGATGTATCAGAAGCTAAGAGAAAGCTGATGATGGAGCCCAAGGTGCTTACCCCTGCTGTTACCGCGCCTGCAACCATGAGAGAGCTGAACATTTCAGCAGTGTCCCGCGCAGCGTGTGCTTCCGGTGTTGTTGCCGCGCTGGTATAGGTGTCCATTGCCTGGGTACCGAAATACCAGGAAGTACCCGCACCTGCTCCTGCAAGCACTGTTACAGCAGCACCAGTCCATCCAATTGTGTGCATTGCTTCTGTGGCGCTTACCTCTTCCTGTAAAGCAACCAGTTCCTCTTCCAACCTGCGGATTGCAAGCACGTTTTCCGCTGCACTCGTATAGTCCCGCAATGGCGCAATAATTGCCTCATTAGATACATTCCGCAAATACCTGTAGTACAGGCTTTGGGAGTCTTCCAATGCGCGTTCTATTTCATCATCCTCCATATTCCAAAGAACTTGAGGGTTATAATCTGAATATAGCCGTTCTCTGATAGCTAAGAGTAGCCTTGCTGTATATTCCTGAAAATGATATTCAGGTTCAATAAGGTCATGATACGCTGCTCCGATTGTTTGGAATAACTGCGGTCCCACAGGAAGGGTATCAATGTCGTGATACACCTGGCTGCACTGTTCCTGAAAGTCTGCAAAAGACAGGTCAAGCCTGGGACGAAGATCAATCTGCCTAGTACCCAGCTCTTCATCTTCAGATGCATACCAAGAAGTAAAAACAGCATCCGGGTCCTGTGTTTCCGAGTCAAAGAGCCAGGGCCGCTGAAGGTATTCTGCATCAAACTCCTGTTCTACCATGAAAAACGCCAATTCAACCGAATCTTCAGCATCTGTTCCTTCCCTGTATTCCGGGTATTGATAATAATGCCAGAGGATGTTTCGCAGATACTGTGTTGCTGCTTCCTGTTCATTAGCTGCAGTATTTCGGATAACCATGTACTTATACACCTGAAGCTGGTTCAAAAAGACCTGCTGTCCTGTGTTAAAGCTTTGAGTATAGTTTTCCTGTGCCTGTTGGTATGTCTCAACAAGGTTCTGCTCCTCTTCCGAGCGCCTGGATGCAGGTCTGGATGCGATTTGTGTGTACTGAAAATCCTCTGCTTGGGAAATGTCATCAACAACCTGCTGAAACAACTCCCCTGCTTCCCTGAATTTCTGTTCCCTGAAAAGGCGGTTTGCCTCATCCATTCTGACCAAAGCATGGTATCTGTAGAGCCTGAGCATGGTATGGTACACAATTCTGGATACCTGTTGGTCTTGTATCTCATCCTCATGCTCTCTGGTATAGCTCACTGCCTCCCGAAGCACAGAACGGGCCCGGGTGAATTCCGCCTCCCTTAGTTCTTCTGCCTGGTCAAGATAATTTTGTACAATCTGCTTGTGTGCCCTGCTTATACCTGAGCGGATGTAGTCTTCATAATCGCTTTCCAGGACCTCGCTGTATTCATTGTAGTAACTAAGCGCACGGGAAAACTCGGCAATAAGCTCCCTGGGTTCTTGGTCCAGGTCTTCTGGTAATTGACCTTCTAAGAGTGCAGTGCGGCTTTCTGTTATACGCTCTAAACAGAGAAAACGCAGCTGCCCGGCGTTTTCTATATTCCCCTGGTGTTCATTCACATAGTCCAGTGCTGACTCATACTCTTCAATTGCTTCTGTGAACCTGCCTGCATTAAACTGCTGGTCTCCCTGGGAAAGTATTCCGGAAGCCTGGTCACTCCTTGTGCCGCTAATCCGCTGTTCAAGGAGATCTTCTTCTTCTCCCAAAGACTCCCTTGTCTCAGAATTCAGGTTCTGAAAATGGGACTGAACAGCAAAATACTCATCCAGCCTTTGGGCGGGAGGTTCAATTCTATCTGCTTCTTGTATCATTAAAGAGAGCTGAAAGCGCCTTGCTTCCAATACACGGTTGGTAATAATTTCCCGGAATTCCCCAATCTCAGAATACTCCTGGGATATCCTATCAACCTGGTCATAGATATTAGTATAGGATGACAAAGCAGAATCAAAATTCTCTGCTTCCACAAGGCGGTCCGCTGCGCGCACTCTCTCCCACAATGAATCAGCAATAAGTCCAACATCATCATTTGTAAAAGATATAGAAACCTCTGGAAGATCAAGATCTTGAATCTCTACCTCATCTCTGGTGTCTTGGATCTCTACATCTTCTATAGAAAGGGTCCTGGAGCTTCTTTCCCGTTGAATGTCCTCTACCTGTATCCGTTCCTGGTCTTCGAAAACGACCTCGAAATTTACGCCGCCCCGGTATGCCTGAATTTCGTATGTTTGGTCAAAAAGCTTGGTAACAAGTTCACTTGAGTACCAGTTCAGCTCCCGTTCATTAAAAGGATCAATATTCCCTGCCTCTGAATAGGACCGGGTGGAAAGTGCTTGGCCGCTGCGTTCCTGTAACCAGAGCTGAACAGTCACTGTTGTGCTGCCCTCTGGTGAGACCTCACACCGCACAACATAATCTGTGTCAAGCATTTGGCTTATCATTGCAAAACATTCATCTGTATCACAGTTAAGCGAAGCCCTGCGCTCCGCCTCTTCAAGGAGTGCCTCAATCTCCCGGTCTCCGATAAGGAGCACATCCGGTTGACTTATTAAGGCTGTAGTTATTTTCCCGTGAAGACTCCGCGCAATAAATTCCTGCTCTTGCTCTGAATAGCTACCGTTTACCATAGGCTCACCAAGGAACATGCTCATTTCATCTGCTGCTGTAAAATGAACAAAAATCAGTGTAAAGATGATAATAAATCCCGCGACTTTTATCTGCATACTTCCTCCAGAACTGCTTCTATTTCCCGCATACCTTCCTGTGAATACCCGGAATGGATATGGGCAATAGTCCCATCTGTATTGATGATAACTGTACTAGGAAATGATTGAATCCCATACATATTCATAATCCTGTTTCCAGTGTCAAACAGAACATTCTCTGTTATTCCTGCTTCTCTGGCAAAATCGGCCACTTCCTGTACGCTTCCTCCAGGGTCTGTACCAATATACAGTAGATACGCTTCAGAATAGTTTTCAGTTATTAGAGAATAGAGTGCCGGCATTTCATAGACACAGGGTTCACAGTATGTTGCAAAAAAAGAGAGCACAATAGGCTGAGAACCGAAAACACTGGGAGCGTAGAAAAAGGAGTCCTCTGTTGTGCTGCCGAAAAAGCGAGGTGCTTGGCTGCCGGTGTCAATACTATTCTGAGATATTACAGAAGGTGAAAATACAAGGAAGAAACAGAGAAAAATAATTAATTTCATTGGGTAACCTCTAAACTTATGAAATTAACTATTATAGGCTGTTTTCAAATCCGCAAGTAGTTTATCCCAGGATTTCACAGATTTCAATCGATTTACAGATTGACAGAGCTATTCTAAACTTGTCTTTGGAAAAGATTGTAAAATTAAGAATGGCGCTTGTTCAGTTGGAGGGAAGAAAGATTTTCATGCATTTGGGTATACTATTGCATGAAAATAGCTCATTAAAAAGATTGAAGTACTCTAGAGTAAGAATTGCTGGATTGACAAATTGACATAACCTAAACTATAGTATTTGATAATAAGCTTATGAATGTAAATACTGTATGGAAAATAATCTTTCCCCTGGTTATAGCCTGTATCTGCGGTTGCGCGAGTTCACCTGACAGCAATTCATCAGGCAATAACGGTCAACAAAATCAACTTCCTTCAGGTGCCAGAATTATCTCATCTGAACCATCTCCTGCTCCAGATTGGGCTGTAAATACCGCAGCTGAAACCAGGGCATACGAGTTGGCCACACGGAATATTGCCTACTATATAGCAACAAGAGACTGGAGATACAGAGAAGACGCTGAAACGCAGCACACACAATATACTATCTACGAGATTATTGCTGACCAATTACTGGAAGCAGTAATTGAAGAATACGGCACACCCCAACAGGAGATACCCGAAAGAAGGCTCCATTACATCCGCTATCTCACAGCCCAAGCTGTTACTGAACACGCGAGGCAAGAAGGAGAATGCCTGCTACACATAGAAGCAGCAGAAGGGCGGGAGCTATTCCGCAAAGTATTCTTCTACTCAATAGAAAGATCAGTAATTGACCATATTCTTACCAATATTTAGCCACTCTCTTTAACAGTCTCTGAAAGAGTCTTTGCTAAGCTTTCCGGTGTTTAATTGATCTGTGTTCTGAACACCGGAGAAGCTGGATATGCTTGTACGCTCATCGAGTGATTTTACATACAGCAAAAAACCCCACCCGGTCATCGAGTGATTTTCCATAAGGAAAATCGTATCGAGATGCTGGGAAAATGGTAGCGCTTTGGGGTAAATTCCGCAGCTAAAGCTGGCCTTTTCAGGGTCCTCTCGATACAGCCCTCCTTTGTCGGGCCACTCGAGGAGCGTTGTTGACAGCAAAAGCTGGCCTGAAAACGCACCTCTCGATACTATTCCGCTTTGCGGAATCACTCGAGGAGCGTTGTTGACAGCAAAAGCTGGCGGTTCCCCCGTCCTCTCGGCGCCCTGCCTGCAAGCAGCACTCGAGGAGTGTTTTCTCGTCGCGTCCTTGCTGCAGTTACTTATTCGGTAAGTCACTTTGCAATAATTCCACCCTGGTTTTTTGCCTTTCTATAGATTGATGAACACAACAGCAACTGCTGTGAGTAGAATTGCGGCATACATTTTTTTAGTAAGCTTTTCTTTGAACAATGCACGGCTGCCTATGGTTATGAGTGCTATTCCCCCTGCGCTAAAAACCGGAAAAGCAACTGCTGCCTTTACTGTGTTTAGTGACATAATTAAAAAGTAAGATGAAAAGAGGTTCGGCACACCCACAATGAAGCCGGCTAATATGTGTGAGCCGCGGATAGTTGCATTTTTTCTGAACGCAAGTACACCTGAGAGTATACCAGCAGTGAGAAACACAAAAAACAGAAATACAGCCCTGTAGTCAGTACCGCCGTACTGCTGAAAGACCTTGTTTGAAAACTCAGCAATTCCCATAAACAGAAGGAGCAGGAAAAGCAGTGATACCTGCAGGTTTGCCCCTTGTTTTTCAAGCATTGCCACCCCGCGCGTCCAGCTTGAGAGGATAATAGCAGAAACAGAGAGCACAATGCCTATCCACCCAAAGGCTGTGGGAACCTCGCACCAGATGAGCATGGAAAGACACATTGGCACCAGGATACCCAGCTTGCCAAACATGCTCGACGGCCCTGCTCCGTTTTCACGGACACTCTTTTGGTAAAAGATAAAGGCAAGAAAAAAGAAAACACCTGCTGCCGGTCCGATAAAAACAGGCCAGAGTATTGCAGTGCCTTGAGGGAACTCTGGTTCCGAATTCAGGAGTATACCAGGAATATGTATAATGAATGATGTCAGGTCCTCAGGAAATGAAGCAAGCGCTTCTGATATATGAGCCATAGTACTGGTGTCTGTAAGAATAATTATGAAAGAGATTGCGGAAGCAGCAAGATAGTTGGCAGAGGTTACCACATACCGATTAAATTCCTGTTTTTCAGTATACTTGAAAATGAGCGCAATAGAGGATGAGCAGACAACAGCAAGAAGGAGAAAAATCATACCCCATAGTTATACCGTGTTTATGCTGTTTTGCCTATTCCCTTGAGCAATTCAATTTTCAGTGTGATGACAGCTTACGATATATTTTGCAGAAACACCCAAAAGCTTCGTGGCAGTATACTATGAAATCCGCAGCCATTTTGTCTCAAAAGGAGCAAGGCTCACTTCCCTGCGGATCTCCTCTTTTCTGCTGCTGATAATCTCTTCTGCTTCAGCAGCCTCTATGTCCAGCACCACCTTTTGCTCTGCACTGCTAACATTATGCAGACACAGCACATGGGAACCAGTCTCTGCGTTTTTTCTGGAAAAAGCAAATACACTAGCAGGAGTATTTAAGACAGTAAACGCAGCAGAAGGGTCAAAAGCAGATTCACCTGTGCGTACCTCTATCATACGAACCATTGTAGAGAAAATGGCTTTCCGTAAGGGGTTTTCTTTTAGTTCTTTCTCAAGCTCACCAATATCCAGCTTTTCCCTATTAATTGTACGGTTCCGGCCAGTCTCTTCTACCCCTTTTGTATAATTCTCAGAACCAAGTATGCTGTGCACATACACTCCGGGAACTCCGGGCATTGCAAGCATAATAGCCTGGCTTGTGCAGAATTTCTGTGCCCGCATCTTTGGTTCACCTGTTGTACCGGATACGGCATTCACATAGCTTATATTCATTTCATAGGGAACATCGCCGTCTTTTGTTGCTTTATACGACACAAGCCCGCCGTTTTTCTTGGTGTTTTCAATAAGCCCGTCTATCTCCTGGTCAGTAAGAATTCCCCGAGCAGGCAAGAGTCCCACACCATCATGGGAAGCGCAGAAATTAAAGAAGGTGGTTTTTCCGTCAGGCTTTGGCAAACTAGCTGCCCATTCCTGTAAGTGGTTTGCCTTGCCCCGGATAAAGGCATCCAACACCAAAGGAGGTAGAGAAAACTGATACACCATCTGTGCTTCATCATTATCACCGAAATAGGAAATATTCTCTTTATGGGGTACATTGGTTTCAGTAAGCAGGATTACCCAAGAACAGACCTCTTCCAAAATTGCCCTAAAAAGCTTTACCATAAGGTGTGTTTTTGGATGATGAATACACGATGTGCCGATTTCCTTCCATAAATAAGCTATCGCGTCCAGGCGCACCATATTTGAACCCTGTGCAACATAGAGAAGGAAGACATCCAGCATTTCAAGGAACACCTTAGGTTCAGCAAAGTTTAAGTCCATCTGGTCATCCGAGAATGTGGACCATATGTGTTTTGGCCCTTCCGGGCTTTCGAAGCGTGTTAAAAGGGGCAATGCCCTTGGTCTGAACACATCTGAAAGGTCAGTATCCGGATCTACTTCGATAAAATAATTCTGGTAGTCCTTTTCTCCTGCCAGGAATTTCCGGAACCAATCATTCTCCTTTGAACAGTGGTTCAGCACCAAGTCTGTCATCATATCATATTCTTCGGAGATTCCCCTTACATCAGCCCAGTCCCCGAGTGCAGGGTCAACCTTTCGGTAGTCAATGATGCTGAATCCGTCATCAGATGAATACGGGAAGTACGGCAGAATGTGAACACCAGGGATCTTTCGGTCAGCAGTTTTACTGAGAAAATGCTTCAGAGTTGTTAAAGGGTGCTCCCCTTCTCTCCTGAAATTGTCGCCATATGTTATCATATAGCAGCTTTTCTCACTCACCGGAAGCTTGCCTGAAAACTTCTGTATCGGGAGCTCTTGTTTCCACTTTTCAGTTAATGCTTCTATACCACGAATTACCTCAGGCGCCTTTTCTTCGTATATCTCTGTTGATAGTGTTTGTATGCGTGTATTCATGGCTTCATTATACCCTGTCTGCCCCTATATGCAAGCATGCGTATGGTCACAGATTATTGACAAGTTCACCCTAAAGAGTATTTTCAACGAAGTTGAAAACGTATCGAGATGCAGGGGATGATAGCGCTAACCGGTCATCGAGTGTTTTTGCGTCCAGCAAAAACGTATCGAGATGAGGATTTAATGATTGCGCTTGGATTTATCTACCCAGCACAGCTGGCCTGATAACGCACCTCTCGATACTATTCCGCTTGCGCGGAATCACTCGAGGAGCGGAGTACAGCAAGGCTGGCTGTTGCTCCTGCCTCTCGATACTATTCCGCTTGCGCGGAATCACTCGAGGAGCGGAGTACAGCAAGGCTGGCTGTTGCTCCTGCCTCTCGATACTATTCCGCTTGCGCGGAATCACTCGAAGAGCGTTGTGTGCCGCAGGCATGGCTGTACTTTGTTTATAATAAAAACTTACACTGAACTAACATTGCTTATTAAACCGGTAATGATTATCATTTATATAGGAAAGGGGTTATGAAATACTCACGATTTCTTTTCGTTTTTATAATATCAATACTAACAAGCTGCACTTTAGTTGCAGAAAAACAGGATATTGATCCTGCAATGCAGGCAAGACTCAACGCGCGGTTAACAGCACAACAGCTTTACATTGTTGAAAACCTGGACACAGAAAGACCCTTTACCTACGACCTGCCTGTGTATGAACCTGGAGAATACCGCTGCATACGCTGTGGAGAAGTACTCTTCAGGTCTGGGATTATTTTGACTCAGGTACAGGGTGGCCTATCTTTGACCAAGCAGCAGCTAGAGCTATCGCAACAAGGCCTGACATTGGTCCTCAGTACAAGTCAGTTCTTCGAGAACCAGAGTCAGCAGGAGACAGCAGAAATGGTCATAGAGTTGTTGGAAGATGCAGAATACGATGTTCAGACAGAACCTCGCTATTTGTCCTTCTGCTCTATAAGCTTTGTCATAAATGAGAGGTCAGATTCAAGCTTCTCAATGCGCTCGTTTCTATCTTCAATTGTGGACTCAAGTATGTTTAAGCGCTTCTCAAGCTCATCCACCTTTTTTATGGCATCCTTATTTAGACCTTTATTCTTTTTAGACAGATAATCGAATACTGATGCAAATACAGTAACAAGCACAATACCGCCTGTAACAACCAAAGCTATTCCCATAGTATCTCTCCTTTAGAATGTATTCAGCACAACGCAATTTTACATCAAATTTTTTAACTAAAAAAGCGCTATTTCAATGAATTCCAGCAAATGTAGTTACTATTTCTTCTTGAATCCTAAAATTGTAAGGTCATCATACTGCTCATCCTCTTTCAAATGGGAAAATACCGCATACTCACTCTCTTCACTGGTATCTACAGAATGAGTGAAATACTCGCGATACTGGTCAAAATGCTTTTTCAGAAAAGTGTCAATCTTTCGGTCAACTTGTATCCTGTCTTCTTCGCCTGCTGAAGGGTCCGGATAAATTCTGAACACCTTTTCAATTGAAACCAGTGCCATTACAACCTCTTCAACCGTTCCTTGGCATTCACCGAAGTCAAAGGTGAGCTGTTCATCCTGTACAGGATTATGATATTTATAGAGCTGATACTTGGTCTTATGCATAACCGCATCAGAGATCGCATGCATACGGTCAAGAGAGAGCTCCTCATCCCCAGCTCCAACATAATGGGTACCATGGAGATCACCTTCTTCCATCCCAGGTTCATTACAAGCAATTTGTTGAAAATTCTGATTCCGGAAATATCGTTTTGCTTCTTCCATTCCGTCAGTGAACAGAAGCATTATGTCTCCGGTTTTCATTGTATGGGTATACTGCTCAAATCCGCTTTTCATTTCTACGAGCATGTTCGGGAATACTCCAGCAGCAGGGGTCTCAGGAAATGATTTCTGCACAGTCTTGTTCTTTTGAGCATCGTAATAATGAATTATATTGTCACCTGCATTGCTGAAATAACATTTACCAGTCTGCTCATTCACAATACATGTTGTAAATGCTGCAAACCTTCCTTTAAATTTTCTTTCTTCTAGCAGATCATTTATCTGGTATACTACCTGTTCCAGGTGTATCCCTGACTTTTTATAGTCCCAGCCCTTAAGATAGTTGAGAAAAATGGTTGCAACCTGGACCATAATAAGCGCAGCAGGTACTCCCTTTCCGGCTACATCACATTTTATTATTGCATAATGCTTATCATCGAGTTTTTGGTAATAGAAATAGTCTCCGGATACACCTTTCGCACCTTCATAGTAACCGAAAAAGTCCATATAGTCTGAAGATTCAGCCCCTGTTGTCAGCTTGTTTCCACTTGCATCCTTTTCGAGGGGAATGAACATCTTCTGAACTTCCTTACCTACTGTAAGATCCTTATTTGCTACCGCTGCTTTTACCAACCCTTCTGTCATCTGATTAATTGTATCAGCAAGCACAGACAGCTCGTCTCTTGACTTAATATTAATCGTAAATTCTTTCAACTCAGCCTTGTCATCCGTATCCCTTATTGTCTCGACACCAGTTACCAGTTTTCGGATTGGGTTTACTGTAATTGTTGCAAGCACCAACGCTCCAATTACTCCAAGAACAATAGCAATTAATGCAATAATCCCAGTAAGAACAATCAGACTTTGCTGTGCTTCCTGGGTTTCTGCAAGAATTGAATCAATCGAAACAGCAAGTCGTATTGCCCCTTTGAAGTATTCTTCGTCTCCAGGGTTCCAATACACCACAGGTTTATAAAAGACATACACGCGCTGATTCGCATTTACTGTTTCAGGACTAAATTCCGGCACAGAGCCTACAAAAGCCCCTTTTGCCTGGAGAACAGAGTTTATCTGAGCACGGAGCTGGTTGATGGTCCGTTCAAGCTCTTGCGTAAGCTCCTGGTCTCCGGCAATACTCGCCTCAAGGGCCTGGGCACCGAGGCTGCTTACCTCTTGTGCCATTGCATCAACTTCCCGGGCAGCCTCCTCGTTTATCCGCGCTGCCAATTCCTGTACAGTAGCTGTCAGCTGATCATCAATAATACTCTGACCTGCTATAAAATTCTCGCCCTCAATTTTTGTTTCCAGCTCTGGATCATTTGACGCCCAAACGACCTCTTCAATTCCATCCTCTGTATACCTAATACCAGTAATTGTTGTCCAAAGCGCCTCCTCTCCCATCGCGCTTATCTGATCAGGAAGCAGGCTCAATTCCAAACGATTCTCAGCCGGCAGGTAGGAGCGTGCACCGGTCGCAAGGCTTTCCAAGAGTACTTCGCTCCTCTGCCTCAAACCATTAACCAAGCTCTCTCTTTGGGTTGATATAAAACTAACCCCTAAGGCAAGAGCAAGAATAAGTACAATAATAAATACTAATAGAATAATGAGCAGCACGAATTTCACCCGCAGGCTTAATCCTTTACTCTTTAATTCTGCCATTCTCTTCTCCTTCTTCTGATGCGGAAGGTCTTTCTGACCAACTAGCGCCTGTACCTCCTGCTGTATGAGTATACCCTCTTGTACAAGCCCAAACACCTTCTGCACTGTGAATAACAGTGCTAACCCGAGAAATACAAAAAGACTCACAATAGCAATCGTGTTGAAAGTAATCCGTAAAGGCCTTCTAACAATGGGCCTCCACCCCGGCGGTGTTGTTACAGTAAAGTCTCCGAATTTAACCGTGCCCGTCTGTGTTAACTGAAGTACTGGTCTTGTCCAGTATTCACCGCGCTCAGGATGCACTACTCCAACCCGGTAGTTTCCGTCCTCTAAGACCTCGGTAATTTCTATTCCAGTAATTAATCGGTCGTTTTGTACTGAATACATATCATCTTCCAGTTCAAAACGGTAATCATAGGGTTCTTGTCCATCACGGTCCACATAAATATTTTGGATCAGTCCGCCTACTGAGAATCCCCTGCCGTAGATGTCCATATTAACCTGACCAAGGGCATCCTGCTGGGCATCTACATAAGTAATATAGGTTACTGGTATGTATTTATTTAAACGTATGAACTGAGTATTTCCTGGACTCACATTTCCAACATCATCCACTGTGGATACAGTAAACGCCCAGAGTCCGTTATCATAATTATAAAAACTTTCTTGCGTGGATGTGGTTTCTACCTGATTTCCCGGCTGTTCAATACTTATATTTTCAGGATCAAACTCCATATCAGCAGGACCAATGTACCGCATTTCATAGGCATAGCCTGCAAGGTCTTCATTATCAGGGGGCTCCCACTCAACCGTAAATGTATTTGATGTCAAATACCCTTCTTCATCTGTTTCAAGATCAGCAAAGTTCACCGGGTCAGGGGGTGTTGTATCCAGCACATAGGAAATGGTAGATGTCTGTGACCAGTTACCAGCATAATCTTCTGTAATAATATGAAAATACCATCTGCCGTCCTGGTCTGCAGATACAATAGCTACACGGTTATCTGCAAACTGACGCAACTGCTGTGCAGGCCTTGCATCCGGATCCTGGGTCCAAAGATACGAATATCCGGCAATGCCGGAAGAATCCTCAGGCTGTGTCCACCTGAGGCGAACCATGTCCTGGTTCGACCGACTACCTGCATTAACATTTGTCATT
This sequence comes from uncultured Spirochaetales bacterium, assembly GCA_964428555.1. Taxonomy (GTDB): domain Bacteria; phylum Spirochaetota; class Spirochaetia; order CAYRYS01; family CAYRYS01; genus CAYRYS01. The sequence goes on along the minus strand of CAYRYS010000036.1, from coordinate 16,112 downwards.
TGCACAGAGGGTGCGGGCACACTCTGGTCAGGTTCAAGTAAAACCAAGCGTCTGGTATTTCCAAGCTGGTTCTCCCAAAGCACAAAGACAGAATCGTTGAGTCTAATGGCCCTTCCAAAGGTGGAGATTCCCGGCATTTGACTGATATCAGTTTCATACCACCTGAGCCCCTGTTTTCTCGCAAGTATGATATGGTTTTCACCTCTCCGGTTGTCAAACCAGGTAAGGAAGGTAGTATCTTTATGATAAAAGACCCTAGGAAATCGGCAGTCCCTGAGTCCGTCAGTCACTCTGTCCGGCTGCTGAAGAAACCTCCCAAATTGGTTCAACTCAGCATAGTAGATCTGAAGCGGACCTGAGCCAGCCCTCCGTTCCCAGGTAACAGCAAGCCTTCCGTCTACTGCATTAATATACGGCCTTTGGTTATTAAAGTTAGCTGGTGAAAAGTCTAATTCTGGAAGGGCTTCTTCAAACCCGGTAAGCCATAGCGGTTCTTCCCAGGTTTCTCCTCCATCAGAACTAATTTTCAAATAAATCTGGTAACGCTGTCTGTCCCCGAATGCCTGGAGAGTCTGAAAAACCACATATTCCTTCCGTGCATAGGTTGTATGGTAAGGCAAAAAGCTCAACTCAAGCCCTGGTTCTGTTACAAACTGCTGAAAGTCCGTCCATTGAGCCCCATCCTCGGAGCGGGAATAAAAAATTGAAAGGGAATTCTCTGTAATTCTTGTAGCAAACAGAAGATACCCGCCGTCAGCCTTTCCAAAGAGCCTTGGGGTAATCAACAGGGTCTCAGTTTCGATTTGGGAAATCTCCTGAAAGGACTCTCCTCCATCTTCTGATCGGAAAATAAGAACATTCTCTTCAGATGCTGATACAGCAATGAGAATATTGCCTTGGGGTGTTACAGCCAGAGAATAAATGGAGTTCTGATTTCCTATATAATCGAAGGGCCCGGCAAAACGGCGGTTTTCAATCCATTCGCTGCCGTCAGTTGAAGAAGCAAAGGAAACCCATGTCCTGCCGGTATCCTCACCAGTAGACTCAAACTCCTGCCATGCGACAAACATACGCTCTGATGAACTGACACTTTGAATAAACCGGACATTGTCTGAAACAAGCACTTGCGGATCTTCCCAAAACAGCTCCTGCGCCGTGAGCAGAAAAGGTGCGCAAAACAGGAGTATAATAGTGAATAGGCTTCGCTGCATTACTGAATTCGTGATTCGATCCTCCTATTCAGCTCTACCAATGGCTGGTATCTTGCATTTCTCGGGTTTTCAAGCAGCCGGGAAGTAATTCCATAGGCTTGATAATAATTTCCATTTATAAAAAGCTCTTCTGCTTGTCTGTATTGCTGTTCTGCAACACTGGAGAGTACTACCGAAGCACCCCCTCCGATTCGTATTTGCAACTCATCCTTCAAAGCAATTGCTTCCTGATTGTCAGGATATATCTCAATAGCTTGGTTCAAACGTTCCAAAGCCTGGGGAAAGTTTGTGGTAATATTACTCTGAATAATTCTACGGGCTTCTTCAGTGAGCTGCCTTGATCTTCGCATTGCAGCCGGATCCGGCGGTGGAACTTGGATACCAAGGGCAACTTCAGCTTCATATATTGCATTGTCCATGCCCGGCCATCCGGAATTTATCTCCTGAAGGTCCTGAAGTTCAACGTAAGCTTCCTGCGGGTTTGTGTCAAGCTTTTCAACCGCAGCATTAAAGCGCTCACGAAAAAGCTCAGTAAAATTCTCCGGATCTTTCAGCTGCTCTATCCGCAAAGAGAGAAGACTTGCATCCTGATTGAGCGGAAAAGGTATGCGAACTCTTAGGAGCTTTTCTTCAGCACTTTCAAATTCAGCTAATGCATCTCTATAATTTCCAGCATTTACATACTCTCTTCCTTCCTCATAGTCTTGGCGGGCTAAGTTTAGAAGCCTTGTCATCTCTGGATAAAGCGGGTCTGTTTCCGTAATATCACGGCCTGATTGGATAGAGAGTGCAGTCCTGACAAAGTTCAGCCAATACTCAACCTCAGGCTGAGGTTCAGAATTCGTTGTTTCCCATCTGCTCTGCGCACGGGTGAACACCTGTTCCGCTCTCGCGAATTCGCCGAGCTGATAAAACCGTCTTCCCTCAGTAATCATTCGACGCACATCGCGTACAACAATTTCATTCTCAATTCTGGTAACTTCCTCTGAAAGAGAGATCAGCATTGCATCAGTTTCCTGCCGAAGCTCGGCATTTTCCTGATATGAAAGAGAATCGTTAAATCTGTCCCTTGCTTCAGTAATTTTCTGCCTGGATAGGTCGAAGTTCTCTGCGCTTAATGCATTTTGGGCTTCCTGATACCGCAAATAGCCTTCGTTTTCATAGCGCTCTGCAAGGAAAACCTGCTCACTTGCATCTTCTACAATACCGGTGATTCTATTCTCAAGAGAATTCACACGTTCAACAAAGGTGTTTGTGCGCTGAAGTTTCTGGACAAACCGCTGATCCGTGCTTACATATTCTTCAGCATTCTCTAAATCAGCAGCATGGTCCTCTGTCTCGCTGCGGAGGGTCTCTAATCTTTCTAAGGCATTATTCATACGCTCAATACTTTGTCCCGGATACCTGGCAATTATCGTACCTCCCCCGAGATCCTCGCTTAGTTCTGTCTCCACGCCTTCTGCAAGGTCTCTGGCAATATCCGCTTCATTCACAAGTTCTTCATACTCTGTTTCAAGGGGTGCATAGTTGAGGTCTGCAATTTGGGTTACATACTGGATTTCCTGGTTTTGGATCTCTTCACCAATTCCTGCGATATATTCTATATGCTGATCAATTTGACCAATGATAGAATCAACCTCATAGCCGAGGCCCTGACCAACAATCATATTTTCCTGTCTGTCCTGCCATTCTTCCTGGAGAAGAGCCAAATCTGAACTCACCTCAACAAGACTGTTCCGTGATTCAGATAATCCTTCAATGGTTTGTTCAGCAGATTCCACAATAGTAGTAACCTCTTCAATGCTGTCAATAAGCTCCCTATATCCTTGTGACAAGGCGACACTGTTCTGAGCTGCTAAAAATGCTTCTATCCGCTGTTGGACAGGTTCGGCATACTCTGCTCCAAGATCGCGTTCAGATCCATCTGCCAGTCTGGTAGTCCACAAACTAAGCAAGGATTGAAGTATAGATGCAAAAGTACCGGCATTTGAGTATGCCCTTTCTGCTACTGAGAGGTTTTCAACCTCAAAAGCCTCAAGACCGTTCGCGTATGTCTGACTTACCCGCTGAGTTAGTGTTTCTACAAGCGGATCAAGGGACTCTTGCCAAATAATCTCCATAGTACCGACAAGCCCCTCTTTCTCATCAACTAGTACTCTTCCCCGTATAAAACGATACTGATAGCTCAAGAAAAATTCCTCTTGGCCTTCAGAGTTATTCTCTTGAATTATTCGGTTCTGCTCCTGGAATGTGTCTGCAATTTCAATAAGCCCATACCGTAATTCTGCGATATCCATGTAGATTTCCACAGCATCCTCAATATCATCTTCCAGACGTACCGGATTACTCGTGTTTTCTAATGCTGATAGCTCTTGCTGCATTTGGATAAAGTCATCCTGAAGAGCAACCAGCTGCTGTACTATGGTCTCCATCTGCTGGTACGAATCATCCACAATTGATTTGATAATGTTCCCATATTCTGCATTGTCAAAGTCATCTTTATTCAAGGTGAATCCAGTTGCATATACCTCAAGGGCTTCCCAATAATTTCCTTGCTCCAATAGGGCAGTTGCTTCGGACATAATTTCATTGAAACGGTTCAGGTTATATACAAAAGCTGCTGATTCCCGTGCTTCATCAACAGCTTCCAATGTTGCAGCATTTGGGTTCGTATCCAGTGTTTCAAGTTCCCGAATAATCTCAAGTGCCTTTTCAACATCCTGCTCTTCATAGAGTACTTGGATAAGCTCTTCATATCTGCTGTTGTATTCTTCCCGAATTCTGCGGATTCTGTCCAGCAGAGCCTGTGCCTCATTGAGACGCTCAGGATTTTCCCGGATAAAGTCAGTTAGGAGGAGAATAGCTTCATTATACCGCCGCTCTTCAATCAACTCCCGCGCTTGCTGAATAGGGTCTTCCTCTCCCTGCCCTCCGCTGTATATAAATAACACAGGAATGGCTAAGAAAAAGAGGATAATTAAAATGAATCTCCCTCTGTTTAGGAAGCTCATGCCAGCTTTCAGCACCTCCGGACTTTTTATCTCCCACTATTAATATATCTTCTTATATTTTATCGACAAAAAATATCGTCCCTCGAAGGGAAAACTTATACGCCATGGTTTTAACATTGCTAAGCTGAAGGTATCTCATTCTCCGATAGTTTGATTTTTTATTATTATACTGTTAATAGTTTCGAACTGGTTTTTAATCCTTATCTATATTTTTTTATAGCAAGTCTAATAAAATGAATAATGGGTCATGGATTATCATTTATCTATGTAGTATATTATAATTAAAGATATGAAAAAATGGGCTCTCTTTCCAGTTTTATTCTTTCTCACAATATATATGGGGTTTTCAGAGGAATTCCAGGATTTTTATGGAAATCTGAATGAATTCCTTGCACGATACGGAGATCCGAATACCGGGCTTACTGTATTCCCCACCCTGCTTATACCAATCGGCGGTGAATATGAGGGAATGGCTACTGCATACACTGCTGTGAGTAATTCAACGGGCTTTATAGAGTCCAATCCATCTGCAAGTTCTCAGCTTGCCTACACTGAACTTGCCTTTGTACATAACAATTATATAGAAGAAACTAATTTTGAAGGTATTATCTATACAATGCGCTTTAATGATCTTGGAATTGGGTTTGGCGGAAAGTATTTATATGCTGCTTTTACTGAATATGACAATTTTGCTGAACCAGTAAACACAGGATATTATTCAGAAACAATTGCTACACTGAATCTTTCGTATAATTTTTTCTCTGGATACTACTTTTATGGACTGGCCCTTGGAACAAATGTGAAGCTTGCCTACCGTCATATTCCAGAGTATTTTGCTGCCGGACAATCAGCATTTGCACCAATATTAGATTTTGGGATGCTTACACGGTTTAATCTACTCAAATTCTATGCCTCCCGTTCCCGTAATTTTTCGATAGGAGTGGTTCTAAAGAATTTCGGTTTTCTTGTTCTTGGTGAGCCTTTACCGACAACCGCAACAGCAGGGATTGCCTATTCTCCAATCAGGCCTATAACCCTTGCTCTGGATTTCAACTATCCCATAAGCTTTTACTCTGAATATCCTGCAGAACAATGGAACATTGCTTCTGGTTTAAATATTGTATTTGCAGATTTCTTTTCAATTCACAGCGGAGTTCAATTCCGAGGTGCTAGTCCTAGGATAGTAATAGGCAGTACCCTAACAATTAATCAGGTAAATTTAACTACTAACTATACACTGGATCTCCTCACACAGCCGCAGTCTCCTGGAGATAGATTTAGCATACAGGCAAGTATGAATCTTGGGGACAGAGGAAGAGCAGCTATTCAAGCCCGGATTGAGGAACTCTATCTTGAAGGCCTTGAGCTTTATGCAAACGGTCAACTCATTGAGGCAGTCCAAAAACTTGAAGAGGCTGTTGAACTTGACCCCAGTTTCGGCCCAGCAAAAGCTACACTACGGACAGTCCGCAGAGCTATAGAACTTCAGCGGGAGATGGAAGAGAGTCAGCAAATTGAAAGAGGAGCAGAAACTGAGGAAACTGATGAAGAACCGGCGTAATTCATTAGAGTCTTAGATTTTCTGAAGGCTCCTTTTCATTCTAGTGTAAAGTGCTAGGATCGGTACATCAACATTGCTGGATGAAGACCATTTTGTCAGCATCTGCTGCGCTTTCGCTTCTTTTTGGTCTTTTGCAAGCTTTGTAACAATATTTACTTTCTTTTGCAAATCATTTTTATTATATAGCTTCTCGACCGAATGAATAAGGTCCCGTGCATAATCGCGCTCCTGTTCAGTGAGAAACTGGTCAGCAGGCCCGGTAATGTATTCAAGCAGTTTCTCAGGATTATCAGTCTCTGTATTCTGAAGAAACATCTCCATCTTTTTCACAAATTCGCTTTCAATAAAAACAATTTTATCTACAGCAGCCCGAAGCTTAACTCTCTTTTTCATAGAAAGATCAGACTTTGCATCCCGCTTACCAAGAAGAAAATAGGTAAGTAAAGATCCGCCAAGCGAGATAGCTATTTCATCTAAAAGAGGTATGGGGTCTCTGATAATGTATGATAGAAAAAAATAAACCACCAAAAAGACAAGGGAAGACAGTAAAAACCTGGGTATAAATTTTATTTCGGTTACCCAATTTTTCACAGACTGTTCTACCATACGGTATAATTGGTTTCTGAACATAGTGAGGGATTCAACTTTCGGCTCATACCCGTACAACCCGATAACCTCATAATTCTCCAATATGTTCATGACCTGTTCATCTGAAGAAAAGGGGTGTACAAAAAGGGGGGTACCGTCTTTCCGAAACAAGTGGAACAAGTAAGTCTGCTGCTTCTTATCCATAGTCTAAAATTAGCCTGTGCTTTCCATGTTGTCAAGCACTGTTACAATGGGGTATATCCATATAATTATGTTAGAATTTATTTATTTGTTTCAGAAAGCTCAATCATCCTGAGAATGTCCTTGTACCCGAACAAGGTGGCATACTTTTTTGCAGACATTCCAAGCTTGTCCACTGGAGTAACATCTGCACCTGCACGGATAAGCCTCGAGGCAATTACAGAGTTGCCCCTTCCTATTGCCAGAATCAAAGCAGTTTGCCCGTTTTTACTGGTCTGGTCCAAGTCTGCACCTGCTCGGATCAGGGTATCCACACATTCTTCAGCACCTTCTGCTGCTGCGTCCATTAAAGGAGTGTCCCACCGGTCCTTGCTCTTATGGTCAATATCTGCATCATAGTTAAGGAGTAAGGGAATAACGCCAGCATGGCGGTTCCGCACTGCAAGCCCGAGAAGCGAGACTCCGGATTTATTTTCCATATCAGCATCCATTCCAGCTTCAAGAAAAAGCTTTACTGTCTGAATATTACCTTCTTCAACACACTGAACAAATGCTGCTTCCGTAAAATCGATACCAGACTCTTCTATAGCCTTGCGTGCTTTTAACCTCCGCTGGCGTTCTTTCCATGTTTTTGTCTCTTTCACTATAAAATTGCAGAGATTCTCCTGCTCTGTGTACACAGGTACCTCTGCAAGATACGAAGGAAGTCCGGAAACCTTCTGTTCAGCATAAAACACTAGTATCCGCGTCCTGTCTATACAATATCCTGCAGCAAAGGGCAGCCATCTGCTTTTCACTGCACCTTTCGAAAGCACAACTAAAAAATGAGTGGCATTTAAGGTATATTGACGAATATATCCTAGCTCTGTTTTCTCCCATTGCTTGCCTATACTGTATGCACTTGCCTCTACATCCAGCTCGCGCAGCTTTTTCAGCAACTGAGGAACAGCTTTTCTTGCATCAGGCGCGCAAAGAATGATGATTTTCACTGCCAGAACCTCCGGTACGGTTATCTTCCTGTATAGTCTCATAGCATACCGGGTTTATCAAGTATTCTTCTCTGGTAAGTGCAATTGTATGCTCAATATGAAGACTCACAGCTCCATGATCGGACTTCACCATACCTACAAGGCACTGGGCAGCCGCCTTTTCCAGTATTTCCTGATACTTTTCGTAGACACCGGGAAACACGACAGTTTCAAAAATACCGTATTGGTCTTCAAAGCTTACAAAACACATGGGTTTATTTGTTTTTGCCACAACCTCTTTTGCTGTGACCCTAGTGCCGGCAATACAGACCCTGGTATTTACTCTGGAGCACAGCAGTTCGGAAGTTACAGCTTCAGGGAGCCCATATTTACAGAGAAGATTTTTCATTCGCCGCAGGAAAAGCCGTAAAGGATGAAATGAAACAAGTAAATCAAGCGTATAAATCTCATCCAGTATTTTCCGCATCTTTGTGTAGTCTTCAATTGTTTCAGGCGGCCTTGGTGGTCCGAAAAGGCCCCTGGACTCACTAGCTGTAAAATAAAGCCAGAACATCTGCGGCCGCGTCATTCCATTGGAAACAGAATCCAATGCACCTGCCCGGATAAGAATACGCATCTGAGCAAATCCTGGGCGAACCCTGTCTATAAAATCGAATATCCCCTGATACAAGCCTGAGGCTTCCCTGTTTTTCAGCACCTTTCGAAGAAATGGTTCATCCACCTCCTTCAGCTGACAAAGTCCTGTACGCAGCACCCCTTCATCTGTACTATACCTCCACTTGCTTTTATTTATATCCGGCCCTTTTATGAGAAACCCCATACGTCTGGTTTCATTAATGTATACCTGCCTGTTATAAAATCCGCCGCCGTTATTAATTACAGAAGCGGCAAACTCCAGTGGATAATAATGCTTCACCCAGGCAAGTTTATAGGAGACCAGTGCATAGGAAGCGCTGTGGGGCTTACAAAAAGAATAGCCGTCAAAGGACAGGACCCCGTCCCAAAGCTGCTGCACGGTCTGCAAAGGTATTCCATTCTTTGCAGCACCTTGAAAAAAGCGCTCTTTAAATGCAGGAAGCCTGAGTTCCCTGTCTTTTTTTGAAAGCACTTTCCTCAGACTGTCTGCCTCAGAAGGAGAAAACCCGGCAGCAGCAATCGCTATCCTGGAGACATCCTCCTGGTACACCATAATCCCGAGAGTGTCCTCAAGCACAGGGTCTACCAAGGGATGCACAGAAGGAACAGGCTTCCCGTGTAGGCGCTCCACAAATTCATTGATATACGCGTTTGCAGCAGGCCGGATAATTGAGCTTGCCACAACTAAGTGCTCATAACTTCCTGAGCCCATCTTTTTTAACAGCTGCCTAGTTGCAGGAGACTCAACATAAAAAACACCCAATGTATTCCCCTGCTCTATCTCAGTTTTTGTCTCTTTTTCGTCGATTGGGCAGAAAAGGTCCCAGTAAAGCTGGTTCTGCCTCGTTTTATTTATTAGAGACAGAGAGTCCCGAAGCACCCCAAGAGACCTGTTGCCCAAGAGGTCTATCTTTACAAGCCCTGCTTCTTCTGCTGCGTCCTTTTCCCAGGCAATAACCGGGTATCCCAGAGGGCTAATCTGTACATGGGTATAATTAGTAATCGGGCCAGGGGTGATGACAACGCCCCCGGGATGGGTACCGATATACCTAGGAAGTCCTTTCAGACGCTTTGCTGCCTTGAGAATATACGCAGGTACTGATTCATGATATCCCCTGCGTACCAGCTCCACTATTTTCCCAATCTCCTCTTCGGGAACGCCGAATGCTTTTGCCGGCTCCCTAACACTTGATCTGGGGCCGAATGTAACGTGGTCAGCTACCATGCCGCATCTGCCCTTATACTTTGAAAAGACATACTGCAAAGCCTTCTCCCGTTCATCCCAGGGAAAATCCATATCAATATCCGGAGGATCTTTCCTGCCCATGTGAAGAAAACGCTCGAAAAACAGATTATACTTAAGGGGATCAACATGGGTTATCCCCAATAAATAAGAAACAATGCTTGCCGCAGAACTTCCCCTTCCGCAGGTACGGGGAAATTGGGAAACAATGTCCTGTACAACCAGAAAATATGATGAGAAGCCCTTGTCTCTGATAATTCTAAGCTCATGGTCAAGCCGGTCTGAGATCTCAGGCCGTATTTCTCCATACCGTCTTGTTATCCCCAGACTACAAAGTGTTTTCAGCTGAGAAAAGGCCTGGCTCTCTGACAAGCCTTCAAAAGCAGGGAAGATAAAGGAGTCGCATAGCAGATCCCCGGCTTCCGATTCCCTGGAAAGCTGATACGGTGCCCAAAGGGCCTCAGGAACAGAGGAAAACCACTTGCGCATCGCTGCAGCAGATACCCAGTTTTCATGGTCCTGTGCGCGGTACTCCTTAGGCACCCGCTCGAAGAGGATATTTCTGTCAACTGCGCCTAAAAGCTGGTAAAGCTTCCTGTCTTCATCCCCCCTCCAAACCGCTCTGTTATAGGCAAAAACAGGGAGCCGATTGCTTCTTGCCCATCGGAGCATCTGCCTGAAGGGCATACCGTATTCAAGCCCTGCAAAGAGCCGATCAGTCCCTAGTCCGGAAAGACGGAGTAGATCAGTTTGAGATTGAGAAACAAGCCATAACCCGTTCCAGCCCTTTGCGCAGAAAAAACTGATAGGATCAGGCAAGGGCAGATCCTGGGAAACTGCAGTAAACCTGCGGGTAAGAAAGTCGCAGACCTTGGAAAAGCCCCCGCGGTTCAGAATATAGGCAATAACGGAGCTGCTATTTTCTCCGGAAAGTTCGACTCCGCACACAGGCTTTATCTCATTACGACTACAGGCAAGAAGGAAACGGATTATTCCATACACATTGTTTTTATCCACCATTCCAGCAAAACTCCACCCCTGCTGTTTTGCCGTATCAACAATCTCTTCAGGAGTCAAAACTCCCTTGAGAAGGGAGAAACAAGACCTGCAGAAAACAGGACCATAGGGTACGGTTTTAATGTCCATTACTCCTCCTACTAACTAAACATAAGTTTAGTATACATATGTTAAGTATTCAAGAGATAATATAAAGGAACATCTGGAATTGAACTCTTGAAAAAGAAAGAAATGAGATACATACTATAACTGCTGATATCCTAATAGAATAAGCTAAAAGGTTTCACATTGATTTTGAAACGGCACACTCAGATTCACCAGTACACCAGAAAACAGAATAGATCTATTCTTATCCTTCTCCTTATTCTCCCTTTTCTTTTTTCAGCTTCCCCTCACGATAATAAAAATGACTCATCCCAAGAAAACAATGTGTATGTTCCTGTTTCCAGCGATTTTTCCAGATACGGAATAGATTTGGAGATCCGGGATTCTGTTATGTATATGAGAGAAGGCACAAGCTCTTATGTTATTACAGGGGTAATCAGCTCAAACAGTCTGAACATCAGCCTCCTTGGCATAAGGCTGAGCTTGTTCGGGACAGGGGGAAGCAGTCTCATTTCTATGGAAAGAGAGATACAGGGCCCGGACATGCCTCCTGTATATCCGGGAGACTCCGTACCGTTTAGGATTATCGAACGCTTTGACACACCGGACTCAGCACCGCGGGGCGCATTTATCTCCCTTGACTATATTGATGCAGAGCCTTCTGATAGTACATCGGACTCAGCGGAAATGCGAATTGAAAACACCGATTTAATTGACCATGAGTCAATCAGTATTACCTTCGGATTACGGAGAACCGCTTCAGCACAGGCATTACGCGGCGGATATGAGAACGGACTTCATATTGAATTTGAAAACACCGGTAGTGCTCCTATCTCTGAGCTAGAGATTAGTGTTTTATGGAAGAATTCAGAGAATTCTGTTATTGCAGAGGAAAGAACTACCCTTATCCGCAATAACCAAGCACTGCTTATGCCTAGTGAAAGAAGAGTGTTCTCAATAAGCGCTTTCTTCGACCAGGAGGAAATGGAATCTGTAGCTGCCAGATCTGTTGTAATTGAAGGGGTAAGCATTGGGGAGCTGGAAACAGAATAATTTTTCCCGTATGTCTTATTCGTATTCAAGCCAGTTTGCTATATTTCTTACTAGCTGAAGATTATCATTATCAGCATATGCAGGGTTTACATCTGTGGTAAAGGCCCACCCCAAGGCCCAGCCGCAGTCGCCAACCATTCTTCCTCCGCCTTGAGCGATCCGGTCCAGAGAAAGAATTCCAGGCTGACTCTCTCCAATTTCAGGACCAACCGATGAAAAGTTATCACCCATAATCCAGCCAAATGTCCAAATCTCCACTTCTCCGTAATATGCCTGCATATACCTGTCATAATCCGCGTATTGAAGCAGCATCTCGTATTGCCAGCCGGGCCCCAGCTGCCTTGCATCAGAATTGAGGGCATGCACAATTTCTAAGTCCTTGTTCCAAAATTCGATATACCCCAGTTCAAAGTCAAAAACCATTGTATGAACACCCTGAAGCACAGGGTGGTCCTGATTTTCAACACGCTGGAGCGGTCCGATTGTAGCAATGTTTCCGGAAATGCGGTATCCGAACTGCTGAGAGTACGCGTTAATATCCTCCACCCAGCAGTTATCCACAGGATCTACTATATTTTCCGCGCTCAGCCAAACAGAACCGCCATGGTTGAAAAAAGCAAGAAGTTGGTTAATCTCATCCTCAGCAGTATTTACTTCGGGATTGGCGTCACCTTCTAACAGCCATACCTGGGTAAACTGGTCAAGCTCAGTCTCAGTTAATCCTGCAAGGGTGTTTCTGTCATGTATCTGCACTGAGAACCCTTCTTCTCTGAGCGTTTGAGTAACCGCCTGAATTTGCTGAGGGCCGAGATACCATTGCCCATACTCGTCCACTGAATCCTCTTCTGTTGACATCACATAAATAAGAATACTTCTCTGAGGATCTTCTCCTCCGGCAAGACCATTTCCACCCTGGGCGTACCATACTGCTGCCCCGTCCCCTGAACGAATCTCGCCATCTTCAAATACCATTGTACTCAGCATTGCTGACACCTGTTCACCAATGGCAGAGATAATACTGCCGCGGATTGGAGATGAATAAGCGTGGAGGACCTCTCCAGAGATGTTATCTATGCACCGCGCGGAAAAAAAGCCTTCCGACTCCATGATAATACACGAGCCTGTTATTAATGCTGTTGAACCCAATAACTCCCCTGTATTAATAATTGTGTCAGAGTCCACAAGCCCGCTTAAAGCAAGCTCCTGTTCTTCCAGCACTTGCGCGAGGTTCCTTCTGTCCAGGACTTGAATATCAGGAATGGATGAGAGGGCAGTAACAAATGAGTCAACAATAATTTGTTCGATTACAGCAGGAGAGTCATGGCCTGATACATGAAACGAGGAAACAGCAACCCTTTGGGCAGATACAAAAGCTGATAATACCAGAAAAAAGATAACCCAAAAGCACTTTTTGTTCATATAAAAATAATACCACAGGCCTCTTAGGTCTACAATACATTGTTTTAAAGAAATGCGGAGCTGTAAGCTGAATTCTCAATTTTTGCTTGCGCTGAATCTTTATGTGAAATATCATAGCACTATGAAAGGTGATAAAATAGTGGTAGAGGCGCACCATTATAGCGCCGCGGCAAAGATTGTTCCCAGTATACTGGCAGCTGTCAAAAACAAGCAGTCCAGATATATCATCACAGTAGCAGGCGAGTCCGGCAGCGGCAAATCTGAAACAGGTACTGCAATTGCAGAGACCCTGGAAAAAGAGGAGATCAATTGCGTTGTTCTTGGTCAGGACGACTACTTTGTGTATCCTCCCAAGACTAATGACCAGCAGCGCAGAAAAGACCCTGACTGGCTCGGGCCTATGGAAGTAAAGCTTGACCTCCTTAATGACCATTTAAAGACAGCAATTCAGGGAACTGATTCCCTAAAAAAGCCGCTAATGGACTATGACAAGGACGCGCTCGAAGAAGAGACCATCAGCTTGGAGGGTGTGAAAGTAATAATAGCTGAAGGAACCTATACCTCCCTGCTTAAGTATGTGGACACCAAGGTGTTTATTTCCCGCAACAGACTGGATACCCTGGAGCATAGAAAGAAACGGAACCGCGGCAATGAAGTGGGAGATCCCTTTGTTGAGGAAGTCCTGAAAACAGAACACAAGATCATTATGGGCCATAAACATTTAGCAGACTTTGTCATTACCAAGGACTATGAAGTAGTCGAAGTAGAACAGGTGTAACCTTCTATTAAGCGGAGCGCGTCATGAAAAATCACAGCAGTCTCAATTTGTATTCGAAAATCGATAATATTCTAAAGTTCAAGTCATACTGGCGCAAGTCAAAGGATGAGCTCATCGAGGCATACGCGAAAGATACAACATCCTTTATCCCGAACCTGCTTCCTGAGTTTGCGGTAAAAATGCAGTTCTCTGATTCTGTGGAAATCTTAAGAAAAAAACTCGGCACAGCCTTCGAAACGGCTGTCTCAGAGGAATACACTGCTTTGGATGTAAAACAGCTCCCCTCTGAAATTGACAGCCCTGTCAGAAAAAAAGCAGACAGCTCATGGCTGAAAAAAGCCAACATGGTAGGAATAAATGTCCGGACAATCGGCAATTTCTGGAATGTTGTCAAATACGCTCTTACCTTAGGAGACCATCAGGACTCAATCCACCTCCTGCCCATCTGGGACCCTGGTGTTGTTGACAGCTTGTACGGGATCGCGAGCTGGCACATTAATAACCAGTTTTTCTCCCAGGACCTGAGGTTCGCCTATCCATACCTAGACACACCGGAGAAACAGCTCAAGGCTGTGGTAAATGTACTCCACGCTCTGGGCAAAACAGTGGGAATGGACGTAATTCCCCATACTGACAAGTACTCCCAGATTACCCTGGCCTTTCCCTCATACTTTGAGTGGCTTATCCGGAAAGACACGGAAATTCTTGACCACAGTGATGATGTGTACACCGAAGCACAGAAGCGGATATTTGAATTTATCGCAGAAAACGGTCCTGCTGATCCAAATGAACAAACACCTGAAAGTGTTGATGTCTTTTTTTCAGATGCATATCCGGAAGAACGGAGATACCGGGTGCTCTTCGGTCTGCCGGAGGACCAGGAAGCCAGGGACGGAAGGCGGAACCAGCTGGTCCAGCACCTGTACACCTACGGGCTTGAGCCTATCGCAGCTACTATGGGACCTCCTTACCGGGGCATGGAGGTTGACCCGGACCCTGAGCATGAAGTTACAGATGAATACGGAATGACCTGGCGGGATTATAAAATAACTCAACCTGAAGCTTTTTCACGAGTCTTTAATCCCCTTGCAAGGTACAAGCTGTATGAAAACAAGGATAATAATGCCAATTGGGAGATCGACTTTACCAAGCCCAGAAAAGAGGTCTGGGACTATGTGTGCGGAAAATACTACCATATGCAAAAGACCTTCGGCTTTGACTTTATGCGCGGAGATATGGCCCATGTGCAGATGCGCTCCGGGGGTGTTCCCTACAAAAAAATTGACAGGTATTACGATATTCTCAAGGCTGTAAAGCAGTACATCCGCGAGGAAATGGGTGTTCAGTACTTTGCCTATTATGCTGAGACCTTTCTTGCGCCGAAAAATGTGATGGGATACGGAGAAGAGATTGCCCACCTGGAGGCAAGCGATGCTGATGCCACATTAGGAGACCTCCAATCCCTTGTTGTGGGACATAATGAGTTTATCCAGAAATTCAGACAGTACTACGATATTCTGAAAACCAGGATGTGCGCCCCTAATTTTACGATAATAACCGGAGATAAGGACGACCCGCGCTTTGACAGCTTTTATGTTAAAGGCAATATTACCAGAATGTTCATCGCTTTTTTTCTGACTGACATGCCGAGCTACATGGGGCTTGGGTTTCTCCAGCGGAATATTAAAACATCCCCTGCCCCGAGCGAAGAATATACAAAGCTCTATGTATTTCAGCAGAAAACCGGACCTAAAGTAACCAAAGGGCCCTATAGATGGGGCAAAAACATGGCGCAGTTTAATCAGATAACCAGGCTCAAGCTCTATGGTGACGCGATTTTTCCTGAAATACAGCACAAGCCGACGAAATTCATCATCCCCCCTGACGCGCTGGCATTCAGGCGCTATGTTGTGTGGACCATGGACGAAGAAGAACCTGAATATCTCTTTATCGCCTGCATTGATATGGAACACCCCATAGACAACATTAGTATTCCCGCAACAGGGGTGCTCAAGGACGTAAAGCTTGAGCTGGATTTCTCTGTTTTTGAAGAAGTTGATGATGATGATCATGTCCTTCAGTGTAACGGATACCACCATAAAGTACATCTTCTCCTTCCGGAGGAATGCAGGGTCTACCGGATTGTACGATAGTCAATTCCAGGCAAAATAATGTATAAGGACACCCGATGGATCACACAAATTTCAAGATAGAAACAGTATCCGGAGAAGAATGCATAGAAGAACTAAAAGCATTCTTCAACTCGGTCTTTCATCCTGAGCCTGTGGGTACTCTGGCGG
>CAYRYS010000035.1:0-29615 GCA_964428555.1 uncultured Spirochaetales bacterium | reverse complement strand
GATTGCTTCCTGAATGTGCAAAATTACATAGGCAATAAATTCACGAATATATACTCATTCTTTATACCACTGAGCATATGGCTCATACTGCCATTGTATACGTTTTTGTTCCAATGGGAGGAAGAGGTATATAGCTTCACTGATATTCCGTTTTTAGTTCTCAGCATTTTTCACTGGATTTTCGCTGTTATTCTTCTTATTCTGCTCACAGTCTATCTAAGCTATCCGAAAAAACGGATTCGCAGAGTATTTTTTGTTGTTTATAATAGCAGTGTATCCTTTCTGCTCTTCATTTCCATTGTGCTTACTGTATTCTTTTATGTGTACGCCTTAAACGCAAATATGCCTTATGCACAGCGGTTTGCTGAATACTCAGGCCGCCTGCTTTTTGAACCTGATACATTGTCCCAGAGGTTTGCGGTATTTCTCAAGTACATGCCTTTTGTCATTTCGCTGCTTTTTATTTATGTAATAGGAAATATTGTTCAAAAGCGGAAAAAGAGAAATACCGCGAAAATACCATTATTAGTTATTGCCTTTTCCGCCCTGTTGTTTGCTCTTTCTTTTCCATCATTTTTATCAGTAAATGGTTTTGGCTATCTTTCTTATGTTGCGCTTATTCCTTTCCTTTATATATTACTGAAAAATAGAAGCTTCTCTGTAATATTGTATACCTGTGCCTTTGGGGTGTTTTTTAATCTTTTCTCAAATTACTGGCTTGCCACATATGAACTGTTATCTTTTCAATTCAGCGTCTTTATTTTGGGAATCAAGTTTCTATTATTTGGAATTGCTTTAACATTTATATTTAAGATTAAGATCAGTCCTCTTTTTCGAAGTTTCCTTGTAGCAGCAGCATGGACAGGCTTTGACTGGGTCCGCTCTCTCGGCTTCTTCGGTTTCCCCTGGGGCTTTGCAGGGGCCGCGCAGTACGGTTTTCTCCCTTTGATACAAATTGCCTCAATTACAGGTGTATGGGGTATAACATTCATTATCGTATTTATCAATGCAGCTATAGCTGAAATACTAGTGAATGTGAGAGAGAAAGCATTGGCAATAAGAAAATTAGCAATTGCAGCTAGTATGCTGTTTCTAGGCTCTCTTGCCTTTGGAATATTTCATATGCATCTTCCCCTGCCTGAAAGTGAAACTGTGACAATTGCCCTTATACAACAAAATCAGGATCCAAGGCAGACTGATTACCGGGAGAACTATGAGGTTCTTCGGGACCTTACTATTTCTGTGATGGACCACAATCCGGATTTAGTTGTCTGGCCCGAGACTGGATTTGTACCTAGCATACGCTATTATTCTGCCCAGCTTGCTGAAAGAAGTTCAAGGACAAGGCTTGTCCATGAGTTTCGTGATTTTCAGGATAGTCTTGATACCTATCTTATAACAGGCAATGATGATTGGAATCGATTTTTGGTTGATGGTGAAATGGTAAGACAGGACTATAATGCAGCTGTTTTTCTGGGACCTGATGGAGAAATTGAACAGGTGTATCAGAAAATTAAGCTCGTACCTTTTACAGAGCACTTTCCATATGGAGAGCAATTCCCGTGGGTCCAGCAGCTGCTTGATGATTTTGGTGTGAACAGGTGGTACAAAGGAGAAGAACAACTTATTCTAGAACATCCACAGTCGAGGATAGCAACTCCAATCTGTTATGAAGATATGTTTCCAAACTATATCCGAGGGTTTGTACAAAATGGTACTGAATTAATTGTAAACATTTCCAACGATTATTGGTCTCTTACTGAAGTAGAAGGCATGCAGCATTTTATTCATTCAGTCTTCCGTGCGGTTGAAAATGGAAGACCCATGCTTAGGGCTACTGCTTCCGGTGTAACAGCGTCTATTAGCCCGAATGGCTTTATTGAAGAAACCCTTCCATTTTATGAAGTGGGTACACTAGTAGCGGAGCTGGAACCTGTTCACACAGCAATAACTGTGTACACACGCTTTGGTGACTGGTTTCCTCTCTGCTCCATTATGTTTGTTTTTTCAGCTCTTCTATTTTATATCATAAAGCATCTTATCTTTTCTGAAGATAAGAATGTCCTTCAAGAGTAAGGTAATTATGCTTTACGTGCATGTTCCGCATGAATCCGATCCGAATCTATTTTCTATGAGAAAAAGAAAAATACACTCTATAAATAATAATCATTACTAAAAACACTTGACTTTTGAACTTTCCCTAATAAGTTTATAGATAGAATCGAGTATTAATGGAGGAACACATGGAAGAAAAAAATGAAAAACAAGGTATCCCTTTGCTTGGAGATGACTTTCCTGAAATGAAGGTACAAACTACAAGGGGAGTTCTGGAGCTGCCGAAGGCCTTTAAAGGAAAATGGTTCGTGCTCTTTAGCCACCCCGCAGACTTTACCCCTGTGTGTACTACAGAGTTTGTTGCGTTTCAAAAACGATATAACGAGTTTAAGGACTTGAACTGTGAACTCATCGGCTTAAGTGTTGACCAAGTGTTTGCACACATTAAATGGGAACAGTGGATCAAGGAAAATATGGATGTAGAGATCCAGTTTCCAATAATCGCGGACACTGGTGCTGTCGCTCAAAAGCTGGGACTTATCCATCCAGGGAAAGGAACAAATACAGTTCGTGCGGTGTTTATTGTAGATGATAAAGCGAAAATACGCATAATTTTCTATTATCCTCAGGAGCTGGGGCGGAACATGGATGAAATACTTCGTTCAGTGAAAGGAATGCAGGTCTCAGATGAAAACGGAGTAGCAATGCCGGCTAACTGGCCTGAAAACGAGATTGTGAAAGACCATGTAATCATTCCGCCTGCAACAGACATTGCAACAGCAAACGACCGCCTGAAAAAAGCCAAAGACGGTGACTTTGAGTGCTTTGACTGGTGGCTCTGTCATAAAAAGCTTTAATGGAATAAGAAAAATAGGAGGACGGAACATAACTCGTCCTCCTAAATAAATAAAAAAAATCAAATTATAAAAACTTATTTCTCATTGTTCTTGCCTGTGCTAAGCTGTTCTGGTAATTTTACCATATTGGAGGAAATTGAGTGAATCGAACATGGTGGAAAGAAGCAATTGTGTATCAGATATACCCAAGGAGTTTTCAAGACTCAAATGGTGATGGAATCGGAGACATCCCTGGAGTTATCCAAAGATTAGATTATATAGCGTCTATAGGAATCGATGTAATCTGGCTGAATCCGGTCTATCAATCTCCGAATGACGACAATGGATACGATATATCCGACTATTATTCAATTATGGAAGAGTTCGGAACAATGTCAGATTGGGATGAACTTCTTTTCCAGGTCCATAAGAGAGATATGAAGCTTATTATGGATCTTGTGGTAAACCATACATCAGATGAACACCAGTGGTTCATGGAATCACGGAAATCTAAAGAAAACCCCTATCGTGATTATTACATTTGGAAGCAGGGTAAACCTGGAAAAGAACCGAATAATTGGCGTTCTGTTTTCGGCGGTTCTGCATGGGAGTATGATGAAGCTACCGGCGAATATTACCTCCATGTGTTTTCAAAGAAGCAGCCTGACCTGAACTGGGAGAATCCGAAGCTCAGGGATGATGTCATGTCCATGGTGAAATGGTGGCTGGATAAGGGAATTGACGGGTTCCGTTTGGATGCAATTAACCTTATCGCAAAAGATCCGGGTTTCCCTGACGGCGAGTTAAAACCTGGAGAGCGGTATGCTGATGGAAACCGGTTTTTCCATAATCTTCCGAAAATGCACCAATACCTTCAGGAAATGAATAAAACGGTTTTATCTAAGTATGATATTATGACTGTAGGAGAAGCTGCCTTTGCTTCCCCTGAAGAAGCCCTTCGCCTAGCAGGGCAAGACAGGGGAGAGCTGGACATGGTCTTTACCTTCTACCATATGTTCATGGATTTGGATGAAACAGGCCGTTTCGGACACTCTGAATGGAAACTCAGCAGTTTAAAAGCCTATTTTAAAAGAGAATTTGATGCTCTTTTTCATAAAGCATGGGGGGCTGTGTATTTCGGGAACCACGACTTTCCTAGGCAGGTTTCCCGTTTTGGAAATGACGGTGAATACAGGAAAGAGTCTGCAAAGGCATTTATGACCTTACTTTTTACGCTTCCTGGAACACCGTTTCTGTATCAAGGCGATGAACTTGGAATGACCAACGCGTATCATTTTACATTAGATGATTATCAGGATGTTGAAACATTGAATTTTATCCGGGAGAAACGGAATAACGGGATGGGGGATAATGAAATACTAAAAATACTCAAGCACAAATCTAGAGATAATGCACGTACTCCGGTTCAATGGGATACCACAGTGCATGCGGGATTTTCCTCTGTTAGTCCCTGGCTGCCGGTAAATCCGAACTACACCCATATAAATGCAGAAACTGAAAGCAAGGACCCGGACTCTGTTCTTAATTATACGCGGAAACTCATCAAATTCAGAAAGGAACATATTGATCTTGTGTACTCAGATTTTAATCTTCTTCTTCCTGACGATGAAAGTTTTTTCGCGTATATCCGGAAAAGCACAGTGAATGAGTACTTGGTAATTGTAAACCTCTCAGATAATCCAAAAGAGTTTCTCTTGGAAGAGTATTTTACAAACTCTAAATACGCATTGAAAGCACTCTCCGGAAGGGAAGATGCACCTGCACCTGGGCCTGTTTTTTTACCCTATGAATCCCGGGTATACGGTAGAACAAGACAATAACATATTTTAGACAAGGGGGAGCAATGAAAAACTGGTGGAAAGAAGGGATAGTGTATCAAATCTATCCGAGAAGCTTTAATGATTCAAATAATGACGGAATTGGTGACTTGCAGGGAATAGTTGAAAAACTTGACTACCTGGAAGAACTTGGAATTACCATACTCTGGCTCAATCCTGTTTATGCCTCTCCGAATGACGACAATGGCTACGATATATCGGATTATCAGGATATTATGGCTGAATTTGGTACTATGAAAGACTGGGAAGTACTCTTGCACGGGCTTCACCAGCGTGGAATTCGGCTCATTATGGATCTTGTGGTAAACCATACTTCAGATGAACATGCATGGTTTATTGAGTCGAGAAAGTCGAAGAGTAATCCCTACAGAGACTATTATATGTGGGCACCCCCTGCAGGAGACGGGGGATATCCCAATAATTGGCAGTCCTTTTTTCAGGGGCCTGCCTGGGAGTATGATGAGAATACTGGGGAATACTATCTTCATCTGTTTTCAAAAAAGCAGCCGGATTTAAATTGGGAGAACCCAAAGCTGCGGGATGAAATCTACAGTATGATGCGTTTCTGGCTGGATAAGGGAATTGATGGATTTAGGATGGATGTAATTAATATGATATCAAAAACCCCCGGACTGCCGTCAGCTACTCCTGAAGAGCAGAGACATAAGAGCACTGCGGTCCGGCACTATGTAAATGGACCAAAGGTTCATGAATACCTGCAGGAAATGCATAAACAGGCATTAGCAGGGTATGATGTAATGACAGTAGGTGAATGCCCTTTTGTAGATACAGAGCTTGCAAAGCTGTATGTGGGTAAAGACAGAAAAGAACTGGATATGATTTTCCAAATGGAGATTGTAAATATTGACTTTGATCCAACAGGTGAACGCTTTTCCGTAGAACCCTGGAAACTGCAGGACTTAAAAGAGCTGACAGAGAAATGGCAAAAAGGCTTACATGGGGTCGGATGGAACAGCCTGTTCTGGATGAACCATGACCAGCCAAGGTCGGTTTCCAGGTTTGGAAATGACATACAATACAGAAGGGAAGCAGCGAAAATGCTTGTTACCTATCTCATGACCTTAGAGGGAACTCCCTATATCTATCAGGGGGAAGAGATAGGAATGACGAATTATCCCTTTCAGTCAATCGAGGAGTTCAAGGATATTGATTCTGTCAATGTATATAATGCAGCTGTGGACCAGGGGAAAGACCCTGAAGCAGTGCTTAAAATGCTCTGCTACAGAAGCAGAGACAATGCCAGAACCCCTATGCAGTGGGACGATACAGAGAATGCGGGTTTTTCACAAGCAACACCATGGATGCCTGTTAATCCGAATTATAAGGAAGTCAATCTTGCATTGGAAAGAGAACATGAGAACTCTATTTTTCGGTACTTTCAAGAGGTGATACGATTGCGTAAAAATACGCCGGCCTTGGTTTACGGCAGTTTTGAGACATTGGACAGGGGCAATCCCGGATCATTCACTTTCATTCGTAAGTACAAAGAAGGTAAGTATTTGATAATGCTGAATTTTACTGGTAATAGAAATGAGGTTTCTCTTCCCAAAGAGTTGTTTGAGCATAAATGGGAACTCTTTATTTCAAACTATCCTTCTGTTGTTCATAAAACTTTACTTAGTCCATTTGAAGCACGGGTTTACAGGATTTACTAAAAATTCATTATAGAACCAATTAGATACTTTGGTACAAGAGAGGAGGCAGTGCATTCAGTACTTTCTGTGCTGCACTCTCTTCCGAGAGTTACTATTGTTGAAGCAACAGATACTTACATTCACTCAGTTTTTACTACAAGAATTATGCGGTTCAAGGATGATGTGGAATTCTTTTTTCCTAGAAATAATGATATTATTCATTTTAGATCAGCCTCTAGGATTGGACAGTCGGATATGGGAAAGAACCATAGCAGAATGGAAATGGTTCGTGAGGCAATCTTAGAAGCCTTGCAAATACAATAAACAAAGGAGAGGTATATGAATACTCCGCAGCAGCTCGAAATACTGGTACAGCTTTTTTCTGACATTGAAGAAGTATCCGCCTTAGCAGTCGGCGGATCCATGGCAAGCGGTACTGATGATGAAGGCTCTGACTTTGATATTTATGTATACAGCGATGCACAGGTTCCTGTGAAAAAACGCAGGGAAATCGCTGCAATATATGCGAAAGAAGAGACTGTTGAAATAAATAATACCTATTGGGAAACAGGTGATGAGTGGACCTGGAAAGATGGAAGTGTTCATATTGATATTATGTACCGAAGTTTTGACTGGATCGAAGCCCAAATAAATAGACTGCTTGTTAAAAACGAAGCTTCAATCGGATATTCCACCTGTTTTTGGTATAATTTGTTAACCAGCGAAATTCTTTTTGATAGGGACAGGAGGCTGTCGCTTCTTCAAACAAAAGCACAAGTACCGTATCCTGAAAAGCTCCAGAAGGAAATTATTCGGAAAAATCTTCCATTGCTGAATATGATAAATTCGTCTTATACATCTCAAATAGAGAAGGCCATCTATAGGGGGGATATGCTCAGTGTAAACCACCGATTAGCTGCGTATTTTGCAAGCTATTTTGATGTTCTTTTTGCACTAAACAAGGTGGCACACCCTGGTGAAAAACGGCTGATGCAGTATGCAACAGACTTCTGCAAAAAGCTGCCTGAATACTTTGAAGATGACATTCAGCGGATACTCACACTGAGTCAGCAGGCAGGTGATGCAGGGAGTTATTCATCGCTCTTAGAGAACTGCACAACGTCGCTGCAAAAACTGTGCAGCGCAGAAAACCTAATTTAACATTCACTAGGAAAATGATCGGTTTTTATTAATTGAAAAAGCAATGGCTAACCAGTAATGCAGCCATTGCTTTTATTCTTTACGGCTCTATCTGCACAACCTTAATCATGTTTGTCTTTCCCGGCTTACCTACTGGAACACCTGCTGTAATTACAATATAGTCTCCAGGATTAACCAGCCCCATTTGCATCAGATGCTGAGGTGCATTGTAGAGAAGATCATCAATTGTTTTCAGCTCTCCCTTCTTCACTGGAATAATACCCCATGCAAGGTTTAAGCGTTGGACTGTTTCATCGATTGGGCTGAGCGCAATTGTTGGAATAGGCGGTTTTGCTTTGGAAATGAGTACAGCAGTACCCCCTGAATGAGTAAAGCTCACAATATATTTTGCATGGATTGCAACGGCAAGCTCTCTTGCTGCAACCCCAACTGCCTCTGTTGCTGACCATTGCCTGTGGTCCATCCCAGTGATCCTGCTTCTCCGGTTAAATACTAATGTCTTGAATTGAGTGCTTGTTTCGGTCCTCACTGCGATTTTTCTCATCATCTTTACTGATTCAACAGGGTAAGTACCTGCTGCAGTCTCACCTGAAAGCATAACAGCTGATGTGCCGTCAAGTATAGCATTGGCTACGTCCCCTGCTTCTGCCCGTGTAGGTCTCGGATTTTCTATCATTGACTCGAGCATCTGAGTTGCAGTAATTACCGGAAGTCCGGCTACATTACATCTATTGATAATTGTTTTCTGGATCATCGGCACATCTTCAGGGGATGTTTCTACACCAAGATCTCCCCTTGCAACCATAATAGCATCGGTCTCTTCGATAATGCAGTCAAGATCCTCAACTGCCTCAGGTTTCTCTATTTTTGCAATAACTGGAATAGTGCGGGAATACTTTCGTACCATGTAATCCTTTAATGCCCGGACATCATAATGTGTCCGCACAAAAGAGAGTGCTACATAATCAATATCGTGAGTAAAAGCAAATTCAAGATCCTTTTCATCTTTTTCAGTAAAAGAGGACAATCCTGAGAGTTTAATATGCGGAAGATTCACACCCTTTCTCGGTTTCAACAAACCAGGGTCTACAACCTTTGTATAAATGTCATTCCCTGATACCTTTGTTACCTCAAGACCAATTAGTCCGTCATCAATAAGGATTTTGTTTCCCGGCTTTGCTTCTTTGTGGAGCATCGGATAGTCAATGCTGACACGTTTTTCATTGCCCTCGCATTGTTCAGTTGTAATAATAAATTCAGTGCCTTCTTTAAGCTTAATCGGACCGTTTGGTAGTTCTCCAATGCGTATTTTCGGTCCCTGAAGGTCCTGGAAAACCGCGACTGAACGGCCGAGTTCTTTTGCTGCTTCCCTTGCAAAATTAAGTGTTTTTTCGTGCGCTTCAAATGTCTCATGCGAAAAATTCAGGCGTATAACAGAAGCGCCTGACTCAATAATATTCTTAACAGTGGTATAGTCCCTGGAAGCAGGGCCTATGGTTGCAACAATCTTAGTAAAAACTTGGTTCATATATTCCCCCTTGCCATATTTATAAGGGAGATTCATCAATTTGGCAAGGAAATCTCTATTGAATCTGCCATTCTCAATTGAGATTATTTATGTATTTTTTGTTTAAGTCCTAATAGATTATCACCTTTTATATCCATTCTAACCTGCTGACTTGACATTTTTTGGCTAAAAGTATACCGTTTCATTTCAGAAACATAGAGTATTTAGGAATACTATAAGGAGAGAATATGTCCAAAGCACACAGAGGCAGCGGATTGCTTGAAGAGAAAAACCGCGGTAGAGGAACTTGTCCGGTCTGTAAACGGACTGGTATCAAAGTTGTTTATGAACAAGATGTTGATGGGAAAACAATCAAGATTTGTAAGCAATGTAAAGCTGCAATTTCCAATGATAAGAAGCAGGAAGAACTGGCAGCAATCTCATAATCACATTGTTTCCTGCAGCCATGAAGGTCCCTCTGGTCTTATGTAATCAATAAGCCAAGAGGGATTTTTTTTAATATTTTAAGATTTCTCAATGTTTTTTTTGATACAGGGAATAAGCCGGGAAATAAAATAGACATATTAGAATTTATCAGTATAATTTCAGTGTCCATGTAACCTGTATCCCAAATAGGAGAAACTTATGCAAATTACCCCTATTGCCATACTAACTATCTATGGCGTTTTTCTGATTATTGAAATAGTTGTTGAAAATCTGCTGACATACTTAAATATTCGCTACAATGCGACAAGGAAAGATACAGTACCGGAAAAATTCACCGGAGAAATTGGTGCAACACAGTATAAGAAATCAATCGAGTATACACTTAGTAAAAACAAGTTTTCTATTATATCTTCAATATATCAAGGCTCTGTTATTCTAATAATTGTGCTCACCGGTGCTCTCGGGACAGCTGAAGAATGGGTATCTTCCTTTCATTTACATCCGTATGTAGAAGGTGTTCTCTATGTATTAGGAATATCTTTCTGCTTTTCTTTAATTCAGCTTCCTTTTTCCATCTATTATCAGTTCGTTATTGAACAGCGGTTTGGTTTTAACAAACAGACACCCAAGCTTTTTGTTACTGACTTGATAAAGTCCTTTTTCATATCCGGAGTATTAACTGCATTCCTGCTGCTTTGTGTTTTTTGGTTTTTAGATTTTTCAGGCGACCTCTGGTGGGTCTTTGCTTTTTGTGCTGTTGCATGTATACAATTGGCTGTTACCCTGCTGTACCCGTATATAATCGCGCCGATTTTCAATAAATTTACACCATTGGAGGATGAGAACTTAAAAGAGCGGGTCCATAATTTAGCACAGTCCCTTGGTTTTCCTATTGCAGGGGTATATGTGATGGATGGGAGCAAGCGTTCATCACATTCTAATGCGTATTTTACCGGTATGGGTAAGTTAAAAAGGATTGTGCTTTTTGATACCCTCCTTGAAAAGCTTGAAAACCCTGAAATTATTGCAGTACTTGCGCATGAAATTGGGCATCAGAAGCTCGGGCATATACAGAAACGGATTATTCTTTCATTATTTTTATTAGGTACAGGCTTTTTTGTTTTACAGCTATTTATAGATTTCTCTCCGCTCTTTTATGCTTTTGGTTTTACCGAAGCATCTGTTCACGGGTTACTGGTAATCCTGTCAATCGCAGCAGGACCGTTTGCCTTCTTTTTGACTCCGGTCATCTCTCTGTGGTCAAGGAAGCATGAGTATGAGGCAGATAGATTCGCAGTCAGAGCCATGGAGGGGCATGAAGAGCTGGAATCAGCCTTAGTCACCATTGGAAAGGATAATTTATCGAATTTAACTCCCCATCCGCTTTACAGTTTTTTTCACTATACTCATCCCGCATTAAATGAAAGAATATCCGCCATTCGGAAAGCAAAGGGTTGAGTAATGTACTATAGAAAATCTGCGTGAAGGTGTTATATTTTAACTGACAATGTAACATAGATTGGAAAAGATTGTTTATATAATGAAAGTATAAAATGATGTATGCCTGAATATAGGAACATTGGAGGATTTGATTATGAAAAAGATAATGCTGGCTTTTATAATGCTAATTGCAGTATCTGCTGCTATATTTGCAGGTGCTCAGACCGAAGCCCCTGAAATTGAAATTGACTCTGAGGGTGTGCAGTACTTTTCACCTAATGGAGACGGGGTTAAGGACACTGCGCAGCAGTCATTTTCTGTTACACTTTATGTAAAAAGTGAAGATGGATATGTTCCTGAGTATGGAATATCCATTACAGATGAAGAAGGGAATGTATATTGGCGTGAAAGTCAGTCTGAACAGTCGGATGTAAACTGGTTCATGCGGCTTTTTCGCGGTTTTACTGAATTCACCCTTGAACGTACAGTTCGTTGGGATGGTACTACGCTGGATGGGGATATTGCTTCTGATGGAGAATATTCAGTTGATATCTGGGTTCAGGATGCAACCGGAAACAGGGTTGAACTTGAGCTGGAAGGCTTTATTCTTGATACTCAAGCCCCGACTGCGGAGCTCTCAATTGATCAGTATATCTTTTCCCCAAATGGTGATGGAACTATGGAAGAGCTCACTATCAGTCAGGAGCTTTCTAATGAGCAGCAATGGCAGGCTAGTTTTATAAACAGTGATGGAGAGGCTGTTCGCAATTATACGTGGACAGATTCGCCGCCGCAGGAGCTCGTTTGGGACGGGACGGATGATTCAGGTGAGCTTGTTTCAGATGGTCAATATTCTTACACAATTAGCGCAACAGACAGAGCCGGGAATTCTACAACTGCAACAGAAGAGGGGATTGTACTAGATACAACAGAGTCTGGTATACAGATCCAGGTTGATAATGAATATATCTCACCCAATGGAGACGGACTGTATGAACAGGCTGAGTTTGCAATTTCATACGATACACTCGAAGGGTTAGAACATTGGACTTTGACCATTCTTGATCCAGGCGGCGAGACTTGGTATTCAGAGGAAGGTTCTGAAAATCCTCCAACTGAGTATACATTTCATGGGGTTTCTGAGGATGGAGATGTCCTACGGGAGGGCCCATACCGAATAGGTGTACGCCTTGAGTTTACAAACGGTTTCATTACCACTGAATTCGCACAAACAGTAATCGATGTCACAGATCCGCAGGTCCAGCTGAGAGTTCAGAACCCGGTCTTCTCGCCAAATAATGATGGTAGAGATGATGTGGTCCGCTTTGAAATGCGTGCTACTGAGCGTGTCACCTGGACAGGGAAAATCCTCGACTCCGAGGGAAACGTAGTGCGTGAAACAAGCTCGGATTACTCTACCTATGTGATTGTCTGGAACGGTAAAGACCAGGATGGAAATACCCTTCCTGAAGGGGAGTATACATTAGAAGTAGAGTTTACCGATATTGCGGGGAACTCCACCACACTACGCAGAGAAGGAATTGAAATTGATCTTACCCCTCCGGATGCAACACTTTCAGCGAATAGGGATTATCTTACTCCTATAGAAGGTGAGGATGAAGATACTATTTCATTTACTATTTCATCAGAAGAGGATGAAGTGTCCGGATATCTGTATATCCGTAGAGAGGACGGAAGCATGGTCCGTTCAACCTTTATTAATCAGGATTCAGATGCGTACCGCTGGAACGGTACTCTGGAGAACGGAAGCCTTGCTCCTGATGGAATGTATTATGCAGTTGCCCATGTAACTGATGCAGCTGGTAATACAGGAGCTACAAATAGAGTAGACTTTAGTTTGGATACAAGCTTTCTTGATCTGAACGCACCTGCAGGTTTTAGTCCGAATGGAGACGGTATTTATGATGAGCTGGAGCTCCAGGTTGAAGGTGATAGGAACAGGGTGATGCAGTGGACACTGGATATTCGTAATGAAGAGGGTGATACTGTGCATCAGGAGGAAGGAACTGAACAGGTAATGCCTGAAACCCTTGTATGGGATGGAGAGAATTCTGCTGGTGAGATTGTTGAAGGAAGTTACGTTGCTGTACTGGATATTGTATCTAGGACAGAACGCACCTATGAGGTAAGTTCTGATAGGTTTGAACTGGATGTAACTCCCCCGGATGCTTCGTTGGATGTGACCCAGAATCCATTTGAAGAGACTGATCAGGGAGCTGAAGGCCAGGTGTTTATCACCATCGATGCAGAGGACGTTTTCCGGTGGGACATGGACATCGTTTCTCCTGACGGAGATATTCTCCGCAGCTATTCAGGGGAAGGAAACCCAAGGGATGAGATTGCGTGGAACGGTGAGTCCACTCAGCGTGTTGAGTCGGAAGACCTGGTGAACATCCATGTTGAGCTTGTTGATGAGTTCGGTAACCGTTCCGAGGTCAATGAGGAAACAATGCTAGACCTTTTGGTTATAGCGCGAGAGGGCAGACTGTATCTAATGGTACCGAATATTATCTTCGGTGCCTATCAACACACCTTGGACTCAGCCGGAGAAGAGCTGTATGAACGGAATATGGATTCTATCAATCGGATTGTGGATATATTTCAGCGTTTTCCGAATTACGACCTTCTCCTTGAAGGACATGCATTAAATGTATTTGAGCCGAACACTCCGATTTACCGGAGAGAGGAGCAAACGCTTCTACCTCTTACACAGAGAAGGGTAAATTCCGTACAGAGAGAGCTCATAGAAGCTGGCATGGACCCTGAGAGAATCGAAGTAACCGCCTTTGGAGGAACACAGCCAATGGTTCCGGTAGATGATGAAGATGTTAATTGGAAGAACAGGCGCGTTGAATTCGTGATGGTGAGAAATAGACCGAATTAATGCATACTATTTGGGCAGCAGTTTTCACACTGCTGCCTTTTGTTGATAGACTAGCTGCATAGAATGCTTCAAAATATCTACACAGCGCCGATACTTTCCAAATAGCTTGTTATACCGGAGAGAAGCATCTGTATACTCATGGTTGTCAGTATCATACCCATTAAACGTTCAATTGCTTTTAATGTCCGTTCCCCCAGCTTTTGAGAGAGTAGATCTGCTGCAAGCAGTATTACAGAGCAGGCAAACCATGAGGTTAACAGTGCGGAGAGCCACAGGAGTATTCTATCAGGGTATTGTGAAGAAAGAAGGATGACCATAGCCATTGTTGAGGGGCCTGCAATAAGCGGCATAGCTAGGGGTACAATAACCGGTTCTTCATCACTCTTACCGAAATATCCCTCTTCCTGAGGAAATATCATCTTCAAGGAGATAATAAAGAGTACAACACCCCCTGAGAGACTCAATGCTGATTCTGAAATATGAATTGCACTTAATAAATAATTACCAAAAAAGAGAAACATACAGAGAATCAATGCTGCAATAAGCATCTCTCGGATAATAATAAGCTTTCTTCGTTTTGGAGACATGTTCTTTAAAAAGCTTAAAAAAACTGGGATATTCCCAAAGGGATCCATTACAAAAAATAGAGTAAAAACCGCGGTAAACCAGGTCATACATTATCCTCCTAACTTGAAAGCCATTCCTGGCTGAACAGGCAGTATATTTTGTACTGACATTGCCATGGGTTCGAAAAGGTGGGTGGCTAGATAGGAAGTGCTGTTTCCTGTTACTGGCAGGGCATTCTCTTGTATGTCCTTTACAGACATATGTTTTGGGTTTTCCTCATCACCAGTACCATTCATATCAGCAAGAACAAAGTCCGGTTTCCGTTCAAGGAAGGGAAAAAAGCGCGGAGTCCAGAGCGTGTCAGGAATATAGAAGAAACCGCCGGTTGTATTTTGCGAAAGGAAAAAGCCGAAGGTTGTTTTAGAGTGTTCTGTTAATACAAACTCTGTTGTCCATCCCTCTACAAGCTCAGCCTGAGTACGGTCTGAGACTTCGATAAAATTCGTCTGCTCTGAAAGAAACCGGTATCCAGGCGCAGTATCGGAAAAAGCAGTCACAAAAAGTTTCAGTATATGCTCTTGGCCCCCTGGCGGTGAGAATACGGTTATAGGCCGATCTCTTCCTGTATTCCCAAGGGTGAGAAACAGGAATGGAAGCCCGAAACAATGATCCCCGTGGAAATGGGAAATATACACAGATTCTATCTTGTTTATATCAGCCTGTGCATGGCCAATGGATGGGACAATATCCGGGGGTGCTTCTACGAGAAGAGTCTCGTTTACTAGAAAACTATTATATCTGAGTCCTGAATTAATGCCGCCGCCGTTTCCGAGAATCAGTATTTCCATATCAGTCCACCTTAAACCGTGAAATTACATTGTTCAGCCTTGTTACTACCTTATTCGTATTCTCAGACACTGTCCTAACCTGGGTTATTGCTTCCATTATATCATCATTCTCCCTAGCTTGCTCGTTTGCTGCCTGATATATCTGGGTAGATATTTGAGAAAGGTTTTGCATGATCTGTGTTACATTCCCGCTTTGTTTATATAGGTCTTCCACTGACTGCCTAGCCTCCTGTATTGAAGCAACAATTGACTCCATTGCATTGCGTACATCCTCTGAATGGTTTGTCTGCTCCTTAGCAGATGATGTTATTTCTCCAATCATTTGGTTTGCCCGGTAAATATCATCTGCAATTTGTGTAAACCGCTCTTCGATTGAATGAGAAAGGGTTACTCCGCTTTTTACAATAGAAGTCATTGTTTTGATCTGGTTCTCAATATCCTGGGCATGGGTCCCGCTCGTAGATGCAAGGTTGCGTATTTCTCCGGCTACTACAGCAAAACCTTTGCCTGAATCTCCGGCATGAGCAGCCTCAATTGCTGCATTTATTGCAAGAAGATCCGTTTTCTGAGTAATTTCGGAGATGAGACCAGTAATCTGTTTGACCTTATTGTTTGATGCATCTATGTCTTTAATGGACTTTCCTGTATCCTGTATTCCCTTTCTTCCTTCTTCAGCAACGCTTACCAGCTTTGTTCCCACATTTTTTGCGTTTTCAGTCGTGTCCTGAACAGAGCGCATGTTTTGGGCCATTCTGTCAACTGAAGCAAAGGTCTGTTCAGTAAAAGCTGCTTGTGATGAAATATTGCTGTTTATTTTTTCAATTGCCTTATGTATTTCACCTAAGGAAGAGCCTGCTGTCATCACCTTTTCGTTCTGACTAGATGTTGAATCTGCCACTCCTCTTATAGAGGCTGACATCTCCTGGCTGGAGGATGAAACCTCTTGTATGCTTTGGTTAAGATTATCTGCAGAAACCTGTACTTCCTTTGCGCTTGTTGCTATATCACGAATAATATCACCGAGTTTACTTACAAAAGAGTTTATTAGGTCCGTAAGTTCCCCTATTTCATTATTTCCAATTATGGTAATCCGTTCAGTAAGGTCTCCGTCTCCGGATACTATATCTCTCATCCTGGAACGGAGCCGCCGGATAGGCATGGCAATATGGTTTGCAGTTATTAAGAGAATGAGTGTAGAAAGGATGAGCATGGAAATTACTGTCCAGAGGAGCACAGATTCTTTTCTGTTTTGAATTACTGAGGCATTTAGTTGGTGAATATCAGCTTGGTATCTAGGGACCCTTGGTTGTAAACGGCTTTCCTCTGAAGAAAAGATAAACTCTTCAAAATTTTGGAATGCCTCAGGAAGTGTACCTCCGGAGCGTATTGTCTCTTCAAGTATACGGGAGTAATTTGTGGAATAGTATCCGAATGCGCTTTGCACTTGGATAATGGTAAAGATTATAAATAGAATAAGGTAAAACACGGATTGGAAAAGTTGCTTCATAATTGAGTATCGAGATAAAATACTTTTGTTGTTTTGTAGATGATAAACACGGAGTTTGATTCTTGGTTTCATAAGAATCATTTCATTAATTGCATTCTGAAGCTGTGCATATACCATTGCAGTTGCTAGATTGAATAATAAGCTTAACAATCCTTCTAAAGTAAAAAGAAGCGAAATATTTCCGGAAAGTATTATGCCGAGAAGAAACCCTAAGGTGAACCCAATGACATTGATCATTAATATTACAGGGTACAGAAAGAGGGTAATGGATCTGGCTTTTTGTTTTTCCTCTTTTTCCAGTGCAGCACCTGAGTCAATCTTATTTATTGCATTTTGAAGGGGTTTAAGGTAGATGAACAAGCCCGCTGCTGCAAGCAATGCATAGGGCATTACTGTTGTAACAAGCACCAGCTGCTGGGAAAAAAACTGTCCTATACTCATGTGAAATAATTGGGAATGGACAAGAAACCCGGTAATAAAATCAATTTGAATAAAAGCAAAATGAACAACAAAAAACAGATTTAAGCTGATGAGTATTCGAATCGAGTTTTTCCTCATAGTACCTCCAAAAAGTGCAATAGCTTTACGGGTATACAGTACCGGATAAACAGTCTATGGTAAAGAGGAATATGTGAATCCTATGGTGGGCATTTGAAAAAGTCTTTCACCATTGAGGCAAATACAGTATGATAAGTGTTGAGGATAAAATATATTGATACAAACACTTTAGGAAAGGTGAAGTTCTTATGGCCGATATTGTAGTGCTTGGCGACGAAGCAGTTGCTCTCGGTGCGATGGATGCAGGCATTTCCGCAGCGTACGGTTATCCTGGTACTCCTTCGACTGAGATAATGGAATATCTAATAGAGCACAGCAGTGAGACGAAAATAACTGCCCAGTGGTGCGCGAATGAAAAGACTGCCTATGAAACAGCTATAGGTACCAGCTTTGCAGGAAAACGGGTCCTTGTTACTATGAAGCATGTAGGACTCAATGTTGCTGCAGATCCTTTTATTAATTCCGCATTATTACATATTAACGGTGGACTTGTACTTGCGGTAGCTGATTATCCAGGAATGCATTCTTCTCAAAATGAACAGGACAGCAGGTTTTACGCTAACTTTGCAAAAATAATCTGTCTTGAACTTGTGGATCAGCAGGAAGCCTATGACATGACAAGGAAGGCTTTTGAAATATCAGAGGAATTTTATGTGCCTGTTATGCTCCGTCTGGTTACCCGCCTTTCTCACTCAAGGGCAAAGATACATACCTCCGGCACGGTAAAACAAAAACATGCCAATAAGGCGGAAGACCGCAAGAATTGGCTGCTTATTCCTGCGCTTGCCAGAAAAGGTTGGCACCATCTCCTTGGGCTTCAAGAGCAAATGCTCAAATTCTCAGAAAATACACCCTATAATTCTTTAACAGTACCTGAAGAGGGAGCTGAACTTGGTATTATTACAACAGGACTCGGAGATAACTATTTGCGTGAAAATATGGATGAAATGAGCGAAAAACCTGCAGTACTCAGGATAGGAATGTACCCGGCTCCTGTGAAAAAAATACGCGAATTAGTATCCAGTGTTTCGCGGTTAGTCATTCTTGAAGAGGGGTTTTCTTTTATCGAAAAAATGGTCCGCGGAATTCTTCCTGCGGATATGGGGATCTCCGGAAAAATTGACGGTACAGTTCCCTTAGAGGGAGAATTGAACCCGGAAAACATTCATCCGGCCTTAGGACTTTCTCCGCTTGATTCACTCAAGATAAACACAGGAGATCTGGCTCAGCGCCCACCTCAGCTCTGTAAGAGGTGTCCCCATGGCGACTCCTATGTTGCCATAAAAGCTGCCTTGGAAAAATATGAGGACACAATAGTAACTGCCGATATTGGATGTTATGCCCTCGGTGTGCTTCCGCCTTACGAGGTTCCGGAAACTATTGTGTGTATGGGCTCATCGATTGGTGTTGCAAAAGGAGCAAGTGAATCCGGATACACACATGCTATTGCTGTAATCGGAGACAGCACATTCCTCCATTCAGGACTGACTCCCTTGCAGCTGTTATTGCAAATGCAGCAAAATTTTTACCGATTGATCAGGAGAAACTGAAGCAAAGTATTCAGAAGATATTCTCTTTAAAAGGGTCTAAAACCGTAAAAAAGAACCTATGTGCTTTTGAATTGGCATTGGAAGCAGGGGAATAAACACCTATACCTGTGCTGAAATCCAAGGAATGACAGCATTCTTATTCTCAAGAAATATAAGAGTCAAAAGTCAGTATATTGGTTTCACAGAAGGAATTGCACAAACCAATAAGCATGTGATACTATACTAATGTGTACCGGAATTTCCCGGTATAAGAGGGGAACTATAACTGTTTACAAAATACTCACCCATTTCGAGTAAACTCGAAGTTGCCCGGCAATAAGAATTTGCATGAGGATTAGAGTATGTCAAAGAGCGCACAAGTATACGATGAATCCAAAATAAAAACGTTAAGTTCATTAGAACACATCCGCCTGCGTACCGGTATGTACATCGGCCGCCTTGGAGACGGTTCCAATATGGACGATGGTATTTATATACTGCTGAAAGAAGTAATCGATAACAGTATTGACGAATTTATTATGGGCCATGGGGATAAAATTGAAATTATTCTTAAAGACAATAAGATTGCAGTACGCGATTTTGGCCGAGGTATTCCTCTGGGTAAACTGGTTGAATGTGTCTCAGTAATTAATACAGGGGCAAAATACAATGATGATGTATTTCAATTTTCTGTTGGTCTTAATGGTGTTGGAACTAAAGCAGTAAATGCCCTGTCTTCACACTTTCGTGCTGTCACATTCCGGGAAGGGAAGTATGTAGAGGCGGTATTTGAAAAAGGGACCCTGAAAAATAAAAAAGAAGGGAAAAACCAGAAATATCCGAACGGCACATATATTGAATTCATCCCTGACCAGGAAATATTCAGTGATTATGAGTTTAACTATGAGTTTATTGAACAGCGCATTTGGAATTACGCGTATCTAAATGCAGGGTTAACCTTAAAATTCAATAAAAAAGAGTTTAAATCTGAGAAAGGGTTGTATGACCTGCTGCATCACGAAGTAGGTGAAGATATTCTCTATCCCATAATTCATAACAAGACCCAATACCTGGAGTTTGCCCTTACACACACGAATAATTATGGTGAGACTTATTTTTCATTTGTGAACGGACAGTTTACTTCTGACGGAGGAACCCACCAGAGTGCTTTTAGAGAGGGCCTACTTAAGGGTGTGAATGAATTCTTGAAAAAAAGCTATTCAGGTGTGGATGTAAGGGAAGGAATTGCTGGTACTATTGCGGTAAAACTGAAAAACCCTGTATTCGAGAGCCAGACAAAAAATAAGCTTGGAAATACAGAGATACGCTCATGGATAGTCAATGAGGTAAAAGAAGCACTAGCCGATTACCTGCACAAGCATCAGGATTCAGCAAAAGCGATTGAACGGAAAATTGAATCAAATGAAAAACTCCGAAAAGAGCTGAACACAGTAAAAAAAGAAGCAAAGGAAGCAGCAAAAAAAATAGCTTTGAAGATCCCGAATCTGAAGGACTGTAAATACCACCTTGGAGATAAAGGGGGAGAAGAGTCAACAATATTTATTACAGAGGGGCAGTCAGCATCCGGGTCAATGGTCTCCGCGCGGGACGTGTATACTCAGGCTGTATTTTCCTTACGGGGAAAACCCCAAAATGTGTTTGGCCGCAAGCAGACTGCAATTTACAAAAATGAAGAACTCTACAATATGATGATGGCACTGGGAATTGAGAATGATATTGAAGAGTTGCGATATGGAAAGATTGTTATTGCAACTGATGCTGACCATGACGGATTCCACATCAGAAATCTACTGCTGACCTATTTTCTTGCTTATTTTGAAGAGCTTATTGTTGCAGGGAGGGTCTATATTCTGGAGACGCCCCTTTTCCGTGTACGGAATAAAAAGTCTACCAGGTACTGTTATAATTTAAAAGAACGGGATGCAGCGACAAAAGAACTCTCCAATCCGGAGGTTACCCGATTTAAGGGGCTTGGTGAGATCAGCCCAAAGGAATTCGGCCAATTCATTGGTGAGGACATGCGGATTGTTAAGGTTAATATGAAGTCAATTAAAGAGATCCAAGACATACTCAAGTTTTTTATGGGAAAAAATACACCGGAGAGACGGGAATTTATAATGGAGAATATGATCTAATGGCATATGTAAATACATTATTCAACAAGAACTTTCTTGAATACGCATCATATGTAATAAAAGACAGGGCAATACCCCATCTGGACGATGGCTTAAAGCCGGTTCAACGAAGAATTCTGCATTCCCTTTTCGAGGTAGATGACGGAAAATTCCACAAAGTTGCTAATATTGTGGGCCACTGTATGAAATACCATCCCCATGGTGATGCTTCTATTTATTCGGCTTTAGTTGTGCTTGCGAATAAGGAAATACTGATTGATAAGCAAGGGAATTTTGGAAATATTTATACAGGAGACCAGGCATCTGCTGCTCGGTATATTGAATGCCGCAGCCTTCCTTTTGCAAAAGAGGTACTCTATAATCCTGAAATTACCCAATATGAAGACTCATATGACGGAAGGAACAGGGAGCCTGTGACCTTTCGGGCAAAGCTGCCTCTGGTACTAGTTATTGGTGCAGAGGGAATTGCTGTTGGAATGTCCACCAAGATTCTTCCCCATAATTTGAAAGAAGTGATCTCTGCTGTACAGTCAGAACTGAAAGGAAATTCCTATAAGCTTTATCCTGACTTTCCTACAGGTGGACAAATCGATGTTTCTGACTATCAAGACGGTTTGGGTAAGGTGCTTGTCCGAGCAAAATTGGATACTTCCGACCCAAAGAGGATAGTTATTCGGGAAATACCTTATGGTACAACAACAGAAAGCCTTATCACATCAATAGAAAATGCGGTAAGGAAAAACAAGATTAAAGTTTCAAGCATCAATGACTATACTACTGAAAATGTAGAGATAGAGCTGAAATTAGCACGGGGAGTGCATACAAACGATGTTATTGATGCCTTATATGCATTTACTGACTGTGAAGTAAGTATTTCAGTAAACTGCCTGGTTATTAACAACAATACTCCGGAAGTAATGAAAATCACAGATATTGTGAAACACCATGCAAAGAGACTGAAGAAAATTCTCAAGGAAGAGCTTGAGCTGGAAAAGGGTAAGCTCCTTGATAGGCTGCATATGCGGACATTGGAGCAGATCTTTGTAGAAGAGCGAATATACAAAGAAATTGAAGAAAAGCGCACACAAAACACAGTGCTTAAAGCTGTGAAGGACGGATTTAAGCCGTTTAAGGATCAGCTTGACCGGCCGGTAACTACTGAAGATGTGGAACGCCTTCTCAAAATACCGATCCGCAGGATTAGTCTGTACGATATAAATAAAGCAAAAAAAGAGATGAAGGAAATCCGTGACAGGTTAAAAGAAATCGCGAAACATCTTAAGAATATAACAGCCTACGCAATCGATTACCTTGGGGATCTAAGAAAAGAGTATACAAAAGACGTTACCCGTCAGACAGAAGTAAAATCCTTTGATAAAATCGATGTACGGGAAGCTGCTCAGAGAAACTTAAGACTCCGGTATGACAGTAAAACCGGATACCTGGGAACAGAAATATCTTCTGGAAACGTACTTTTCGATGTTTCCCAGTATGACCGGATACTTGTAATCCGCAAAGACGCAACCTATTACGTAACCGATGTTCCTGAAAAACTGTTTGTTGGAAAGGGAATGCGCTTCGCAGGCTTAGCTGATAAGGAAGAGCTTTCTAAAGAGATATTCTCTGCACTCTACATGCAAAAGGACACGAGTAACCTGTATATTAAGCGCACAAAGATCGAAAAATACATACTCGAGAAAACATATTCACTCATTCCTGATGATGGTGAACTCATTGATATGACAACAGAAAATGCGGGATACATTGAAGTTGAATATGTGAAAAAACCCCGCATGAAAAAGATAAAAGAGAAGTTCCTTCTTAGAGACTTTCTGGTCAAAGGAATTAAAGCAAATGGTGTAAGGCTTTCAACAAAGGAAGTAAAAGAAGCGAAGTTCCTTCCTCCAAGAAGATGATAAAGGACAAAGATTTACGAATGAACAAAGAATATAATGCATACTTATTTGATGCAGACGGTACGCTGTTAGATACCTTTGAGATGATATACCAGTGTTTTCAACACACCCTGGGTAAATATGATGGACCGGATGTGGATAGAAAAACGATAGAAAGCCATGTAGGTATTCCTTTGCGTACTCAGCTTGAGCATTACCTGGGTGAGCTGGATGATAAAATGGCAGCTGAAATTGTTAAAACTCACGGCGATTATCAATACCGGATCTACAAAGACTATCTCCAGCCTTTTCCAGATGTCCTGTCCGTTCTCTCCAGGTTAAAGAATGCAGGGAAAAAGCTTGCTGTGGTAACATCCAGGCGGGAACCGAGTATTAGCGACTATCTTGAGCATATTGGAGCACTCGACCTTTTTACTGCAATAATAACACCGGACCATGCAGAAAGACCTAAACCGCATCCTGCTCCTGTGTTAAAAGCCCTCTCCGAGCTTGGAGTGGACAAGGGGGATGCACTTTTTGTAGGAGACGCGGTATATGATATTCAGGCAGGTAATTCAGCAGGCGTAGATACAGCGTTTGTCTCGTGGTCAAAGGTAGATCTAAACGGGCATACACCAACCTATAGAATTAATTCTTTTACAGAACTTCTGCCTGATTCTGTTCAAGTAAAATGATTTTAAGTAAAGGGTAGAGTGTTTCCGTTTATTCTGCTGTAAGGTTTTGTGCGAGCCTAACAGCACCTACACCGTCTTCTGAATAGCTTGCACCAATGCTTTTTGCCCAATCTTCTGTAACCACAGCACCGCCGAGCATAAACGGGGTATCTAAGCCATGTTTCCGGAAAAGTCGAATTGTTTCCTCCATTCTTCCCATTGTTGTTGTCATCAGTGCTGATAAACAAATGACATTTGCAGAATTCCTCTTCGCTGCCTCTAAAATATTTTCTGCACTTACATCCTTGCCAAGATCAATAACATTGAATCCATAGTTGCTCAGCATGAGGGTAACTATGTTTTTCCCAATGTCGTGAA
Source organism: uncultured Spirochaetales bacterium (assembly GCA_964428555.1). Taxonomy (GTDB): domain Bacteria; phylum Spirochaetota; class Spirochaetia; order CAYRYS01; family CAYRYS01; genus CAYRYS01. The sequence continues at coordinate 5,638 of CAYRYS010000035.1, read as the reverse complement.
TATCTCCTTCAACTGTTGCGCAGATAATTGTCTTCCCTGTTTCCTGTTCAGAAGATGATGATAGCATTGGCTTCAGCTTTGAAAAACCGAGTTTCATAGTCTCCGCACTTGCCATGAGCTGGGGGAGGAAATATACCTTTTTATCATACAGATCTCCGACTTTGATGATAGCAGGTACCATATAATTTTCTAAAAGACTTTTCGGGGAAGTCCCTTTTTTCAGACAAGACTGTACAACCCGCTCAATGCTGTCCCTGTCACCATCCAATACTGCTTCGTGTAAAGCTTCTTCAGGGGAGAGGTGTTTTTTCTTTTCCCTTACACCAGCTTCAGTGCCGCTGTTTCTTGCAATAAAATACCGCGCCTCCGGGTCTTTACCAAGGAGAAGATTTACCGCTGATATTTGGTCAGTGAGCAGGCTATGTCCCGGGTTTGCAATAACATAATTCAGACCTCTGTCTGCAGCCATGGAAAGAAAGGCTGCGTTTAAAACTTCCCGCCCAGGAAGTCCGAAGGAAACATTCGAAAGACCTGCAACACAAGGGACTCCGCATTTGCTGCGGATCTCTGTAATTGTTTCAAGAGTTGTTTTCCCTGCATCTGCAGATGAAGAAACAGCCATAACCAGAGGATCAGCAATGAGGGAAGTCCTAGGTATTCCTGTTTCCTCTGCTGAGCTGATAATTTGTTCAACAGCTTTGCACCGTGCCTGTGGTGTTTCTGGTACGCCTGAATCTGTAACTGGAAGGATAATGCACGCAGCTCCGTATTTCTGAGCAATTTTCAGGGTTTTTTTTGTTTTTCCAGATTCACCGGATACTGAGTTAATCAATGCCCTTCCCGGATATATCCTCAACGCAGCTTCAAGTGCTTCCGGAGCTGCTGAATCAATAACAAGAGGGAGCCTTGAAAATCTGGATATGCGGAGAACAAGATCGGTCAGCAGATCAGATTCATCTTCTCCTGGAACTCCGCCGTTTACATCCAGAAGTGATGCACCCTGGGTTTCCTGATCCCTGGCAAATTTTAAGGCCTTAGAAAAATCCCGTTCTCTCAGGGATTGGGCAAATTTCTTCTTCCCAGTAGGATTAATCCGTTCACCGATGATATGCACCCCAGATGAACCTGAGATAACATGTACATCTTTTGCAGAGGAAACCGACTCAGGCGGACTCAGATTCTTCCCGGCTTTCTTAAAGCTCTGCAATTCTTGTGTCATTTTCCGGATGTGCCCAGGGCTTGTGCCGCAGCACCCGCCTAGTATATCTGCACCTGCATCTGCAAGGAGTGTCATCTCTGCAGCAAAATTCTCATCACCCAAAGGAAAAATAGTTTCTTTGTTTATCAGTTTCGGCATGCCTGCATTCGGCTTTGCAGAAACAGGGACCTTTGCATAGGAGAGCATTGACTTTACAGTATCAGCCATTTCTCTGGGCCCCATGGAACAGTTGCATCCCACAGCATCAGCACCAAGGGATTGAAGTGTCACAATTGCTGACTCAGGTGAGTTGCCGTTAAGCGTCCTCCCGTCCGGCTCAAAGGTCATGGACACAAGGGTAAAAAGATCGCTCAGCTCTTTTACTGCGATGAGTGCTGCCCTGGCTTCCTGAATATCCATCATAGTTTCAATTACAAAGCCGTCGACTCCTCCTGCCAAAAGGCCGGTAACCTGACGTTTGAAAGCATTTACTGCAGCTTCAAAAGAAAGCTCGCCAAAAGGGGATATGAACTTACCAATCGGCCCAATATCTCCTAGTACAAATCTGTCCTCTCCTGCAGCTTCGCGTGCAATCCTGGCGAGCTGGCGGTTGAGAGTTTCAACATTGTCAATATTGTATTCATTCAGTTTAAAGGGACTGCCTCCGAATGTGCAAGTAAATACTGCATCCGAACCAGCAGCAAGGTAATCCTCATGAATTTTTCGGACTACAGCGGAATTATCAACACCCCATTTTTCCGGACAAACACCGGAAGGCATTCCAGCTTTTTGAAGTTCAGTTCCCATTGCACCATCGAGAAAAAAAAGCCCTTCGGATATCTTTGTTGTTATTGTGTCCTTCATGCGCGCTCCTATGTGAATATCGGTGAAACAGCTGTGACTGTCTTTTCCGGAATAAAGATATATGAATCGGTTAATTGTATATTATACTGTGAAAGCTTGAGAAGGCGGTAAAAAATACTCTGGTGTTCAAGTACGAAATCTCCGTATCCTGGGGAAAACCGCTTTTTCGAAACAGCTGCACCGGACCTTATCAGCCGTGCGCGCTCTTTGGTATTTATAAAATCCATACCCCTATCTGCAAGCTCTCCTGCTACTGCATCGTATATTACGCCATAGTCGGAAAATCCTTTGTTAAAAAAATCTTTGATTTTTTCATAGTAACTGCCTGTACAGAAGGATGAATACAGAAGAGCATACCTTGCGTCTTGTAAAAACCGGGTAATATGTCCTCCTGTAAAAATAACACCATTTTCGAGTATAAGCCTTTTATCTTCTCCAATTCTATCTACTTCAAGAATACGGGAAACTCCGGACAACGATATTTCAGAGTAGGCCTGATTGACAATCTGGGAAAACCTGTCAGGCAGCGCTTTTGTTCCAGCCTTTCCGCTGGAAAGCCGCTTAATAATTTCTTTTGAGGGAAGTTCTATAGGAATATTTTCATATCTTTGTATCTGCGTATTCATTACCACATATTCAATCAGACTTTTTATCTTTTGTACAGTTTGTTATAAGGTATGTGTATGTACGGACTAAAATATCCGCAATTATTAGTATGACTGATTGCCTGGTTAATAAGTTTCTATTACAATAGTGAAAGTTTTTCCAAGGTGGTTAAAATGAACTATAAATATCTGTTTCTTCTTGTATTCTTCTTCTGTACTGCTTTTTTTGTGTATGCAAACGGCAGCGGAGAAGATCTTGTTATTTATTATTCATCCAGTTTGAACGGTAATTTAGACGGATGTGATTGTGAGAATCATCCAAGATCAGGACTTGTCAAGCGTGCTCATTTTCTCCGTAATATTGAACACCCTGAACGGGCGGTAATACTTGACGCAGGTGATATTTTTGACCCTTATCCTGACCAGGTACTGAGTGAATATATACTGCAGGTGTATCACGATCTTGGATATGATGCAATTGGCGTTGGAGAACAGGAGTTCAGCCTTGGTTCACAGGAGCTGCTCACTTTTCAGCAGGACTACCCCTTTTTATGTAATAACCTTACTGTATGTGTTTCAGATATATCCTGTGTTTTCTTTTCACCAGAACCATTAGTGCTTGAGAGGAACGGGTATTCCATTGGAATAATCTCTGTTACCCATCCCTCTGTATTTGCTGTTGCAGATGAGGATATTCAGCACGCTGTTTCTTTGTCACCCCCTGAGGATGTGCTGGCAAATCTTGTGCCTCCGCTTTCAAATGAAACTGATATGGTTATCTGTATTTATCATGGCAGAATCGGTGATGCCGTATCTGCTGCAGAATCAGTGGAAGGCATTGACCTAATGCTTATTGGACATGAGCAGCGAATGGTGCCTGAACGACTTGCAGGGGACACTCTTATTGTATCTCCAGGAGAAGAGGGTAATTGGCTTGGTGAGCTTCGTATCGATTTTAATAATGGGGAGATTGTAGGATATGAAAATGAACTCCATAGGTTCTACTACAATGATGATCCTGATGATCCTCAGGTCAGAGAGATGCTGGATGAGTACTACAACGACCTGATCCTCCAGGTTACAAACTGATGAAATGGTTTCGTCTTGTTTTCAGTATCCTCATTTTTCTGGTAATCTTTCCGTTCTCTGTTTTCCCACAGTTTTCCTTTTCCATAAGCAGTTGGAATATTGGGGAAATTGATCAGGGAGAAATTGCTAGAACAGATATAATTATTACTAATGAATCAGAAATAGAATCAGATATACAGGTCATATCAACGTGCGGCTGTCTTTTGCCGGAAATCAGTACGCTTGAGCTTGAACCAGGGCAATCCGATACAATCCAGCTTATATTTGATTCTACATCTGAAGCAGGGGAGACGGAAAAACGCTATCTGATTCAGAGTACTCATCCGGAGTTTAGAAGAGGAATACTGCCTGTATTTGCGAATGTCATTGCTTCTCAGGACATGCATGCAGTTTCAGAGGTGTATACAAGCAATGATGCAGAAGATACTGATTTTATTCTGTTTGCTGAACCTTCATGCAGTCACTGCAGGGAAATAGTGAGTGAGTATCTCCCAAGACTGAATAGGGAATACGATACGAATTACACGATACGTATGCAAAATATATTCGAAGGGGAAATCTACGAAGACTATTTAGAGACACTTTCTCAGCTGGGATACAGTCCCGGCAGGCTGCCTGCGCTTGTCTTTGAACAAGCTGTTTTCCAAGGAGAAGCAGAGGTTAGGCAAGGGATAGAGACAATAGTGTCAGGCGAATATGAATACCAAGAGTATTCTGAAGATGCAGGTGTTCTAGAAACCCTTTCAGCTTTTCCGATCCTTTTAGCAGGGCTTTTAGACGGCATCAATCCCTGTGCTTTTACTACTATTATCTTCCTTACTGCCTCTCTCATGGTAGCAGGAAGAACAAGAAAAGAAGTGCTTATTATGGGGATTTCCTTTACCTTAGCAGTGTTTATCACCTATTATTCTGTCGGTTTGGGGATATTTTCTGTAATTAGAGCTGCAGGATATTTTCCTCATGTTCAAGAAGTGATTAAATATGGTATTTCCGTTCTACTGCTTATATTCGGTGTATTAAGCTTTCGTGATTTTGTTCTTATAAAACAGGGAAGAACAAAGGAAATCCTGCTTCAGCTTCCAGGGAAGATGAAACACAGGATCCACAGGACTGTAAAGCAAAAGCTAAAGTCCTCTGCATTTATTGCTGCATCGGCAAGCCTCGGCTTTCTTATTACCCTTTTTGAGCTTGCCTGTACCGGCCAGGTCTATCTCCCCGCACTAGTCTATATGACCAGAAACGAGGATTCAGTACAGGGGTATCTGTATCTGCTGCTTTATAATGTGGGCTTCGTTCTTCCCCTTATTATCGTGTTTACTCTGACCTTTTTCGGGGTTTCATCCGATGTTCTTGCAAAGACCTTTAAAAAGCAGACCGGCACGGTTAAACTGTTGCTGGCTTTACTGTTTTTTGCATTTGCAGGGTTAATTCTGTTTTGGACATAAGGCAGGAAACCATACAGTTGTTGGAGGAAAGGTGATACTGATTCTTGGCGCTTTGGAAGGGGAAATACAGGCATTTGCTGAGAATGGCGAAGATATGCATACTGTTGAGACTGCATTTTTCACCTGTATGAAAGGCAAATTATTCGGTATACCTGCTGTAATAGCTGCCACTGGTGTAGGAAAAGTACTTGCAGCTCTTGCTGCACAGTATTTGATTGACTGCTATAACCCCGAGGCCGTAATAATGCTTGGTGCAGCAGGCGGTTTAAGACAGAACATGAACATAGGCGATATTATTATTGCAACAGACTGCCTGCAGTATGATTTTGATGCAACTGCCTTTGGTTTCAAGATTGGTGAAATTCCTTACCAGAGAATAGGTCCAATTGAATGTGATAACAGAATGCTGGACACAGCGCGAAGCATTCCGGAGAACC
>CAYRYS010000034.1:0-30540 GCA_964428555.1 uncultured Spirochaetales bacterium | reverse complement strand
ATACTAAAGAGGCTGCACACAGTACAAGGCGTATCCTTCATGTGAAAGACAAGACAGGCTTGCATATCCAAAAAAGCCTTATTGAATATGCGAAGGCTCTTTCAGGTATTTGTTTTTACAAAAACCATTCAGCTGTCGACATAATTACCAGCAACCACCACAGTACTGATACACAGGAGCGGTATAAACAGCCTAAAGCCCTTGGTGCCTATGTGCTGAATCAGGGAAACGGCGAAGTAGAACAGATTTTTGCTTCTGCTACAGTTATTGCAACAGGGGGGATAGGAAATCTCTTTCTTCATACCTCAAATCCAACCGGCGCAACTGGTGACGGTGTAGCCATGGCCTACCGCGCGGGGGTGGAAATAATCAATGCAGAGTATGTGCAATTCCATCCAACGGTTTTGTATCATAGAGATGTAAAGCGTTTTCTTATCACAGAAGCGCTTCGCGGCGAAGGTGCACGGCTGAAGAATACGAGGGGCGAGTACTTTATGCAGCGCTATTCCCCGGAAATGGAAGATCTCGCACCTCGAGACCTGGTTGCCCGTTCTATATACCAGGAAATGGAGGTAACAGGATCAGGCTATGTGCTTTTAGATGCTATGGAACTGAAAACTGATCCTGCAAAGCGCTTTCCCGGTATCTATGAAAAATGCAAAGAAATTGGCTTGGATCTGGGAAAAGAGCCGATTCCTGTAGTTCCTGCGGCCCACTATTTTTGTGGAGGTATTAAAACAGATCTCCATGGCAAAACCAGTATAAAGAACCTGTATGCAATAGGTGAGTCTGCTTGTACCGGAGTTCACGGCAGTAATAGATTAGCGAGCGTAAGCCTGCTTGAGGGCCTGTTTTTCAGCGGTGAAGCAGCAAAAAAAATTCAGGAAAAACATAAGCAGGTAGCTGATGGTCTTTTGGCATCAATTCCTGAGTGGAAGTTTCCAAAACAGGAAGAGGACTTTGATACAGTACTTATTCATCATGATATGCTCAATATTCAAATGACAATGTGGGACTATGTAGGCATACTCCGTACAAGAAAACGGCTTTTTCGCGCACTTTCAGATCTGAACTATCTGAACCACCGTATTGAGCGCTTTTATAAAGAGGCAAAACTCACAAAGGAAATTGTGAATTTACGGAACGCAGTGGTAACTGCAACACTTATTACAAAGGCAGCACTCAGTAATCCTAATTCAAGGGGCTGTCATTATGTTGTTTCTTCATAGCGATAAATATGATCAGTTTATTGTAAAATACCTATTTTAGTATTTGACAGGCATACCATTATTTGTATAATATCCAGTACTATGGATAATGTAGTTCGGGTGTTTTCTCCTGCAAAGGTGAACATACATCTTGCAGTGGGTATGCCCAGGGCTGATGGATTCCATTCAATTGAAAGTCTGTTCATTCAGACTGATTTTGGCGATTCATTGGTCCTTCGATCTTTGAAAAAGAAACAAACCCGGATTGTAGGTAAGTTTTCTATACCTCAGGAAGAAAATCTGGTCTGGAAGGCAGTTCAGCTATTTAATGAACTAAACGGGACGGCTCATGGGTATGAAATATACGTTGAAAAACGGATCCCCCAGGGTGCAGGACTCGGCGGCGGTTCTAGTAATGCTGCAGCAGTTTTAAGAGCACTCAATAGGATGCATAGCTACCCTATTCAAACCGAAAGGCTGATAAAAGAATCTGCTGCTTTAGGGAGCGATGTTCCCTTTTTTCTGACAAGTGCAGCAGCATATGTAAGCGGCCGCGGTGAAGAAACTCTGCCAATAGAAGCACGAAGTGATTTTTATATACTTCTTGCAAAACCAGATTTTTCGATTAACACGAAGTCGGCTTATTCCTGGTATGATGAATATATTGCTTCAGAACAAAAAACGCCTTGTTTTATAGGGAAAATGGAATTGGTGTCTGCATGGGAAACCAGAAGTCTGCACAAACTGATATTTTTTAATTCTTTTGAAAATGTGCTAGGTAGCAGGTATCCAATTATTAAAAAAGGTTTAGAAATAATGAAAAACAAGGGAGCAATGTACTCAACAGTATCAGGGAGCGGTTCCGCCTTTTTTGGCATCTTTCCTAAATTAGAAGATGCAAAAAGGGCTTTACTTGAATTGAACGGTGAATTTCCGTTCATATATATTACAAAGCCACTTGAAAAAGAACCTGAGTGCGTTGTAGAATCCTGTTGATTCGGCAGTACTCACGGTGAAGGAGGACTTCGTGGAAATAACTGATGTTCGCGTGAGGAAAGTTTCAGGTAACGGAAAGCTGAAGGCTTATGTAACTGTAACCTTTGATGACTGCTTTGTACTGCACAATGTCAAAGTAATTGAAGGAAAGAGCGGTACCTTTATTGCTATGCCGAGCCGTAAAACGAAAGCCGGAGAATACAAGGATGTTGCCCATCCAATTAATTCGGAATTTAGAAATGTATTACAGGATAGGATCCTTCAGGAGTATGAGAATTCTACTGAAGTGATAACATCTTCTGATACAGAAGGATCTGAATAGAAAAGAAAAATAGGGACAAGTAAGTCTCTTTGGTTTAATAAAACCTCGTTATACAAAAAGATTATCAAATTTGGGACGTCGGCAAGTGGCAAGCCACCTGGTTTTGGTCCAGGCATTCGCAGGTTCGAATCCTGCCGTCCCAGATATCTGCTAGAAATCAGAATGTGCTAACATTCTTTAAAATAGCAAAAGGAGAAGAAGAATGCAGCAGAAAACCCTATCAGCGGATGCACGGAAAGCAGAAAAAAAATCCGCGGCAAAAAGACTGAGAAGAGAAGGGAAAATACCAGCAATCATCTACGGACATCATGATCCGGTTGCAATTGCCGTAGATGCGAGCGAATTTGACCGGAAATTTCATACTATTTCAGAGAATACTATTATTAAAATCAGTGTTGGAAAAGAGAATTACGATGTTTTGGTAAAGGACTATCAGGAAGATCTTATCAAGAACCGGATCTTGCACCTTGATTTTTTTGAAATTGAACGCGGTAAGGCCTTAAAGACACACGTGCCGATTCATCTTGAAGGCATGCCTGTGGGAACAAAGGAAGGCGGAATCTTAGAAACCCTGCTTCATGAAATGGAAGTGGAATGTCTTCCAAAAGACCTTCCGGAAGTTATTAATCTCGATATTTCTGAGCTTCAGATCGGTGATTCAATTCACGTGGAAGATGTAAACCCACCTGAGGGTGTTAAGTATCTGAACTATCCGGAACAGACTATCTGCTCTGTTGTTACTCCTCGTGCTGAAAAGACTGAAGAGGAACTGGAAGAAGAGGCAGCACTTGCTGAAGAGCGCCTTGAAGCACCAGAGGGAGAAGAAGCAGCAGCTGCAGAGGAATAGACTTCTGGATATTGCAGTAATTGGGCTTGGAAACCCTGGGCAGAAGTACGCATTAACCCGTCACAATGTCGGTTTCTGGGTTGTTGACGGGCTTTCACAAAGGCTGAAAGTCCGTCTAAAAAAGCCCTTATTCAAGCCCCTGCTTTACGGTAAAAAAACACTTTCAAATTCAAACACCGTTCACCTTTTTAAACCTTTAACGTACATGAATCGATCCGGAAAAGTGCTTCCCTGGCTGAACAGCAGAGCGGATTTTCATGAGACTATGTACCTTCTGCTTGCAGATAATATGGATCTTCCCCCAGGCAGCCTGCGGTTAAAACGTAAAGGCGGAGATGCCGGCCACAATGGAATGAAATCGATTATACAGTATGCGGATACAAAGGATTTTCCGAGGATCTATATCGGTATTGGCAGTCCGGACAATAATACCACTGTAGTTGACCATGTGCTTGGACAGCCTGACCAGAGCGAGATGGAAAGCCTTCAGAGTGCTGTAGAACGTGCAATAGAAGCCGTAATTATGCTTCTTGAAAATACTAAAATTGAACAGGTTACCGAGTACACGAATAAACGGAATGTATGAATGCTATAGAGAATCAGTTACAGAATTATTTGTTAGAACAGAATATACGGCCGGATACAAAGGTTGTTCTCGGTTTTTCCGGTGGTCCTGATTCTACTGCTCTCCTTCATCTTCTGGCATCTCAAGGTATGTATAATATACTAGCTGTATATATAAATCATAAGATACGGAGTACAGCAGAAATATCTGCAGAATTAAAGCGTGCCAAGAGTCAATGCCGGAAAATTGGTGTAGAATTTATTGCCCGATCTGTAGATACTGAAAAAATCAGAGAGTATGAAGAAGAGTTTGGATTAAGCACTGAAGATTCTGCAAGACGCGAACGCTTTCGCCTTCTTGAGGAGGTGCGCAAAAGCATAGGCAGTACTTACATCTTACTTGCTCATACCAGAGACGATATTATTGAAAATCAGATTATGCGGTTTTTCCAAGGCTCAGGACCTCGCGGTCTTTCCGGTATACAGGATCACAGCTGCAGGGTAGTGCGGCCGCTGCTATGCTTTGAAAAAAAGGACTTACTAGAGTATCTGCATGTAAACAATATTGAGTACAGTGTGGATTCTACCAATTTGGCATCTGATTATCTGCGGAATTCTGTGAGGAACAGTCTTATCCCTAAAATTGAAAAGGTATTTCCTCATTTTCAGAAAAGCCTGTTAATGCTTGCTGATAAAATGCAGTACTATACAGAATTCTATCAAAAAAAAAGCGAACCCATTGAAATTTGGCGTGCAGAAGAGAATGGCTACTCAATATCTGTATCAAAATACGCAGAACTTCTGCATGCAGAAAGGCTGGAACATTTATTCTATCTATATAACAGAATGAATGTGAAAATAGGGAAAGAACGTCTTCCGTATAGCTGTATAAGAGAGGCTGTGGAATTAAAAGATCCCTACAATCATGAATATACAATCGTAAGAGCATGGGGAATGCATCTATACAGGCTTGGAGACCGCGTTTTTTGGGAGCAGGATATTGTCCCTCAGCAAAAAAAAGGTTATCTTATACGGACAGGATTGGATACTGTTTTCACCGTGTATGACAGCATTCGCTGTCAGTGCAGGGAGGAGAATCAACAGTCCAAAGATTCTGTTTTTTTACCTGATCCTGAGAAGAATAAGTATATTATTCGGTGTAAAGAAGCAAACGATTATATTCTTACTAAAAAGGGCAGGAAATCAATAAAAAAGCTGTTTTCCGAATGGAGGGTCCCAAAAGACCTTCGTCCGGTTCTTCCTATTGTGGAAGATGTACATGGAGTCTATTGTGTCTGCGGAAAACATGCAGGCTTTGACAACCGGTACAGGTATAACAGTCGAAAGAAAACATATGGATGGTATGTAACCTTCCAAAACGAATGAGGTAGAGTATTCATGTCCCTAAACAATAACGAGAACAATAATGGTCAGAACAATAAAGATCCAAAACAGTTCAACTTTAATTTCTCAGGAAATAAATTTGCGCTGTTCTTTCTTATTATTCTCATTGGCTTGTTTGTCATTCTATTTTTTATGAATGATACATCAACTACTAATGAGATCCCTTATTCTACATTCAAGAATTACCTTCAAAATGGTGAGATCGAAGCTGTAAAGATCTACGATCAGTATGAAATACAGGGAACACTGCGTAATAGCTATGAGGATCTTGTTCTGTTTAAGACAATAATTCCTTATTTTGATGAGACACTTATGCCCATGCTTGCTGAACAGAATGTTCAAACCACAGGTGCAATAAAGAATGTGTCTCCTCTCAGAATATTTTTGGAAATGATTCCCTGGATGATAGGTTTTCTCTTTATATGGTTTATGTTCAGGCAAGTACAGGGCGGAGGAAACAAAGCCTTTTCTTTTGGTAAAAGTAAAGCCAAAAAATATTTAGAACCAAAGAAGAAAATTACCTTTGACGATGTTGCAGGCCAGCTTGAAGCAAAGTATGAACTCCAGGAAGTAGTGGAATTTCTAAAAAGTCCGGAAAAATTTACCCGTATGGGAGCAAAAATACCAACCGGTGTGCTTCTAGTTGGAATGCCGGGTACAGGAAAGACCCTTCTGGCACGTGCTGTGGCCGGTGAAGCAGATGTCTCATTTTTTCATATGTCAGGCTCTGACTTTGTAGAAATGTTTGTTGGTGTAGGTGCGAGCCGTGTTCGTGATCTCTTTGATCAGGGAAGGAAAAACGCACCGTGTATATTGTTCATCGATGAGCTTGATGCAGTTGGCCGTACCCGGGGAGCTGGTTACGGCGGCGGTCATGATGAACGGGAACAAACATTGAACCAGATGCTTGTAGAGATGGACGGTTTTGATACAAAGGACGGGGTTATTATTCTCGCTGCTACTAACAGACCGGACGTACTTGACCCTGCACTCCTGAGACCCGGCAGGTTCGACCGTCAGGTTACTGTGGATATGCCGGATGTGAAAGAACGCGAAGCCATTCTGAATCTGCATGCAAGCAAAATACCGATGGGTAAAGAGGTAAATATAGAGCGGATTGCCCGTGCAACTCCGGGGACTTCCGGTGCTGATATTGCGAATCTTGTAAATGAGGCAGCATTGTTTGCGGCAAGAAAAGACAAGAAGCATGTGGAAATGATAGATTTTGAAGAAGCGAGGGATAAGCTTTTTATGGGAGTCGCGAGAAAGTCCCGGGTTATTTCTGCAAAAGAAAAGAAGATGACAGCAATTCATGAGGCAGGACATGCACTTCTTCATTATTACCTTGAAAACGCTGATCCCCTTCACAAGGTAACAGTAATTCCCAGAGGCCGCGCAGCTGGTGTGACCTTTTCCCTGCCTGAAGAAGATTCTTTCTCCAAAGGCAAGAACTGGATAATGGACCGGATTAAAATTGCATACGGCGGGTTTGCTGCTGAAAAGATCGTGTACGATGAAACATCTACTGGAACGAAAAATGATATTGTGCAGGCCACCGAAATGGCAAGAAAAATGGTTTGTGAATGGGGTATGAGTGAAAGCCTCGGTCCTGTTGCTTATGGTAAGGAAGATGAACCAATTTTCATTGGAAGGGAGATTGCTCAGCACCAGGAATATTCTGAGGATACGGCAAAAAATATTGATAAAGAAGTTCAAAAAATTCTTCGTGCTTGTTTGCAGGAAGTTGTCGATATTATTACACAGAAGCAGGACCAGTTAGAACTTCTTGCTGATAATCTAGTAAAAAATGAGACCCTTGATGATGTTGAAATACGAAAACTTCTTGGTTTGCCTCCTCAGAAAAGTTCTGGCGAGCTTCCTGAATCCGAAGAACCGGAAGAATAAAAGTTATTATTTCCTCTGTTTATTCCTGGTAATCGCTATACCTGCACCTTTTGCAGTTGAAAATGGGGCGGACGCGAGACTTGGCAGCCTGTATTTTCAGGTTGCCTTGGAGGAATACCGCCAAGGAGAGTTTCAGGAGTCTCTTTCACATTTGGAGCAAGCCCTTGAGTTCACTGGTTCTAACTCAGATATCTATCTGCTGATGGGAAAGCTCTACTTGGAGCAGTTTAATCAGTCCGGTACAGCCTTAGAAATGTTTCAACGTGCCTTGAGCCATAACAATTGGAATGTATTTACTTCTTCTGAAGGTGCATTCTATGCTGCACGTGCTTATCTGCTCAATGACAGACCGGATTTAGCATACACATACCTCATTGCCTTATCAAACGGCCCTGAATATGGATTAGATTTTTATCGGTTACTTACGCAATCAGCACTCTATTCAGGAAGACGGGCGGCTGCACGGGAAGCTGTTCTGACCGGGATTGAGCGCTATCCGGAAAATACGTTTTTTATAAGAACAGCATACGAGTTGGGGCTTATACCAGACTCACGGTATCTCGATATAATAAGCAGGTTTTTACAAAACCAGTTGGCAGGTACCAGTTCGCTGATTGAAGCTTTACTGGAAGAGCATCCGGAAGATATTGATTATAATCTATGGGCAAGAAGGTATTATGAAAATGGGGGAGAACGGCCTGATTATGCATTAACCGCGTTGCTGAACACAGAGGATCAGGAGCTCTGGGATGAAATGTACCAATTTTTTCGAAATACCAGAGGAACTGAGCGAAAAGACCTGATTCAGCGTTTTCGCCAAAGGGTTCCGCAAGATATTCCGGAATATTCCAATTTTATTAATGAGTTTACCGGATATACAGGCAGTCTCTTTATTCCTGAGGATCGAGAGCACAGAAGGACAGAATATGTGTATGAATCAGGTACCTTGCAGTATGTTCAATATTATAGTGCTCAAGATCTGCTATGGAGAATAGATATTGAGGCGTATGAGCCGCAGCAGCTTACGTATTACAATCAAGGAATGCGGTCAGAGTATGTTTATCAGCCCTATCCTTATATTAACCAGGTAACAGTGCACCATAATGACGAGCGCCACGAGTACGAGTTAGGTACTCCTGTGCTTTCATTACCTGTTTTTACAGAAGCATATGTACCAGAACAGGATGTCTCAGAGGTGTTTTCCGAAGCGGCTCTGGTATCAGAGTTTAATCTTCCTAACCGCCGCCAGTTGGTAAGTGCAGCAATTACCTATCAGGTATTAATTGGTGAACAGGAGACTGCTGTACAAATATGGTACTATGAACAGGGTAGTCCGACTACTATGCGTGAAGACCGCAACCAGGATGGAATGATTGATTATGTAGTTCACTATAATAGTCATGGTTCGCCAGATATGGGCAGACTGGATGCAGATAATGACGGATATTATGAAATTACTGAGCACTATCAGGATAACAGGCTCTATTCAATATCTATAGACAGAAACCAGAATAGAGTGCCTGAGCTTATTACAGAATACATTCCTGAAGAAAGACAACTCTGGGATATGAATGAAGACGGTATAATTGACTGTGAATACATTGAAAGAGAAGACGGGTTTATCCGGAGATACTCAACCCAGATGAATGGCTCCATGGACCTGGAGGTTGTTGTTTCCGAATCCAGGATTGTGTCTGTTGAATATGAAAATGAACCGGTTACGGTGTATGAATCCGGAGAACCGGATGTCTATTGGATTGGTGAATCCAGGATTTCCGGTATAGCAATTTCTTCTTTGGAACCGGGATATCACATTATCAATGAAACACCAATCTACATTTTTCAAATGCTAGAAAAAACTTACATCGAGGTCCTTGAATGAAATACCAGGTTTTACTATTTATGCTTTTTCCTTTGCTCCTAAGTTGTAGTTTTCAGATACGCGAGCGTTATGAAATACCCCGTCACACAGAAGTACTCCAGGAGGAAATACAGTCTTTTATAGAAGAAGATAAGCCTGAGATGGTAATTGAAACCATACAGTATCTGCAGAGCCAAGACCGCAGTTTTCCTGAAATGGAGGTTCTCTATAGGGACGCCCTCGAGTTGCTTGAACGTCAGTATGATAATGCTGTTAATGAAAACCAGTATCTCACCGCTTTATCAAAATACCGCTCTCTTCGTGCTCTGGGCGGAGATGATATACCGGAGCATGGGGAAGGTATGTTTTTCATGCAATTTGCCCTGGAGCAGCTGGAGGACATTGAGTCACCGGTACCCGGCACTATGACTGGCCTTATTGCAATGGATTTTCCAGGAATAGAAGCAGAGGTGCTCAGAGAATACTACGACATAGTCAGAGAGAATGAGAATATTCCTGTTATGCGCAGAATTATTGAATATGCTCAAGAACAGTATGCAGAGCAAATTGATTTTATTCCTGAAATGCCGGAAGCAGGGGAGGTTACAACTGCCGAGCTCATGAATGGTGCTGTAACTATTTGGGTAAACCGCGGTATTCGTATCGAAAATGGTCTTGGTTTTCCTGACAGAGTAATAGGATCTGGGTTTTTTATAGATAATCAGGGCCATATTTTAACGAACTATCATGTAATTTCGTCAGAGGTAGATCCTGAATTTGAAGGCTATTCCAGACTTTTTATCCGGCTTTCAGAGAATTCGCAAGAACGTATCCCCGCCCGTGTTATTGGGTATGACCGCATATTCGATTTAGCTCTTCTTAAAGTAGAGATCGACCCTGAATTTGCTTTTCAGTTTGTTGGAAGAGAGGACTTTGAACCAGGAGAACAGATATTTGCTATTGGTTCTCCAGGGGGACTCGAGAATACGATAACATCCGGAATCATTTCAGCAACCGGCAGGGCGTTTCTTCAAATGGGGGATGCAATGCAGGTCGACGTGCCGATAAACCCGGGAAGTTCAGGAGGCCCTTTACTTAACTCCGAAGGTGAGCTTGCTGGTATTGTTTTTTCCGGCATTGAGCAGTTTGAAGGTGTAAATTTTGCTGTTCCAAGCCACTGGATTCGGGACTTAATGCCTGAATTATATGCCGGGGATGAAGTCGGCCATGTATGGGTCGGTGCTGCTTTGCACGATGTTCGGGAGCAGCAGACAGTCATGTACACAGTACCTGGGTCTCCTGCTGATAGGATCGGGCTTTCCCCCGGAGACCGGATCATTTCAATCAATGGTCAGGAATTCGATGATGTACAGGAAATCCACAAGATGCTTCTAACATACACCGGGAATACGCTTATTAATATCGAGTGGCAAAGGGATGACCAGAGGATGTCCGGTGTGCTTTGCCTTGATGAACGGCCCTTTAATCCTATTGAAGCAGCGTTTGAGCTCGATTCCAGGGTAAACCTGCTTGTTCCATTATTCGGTTTGGAGATTGAGAGAACTACTTCAAATATAATCGAGACAAATTACATTGTCTCTCATGTTTATCAGGGTTCTATTGCTGATGAGTCTGGTATTTCTGAAAATGATCCCCTTCGGATAATGGAATGGAATTATTTGGAAGAAGAAGAAGCAGTGACAGTGCAGTTGTTTATAAAAAAGCGGAGACTCGGTTTTCTAGAGAGCGTAATACAAATTGGATCTTATTTGCAGAAAAACAATTTTATATAAGCCTCGGTCAGTTATCCGTTAATTATTCATTCTTTTCTACAATAGGTTTGATATTCCCTATGCATATGTTTATTATTTATGTGTGTAAAGAACAAAATCATGTATTTAGGAGTTTTATTAGCTTAATATGAAACAGGAAAATGACCTATTTGTTGTATCCTTGGAAGAAAGGGTTTCTATAGAGCAAGCATCTGAATTATCCAAAGATTTATTAAAAGCATTAAATAATTATCATTCAGTTAAGGTAGATATACAAAAAGCTGAGAAAATAGATGCATCTATTTTTCAGGTACTGCTATCTGCAAAATACTATGCCATAAAAAAGAAAAAGCAGTTTTCCATAGTAGGGAATCCGCAAAAAATGGTACTTTCTCATTTTAATGTTTCCGGGATAGATGTAAGTGAATTAGATTCTTATATACAGGATGATTCAGCCTTTTATCTTTCCTTTCAAACACCACAGGTTGGAGAAGAGTCATGATAGATAAATTCAAAGAGGCATTTAAAGACGAGGCATATGAGCTTTTAAATCAGCTTGAAGGAAACCTTCTTGAGCTCGAATCTCAGCCGGACAATCCGGACTTAATTTCTGCAGTTTTCAGAAGTATGCATACCATAAAAGGCTCTTCTGCAATGTTCGGGTATAATGAAATTTCGCAGTTTACCCATGAAATTGAGTCAATGCTTGACCACGTGAGAAACGGTGAGATACCGATTACTCAGGAAATAATTGATATTACCCTAAAAGCGCGGGACCATATCCGAGTGCTTTTAGAAGCTTCACCGGAAGATGACTTTCAAGAAATAACTGATGCTATCCTGTCAGAGTGCAGGAAAGTTCTCGATGCTCTGCATGCAGAAGAGGACTATGTCCCTGGTCCTGAGGAAACAGCATTGGAAGAAAATATGCAAGATAAACTTGCTCCCAACTCTGAAAAAGCGAAAGAGGAGCAGCACACAAGGACCTTTCGTATTAAGTTTGAACCGAATGAAGACCTTTTTCTGTCAGGAACAAATCCTCTACTACTTCTCAAGGAACTAGAAGATTTGGGAGAGGTGACAAGTATATGTATTACTGACCGTATTCCGCCCTTAGATAAGATTAACCCTGAAAAATGTTATCTTGCATGGGAGATTATTCTTACTACAGAAGCAGATGAGAATGCCGTAAAAGATGTTTTTATATTTATAGACTCCAATTCAAAGCTGGATATTCAGATAATTGATGAGGAAGATGTATTTACTGAAGAAGTTGAGTATAAAAAGCTTGGACAAATACTCGTAGAAAAAGGGGTTATTCAAAAAGAGGAAATTGAAGCAGCGCTTCATTCCCAGAAGAAACTTGGGGAAGTTCTTGTGGAGAATAAGAATGTTCCAAAATCTGCGTTAAAATCTGCCTTAAAAGAACAGGAGCATGTACGTAAGCACAGAGAACAGAGACAGAATGATTATACTACAAGCAGTATTCGGGTTAGTTCTGATAAGCTAGACAGTTTGATCGACCTTGTCGGTGAGCTCGTTACGATACAGGCACGGCTGTCACAAACCGTTGCTAAAGATGAGGACAGTGAACTCAACTCTGTTTCTGAGCAGATTGAACGGCTGACCTCTCAATTGCGTGATAATGCAATGAGTATCCGTATGCTTCCCATAGGCTCTACTTTTTCCAAGTTCAGAAGACTTGTCCGTGACTTGTCCAGAGATCTCAACAAAGAGATTGAAATGGTAACCGAGGGAGCAGAAACAGAGCTTGATAAAACTGTTATCGAACGCTTAAACGATCCTTTGGTGCATCTGATCCGTAACAGTATCGACCATGGAATAGAGACTCCGGAAGCGCGGAAAGCCGTTGGGAAATCTGAGAAGGGAACAGTAACACTCTCTGCTAGTCATGCCGGGGCTTCTGTAATTATTGATATTGAGGACGACGGCAAAGGCCTTGACAGCGAACAGATACGGAAAAAAGCTGTAAGCAGAGGCATCATATCTGAAGAACAGCACCTCAGCGAGCAGGATATATACCAGTTAATCTTTGCACCCGGGTTCTCAACTGCTCAGAATGTTACTAATGTTTCAGGCAGGGGCGTTGGGATGGATGTAGTAAAAAAAGAAATTGAAAGCCTTGGCGGAATAGTCACTATTAAGAGTGCTTCAGGAAAAGGTACAAAGATTTCATTAAAGCTACCGCTTACCCTTGCAATTATCGAAGGGCTTCTTGTGAAGATACAGGAGGACTATTTTATTGTACCCCTTTCATCTGTTGACCGGTGTATAGAACACCAGGGGACGCAGCAGAAAAACGTGCTGCGGGAAATTACAGAGCTTGACGGCCATACGCTTCCATACCTTAGATTACGGAAACTCTTTAATATAGAGGGCACCCCTCCTGATATCGAGCAGATTGTGGTCATTAACTCAGGAGATAATTATATCGGCATTGTGGTTGATGAGGTGATAGGCGACTATCAGACAGTTATTAAGAGTCTAGGACGGGTTTACCGCGGAGTAGAAGGGGTATCAGGTGCTACTATACTCGGTGATGGAACAGTGGCCCTTATTCTGGATGTCAATAAGATACCTGTTATCGCAAATAGAGAACTCCAGAAGTCAAAATAAGGCATCATGAGTAATAAAATGATGATGAATTTTACAACCTTGCATCTATCAGATGATGATTTCGAACATCTGTCAAATTATATTCAGACAGAAGTGGGAATAAAAATGCCCCCTGCAAAACGGGTCATGCTTGAATCCAGGCTCCAAAAACGGCTCAGGGCTTTGGGAATCCCTTCATTTAAAGGGTATCTAGAACGGGTTTTTTCCGGAGACACTGAAGAGCTTGTCCACATGATAGATGTGATAACTACAAACAAGACTGATTTTTTCCGTGAACCCGATCATTTCGAATTCCTTGAACAGCATGTGCTGCCTTCAATATTCGAAAAAAAAGGAGAATCATATCCGTTAAATGTATGGTCTGCAGGGTGTTCTACAGGGGAAGAACCCTATACCCTTGCAATGGTTCTGGACCGCTTTGCTCAGTCATTTGGTATTAAGGATTTTCGAATTACTGCATCGGATATTTCCAGCAAAGTGCTTGAACACGCTGAGCAGGCAATTTACTCAGAGGAAAAGATACAAAATCTTTCTCTTGAACAAAAAAAGGAGTATTTTTTAAAAAGTAAAGACCCTTCAGCGCGATTAGCTCGGGTAAAAAAGAAACTGCGCTCAAAGGTAAGTTTTTTCCGTCTGAATTTTATGGATAACAGGTATCATATGGAAGGAAAGTACGATGTAATCTTCTGTAGAAATGTGCTGATCTATTTCCATAAAGAAAATCAGAAAAAAATACTTTTACGGCTTGGGCGGTCCTTGAAGCCCCACGGCTATCTGTTTATTGGCCATTCAGAGACAATGGCTGGAATGGACCTGCCCTTTATTTCCGTCCGGCCGACTGTGTATACAATGGACTGGAGTAAATTATGATTGATTCAAATAAAAAGATTCAGGTCTTATTAGTGGATGACTCAGCTGTTGTCCGCCAGACCTTGAAAGAAGTTTTATCCCTGGATTCTGGTATAAAGGTGATTGGTACTGCAGCTGATCCATTTATTGCAGCAAAGAAATTGAAGACAATAGTCCCGGATGTAATAATTCTAGATATTGAAATGCCGCGTATGGACGGTCTTACATTTTTAAAAAAAATAATGACTCAGCATCCTATTCCTGTGATTATCTGTTCGAGCCAAACAGGAGAAGGGTCCATGAACGCACTCCGTGCGCTTGAATACGGAGCGGTTGAAATAATTCAGAAACCCCGTGTCGGTACTAAGCAGTTCCTTGAGGAATCTCGAGTGCGGATACTTGATGCTGTGAAAGCAGCCCATCTCTCAAGCGTAAAAACAATTAAGCAAAAGAAGACACCCAGTGTTTCTCCGAAAATTACACCCAAACTAACAGCAGATGCTGTTATCCAGCGGAGCGGAAAGCCCATAAGTATTGAAACAACAGAGAAGATTGTAGTTGTTGGTGCATCTACAGGAGGAACAGAGGCTTTGCGGGAATTCCTGGAGGCTCTGCCGATGGACGCTCCTGCAATTATTATTGTCCAGCACATGCCTGAGAACTTCACTGCTGCGTTTGCAAAGCGTCTGGATTCGCTTTGTCAGATAACGGTTAAAGAAGCAGCAGACAATGACTCTGTTATCCGCGGAAGAGCCTTAATAGCGCCGGGGAACAGACACACGCTCCTAAAGCGTTCCGGTGCGCGATACTATGTTGAAGTAAAAGAAGGGCCATTAGTATGCAGGCACAGGCCATCGGTTGATGTACTGTTTAGGTCTGCTTCGCGATATGCCGGAAAAAACTCAATTGGTGTTATTATGACAGGAATGGGTGATGACGGAGCCCGGGGTATGGAGGAACTTAAGGATGCAGGTGCTTATAATATAGCGCAGGATGAAAAAAGCTGCGTTGTATTCGGTATGCCTAATGAGGCCATTAAACGGGATGCTGTTAACAAAATACTGCCGCTTGACAAAATAGCAGGGGAGGTTTTGCGAATTGCCAATAAGTGATACTGCAGTAAAACCAAAAGTTCTCATTGTTGAGGATGAAAGTATTGTTGCCCTAGATGTACAAATTGCTGCTGAAAAACACGGGTATGATGTAGTAGATGTTATTTCAACAGGAGAAGAAGCTCTAACAGCAGCAGAAGAATATGCACCGGATGTTGTGCTCATGGATATTAATCTTTCCGGCAAGATTGACGGTGTACAAGCTGCTGAGACAATCTCCGGTAAGATGGCAATTCCGGTAATCTATTTAACCGCATTTTCAGATGACAGGACTCTTGAGCGTGCAAAATACACCCAGCCTTTTGGATATATAAATAAACCTTTTAGTGAACTTGAAATTAAGACATCCATTGAAATGGCTTTGTATAAGCATTCAATTGACAGCAAGCTGAAAGAAAATGAGACCCTGTTATCAGCAACCCTTACAAGTATTGAAGATATAGTTATTTCTACAAATACAGACCTGAAGATACAGTATATGAATCCAGCTGTTGAGAAAATATTCTCAAGTTTTGATCATACGAGCGGAGTATTGCTTGGAAAGAACTTATACGAACTATTCCAGTTTACCTGTCTAGAAACTGGAAACAGCTATTACTTTCCTGTGGATGAGCTGCACAAAGAGGAAATATCGGATACCCATCTACAGTGTATCGTAACCAGCTCCTTCAACAAAAGCTCAAAGTTTATGGATTGCTCAGTTGTGCCAAAGCGCGATCTTTCCAATAAGATTATCGGCTATGTTTTTGTACTGAGAGATATGAGTGCTCAAAAAACAGCGGAAGCTGCAAAATCCAGGTTGCTTTCTATTATTGAATTCTCTGAAGATGCTATCATTGGTGCTTCTCCTGAGGGTACTATCACTGACTGGAATACGGGTGCTGAAAAACTGTTCGGGTACAGTGAATCGGAGGTACAGGGGAAAAATCTCTCAGTGCTTACTCCATCGTACCATTTTGATGAATTGCCCCAAATACTGGATGAGGTAAGCTCCGGAAAGCGTGTTGAGCATTTCCAGACAATACGGAAAAGAAAAGACAATTCCTTAATCAATATATCAATGCGGGTTTCACCGATCATCAATCCTAAAAATCAGATAACCGGGGTAAGTATTATTGCACGAGATATTACTGAACAGATCAGGCTTGAAAAAGAAATTCTCGAGGTTTCTACAAGGGAGAGAAATGTTATTGGTCAGGAGCTGCACGATAACTTAGGACAGCTGTTAACCGGTATTTCTTTCAAATTAAAGGTTCTCCAAAAACAGATTGGGAAAAAGCATATTGAAGAGACACGTGGAGAGCTTGAGAATGTTTCTGAATTGATCCGGGATTCCTTGGATTTAACAAAGAATCTTGCAAAAGGTGTTTTTACCTCTCCGTTAGACCAAGAGAGTCTGGATACTGCTATCATTCAATACTCAGAGGAAATGAAGAGAATATATAAAAAGCAAATAAAATCGACTAACGTAGAAAATATAGAAATTGATGATCCGATTATTAGAACCCAGGTATTTATGATAGCAAAAGAAGCAATAAACAATGCTTGTAAATATGCTCAATCTGAAGATATCCTTATTTCTCTAATACAGGACTTTTCTGAGCTGACGCTAACGGTCGAAGATGACGGGGCGGGAATTCAGGAAAACCGGCAGCATGGTCTGGGCTTCCGCATTATGAAGTATCGTGCTAACATGATAGATGGGTACTTGAATATATCAAGCCAGTCAGGGAAAGGCACAAAGATTACATTAAGAGTGCCTGTACCAAATGAAGGAGAATAGTATGAAGCGAAAGGTCGTTCTTGTAGATGATCACCCAATTGTTCGACAGGGGCTAGCACAGCTTATTGACAGTGAAGAGGATTTACAAATTGTGGGAGAAGCACAGGACCGCTCCTCTGCCTTAGATGTTATTCATGAAAAACAGCCGGATATCGCGCTTGTGGACCTTACATTAAAAAATAGTAACGGTATTGAGCTGATAAAGGACTTGAAATCAATAAAACCTGACTTGCCCGTACTTGTACTCTCGCTTCACGATGAAAACGTATATGCTGAACGGGTGATTCGTGCAGGTGCAAAAGGATTTATTATGAAAGCCGAAGCCACTGAAACGCTCTTGGATGCCATCCGTACCGTGCTTCGGGGTGGAGTATATTTATCATCAAAAATGAAAGAAGCAGTCCTTTCCCACGCTTTTGCTCCTCAAGACAGAAAGCGCGGGCCCTTGGATGCCCTTTCTGACAGGGAATTCGAGGTTTTTCAGTATATTGGAGACGGAAAGGACACTAAAGAGATAGCTGAAGGACTGTTTTTATCAACCAAAACAGTGGAAACATATAAGTCTCATATCCGCTCAAAACTTGGCTTGAAGAATACTACAGAGCTAATACAATATGCAGTAAAATGGAAAGTTGAATCGGAGAAGATGTAATTTTGTGTAAAAACTTTGAAGAGGTATCAAAATATCCTGATACACTTTCAAATAGAGTTTGATTATAGTTATTAATATGAAAGGAGGAAGTTGTGGCGAAACAGATACTTGTTGTTGATGATTCCGCAGCTATACGAAAAAGCATTACCTTTGTTTTGGAGCAGGAAGGGTACGAAGTAGTAAACGCAGAAGATGGAAGTGAAGGCTTTGATAAATCTGAAGAAAAAAAATATGACTTAATAGTTACTGACGTTAATATGCCGAATAAAGACGGTATTACGATGGTAAAAGATATACGCGGTTCGCAGAAAAATAAATTCACCCCAATCATTGTACTTACAACAGAGAGTCAGTCCTCAAAAATGGATGAGGGAAAGGCTGCAGGAGCAACTGGATGGATTGTGAAACCATTTAGTGCAGAGAAGCTGCTTGCAGTTGTGAAAAAGATACTTGGCGAATAATTTGGGAATGAAGGAGTAATAGAGTATGGAAGAGACAAAACAAGAGAATTTAACAGGACAGTACCTTACATTCGATTTAGCAGATGAACAGTATGCAGTCGATGTAGGAAAGGTAACAAGTGTTTTAGAAATGACCCAAATAACAAAAGTGCCGAAAACTCCTGAATTTATGCGTGGGGTTATTAACTTAAGAGGAAGTGTTGTTCCTGTTATTGATCTCCGTTTAAAATTTGGTATGTCCCAGACAGAGCAGACTCAGGACACCAGTATAATTGTAATGGAGATAGAGCTTGACGGAGAGACAGTGGTAATTGGCGCACTTGCTGATTCTGTGCATGAGGTAATTGAAATGGACCAGAACCAGATTGAAGCTGCTCCGAAGTTTGGCACAAAACTGGATACTGAGTTTATTAAAGGCATTGGGAAAAAAGAAGAAGGTTTTCTTATTATTCTTGATATTGATAAGGTCTTTACTTCTGATGAAATAAGCGCTGTGTCAAAAAAACCGATTGAACAGTCGGGGAACGAAGAATAAGAGTAAGGCTTTTACTGTAATATGACCCTATCAAGACATCTGCAATTGAGTAAATACAATTATATTCAAGAAACCCAGAGGGCAATGGATCCTTGTTTTCTTGGAAAGCTGAAGCATTATGGATAATAAAAATCCAACCAGGGTACTGATAGTTGAAGATGAAAGCATTGTTGCCCTGGACATCCAAAGCAGAATTGAACAGCTCTCTTATGAAGTTATCCATATCTGCCAAACAGCAGAATCCGCAATTGAAGTAACGGATAATGAGAAACCGGATATTATCCTTATGGATATAAAACTTAAGGGAGATATGGATGGTGTTACTGCTGCGGAGAAAATACGGCAGAGACATTCTATACCAATTGTCTTTTTAACTGCCTTTGCTGATTCTACTACGTTTGAGCGTGCCAAAGTTACTGATGCCTTTGGATATATTTTAAAGCCTTTTCAGGAGCGGGAACTACAGATCGCAATTGAGATGGCATTGTATAAACATAGGATGAACACAGCATTAAAGAAGAGTCAAAAACAGCTGGCTGTTACTATTGAAAGCATAGGAGACGGTGTTATCTCAACTGACGAGGAATATCGTATAAATATGTATAACAAGGCTGCTGCCGAATACCTTGAAAGAAATGAAAATGAGTTTCTCTCCCAAAATATTGATACGGTTTTAAAAGTTTCTGAAAATCAGCAGCAAGTTATGGGAAATACAAAGTTCGGATACATTAAACGGAAAAAAAATACCTACCTTCCGGTTGAGTATACAAAACGGCATATTGTAGATGAAGCTGGTACAGTACATGGGTATGTTTATGTATTCCGTGATATAACAGAACGCCTGGAGATTGAAGAGGCTCTAAAGCGTGCGAAAACAGAGGCAGAGGAAACTGCCAGGGCAAAAAGTGAATTTTTAGCTAACATGAGCCACGAGCTCCGTACTCCTCTTAACAGTATTATCGGAATGACAGAGTTGAGCCTGGATCTATCTGTAGATAAAGAGCAGCAAGAGTATTTGGGGATTGCACAGCAGTCTGCCCGGTCATTGCTTGATATTATTGTATCAATTCTGGATTTCTCAAAAATTGAAGCAAGAAAAGTTGAAGTCATTGAATCTCACTTTAATCTCCTTTCAGTTGTCGAGGATTGTCTAGACAAGAATTCTGTCCAAGCTGCAAAAAAGGGAATCAAATTACTTTTAGACCGCAGCAATGACTGTCCATTGGAATTGGTAGGCGACTACCGAAGACTGAAGCAAATAATCATTAATCTAGTAAGTAATGCAATTAAGTTTACTGAAGAGGGCAGGGTCCTTATACGATTGGAAAAATCCGGTGAGACAGAGGGAATACCGGTTATTGGTATTATTGTATCGGATACTGGAATCGGGATTAAGCCTGATGATGTTAATACTATCTTTGAGTCATTTACACAGATTAATAGCTCGTATACCCGTAGTGTTGGAGGTACGGGTTTAGGTCTTGCAATATCAAAAGGATTGACCGAGTTATTGGGGGGGGATATTTCTGTAAGCAGTGAATATGGAAAAGGCAGTACCTTTCGAATAGATGTCCCCTTTAAAATTGCAGAAAGCCAGGGGGAAAAAGCAATTGAGCCGAGTTTTTCTGAAGGCTGGAATGCGGTGTTGTGTATTGCTTCAGGGACAGAATACAAGGTCCTGGAAAAAATACTGAGAAGGTGGGGTCTAAATGTCATTCAGTGCAGCAGTCCTGCAGACTCAAGGATGTTCAGTACAGTAGATGAGTCTAAAACAATATTCTTCATAGACGATACCCAGGAAAATAGAACCTACTTTTATGAAGAACATAATAATTGTAGAGAAAAATTACTGTCAGCCTATGCTGTTATTATCACGAATATTGGATCAAAAACGGAAAAGTATTGGAGCCAAGTCATAACAGATGCGATAACTGTTGTCCGTCCAATTAAAGAAAAGCAATTAAAACATAGAATAATTGAATATATCGACAATAGAAATACCGGCGGAGAAGAACGTATAACTGATACAGAAAAAGCTTTTCAAACAGAACCTATCGAAACACAGTCATTTGAAACAATTGATGAGGGAACTGATATTGAAACGCTGCCGGATTATTTTAAAACGATTGAAGCACTCCTTGAACAAGAGGACTTCCAGAAGGTAGCAAGCCAAACACAGTATTTTCGTGAAACAACAAAAGAATCATTATCTTCAAGAATGAAAGGTAATTTATTCCGTATTGTTTTGAGTGCACGAAAAGAAGATAAAAAAAGTATATATAATTTACTAAAGAATTTACAAAATAATGAATAATATATGCTATTATAACACTAGGAGGAACTCATGCGGATCTTGATTGTTGAGGATGACTTTGGGTCAAGAAGATTGATGCAGAAACTACTTTCGAAATACGGAGAATGTGATGTAGTATTCGATGGAGAGGAAGCCATTGAGGCATTCCGCCTTGCATGGGAGGAGAATATTCCCTATGAAATTATTTTTCTTGACATCATGATGCCCAAAGTTGATGGGCAGCAGGCATTAAAAAAGATACGTGAAAATGAACGCAAAATGGGAATCAAGCAAGTTGATGAAGTTGATGTTGTAATGACAACAGTGTTAGAAGATCCGAAAAATGTTGTGGAAGCATATAATAAAGGTGGAGCTACTAGCTATATTGTGAAGCCGATCGATAAAGCAAAGCTTGAAGATGAAATGCAGAAGCTGGGGTACTCACCAAAATTACTATAGACTCTGTTAATAAGGGAGCAGCGTGTCAAAAATACTAATAGTTGAAGATGAAAATATTGTAGCACTAGATATTAAAAGACAACTACAAAAGAATAAATACGAAATACTTGGCATGTTTGCAAGCGGAGAAGACGCACTCGAATATTTAAAAACTGGAGAAAAACCTGATCTTGTATTAATGGACATTCAGCTGCAAGGAGACCTTGACGGCATAGACACTGCAAGCATCATAAAAAAGAATTTCCATATTCCTGTGGTAATGCTCACTGCTTTTGCAGATGATAAAACAATTTCTAGGTCTAAAGAAACCGAACCCTTTGGATATATAATTAAACCCTTTGAGGAAAGAGAGCTCAGAACTGTCATCGAAATGTCGCTATACCGTTCAAAGATGCAGCAGCAGCTTCAACAAAGAGAGGAACTGTTTTCAACAACTCTTGAAAGCATTGATGATGGTGTCATCATAACAGATCTGGAAGGTGTAATACGATATGTTAATCCGGTTGCAGTAAGGATGTTAAGTAAATCTTACAGTGACTATCACGGCATGCAGTTTAAAGATGTTATTCAATTTACTAAGACTGAAGACTATAAAGATTCGGAAATTAATTGGATACAGGATTCTGAGGAAAGACAGATACCCCTTGAAATGCGGGTTTCTGTATTAAGAAATCAGAAATCCGAAAAGACAGGATATGTATATGCTTTTCACGATGTTTCTGAGAGGCTTCGGTCTGACAGGGCTTTACGAAAAAGTGAAGAGAGGTATAGAAAGCTGTTTGAAGATGATCTTTCAGGCGATTTTATTGCAAGTACAGATAGTGAGATAATCGATTGTAATATAGCCTTCCTTAGAATGTTCGGATTTGATTCAAAACAAGAAGCCAATACAAATAATTTAGGTGACTTGTTTCCAGACCAGCAGAAATATCAAGAGTTCATGGAAAAGCTTTTAGAACAAAAAAAGCTTGAGATATATGAGCTGGAACTTATTACCAAGAATAGAAAAAAAATCCATGTACTGGCAAATGTAGTAACTGAGTATAATGAAGAAGGTGAATTTTCAGGAATAAAAGGATATTTAGTAGACACGACAGAGAGGGTACAGCTCGAAGAGCAGCTTCGTCAGTCACAAAAAATGGAAGCGATCGGAAGGCTTGCCGGCGGAATTGCACATGACTTTAATAATCTGCTTACTGTTATTCTTGGTTATTCAAAACTATTGCTAGAGCCGGGAGTAGGCGAACAGTCCCATGATGATATTGAGGGTATACAAAGTGCTGCTAAGAAAGCAGCCGCGCTTACACGGCAGCTTTTAGCGTTTTCCAGGCACCAGATAATGAAATCTAAGCCTGTAGATTTAAATACTCTGATAAGTAATATGCAGAAGATGGTGCGTAGACTTATCCCGGAAACAATTGATATGAGGTTTGTCTTGGAGGCTGATAACTCCATAGTAAAAGTAGATCCAGGGCAGATTGAGCAGGTAATTATTAATCTGGTACTTAATGCTAGAGACGCGATGGAGAATGGGGGAAGCCTGCTTTTGTCGACCGAAAATATTGAGCTAAAATCTGAAGACCATTCTGTGAGCGGAAAAATCCCGCCTGGAGAATATGTGGTATTCGAGATTCGGGATACAGGAAGCGGTATGGCTCCTGAAACCAAAGAAAAGCTGTTTGAGCCATTTTATACAACAAAAGCAGAGGGAGAAGGCACAGGCCTCGGGCTTGCAAGTGTATACGGAATTATTAGACAAACTAATGGATATATTCAGCTATCGAGTGAACTTGGGGAAGGTACATCCTTTCGCATAATTCTGCCTTTAACAACCGAAAAAGAAGAGGACTCGAAAAATATAGTTAAACAGGCAGAGCACTGGAAGAACAGGAATGAAAGAATCCTTCTTGTTGAAGACGATGATTCAGTGAGAAATCTCGTCTTCAAAATCTTGAACAGAGAGGGCTTTTCAATAATGGAAGCGAGAAACGGCGGAGAGGCAATACTCATATGCGAAGAGAAAAATAAGCATATAGATTTGCTCATTTCAGATGTCGTAATGCCTCATATGAATGGAAAAAAATTGGCTGAGAGGCTTCAGAAAACACTGCCCAATTTGAAGATACTCCTGATGTCCGGGTATCCGGATAAGGTTGGGATAGATGAAACTGAATTAAATGATAATGTCGCTTTTATGCAGAAACCCTTTGATTCAGATGACTTTCTTTCAACAGTCAATACTCTGCTTGATGAAGATTAATAGTCGGATACCCTTCGGTAGACCCGTATACTATTTCCTGTCTCATTAAATTCAACATTGTCAAAAAACATCCGCACCAAAAGCAGTCCATGTCCAGAATAGCTGATGATAGACTGTTCTGAGCAGTCTATATACGGTCTCCAGTCAAATCCATGTCCTTGATCAGTGACTTGTAAATAGAAACCTGAGGGATACAATTTACTTTCAATTAGTATCGTCTTTTTTCGGATACCTTCGCGTGCAAGGCGTTCGGTATATAATTCTCCTAATCTGCCTTCTTCAATGGCTTCTTTTTTTTGGGCATTCGTTATTCCGAGTGTACCATGTTCATATGCGTTTTTTAAAATCTCTTCGATTCCGACTCTAATATTTATTACCTGGTCCTGTGGAAATACAGAACCCAAGTTCTCAGAGATCTGATTAATAATTCTATGAAAAGGAACATTATTAGAAGAGAGCCTGAATACACGCTCCTCCTTTTCTACACATGGAAGATAGAAATCTAGCTGTTCTTGGGTTGTTCTTACCTGCATATTTTCTATAAATTGTACGATCATTTCTCCAGAAAGAGGCTTTTGAAAAAAGTTGGAAGCACCATGTCGAAGGGCTTGAATTATTACTTCTTCATCCCCAAATCCTGTCATGAGAATTACAATGCATTCCTTTGAAATTGATTTTATTTCTTGTAAGAGGGTAATACCATCCATTTCCGGCATTCTTATATCTGAAATAACAAAAAGAGGGTCAGCTGCTTTAAAAATATCGAGTGCAGACTTCCCGTCAAATGCCTCATATACCTCGAATCCTCTGATACGTAATTGCCTGCCGAGAATATTGCAGATATCTCTCTGATCGTCTGCAATTAGTACTTTGTTTGTATCCATGTATTTATGCTCCAGGAAAAACGCGTAATTTTGGAATAAAGATAAATCGCCTGTAAAAACAATTCTATGGTTTTTTTGATGAGAAATCAATAAGGATTTCTACTATAGAAAGAAGGCAATAGCTTATGTTTGTGAACCTTGATATTCATACCTATTTTCTGTATAGTCCTGGTATGATAGACAACAAACATATACGGAATTTCTGTATCATTGCGCATATTGACCATGGTAAGAGTACACTTGCAGATAGATTCATTCAAAAAGCAAAAGTAGTATCTGAGCGGGATTTTAAGGACCAGATGCTTGATTCAATGGATATTGAAAGGGAGCGGGGAATAACCATTAAATCTCAAGCAGTTACAATGCCTTACACAGCAGCTGACGGGTATGAGTATCAGCTTAATCTTGTTGATACTCCCGGGCATGTTGACTTCTCCTACGAA
Source organism: uncultured Spirochaetales bacterium (assembly GCA_964428555.1). Lineage (GTDB taxonomy): Bacteria > Spirochaetota > Spirochaetia > CAYRYS01 > CAYRYS01 > CAYRYS01. The sequence goes on along the minus strand of CAYRYS010000034.1, from coordinate 5,293 downwards.
GTATCAAGAGCAATATCAGCTTGTGAGGGGGCTTTGCTCTTAATTGATGCTACCCAAGGCGTTGAAGCTCAGACCCTTTCAAATATGTACATGGCTATTGAGCATGATCTTGAGATTATACCAGTAATTAATAAAATTGACCTACCTGGTGCTCAAATAGAGAGTATTAAAGAGCAGATTGAGCATGACCTTGGGCTTGATCCAGAGGCAGCAGTTTGCGTATCAGCAAAAATGGGTACAGGTATAGAGGACCTGTTTGAGGCATTAGTTGAGCGAATTCCAGCGCCCGGCGGCTCTAATGAAGACCCTCTTAAGGCAATGATTTTTGACTCCCACTATGACCCTTACCGCGGTGTAATTGTTCATGTGCGGGTGTATTCAGGAGTTTTGAAACCAGGACTTGAAATACGGCTCATGTATAATGATGCCACCTATAAGGTTGAAGAAACCGGACAGTTCAGAATACTTCTTGCAGGCACCCAGTCAATCAATGCAGGTGAAGTTGGGTATATTATTGCCGGAATAAAGACTATTCAGGATATCCGTGTAGGGGATACTATAACTGATAACAATAACCCTGCAGACAAGCCTCTGCCCGGTTATAGGGATGTCAAACCGGTTGTGTTCTCCTCTATCTATCCTGTAGATACGAATGATTATCCTGAACTGCAAAAAGCAATGGAAAAACTTAAGCTCAATGATGCAAGCATTGTGTTTGAAAAGGACAGCTCTGCTGCGCTAGGATTCGGGTTTCGCTGCGGTTTTCTCGGGCTCCTGCACCTTGAGGTAATACAGGAGCGTTTGGAACGAGAATTTGGGCTTTCCATAATTTTTACATCACCTTCGGTTTCCTATAAAATTTACCAGGAAAATGGAGAAGAACTTCTTGTTGATAATCCATTAGAGTTTCCTGATCCTGCAGATATTGCATCCTCAGAGGAACCTTTTATCCATGCCTCAATTATTACTCCAGATGAATATCTTGGGAATATTATGAAGCTCTGCATGGATAAACGGGGAATTCAGACAGATATGCAGTATCTGGATGAAAAACGGGTAGATATTCAGTTTGATATGCCCCTATCTGAGGTGCTTTTTGATTTTTATGATAAGCTAAAATCAGTCTCCAGGGGCTATGCCTCATTTGACTATGAAATAACCGGATATCGGGAGACCGAGCTTGTACGTCTGGATATCCTCATAAACGGGAAGGCTGTCGATGCCTTGTCCAGTCTTGTGCATAAAGAGAATGCTTATCCCAGGGCGCGGGGGATTTGTAAGAAGCTTAGCAAAGAGATTCCAAGGCAGCAGTTTAAAATACCAATACAAGGAGCTATAGGCGGTACAGTAATCGCACGGGAAACAATTTCAGCGCTCAGGAAGGATGTAACTTCTAAGTGTTATGGCGGAGATATCTCTAGAAAACGGAAGCTCCTGGAAAAACAGAAAGAAGGAAAGAAGCGTATGAAAATGGTTGGAAATGTCGAACTGCCGCAGAATGCGTTCATATCTGTGCTTAAAACAAATGAGGATAATTAAAGCATGCTGGTGGGTGCTTTAGAATAATGTCTTTGCATGCTTTAGCACCTTTTCATAATAGCAGGCTGAAATAAGAAGTCGCTTTAAAAAGCTCCGGTCCGGCGTCTCTGCCTTTTGGGAATCCGGGAAATGAGCGTAAATGAAGTCAAAGTACTGGAGATAGCTTTTCATATCTCCTTTTATACTGTACTCTCCTGCATTCAGGTTGCAGTTTAAAAGATCAATGAACTTTCCTATTTCCCCATGAAGGTCTGAAATTAATTTTTCTGCTCCTGAGGTATCAATTTCATGTGCTGTATGTTCAACTGTGTATGCAGCCGAATCAGCGAGTAATTGAGAAAAATCATCCTCAGTAATCCGGTTATCAATAATTTTAAGTCCCCAAGGCCGAAGATCAAAAACCTCTCTATTTTGGGGGATAAGAGACTCCAGCGTATCGGCATACATTTCCATTAATGGGCTTGTTTTCAATAGTCCGCTGCTCGAAGCCGGCTTATTCAGCGAATTGAATCCGAGGTTATAGAGGGGGTACTTGTTATATCTGGAGCAGTTAGTAAGCGAGTAAACATGAAAGAGGCTGGATTTCGCATGTGTCTCCCCTGGAACTGCCGCAAAATCGAGGCCTGTGAAAAATATCCTGCCTTCTGAAATACGGCTTGCAAGAAAAAAAGCGATGTTTCCCACAGATCCGAATGCAGGAATAGAGGGGATTTCTAGTCCGTATTCCTGCATCAAAGAGAAAAGGTTTATTTTTGTGAAATTAGAAAAGAATACCTGCTTTTTCATTGCAGTATCTATACGAAAGCTCTGGGGGTGACTTGTAAGGTCAAGTATTGGTATGTATCTGCTTCCTGCAGTACCTGTAAAATCCAGCAAGTTGATGCTCTGAGATTCTACTATTACTACAGCATCCGGAGTAATACTGGCTGACAGGAGGGCAGGCAGTGCGGTATCTACTGCAATGCAAAACACCCGGCTGCGGAACTGTCTAATTATGGGCAGTACAGTATTGAGAGAGGTTCCTGCACCGATCACTAAGATATTTCCTCGTACATGCATAGCTGTGTACTTTTGCGTATGTGAGAGCTGCGGAACATTGAGAAGTATGTTTTTTATCCAAAGCCTTCCCATATGGATAGTAGTAATGCGGTTTTTCCAGTAATTACCCAGATATTTGGTTAACTGCTTTTCCATATCCCGATACAGTTCAGGGAAGATACGGTAACCTCCGTTTAGGCGAATGGATTTAACCCGTCTGAACCGGTGCAGAGGGAATTCTGATATAAACGAAAGAAGGGTATGGGAATATTCTGTCCGGACAAAAGAAATGCGAGGATCTTGTTTCAGCTTATCTGTAAGCTGTCCGAAAGTGAGCTTCATAAGCTCCTGATCTGCTTCAATGCATATAATGTTGGAACTTTCAGGAAGTCTTGCTAGAAGTTTATCAATTCCATAGCATAAAAGAGGAGAGGGCAGTATGTACAAGGTCTGCTCTTCTAACTCTGCTGATTCTGCCCTTTTTTCTGCTGTCTCTACAGGGGTGCTTCCTGAATAAAGGGATTTGCCTCTGTAGAAAATAGAAAACCCCCTACCTACAGGTGTAAGCAGAGGGCTTGCATTATTCATATTTGCTTACTGCTGATTAGAGCCGAGCAGTTCTTCCTGAAATACTGTGTTGAAATTATCAATAAAGTCTTCTGAGTTCAGTACCATATCCAGGATTTCTGATTCAACTATTGAGGGAAGATAGACCGCGCGGAAGTATGATTTAAAGTATCCGTACGGTGCAGGGTTTTCTTCATTTTCCTCTTCAAGCTGGAGTACAAGAGTGTGGTCGCCGAGGAGTATCGGTTCGGAAACTTCACCTTCTTCAAGTCCGAATGCTTCTGTAAAAAAGCGTTGTCTGTACGCAGCTACACCGAAAGCAGGGTGGTCACTTGCCTCATCAATGCTTTGTACAAGAGGAAGCGCCATGTTGCCGTAGTTGATTGCAAGTGGCTCGCTTGTATCTATTTCCAGATCAAGCTCATTTGCTGCAGTCGTGAAGTCAGAATCCTGAGCAGCTGTTCTGAAAGCCTCACCTTGCTCTGTCATATAGTTTTCTATTTCTCCTCTTGCGTATCTGTCCATGTAACTACGCACTGCTTCGATATTGTCATCATCTTCAAAATCGGGTTCAAGAACTGATTCATCGACACGGAAAATTACATGGCCATAGGAGGTCTGGAAAACTGGGCTCAAATCTCCCTCTTCAAGACTGAAAACTGTATCTCTGTCTTCTTCAGCAGGAAGAAAATCCGCCATCTGGTAAGAGTATACCCAGCCCATGTCTCCTCCACGTTCAGCATATCCGTCAGTAGAGTTTGCCCGTGCAGAGTCTTCGAAGCCTATTTCATTATTTTCAATTTGCATCCTGATTGCTTCTGCATCTTCTGCGCCTGTGTTTATGGTGATTCTGCTTAAGTTTGCTTTGCGGAACAGATTAGAGTTATTTTCCGCATATTCAATTACAGACTCTTCTGGATAATTCTCTGCACTAAAACTGACAAAGCGGAAGCTCCTTCTTGGGGTAAGCATGTTATGAAGGAATTCAATCTCGCTTTCATTTATCTGTGTTCCTACAATTTGGTCATGCATATACTGATTGTGGAGGATCTGTTCTCTGAAAAGGTTGCGCGTAGTGAATTTCTCTACACTCGATGCTGCGCGATACCGCTCTTCACTAAATTCTCCGTTTTCCATGTATGGGCCTGAAGTTACTATTTGTTCATCCACTCTATCAGATGAGACCAGCATGCCGCTGCCTTGAGCGTCCAGTGCAATAGCAGTATGAAGTGCGGTCTGCTCAAAGGCCTGTCTCCATATCCTGTACATTTCGTACTGCATATTTTGGTCCTGGCTTTGCTCGCGGTTCTCATCAGCTATTCTTTCAACCTGATTTGAGAAATAGTTACCTGGAGAAAAAACAATATCTCTGTTTTTGTATCTGCCGAAAACAATTTCTCTGTTGTCAGACATTCTGCTCACAATAGGGGCACCGATAAAAGTAACTGCGATTACAATAAGAAGTGCAACACTGAACCAGTACATTAAAGGATTTTTTTTGTGAGCCTTTTTCGGCTCCTCTTTCTTTGTCTTCTCATTATTCTTAATTCGTCGATCTTCTCTTGCGGGCATAGTACGTCCTTATATTATGAGATAATATTGGTGAATCTCTGAAAAGATAGCATTAAACAATCTTTCATGTCAATTATAAGGGACCCCTACGGGTAATTTGATGGAAATAAAGAAGGAAAGTTTTCGGGCTGAGAGGATTCGCCTTCCAGAAGCAAGCTTCCTGCTGTCTTCCGGAAGGCAGCAAAGGATGCATGTGCGAGCAGTAAATCGTAGATTTGCGACCAGCACGCATCGCTAAATCCACATCCTGCGGATTTGCGCTTCCTATTCGGTCGCGCCAAAATAGATCGCATTTTGATCCTTAAATAAAAAAGTTCGAAACGAGAAAAGGATAACAGGGCAAAATGCGTATCTAAAAATGTATGGTTTTGCTTTTAGGAAGAGAGAATCCGCGATTTCGTATCGAATCCTCTCAACACTAATAAAAATAAGTCAATTTTTCGGGCTGAGAGGATTCGAACCTCCGACTTCTTGGTCCCGAACCAAGCGCGCTAGCCACTGCGCTACAGCCCGATTCTTTAGACGGGAGTGACGGGGATTGAACCCGCGATCTCCGGCTTGACAGGCCGGCGCGATA
>CAYRYS010000033.1:0-31254 GCA_964428555.1 uncultured Spirochaetales bacterium | reverse complement strand
AGGCTGAGCCAACAGATTTACAGTCTGCCCCCTTTGACCGCTCGGGAACCTCCCCGCATGAAATGACATAATCGAACCTATCAAAAACGCAGCGTCATGTCAATAAGCCACCTGTCAGATTCGAACTGACGACCCCGAGATTACAAGTCACGTGCTCTGGCCAGCTGAGCTAAGGTGGCGCATTACGTATGGGAGAATATTAAAAGAACGGAGGAAAGTCAATATGGTTTTGTAAATTTATTTCAGAAATTGTCAACACCCGTATTCCTTTACTTTGCACAGCAATTGTATGCTCATACTGGGCAGTAGGTTGATAATCTGCAGTATACACTGTCCAGTTATCATTCCGTGTTTTCGTTTTGCCTGAACCAAAAGTAACCACCGGTTCGATGGTAAGCACCATTCCAGGCACAATAGGCCTGCCGCTTCCTTCTAAACCAAAATGAGGGACCTGCGGGTCCTCGTGCACAGCAAACCCGACGCCATGGCCTACTAGGTCCTGAATAATATGCACACCGAAGCGCTGTGCAGTTTTTTCTATAGCAGAACCAATGTCTCCAAGAAACCCCTTTGCCTTACACTTGCTGATTCCTGAAATAGAGCTTTGCCAAGCAGCCTGAATAAGCTTACGTTTCACCGGATCCTGTTTATCCAATATATATGTCCAGGCACCGTCACCGTAGAACCCGTCTTTCTCTACTGTAATATCAATTGTTACAATATCGTCCTTCACAAGGTCCTGATTTTTCGGGATTCCATGAACTGCTACATGGTTTACAGAAAAACAGATTGCGCTTGGAAAACCCTTGAATCCAAAGAGCGCTGACCTGCCGCCCTTTTTTTCAATGTATTTATTACAATACTGTTCTACCTCTTTACCGGTAACACCAGGTACAATAATCTCCTTGAGCTCACGAAAAAGACTTGAGATAATCCCGCATGCTTCTGCAATCTTTTTAATATCCTGCTTTGTTTTTAATTGGATGTTTTCTTTTGTCATATCACTTTTTATCTCTCAATAGCTCTTTGTACAAAGGAAGGTACTGCTCTTTTACAATTTTCGGCCAAGTATATTGAGCATAAATACAAGTAATGGCATTTTTCCTAATCTGATTCAGTTTTTCCGGATTGTGCAGAAAATCCGATGCCGCTGTTTTAACAGTGTCTGACAACCCCTTTCCATCCTTGCCTGGATATGCATATCCTGTTTCTCCGGGTATTACTTTTTTTAACCCCCCAACTCCATGAACAATGGGAATAGTACCGAACAGCTGAGCAGTAAAGTCTGTAAGTCCGCACGGTTCAAATTCAGATGGAATTATCAGAAAATCCGAGCCTGCATACAGCATTTTGCGGACTTCGTTATCATACCCCCAAAAAAAACACACCCCTGAGGTATCGGTAGAGCGGATAAGATTTATCACAGCCTCCTCCAGCTCCGGCTCACCCTGGCCCATAATAATGAAATCCGCATCTATTCCCGAGCAGGTTAACTCCCGGATAGTGTGTACCAGAGCTGCGATCCCTTTCTGCCTGGTGACTCTTCCTTGAAATGCAAAAAGTGGCCTATTCTGTGATTCAGTATGCAATGCTCCATACACAGTAATTCCTTTTACCTGCTGCTGTTGTGATATTTTTATAACTAATTCTTTTACCCTTTTTTTATCAACGAGGTCATGTTCCATGGGATTAAAAGAGTACCTGTTCCCCAGAATGGTCAGCTTTTTTGGGTTGTGAACAGCAGTATTAATACCGTTTGTTATTCCCCTCACCAATATATTCCTATTATAGAATTCTAGAGCAACTCCTTGGGTATGGTCATCATCCAGTATTGGCTTGGTTATCTCTTCTGCATAGTACTTGGAGACTGTATTGAGCACCGAATATTCTGCTGCAAGGAGAAAGGGAATAAGGCAGTTATGCAGCATCCCTTTTTCAATCACCATTTCCGGAAGGCCTGTATAAGCAAGCACCTCTTCCTTTCCGCAAATTGCTTGATGGTATGCACCTCCGGCATTATGTATTGTCACTAAAAAACCAGTTTCAGAAAAAAACTGAGATGCTTCATGTCTTTCCTGTGCAAATACAGGTACAAGTGCACAGTGACTGTCATGACAATGGAGAATATCGATTTTCTCTTCCAATGTTAGTGCAGCTTGAACTACAGCTTTCTGAAAAAGCATGTTCATCCTGGAAAAATCCAAATGCCCTGTACCATGGGACTTATTCAGATCCTCGGATTCATCTTCCTTTGTATAGGTATATACACCGCGTTTTTCAAATATTCTCTGAGAACTGATAAACAGGAGCCTCACCCCATTGAGCTCACCTTTCCATAAAGAAACCGGTTCAAACTCATTTTCATAGCTCTCTATTGTAAAGTCCTTACCCAAAGGAAGTATTTCTATATCACTTTGCTCAACACAGCCATAAAACGGCAGCACAACAGTTACCGTATTCTCAAGCTTGACTAGGTTCTCGGAAATATCGCGTACAACGTCTTTCACTCCCCCTGCTTCTGCAATTCCTGCATATTCACGGGCAACTTGCCATATATTCATCATATAAGTTATCTTTCCTATTTAACACAAAATAGCAGCTTAAAAGTGTATTGTTATCAAAGATATGATTACCTCAAAAAATATAACACAGGAAACCAGAAATATACTACCCAAAAAACCCAGTACAATCTTCCGTACAGAAACCCTCATCTTAAGTTTTGCACGCAATATCTGCAGTGCAAGATAATATCCAAAAAAGAACAGATATGACAGGGAAATGAAGCGGAAAGCCTGAATAAGAAATGATATGGTAGATTCCAAAAAGGACTGATAATTTCCCACAATGTAAAGGACTAGTATCAAAACAGAGAGAAGGAAAGTAAATATGCATATTTTACCCACCATGCTCGGAAGCCATAATTTTCGATTCCTTGTCATTACTCCATACCTTTTGCTGTAAAATCCGAAACACTAGCCGGACTTCAATTATAACAGGAAAAGTGAAAAGCTAATCGAGTTCTTTTCCTTTTTCCGTTCACGTGTTACAATCCATTACTATGAACACTATTCTTATTAACATCATTAAAGAGCGGTCATCCGCGCTGCAGCCCAAGCCTACAAATGTAGAACCGAATCTGCAGTCTATTCCAAGTATAAAAGTTGTACTATTCGATGTCTACGGAACAATGTTTATTTCTGCATCCGGAGATGTCGGATCTGCACAGGAGAGCCACAAGAGTGAAGCTATTGCCCAGGCGTATGAAGAGATCGGCATTAATAATCCGTCAGAAGATCTTTACGTCAGAACAAGCTCACTTCTTCTTGAAATCATTAAGGATATTCATGCTGAAGGGAAAAAGCGGGGCATACAGCACCCGGAGGTTGAAATTCGCGACGTATGGTGGCGGGTCTTTTCAAAACTGGAGCAGCTTGGAATTTACGATTTTTCTTTGGATGATAAAGACGTTGACATTTTTGCAGTAACCTATGAGCTATGCTCAAACCCAACCTGGCCCATGCCCAACTGCAAAGAGATAATTACATCTCTGCAAAACAGCGGTTTCAGGCTTGGAATTGTATCAAATGCCCAGTTTTATACGCCTTTGCTGTTTCCTGCTTATTTTGACCAGACAGTCAATGAGCTTGGCTTTGAGCCTCCGCTTTGTGCATGGTCGTATCAATTTGCAGAAGCAAAACCGTCCACTGCTCTTTTTCAGAATATTTTGAACACACTTTCCAGAGAGAACATTGCACCCCATGAGGTGGTATATATAGGAAATGACAAGCTCAATGATATTAAATCTGCAAAAGAGGCAGGGCTCAAGACTGTTTTATTTGCTGGAGATTCAAGGTCCCTCCGCTTACGCTCAGATTGGCAAGAGTGCAGAAATATAAGTCCTGATGCAGTTATCACTGATCTTTCTCAACTGAATACCGTTTTTTCCGGGTAAAACCCATTGCTGTTTTGCAGCACCCATATTAATGTTATGAAAAAAGGAGTTTCGGGTGAAAAAATTCATTATTAGTCTATTCATCCTGCTAATCTTCGGTAGTGTAGTATTCTATTTCGGATGGGTACAATTCAGACTATCAGAAGATACCTATGCAGTAGTTTTTACAAAGACTTCAGGATTTGAAGCCAGACCGATTGCACCCGGAGAGTTCCAGTGGCGCTGGGAAGCCCTTTTACCAACGAATTTAACCCTCCACAAATTCCATATTGAACCTGTACGGGTCAATATTTCCCATACAGGTGAACTGCCTTCTGCGAATGTGTATTCAGACCTTATTGCAGAACAAGGTGCTTTTTCATTGAGAATTGATCTGGTTATTGATTATGTAATAAACCCTGATCACCTGGCTGATCTAGTTATCGAAGGCTATCTCCGGGAAGAATCAATGGACCAATGGTACAGTACAATGGAAAATGCAATAACCACATATGCAGTAGAACACCTGACACGGGAAGCACCGCAAACCCAGGTTACTGGAAACAATTTATCCGAGCTGGTCCCGGGTTTAGAGTCTGCCTTGGCCTCAGAGTTCCCTGAACTTAGCTTTATCTCTATTGTGCCTGACAGAGTAGAACTTCCTGACTTTGGTTTATACCAGGAAGTAAGAGACAGGTATTCTGCTATTATGAACGAACGAGAAGAATTGTATGTGGAAAACATGCGCCGGGCAATTTCTGAAGAAACGCAACAGACAACCCGTATTGAAGCTTTAGAACGGTATGGTCAGATCCTTTCCGACTATCCGGTGCTTTTGGACTACTTTTCAATGGGAATAGAACAGGGAGTTGACCCTCTGCGCCTAGAAGAACTTGGGCTTAACTTGGAAGAATAGTACTACAACAGAAAATACCGCATGGACCTTAAATGGAATACTTTTTTAATTTTAACAAACTTGATTATGTAAAGAATAAAAAGCCTTCCGGATGCATTCTCTGCAGCATTCAGAATGGCGACAGCAGCCAGCCCGACCTTCGGGTATACACAGATCCGCTCTTCTTTGTAACCCTCAATTTATATCCCTATAACCCGGGTCATATTATGGTTGTTCCGGTAAGACATATTCAGGACATCAGGGAGCTGACTCCTGAAGAATCAAAACGCCTCTCTGCACTTCAAGCATATTTTCTTGATATAATGGACAAACTGCATAATCCCCATGGATACAATATCGGCTTCAACATGGGTAAATGTGCTGGCGCATCGATTGAGCACCTGCATCTTCACATGATTCCGCGGTATCCCAGTGAAATTGGAATCAGCGATCTTATTGCAGGAAAACGGGTCCTTGTAGAAGACCCAAAGGTTACAGCAAAACGCATGAAGGAAATTATTGTTAATTGCCCTTTTCCATCTCCATAATCTGATTCAAGGTTTCTATAAAATTATAAATATGGCGTATTCTATGCTTCATTACATCCTCGAATGTCTGATTATCGCTTTTTGCATAGTACAGTGTTTTTAGCTGCTCACGAATACTCTCCAGCCTGGAGTTAAGAAGGTCTTCCAAGGTCTTTGCCAGCCGGGCAAGTCCTTCGATACCCCGTTCGATCAAGCCCCGTGCCTCTCTGTCCTTTTGAGAAACCATTGTACCAAAGAGTTTTTGCTGTGTTGTATCTTGGGAAATATTAAACTTAAGCCGCTTTAGCTGCTTTCCGTCTTCTGATTCAGGTGATAGGGACAGATCAAAAGCTGTGATCTTGTCTTCTACATCCTCTACATTAGATGCAGCGTTTAACAACTTATTCTGATTGATCCTGTTCTGCGCAAGTATAATTCTCCCGATTATCTGTACTATTTCCCGAATATTCTGCTTGTAATACCATGCAATATAGTTATACAGCAGATTTAAGCTTCTTGTATGATTGAAATAGGAAAGCTGAAGGGAAGCATAATCTATCGAATTGTCAGGCTTATAATTCTCTAGCGGCTCCATCTGATGAGACTTAAACAGCTCATAAATCCGCTTATCCATAACACTTTGTTTCACATTTTTCATGTACTGATCTATCTCTGCAAGCACATGAAGCTTCAGTGATGATGAATAAAAATCCCGAAGTGCAGGCTTTGGAAGGTAAACCATTATTTTATGGTAGGGATCCTTCTTGAAAAAAAGGATCAATTCCCGTAATGGAAAATGTTCATAGGCTTTGTGACATGCATCTACTGCAGCAAGTAGCATATTTTTAAAGCGCTTTCCATCTCCAATGTCTGTGTTACCTGAAGTGCTGTTTTGTGAGTACTGGGCTATTATTTCATCAGAAACGGACACAGGTTTTTGGACCTTAGACACAACATACAGACCATAGTACAGCTTTTCTAAATACTCGATACAAATGCCGGCATTTGCTTTTTGAAAAGTAGGCACCTCATTTTCTTTTTCTGACTCTTTAATATTAAACTGCTGAAAAAACGACTGCCACGGAAAAAGAACCATACTCTTTAGGTAATACAAAGGGAGAAGCCTTTCCTCTATACCTGCAAAGGTTTCCTTTGGTATGTCCTTTAAATACTCGGTAACACGTTTTTTTACTTCTTCACGGATATGCTCTTTCTTATTAGCCCTGCTGTACAGTTCTTCCATTTCAGGAATAGTGATAAAGTCCTGAAGGCTGATTTTCAGGTTAGAAATTTCCTTACGCAGCAAGTTCTGAATAGCTTTTTCCAAGAATTCAGTGTCTGTCCAGAGACTGGAAAAAAACTGTTCCAAAGGCCGAATAAAAAGATAGAGCTCCCAAACCTCTTCTGCAAATCTCGGCGTCAAGTCACGGGTTTCAAACCCTGTTATACCGGGCATTTTTGTCTTTACCCGTGCTTTGAGTGCGCCCATTTTCAGATTTAAGAAAATATCCAGCTTATTTTTTCCGCTGAACAGACTCCGCAGCCAAATCCGGAATTTTGTCCACCACGAAACCTTTTGAATATCTGAAGTAATCAGCTTTTGGCGTTCCTCATCGCTTAACTGGGCAGAATAGATGTTCTCATCCTCTGAATGATCAACATTGAGGCTGTCTTTTATTTTGCTCAGCAGCTGTTTTCTTTCCTTTTCAGGCAAACTCGCTGACAGGTCCCGGAAAGTTGAGCTTTCACCCACAGGTCACTCCTTTTTTCAAGTATAGACTATTTATAAATATGATAAAAGAATAAAATATTCATTCAAGCAGTAGACTGACAGTTTCTGCTGTAAGCGCTCACACCCCTATAGTAAAGTTCTGCTGTATAGTTTTACTAGTGTACAGGGGTAACTATTACCAGCGCCTTTCCCTGGATAATGGTTATTCCCAATTTATTATCAAGCGCCTGGTTACTTACCCCGAAATCACCTATTTTGAACTCCAGCTCATCCAAAGGCCATTTAAGACCATTAGATTGTGCTTTAAGCGTAGTGGTTCCAATCGGAAATACAGAGACAATGCTGCCCCTCTTCACAGAGATGTTAAACGTGTTGGCAATAAGATATGCAGAACCTGTCTGCGTGTGCCACTGTGAGGGGGCGCTGTCTCTATGAAACATTGAGTACAATGCCAGAAGATGATCCAACCTCCCTCCTCCGCCTCCAATTATGGCGATGTCTGTAAAGCCCTTTTCTCTGCACTTGTACAAGGCAAGCTCTGTGTCTGTATAATCTTTCTCAGTTGAGTGTACTTCTTTCTCCTTGATTCTAAGGTTAGAGGGAAGCTCTTCTGAGGACACTGAATCCATATCACCAATAAAAAGATCCACATTCACTGATATTGACCTGAGATGATCAATACCGCTGTCCGCAGCAATAATATACTCTGCACTTTCACACAACTCACGGATCTTCTGAATTCCGGGAGCGCTGCCTCCAATTACAATTACTGCTCTGCTAGTCTTTTGCATTCTACCTCACCTTACTACAGGAGTATTTATCAGGAGCAATCCTAACAGCCGAAAACTCTCCGTTTTTTTTCATTCCCTTCGGTTATATCAGGATATTCTTTAGCTGTCAAAATTTACCCCTGGTATTCATAACACCGCCTTCAAAAAAAACTGCTTTTTCTATACTTTTTCTATTTTTCTCTACAGGAACCCCCTGAAACTCCGAAAATGATAGAGAGGGCCAGGACAAGGATGTCCGGCTGTAATTTTTCAAGGAGGATTTCCATGATTATTAATCACAACTTGAGTGCAATGTTTGCACAACGGCAGTTGGCACAGAACAACAAATCTGTGGACGGTGCAATGGAGAGGCTTTCATCCGGTATGCGGATAAACCGCGCAGGCGATGATGCTTCAGGTCTTGCTGTTTCCGAGAAAATGCGTGCTCAGATACGCGGTCTCCAGAGAGCTGAAAAGAATGCCGAAGATGGCATCTCTTTTATTCAGACTACTGAAGGCTATCTTCAGGAAACACAAAATATTCTTCAAAGAGTAAGAGAACTGGCTATTCAGAGTTCAAATGGTGTTTACTCACCAGAGGACAGGATGATGATCCAGGTTGAGGTTTCTCAGCTAGTTGATGAAATCAACAGAGTTGCTTCACATGCTCAGTTCAATGGAATGAATGTAATGACAGGCCGTTTTGCACAGGACACAGGACAGAATGTCGTAACTGCAAGTATGTGGGTCCACATTGGAGCCAATATGGACCAGAGAGAGCGGATTTACATCGGTACTATGACAGCCCAAGGGCTTGGAATTCAGAACGCATCCGGGCTTCCCCATAGTGCTACTTTTATCTCCCTCTCCTCACCTGATAATGCAAATATATCCATTTCTGCAGTTGACTCAGCACTACGGAAAGTCAGCAAACAGCGTGCTGACCTTGGTGCGTACCAGAACAGGATGGAAATGGCAATTGAAGGTCTTGCTGTTGGAGCTGAAAACCTTCAGGCAGCTGAAAGCCGTGTCCGCGATACTGACATGGCGGATCAGATGGTTCAGCTTACCAGAAGCCAGATTCTTGTACAGTCTTCTACCGCAATGCTCGCGCAGGCGAACCAGAAGACACAGAATGTTATGCAGCTTTTCCAGTAAACCGGAAAAGATATGCAAAAAGCCGTCCGTCTCAACGCGGGCGGCTTTTTTTTTGACTCCCTGCGGCATTAAAACAAATCAGTATTGACAAACATCCGATTTCAAGGTTTCGTGTACACTATGTTTATTACAATTCCAAAGAACATTAAAACCATTGCAGAGATCCTCGAAAGCCGCGGCTTTGACTGCTATATTGTTGGCGGTGCAATGAGGAACATGATCTTGAAGCAAAAACCAAAGGATTGGGACCTGGCAACAGATGCAGAGCCGGAAGATATTATTTCTATCTTCAAACGTGTCATTCCAACAGGAATCGCTCATGGGACTGTGACAATACTTATGAAGGGACAGCAATATGAAATAACTACTTTCCGCTGTGAAAGCGATTACAGCGACAGGAGGAGACCTGACAGTGTTTCATTTACCCGGTCCCTGGAAGAAGACCTAAAACGCAGAGATTTTACCATGAACGCAATTGCGCTTCATGTAAAAAGCGAAGAGATTGTTGATCCCCATAAGGGAATGGAGGACATAAAAAACACCCTGATCCGAGCAATCGGAGATCCATTTGAGCGTCTGCAGGAAGACGGTCTTCGTATTCTCAGGGCCTTCAGATTTGCTTCGCAGCTGGATTTTTCTTTAGAAGAGGAAACCTCCAAAGCAATTTCACAAAGCCAATTCATGCTTGATTCTGTGTCTGCAGAGCGGATCAGAGATGAATTTGAGAAAATACTCCTCAGCAACAATCCGGTATATGGCTTTGAACTGATGGACACACACGAAAGCCTTCTCAAGCTGTTTCCGGAACTGACTGCATGCAAAGGGGTAACACAGAAAGGTGACCATAATTTTGATGTATATTACCATTGTTTATATACATGCGAGGGCGCGCCTAAAGATCTGGTCATCCGCCTTGCAGGACTATTTCACGATATAGGCAAACCTGTTGTTCGAGGAGTAAAAGAGAACGGAGAAGTTACGTTTTATAATCATCAGCAAAAGTCTTCTGAAATTGCTCAAAACATTCTGCAAAGGCTCAAATTCCCGAATAGCCTAATAAAGAAAACCTGCCACCTTATTTCTCACCATATGTTTGACTATACTGAAGAATTTTCCGATGCTGCAGTACGGCGGTTTATTGCACGGGTCGGGATTGAATACATTGAACCTCTATTTCAGCTCAGGTATGCTGACCAATACGGTTTCGCTCGAAAAAAACCCCGCTTTGACAACCTGAAAGCATTCCGCAAACACATACAACGTGTACTGGATGAAGAAGCTCCCTTTTCCATAAAAGACCTTGCAGTGAACGGAAACACGCTGCATACGCAAGCAGGAATTCCAAAAGGTCCACAGATGGGAACAGTGTTGTATTTTTTGCTTGATACGGTATTAGATGATCCTAGTCAGAACACTGAAGAACAATTGATACATATTGCACGGAAATTTTACGAAACCAGGCTAAAAACACAGGAGAGCGATTAGATCACTCTCCTATGTTTGTCAGAGCTTCATACGCAATTGCAGCGGCATTTTGTTCCGCCTCTTTTTTATTCTTACCAGAGCCGGGTCCATAGCTATTATTTTTTATCTGCACCTTCATCCAGAATGTTTTATTATGATCCGGTCCTGTCTTTTTCTCTAGATTATATTTTGGGTATGTTTTAAAATGCTTTTGCACATACTCCTGAAGCAAGGTTTTATAATCCTTTTTATGTTTATCCTCGAGTACCTTTTCAATCTCAGGAACAAGATACTTCAAGATAAACTTTTTGGCATCTTTAAAACCGGAGTCTATATAATACGCCCCGATTATCGCTTCCATCGCATCAGCGAGTATTGCTTTTTTTGTTCTACCGCCGGAATATTCTTCTCCCTTTCCAATGAGTATAAAGTTATTTACTTTGATATTCCTGGCAATATCTGCAAGACTATCCTCACTCACCACAAAAGACTTTATTCGGGCAAGATCCCCCTCATTTTTATCAGGCAGCAGCCTGAACAAATACTCACTTACTACCAGACCAAGAACAGAATCGCCGAGGAATTCTAGTTTTTCATTGTTTTCAAGGGTTGCCGGATCTTCATTTGCATATGATCTATGAGAAAAAGCAAGGTTCAGAAGCTCGAGTCTTCTGAACCTAATTTCAGCATTCTTTTCAAATAGCTGTAATAGTTTCTTACGTTCCGGATCAATTGAAGGCGCTTTTTGAACCAAGGCTTTCAGAGTTTCCTTCACGCTATTTCTGCTGGGATTTGATATATTCCAGAGCATCCCTAACTGTTTCAAACTCATTAGCCTTCTCATCCGGGATACTTATACCCATTTCTTCTTCAATTGCGTAAACAAGCTCATACGTATCTAGACTATCAGCGCCAAGGTCCTGGCGGAAAGAAGAATCTAGGGTAATTTTTTCCTCATCAACTTCCAGCTTATCAGCGATAAGGCCCTTCATTTTCTCAAAAAGTTCATCCATCACTTTTCCTCCTTACATTAATGGAACCATGCGGTACTCCCGGGCTTGAGCCGGAGAAGCACCTATTAAGCAGCAGAAGCAGTTTTTGCTCCGTCCTGCCATAGTTTGTAATACATCTTGTTCCTATGCCATATCTTCAGGTTCATACACAGGTTTACCCCGATAGAACCCGCATTTAGGACATACACGGTGCAGCTGAACCCTATTTCCGCAATTTCCGCAGAAAACCAGATTGGGAGCTGTTTTTGCCATATTTATGGACCGTCGTCTTCGTGTTCGTGCTTTCGATGTTTTGTACTTGGGTACAGCCATAGTTATAACTCTCCTTTATAGAAAATCCTGCAAACGTTACCCTAATACAATTATCTTGTCAATGGCCTAGGCTGAGATAATATTAAATCAATCCATGGATTTATTCAATTTTCCACACACATAGTCATTTCATAGTACATAACGCTTTGCACAACCCTTTTGCTTGCTATCTGTCTTCTGTGAGCCGCTTTTTTAAGGCGCTTTCAACTGCTTTGGGTACCATTTTCGAAATATCGCCGTCATACATTGCCAATTCTTTTATTGCACTTGACCGGAGTACAAAGTACTGCGGATCTGTAGGTATTAACAAGGTATCGATATTTTCATCTAATCCTTTATTCATCATGGACAGCTCGAACTCGTAAGCAAAATCCGAAAGTGCACGAACACCTCTCAATAGTACACGTGCCCCTATTTTTTCAGCGAAATCTACAATTAGTCTGTCCCATGTATGGATGAAAACATTTTTGTAGCCTACTACCATTTCTTCCATCATACCAGATCGTTCCTTTCCAGAAAAAAGGTAGTTTTTGTTGGCATTTACTGCAATTACCACATGAATTTCATCAAATAATTTTGACGCGCGGTCAATGATATTCAAATGACCGTATGTCGGCGGATCGAAAGACCCGGGAAATACCGCTTTAATCATAGTTCATACTGTATATCATATAATTCATTAAGGTCAATAAAATTTGGTTTTGACAAAGGGAATGGAAAGTTATACAATATTGATTAATGAAAGAGAAGTTCTTTGTATTATTAATATCATTTTTACTCTGTTTGGTCTTATTCAGCTGTGAGAGTACTCCTGAAAACATTGAAGAAGAGGTGTACGAGGAACCGGAGGATCTTCCTGAACCTGAAACAGAAGGTCCGGAAACCCCAAGTTCAGAGCCGGAGGAGGAACTGGAAGAAGAACCGGACATGGTAGTAACAGAGAATTATGCTGTGGAACGGCAAGTATACGAAGAAACGTTTGAGACAATTGAAGCATTAATCTACGAGCTAAACAATACTATCCGTGCAGGAAATTTTGAAACCTGGCGAACCTATTTGACCGAAGATTATATCGAGTACTACAGCAGGAGAGATGTACTTTCAGAGCTGTCTGACCAGCCGATGCTGGAAAGATACAATATTTATTTGACATCCCTGCGGGACTATTTTGATTACGTTGTAGTCCCTTCACGGTCAAACGCACGGCTAGATGATATAGTTTTTGTTGACGATACGCACGTAAAAGCTATAATGATTATTAATGGATCAAGAAGCATATTGTACCAGCTTGTAAAAACAGAAGCAGGCTGGAAGATAGATATATGGTAAATACAAAGTTATTTAAATTGGAGTCAATATGAAAAGGAATATCATGTTACCCATACTTGCTATGATGGTAATACTCTTAGCAAGCCCGGCATTCTCTCAAGATTCTGATGAGCAGGAACCCACTGTTGAAGAACAGTATCTTCGGGGATCTGATTTTCAGGTAGTCGAGGAACTGGCAAACTCCTTAGACCGTTCAAACAAAATGCTTGCATTGGACAACATCGAACAGATGCTTGAGGAAGACGGACTGGTTACCGGCGACCCGCAAGCTCACCTAATTCTTGAGTATCTTGCCATGGAGGGAATTACCAGACAAGTACGCGAAGGCGTCCGTCTTATCAATTATTTTCCTGAAGTACGCAGACGTTCAGCTGAGCTTTTAGGCCGTCTAGGAGGAAGACTTTCTCAAGAAACCCTTATCGAGATCCTTTTAGCAGATGATGAACCAATGGTACTTGCTGAAGCTGCATATGCACTTGGAGAAATTGCGAATGATCCGAACGATGAAGCAGCACGGGCAATAGCCAGAGCAGTGGAATCCCAGAATATTGTGAGCCCGGATAACAACTTCGCGTGGGCTGCGCTTTTGGCATTAGAAAACCTTGCAACCTCAGGAGACGGGATACAGGATCCACTTGTTTTTCGTGCAGTTATTCATATAGCACAAGGTAACTACATTCGCGACGTTAAGTTAAAAGCATACGATGTTCTGCAAATACTTCGCGGAAGAACGCCGGACTCAGAATAGGATGTTCTTTCAAAGATAAAAAAACCGCGGCAAGCCTTACAAAAAAAGGAAACCGCGGCTTTTTTATTCATAAACCCTAGTACTATGTTTCTTCTGCCATCTTTTTTCGCCATTCAGGTTTTTTTTCTATATCCTCAATCTGTATCCTTTTTCGCACGAAAAATCGAATTGGACTAGGCGGATTTCTAAATTGAATAATTCCAAAACTTCCTTTTCCTAGATACACTATTTTTTCATCACGTTTTAATTCTTCTGTTTCCCGAAGATTTTGAAGTACACAGTCAAAATGTACCGGTGCATGGTTTTCGCCGTAAGAAATAGCATTTAATACATCCCGTATCTCATTTTCACAAATCGAACAGATCTCTAGATTAGGATACTTCTTTTGTTTCCGCTTCTTATCTGAATCTCGTTTTCTGATATTTTTTCTTCTTTTCCCCTGCTGACTGTTATTATTTCCCATTATTGCTCTTTCTCCATATATAATAATTTATCTGTGAGTGATGAAGCAATCCGCTGTATTGCTGTGGTGAGATAGACTTCATCGTGTATTTTCTTTTTTAGCTCTGCTAATTTTTTCGGATCCGTTTTCTTTGCTATTCGTATCATATTACTCACCCATCTGCATAAAACGCGCTTGGATATAACATTACCCTGTTTTCAGGAAGCGCTATATATACTATATCAAAACGCACGGACACTTCTTCATCTTTAATATTTTCATATATATAATTCCGGGCAGTCTTTATAATATTCCCTTTTTTCCGTGCATTAATAGAATATTCAAGTTCCTCTTCCGGAATCGTTGACCACCCTTTTACTTCAATAAAAACAAGATCTCCGCCCTGCTTTGCAATGATATCAATCTCACCACCGCGTTTTTGATAGTTTCTTTCAACTATTCGATATCCATTTCTCTCCAAATACTCGACAGCGAGTTCTTCGCCGTCCTTACCCGTTCTTTTTTTGTTTTTCAGCTGCATACTCTTTCGGGTCCAAAGCCCGCACAATAAATAGCTTCCGTTCCTTCATAAGGTCAATTGTTTTCTGATCCTTGACAGAAAATTCATTACCGTCCTTATCCACCATTATCCGCAGCTTTGGCCGCAAGGGCGCATTCATATGGGTTTCAATTACCCTACCGATTGATGAATCGCTAAGAAGCACAATACTGCCTAATGGATAAATTCCCATGCTCTTGATAAATACCTTTAATATATCCGGATCAAACCGCCGTGAGTTATCGCTAAGTATATTGCGCATTGCTGAGTATCCTATCATTGAGTTTCTGTACGGTCTTTCAGACACCATTGCTTCAAACGCGTCTGCAACCGTTACAATCCTGGCTCCAATACTTATTTCTTCGCCAGTAACATTATTGGGGTACCCACTTCCATCCCAACGCTCATGGTGCTGCAATGCTACCATACCAACAGGTTCCGGATACCCAAGGTCCTTGGTTATTATTCTGTAGCTGTATTCAGGATGATGACGCATCTCATCCATTTCTTCTTTCGTTAGCTTGCCCTCTTTCTCAAGTATCTCCTGGGGTACCTTTTTCATACCAATATCATGCAGCAAGGCACCTGTTGCAATCTGTGTTATTTTATGCCGCGGAAGATTCATGTCTTTTGCAATTACAGCGGAAAGAATAACACAGTCAACCGCGCTTTTCGCGCTGCTGCGCTTATGCTTTCCTGAACTTAAGATAAACCGTACCAGCATATTTTTGCTTTCAGAGACGTGATTTACAATGGTATCGACTATAGTGTCAATCTCGTGGTGGCTTATCTCAGCCTTGCTTTCATACTTATTATACAGAACTTTTGTTTTTTCTATAGAATCTGAATACAGGTCATATGATTCATCAGTTGAGTCATCTTCGTATAGTTTTACAACACCCTGACCTTTTCTCGGCGGTTCCGGCTCTTTATCTTTTTCTCTTACTTGTTCGCTTATTTTGTGAACCTGAGAGGTATCATTTTTATTCGATACTTTTACTATACTCCCGTCTGTAAATACAGTTGGGACTTCCCATTTTTTTAACAACATAAGGTCCCGCTCTTTAATAGGAAGATTAGCAGGGACCCATAGATGGTTGTCATCAATATATACGTCCTCAGAAAAGCGCATTCCCTTTTTCAGCGTACTTACAGATATCTCATTCATAATCTTCCTCAACTTCCAGTATAAAGCGATAAAACTCTGCCACTATTTCGTAAAATTCTTCAGGAATATATTCTCCAGGATCGAGCATATACAGTGAATTTGCAAGGAGCTCATGGTTTTTTATCAGGATCCCATTCTGCTCTGCGCACTGAACAAGCTTTGCTGCTAATTCATTCTTGCCTTTGGCAAGCACAAACGGCGCAGGGCATTCAGGGGAATATTTTAGCGCTACTGCGGTATTGATTTTTTCTAAACTCACGCCCACTCCTGGATATCTGTGTGGAGTTTTTCATCAATAGCATACTCAAAACCTGTGAAGTTCTCCATATTTACAATATCGACGATATTCAGGCCTTTTTTATACATTTTCTTTGCAAACTCGCTATACTGTTGCTGTTTTTTCCGGACCATTGTTTGATTTTCAGGAAAGAATACAACTTTACTATCTTTACTGACAATTATACCATATTTATGATTATTTACAATGAAGACTATGACGGATTTCTCTACTGTGTTTATTTCTGTATTAATTAATAATCTACAGTATCCATTGGCAGAAGTTTTCGATGTTTTTATCGGTATCTGCACCCAGTGCATTTTTCCGGATTTGATGTGATTCAGATACTGAATACCGTTTTCAGGCTGCTGTGAATGGTGCATATATAGGGCAGCCTGCTCTTGTTTGTCCTTTTTCTCATCTTCCTGCTTCTCTTTCTTACCCTGATTACTGCTATTTCCCTGTTTATTGTAGTGCGAATCTACAGGGTCAAACTGATAAAACACAGATTCATATTCCGGTTCAATACCTTTGCGAAGAAACTCAATCAGCAGCCGTATTTTATCCGTATCCATCTCGGGTTTTCGCTGGATATAGTCATATACCTGCTGTACAAGCTGCACATCCAGCTTAATATTCATACTGATCATTAGCTTCACAATACGGGAAGTCTGGTCATTAGTAGGCAAGTCAGCTGACTTAAGGAAGGCCTGTACTAGGCTGGGTATCTTTGGATTTATCAACCGAAGAGTCAGCCTATTGTGTTTAAACTCTGTTACAGCCTGGAGGTTTTGTTTTGCATGGAGTGCAACCTGTGTTTCAGCAATAAACCGATTCCCTTTTACAGATATTTCATAAGAATTTTTACTAAGTTTTTTTAAAACAGTAATAGATACTTTTACCCCTGGCTTCAGATTCTTCTCTAAAACCCGGGGTAATTGTAGAATATTTTTTGCGGAATTAATCTTCATGCAGCATAATCTGCATTATTTTGCAGCAGGACGCTCTTTCTTTTTAATAAGCTCTTTTACCTTTGCAGCCTTACCAATACGCTTTCTAATATAGTAGAGCTTAGATCTTCTTACACGTCCATGTCTTACAACTTCAACCTTCTGAATTCGCGGGGAATGAAGCGGGAACACACGCTCAACTCCAACACCGTAAGAAATCTTTCTAATAGTAAATGTCTTACGTATTCCGCTGTTTTTAATTGCAATACAGAGTCCTTCAAAAATCTGCACACGTTCAGTTTTACCTTCAATAATCCTGAAAAATACCTTTACTGTATCCCCCACGCGAAAGTTCATCGCGTTCTCTTTCATTTGCTCAGTTTCAATTGCCTTGATCAGGTCCATCCTGTCCCCCTTCTTGTTCTATTTCTTCTAACAATTTCTTATCATTTTTATCGAACCGGTAATTCTCCAGTAAATCTGGCCTGTTTTTTCTCGTCTTTTCGATACTCTTCTTCTTCCTCCACTCCCGTATATGGGCGTGATTTCCTGACCGAAGAACGTCAGGAACTGATAATCCCCGGAAACTCTCGGGACGCGTATAGTGCGGATATTCTAAAAGCCCTTTTTCAAAGCTTTCTTCCTGAAGAGACTCATTTGAAATAACCCCTTCCTGCAGTCTATACACTGAATCTATTATCACAAGCGAAGCAATCTCGCCGGATGATAACACATAATCTCCAATAGAGAACTCGTCATCAACATATAGGTCAATTATACGCTGATCAATACCTTCATACCTTCCGCAGATAAAAACCAGTTCATCCTCATTGGTCAGTTCAGCAGCTTTTTCCTGGGTAAAAGGCTTTCCTGAAGGTGTTGGAAAAATTACCCGTTTTTCACCTGCGCGAACTGATTCCAAGGCTGCTGACAATGGTTCTGGCTTAAAAACCATTCCTGCACCCCCACCGTATGGAGCATCGTCACAGGTTTTGTGTCTATCAAATGCAAAATCACGAATATTTACATTCTCTAGATCTACCAGCCCTTTAGCAACTGCTTTTGCCATTATTGAGCTTGAAAAAAAGCTCTCAATAATTTCCGGGAAAAGGCTCAGTACAGTAAATTTCATTCAAGGATCCAATCAGTCTTTAGTTCAATTACTCTTTTCTCTAAATCCACAGTACCTATGTACTCCTGGATAAACGGAATCAGAATAGTTCGTTCATTATACCGGACCTCTATCAGGTCATTTGTACTGTTTTCCCACACATCAAGCACTGTTCCAATACACTCATCTCCGAGCATAAGCGTTGCCCCGACAAGATCAGCGTAATAGTATTCAGCACTATTCAGCTGTGCAGCTTGATCCCTGGGAACCCATATTTCCCAATTATTATATTGTTTTGCTTTTTCAGGAGTCTCTATTCCTTCAAGCTTTATAATAATATTTTTCCCGCTTTGCCGTACCTCCTCAACAGTGAATTCCAATGCTTTGTTCTTATACCGTAATTCAACTGTCTCCAAACTCATAAAATGATCATACTCCCCTGAAAAACTCAAGGCCTTCATGTGCCCTTTTACTCCATGAGCAGTACGTATCTTACCAATGGCAATCATATGCTGTTAGTCAAGGATTTCCAGTACAACCCGCTTACCGGTTTTTGTTGCAGCTGCGTTCAGTATGGTTCGCACAGCTTTGGCAATTCTTCCGTGCTTTCCAATGACCTTTCCTATGTCTCCTTGAGATACTTTAAGCTCAAGAATAGTGGATTTTTCTCCTTCGATCATGTTCACAACAACACCGCTTGGATCATCAACAAGAGATTTCGCAATATATTCGACCAAATCCTTTTCCACTGTTTTCTCCCTTCGATTTTTTTACAATAAGCTGATTTATAGGTAAAAATCGTTTTTGTTAAGCAGCCGTCTTACGGTTTTTGATACCTGAGCACCATTGTCCACCCAGTCTCTTATTCTATCTTCCTTCAGCTTAACCTGCTTTTCTTCAAGTTCAATTGGGTGGTAAAATCCAAGTTCTTCGATGGTTCTTCCGTCCCTCGGCTCTCTTGAATCAACAGCAACAAGACGATAGTACGGTCTCTTTTTGGTACCGTATCGCTTCAGTCTAATCTTTACACTCACAAGTTCCTCCTAGTTTCCTTATCCTCCGAATTGCGATAAGAGCTTTGCTTGATATTTCTTATTTTTTGCGACCTTTTTCATCATTTGCCGCATTTTTTCAAATTTCTTCAAAAGACGGTTCACTTCAAACACTGAAGTACCGCTTCCTTTTGCTATTCTTTTCCTCCGTGACGGACCAATAATCCGGTGGTTCTTTCTCTCCCTTTTTGTCATAGAAAGGATGATAGCTTCCTCTTTCCCGATTTCTTTTTGGTCAATATCGTCCGGATTAACCTGGCCCTTCATACCTGGAATCATATCCAGTAAAGATTCCATGCTTCCCATTTTTTTCACCCTGGCAAACTGTTCAAGATAGTCTTCCAAGGTAAACGTAGCAGAAGCCATTTTCTTTTGAAGCTCCTCAGCCTGATCCTGGTCGATTGTTTCCTGTGCCTTTTCAACAAGTGAAACAATATCGCCCATACCGAGTATCCTGGATGCGATCCTCTCAGGATAAAACGGCTCAAGGTCATCGAGCTTCTCACCAACACCAATGTACTTAATCGGCTGGCCGGTGATAGTCTTCAAAGAAAGTGCTGCACCACCGCGTGTATCAGAGTCGAACTTTGTGAGTATTACTCCGGTAAGCTCCATTTGTTCATGAAAGCTTTTGGCTATCTCAACAGCATTCTGACCTGTCATCGCATCTGCAACTAGTATTTTTTCATCCGGCTTTGCTGCTTTACTCACATTCTCGAGCTCTGCCATAAGAGCATTGTCAATCTGTAAGCGTCCCGCAGTATCCAGAATTACTGTGTCGTATTGTTCTTTTTTCGCGTTCTTTAACGCATTTTTTACGACCTTTACCGGGTCTTTGGTTTCTTCCTTATAAACAGGTACCTGCGCCTGCTCTCCGAGCACTACAAGCTGCTGTACAGCAGCAGGCCGAACTAAGTCAGCTGCTACAAGAAGGGGTTTTCTGCCTTCCTTTTTCAGCCTTTTTGCAAGCTTAGCTGCTGCAGTAGTCTTTCCTGAACCCTGAAGCCCCATAAGCAGTATGACAGACTGGGTATCAGGTCCTTTCAGATTCAGCTCCTGACGTTCATCACCAAGGAATTGTACCAGCTTATCATTAACAATTTTGATAAACTGTTCCCTGGGAGATACAGCACGAAGAACTTGTTCCCCCTTGGCTTCCCGGATTGTCCTGTTCACAAACCTGCGGACAACGCGCACATTTACATCT
Source organism: uncultured Spirochaetales bacterium (assembly GCA_964428555.1). Classification (GTDB taxonomy): domain Bacteria; phylum Spirochaetota; class Spirochaetia; order CAYRYS01; family CAYRYS01; genus CAYRYS01. The sequence goes on along the minus strand of CAYRYS010000033.1, from coordinate 10,609 downwards.
GCTTCAAGAAGCGCAAGCTTTATCTCCTGTACAGCATCTTCAATATTCTGTTCACTGATGGATGCCTTACCGGAAAGCTGCCTGAATATGTCATTAAACTTTGTTGAAAGATTTTCAAGCATTATACATAAACCCTATCATAGTAAACTCAAATTATATTCTGTATTAATTGTATTTACACAACTTTACTTTTGAGTTTTACGGTCTTTATACCGTTATTATTGATAATTGTCAACCAGGTACAGACTCTGCTGACTGCTTGGTTTACAATCCACGAGCGCTGCATTCCGTGCTGCGGATTATCGAATATAGAAATAATGCCGCTGCAAATACCGTACACGCTGACTAGCGGTGTCCCAATACTGGCTGATCGGATATTCATCTACCAGCTTCTGATACAGCGCAAGGGACCTCCGGATATTGCGCACATCTGACTGGCCTTCATACAGCCTGGCAAGACGGTAGATAACATAGTCAGTATTATCATTTCCTTCATATGAAGTCAGCCACTGTTCAAGCAGGGACTGCGCCTGAGGCACATTACCCTGGTCTTCAAAAAACACTCCTGCAGAAACAAGAAGGTCTTCTAATCTTTCAGCGCCTAAGTCTTCAAGAAATTGTAATGCATCAGAAAGCTCCTGTTCATCTTCAAGATGCATTGCTGCTTCAGCAATTCCGGAAACAGCCTGCTCAGTATAATCTTCTTCTTCCTGCAAGCTCCTCCAGTGGTCAAGGGATTCCCTGTACTCACCCAGAGCAGAAGCTGTCTGGGCAAGGCGGAGCAGGACTTCCGGCTCTTGTTCATCCTCGAACATAGTCAGGTATTCATATGCTTCACCTAATTGTCCTTCTTGGATCAGGCTGTCCGCACGGGCAATATCTACATTAGATTCACCTTCCCCTTCACTGCTGCTCTGTATACCAAGCATACGAGCCTCAATCTCCTGTTCAGGCACAACAGAAAGCCGGACCTGTGCAGGGTGTATTGTACCCTGGGAAAGGTCCTGTCTCTGAAAGTTTAGCACATGCTCCCCAAGTTCAGATACTGTAAACTCGAAGATAGTTGACTGTGTGGAGAGCTCTCTTCCTTGGTATTCAAGCCCAGCATCTTCAACCGGCTCTTCTCCAAGATAAATCCATCCCGGCTGTTCGAAGCTAATTGCAACCCTATCTCCGGGTTTTGCAAAAACCTCGCGGACCTCTGCTTCCTCCAGCACCTCCGGTTGACTCTGCTCAACCTGCGCGCTTTCTTCAGCTTCTCCTGCACTCGCTGCTGCATCCGAGCTTTCCCTTGTTTGGGGTGATGCCTGCGAAGAAGGTTCATTTGCAGGCGCATCCTGATAAACCGGCTGTGCCTGCTCGCTTGTTTCTTGCTGAAAGGTTGAAGCAGTTTCAACAGTTTGGTTTTCCTCTGCAGCTGTGTCTCGTTCCTGCACAGGCTCTGATTCATCAGTCCAGTCCCTGGACTGCTCAATCGGTCCTGCAGGCAGCACAGGCTCAGCAAGAAACACCTCGTCTGAGGTATCTGGTAATCCCGGAGATAAATAGGAAGGACTGCTCGGAATAGGCAGTTGTGGAAGATGAAGGTCCCGCGAAATAATCATAGTCTGGGTAGGCTGCGGTGATGATGAAAACACCGGGGTCTCTGGGAGTGTTGATTCATCTCCCTCTTCGGCATACTCCAAACTAGCACAGCTTACGAACACAACAGTACTAAAGAGCAACTGAATACAAAAAAATACCGATATTCTTTGGACATTTTTTTTCATTATTCAGGCACTTCCTCCAAGATGGTTTCAATTACCTGCCTGCTCTCCTGCTGGAGTATTTCTATTACTGTTTCCTCTGGAGATATCCAAAACCGGGCAACCTGTTCTTCAGTCCATCTATCAGAACCAGCTCGGTAAAACTCATATTGGAAATCCTCTGTCCGGATACCGGGCTTCGGCATTTGGTAGTCAACAATATTCGGAAGCTCATTATGCTGCACAATTCCGTTTTCCGGTTCCTGTGACTCCTGTACTTCTCTGGTAATTGCCCAATGCAGAATAAGCCATGCGACAATAACCAAGGTGACAAGGCCTACTAATGCGAGAAACAGCTTCATGTTTCGATCTAGAAGGTTCTCAAGCATTTGCTCCAATTGCCTCTTCTTCTTTTCCAACGCGGATTGCGATAATCTTCGAAACTCCGGATTCTTCCATAGTAACACCGAGGAGTGTCTTTGCACCGGCTACGGTCTTCTTGTTATGGGTAATTACAATAAACTGGCTCTTTGCAGAAAATTCCTGGAGCATATTGATAAACCGGTGGACATTGCTTTCATCAAGTGCAGCATCTATCTCATCTAGAATACAAAAAGGAGAAGGCTTTACAATATAGGTTGCAAAGAGCAAGGCTATGGCAGTTAGAGAACGTTCGCCGCCGGAAAGCAGGGCAATGTTCTCCAGCTTTTTCCCTGGAGGCTGCGCAAGGATGTCAATTCCGGATTCAAGCACAGCATCTGGTTCACTCAACCGCAGCTCTGCCCTTCCACCGCCGAAGAGTCTCCTGAATAGCTGGTGAAAGTTCTTTTTAATTTTATCGTAGGTTGCAAGAAACATTTCAGTTGATTCCTGCTTGATTTCCCGGGTTATCTGTACCAGGTCTTCTTTAGCCTTCTGCAGGTCCTCTATCTGGCTGTTTAAGAAATTATACCGCTCTTCAACCTCTGCGAATTCTTCGGGCGCCATAAGATTTACTTGCCCAAGGGAACGAAGCTCGTCTTTTGCTACTTGCAGGTCCTTTCGAAGCTCTTTGGGGTCTGACTGCATCTCATACATCCTGTCTTCAAACTCAGAGAGATCGCGGGAATATCGATCAAAGAAATTGGAGTACACATTCTTGATCTCAGTATCAATTCCAGCAAGGTCCATCTGGATTTTTTCAATTTTTGACTGCAAGTCTCCAAGCCTGTCCATTTGAGATTTCAGGTCCTTTTCTTTTGTCATTAGGTCCTTATTTTTCTCTGATATGTGTTTTTCTAAGTCCGCAAGCTCCTTCTGTAGATCTTTCTCGCGTGCAGAAATACTTTCAAGCTTTTCACGGAGATTCTTTATCTGATCGCCAATCCCCTTCAGCCTGTGTTTGTTTTCTTCTATGAGGACGGAGTTTTGAGAGAAGGTTTCCTGTTCTTCCTGGATCTGCTGCTGCAGTGCTCTCACTGTGTCCTTTATTGCACTTTCCTGGGTTTTAACCTTTACCAGGTTCATTTTCAGCTCTTCCAGGGTGTTTCTATACTGGTTAATTTTTTCACTATGGATTTTAATGTCTTGCCTCAGCTCAGCAATCCTGGTCCTGGATTCTTCGATAATCCTGAGGGATTCATCCATTTTATTATCTATTTCCCGCTTTTGCGTAATTATACCTTCCGGTGCGAGAAATTCATCGATGAATGTAGGCACAGCCTTTTTATACTGTCCAAAGAGTTCGGTAAATTCAGATGCAGCCCTTTCTATAGAAGAAAAGGCACCAGAAGCGTGGTCCATTACTTCAGTCTGTGATTTTTCAGAGGAACCGGAGGCGTCTTGTAGCAGGTCAGTTTTTCCCTTTGCCTGAATCCGTATGGTTTCTACAAGACTCTCAATTTTTTCTTCCAGCTCTCTCCGTTGGTTTGCAGAATAGCCGGACTCCCGAAGACGCTGATCAAGCTGTGTTACAATATCGTCAGTAAGCACTCTCAGGTCTTCTGAATACTGCTTCTGTTTCTTCTCGTTTTCTTTTATTGTGTCCTCGCACCGGCTAATTTCGTCTTCATTCTCACGAATCCGCTGCTGGGCATGTTTAATACTTGTTTCAAACTCATCAATATTTTTTGAGATTTCTGTTTTCCGTTTCTCGATATCAGTTAAGACATCTTCTTTATCTGAAAGCTCTTTTTTTCTGGATTCTATTCGCTTTTCAAGGCTCTCCTGTGCTGCCACATCGTGCTCAAGCTGTTTTTTTAGTTCAGACTCTCTGTCAGATAGAATACGGATTTGACTGTCACAGTTATTTTTTTCGATATCAATACCATATAGGTTTTTCTGGCGGTCAATGAGATTGGTCTCCATGGAATTGACCATATCCAGGTTTACTTCCAAAGATTCATTGATAGAATCAATGTATTTTTTCTTTTCATCCCGCTTTTTTTTCTGCTCCTCAAGGCCTTGCTCGGTTTTATACTTTTTTTCAAGAAACTCCTTGAGCCTGTGTAACTGGATCTTTAACTCCAGTTGGAATATATCTTCCCGTAATTCACGGTACCTGAGGGTCTTTTCAGTCTGGGCTTTTAATGTATTGTAACTGCGCTGCACCTCACTGAGAATGCTTTCTACTTGGCGCATATTCTCTTCAGTACGCTGGAGCTTCCGCTCTGCTTCTTGGCCGCGTATTTTATACCGGGTAATTCCTGCTGCTTCTTCAAAAATATAGCGCCGCTCTTCAGGTTTATTTGAGAGAATCTGGTCTATCTTTCCCTGCTCCATAATGGAATATGCGGACTTTCCGATACCTGTATCGTAAAAAAGCTCCCTCAGCTCTTTCAGCCGTACTTGCTGATTATTAACGTAATATTCACTCTCTCCGGAGCGGTACACACGCCGTTTTACCGAGATTTCAGAGACATCGATAGGCAGAAGGCCTTTGTCATTTACCAGGGTCAAGGTGACCTCTGCAACACTCATAGCTTTCCGCGATTCTGTTCCATTGAAGATGACATCTTCCATTTTTTCCGCACGGAGGGTTTTACTTGACTGCTCCCCAAGTACCCATTTGATTGAATCTACAACATTACTCTTTCCGCAACCATTAGGCCCTAAGAGTGCTGATATGCCGTCGCGGAATTCGATTCTACTTCTGTCTGCAAATGATTTAAATCCAAAGATTTCTACAGTTTTTAAAAACACAGGCAATTCCATTATTATTAAGTTTGTTCTGTATTAGTATAACAATTTGCCAAGCTAATTCAAATAACTTGGGCTAGATACATTTTATATTTCGTCTGTACAAAAAGAATATCATAATTCTGCTGTCAAGAGAAGATACTCTCACCAGTAATTTAGGATGCATTTTATATTGGCAAAAGCGCATCAAAGTCCTACAATAGCAGCATGAAACGTATATGCGGGATTGATGAAGCTGGCCGAGGACCATTGGCAGGCCCGGTAACTGCTGCTGCAGTGGTATTACCCGAGGATTTCCCCAGGTCCATATTAAAAGATTCAAAAGCCCTTTCTTTACAAGCAAGAATTAAAGCAGAAATCTTGCTGCGTAGAGCAGCTGTGTGTTTTTCCATTGGCTGGGCATGGCCTGGGGAAATTGATGTACTGAACATCCATAATGCAAGCCTTCTCGCAATGAAACGCGCCCTTTTCTCCCTGCCTCCTGTATTTTCCGAGGTGCAGGTTGACGGGAAATACACCTTCCCCTGTGAGTATCCGATTTCAGCAGTAATTAAAGGTGACAGCAAGGTTTCTGAAATAATGGCAGCTTCGATTCTTGCGAAAAATGCAAGAGACCGATGGATGGAACATTATGCGAACATTGATACCAGATATGGGTTTGAAAAACACAAAGGGTACCCGACAAAAGAACACAGAAAAAGCGTCCTTTTATACGGGCCCTCGGTGATTCATAGAAAAAGTTACCGGATTAGTTCTCCTGAATAAATTTTAGAGTCTTCTCAAAGCCTTTGAGAAATTCCTGCATATCATCTTTGAATACTAGGATGGAATGGCGCTCAAAACTTTCCTGGCCTTCCCGCTTTCTGCTTTCAACAATATTCAGGTACATGTCCCCGTGTCTATTCTCTTTTACATTAAAAAAATATGTACGTTTTCCAATAACAATTGTTTCTGAGTGTAATTCGCCTCGTCGCCCCATAAGTTCCTGCCTTTATTCTCTTAGTGTAAAAAGTGTAAAGGAATATAAGCGCTTATTCAAGCCGGATAACAGTACAATCAAGAAAGAGGGCTTTGCAAAAAAAGGTAATTTTCTGCAAATTCACCTTGACAGTATGCCGGAAAAATTAGTATAAATTTCAACACATTATAGGCGTCCGTCGTATAATGGCTATTACCTCAGCCTTCCAAGCTGATGATGTCGGTTCGATTCCGATCGGACGCTCGAAACAAAGCATTCCCTAATTGCTATCAATAAAAGCAATTAGGGTTTTTTATTTGTCCTTCAAATTTATCCCCAGCTAAATGATTATATTCCCGGACTATGCGGTATCCAGATGCGGGGAAATGTCAGCACGGCGCTCCGCTCAGCACGGTTTCAGAGTGGACTACCGCTAGGCAGTTTGTATCAAGGGGCAAGCACCTAATTTACGATTCTATGCAAGGCAGATCCTTGAACAGCGAAGTTACCGTTGAAAGGATCGCCTAAGGATTTCCCCTGCAAATACAATACGATTGGTGATACTCTTGAAGTATTTATTGATATAAACGGCACCACATTCGCTTACGCGATTGACTATGTCAGCTATTATGTTTTGAATAATAACATGATAAGTGTTGATGAATTTGTAAACCGGATACAGCAAATGCCGATAAAGTAATGCGCTTTTAATCAGCCTTGCACTTTTTTACATAGCACATGGTTTACCCTATCCATATTTCTCAATTTAGATCCATCAGGTTTAGATTATTCAAACGGTATCCATTGACTGATAGTTTTGCAGGTAAAACCTCTTCCGCGGTAATCCCTTAGCTTTACAATATCTTTATCGAATATCTCTCTGGATTCATGGGCCTGGTGTAATATATGGCGCAAAAGGCTGTTTTCAAAGCGGTGCTCCGGTGCAATGGTAAAGTGGATCCATTGTGCTTGCTTATAGCTGCTGAGGAATCCTGAAGTACGAAGCCGCTCAAGTTGCCTGGACATATTCGACTGTTTCATACCCAGTATTGTTTCAATTTCACATACGCACAGGTCCTCAGCTTCCCACAGAAGCGAGAGGGTCCTCAGTCGGTTCAGGTCGGACATGGCTTTTAACTCTTCAATTATATCTCCCATAGTTTTCTATCCCCTCCCGTGTATACTAGGTATACCCTCGAAACGAACCGCGGGTAGCAACTGCAATTTTTACCAGAGTCAGCATAACCGGTACTTCCACTAACACTCCAACCACAGCAGCTAAGGCAGCGCCTGACTGTAAGCCGAATAAGCTTACCGCAACAGCCACAGAAAGTTCGAAAAAGTTGCTCGCCCCGATCATCGCGCCTGGAGCTGCGATACTATGATTCACTTTCCACAGTTTGGCCCATCCATAGGCGATACCAAAAATGAAAAATGTTTGAATGACCAAGGGGACCGCAATAAGCAAAATATGAAGGGGGTTATTCAATATTGTTTCACCCTGAAAGGAGAAGAGAATAACAATTGTAAGCAGAAGGCCGACAATAGTAGTATTATCGAATTTTTTTAAAAACACGTTTTCAAAATATTCCAAACCACGATGTTTTATTATTGAACGCCTGGAGATATACCCTCCAGCAAGGGGAATCACCACAAACAGTACTACTGACAAAAACAGAGTGTCATATGGGACTTGAATATCGCTTATTCCCAACAGAAAGGCAACGATCGGGGTAAACGCAATGAGAATGATCAGGTCATTGACCGCTACCTGAACAACCGTGTAAGAAGGGTCTCCGTCAGAGAGGTAACTCCAGACAAAAACCATAGCAGTACAGGGAGCTGCTCCCAAAAGCACAGCTCCAGCCAGGTACTCGGTGGCAAGACTGGATTCAATGATCGGTGCAAACAATACCTTCAGGAAGAAATACGCAATAAGATACATGCTGAAGGGCTTGATCAGCCAATTCGTAACAGTGGTGATAGCAAGGCCCTTTGGCTTTTTTGTAGCATTTACAATACTGGTGAAATCGACTTTCAGCATCATTGGATAGATCATCAGCCAGATAAGAATAGCTACCGGGATTGAAACCTGCGCGTATTCAAGGTTACTGAGAAAATCCGGTATAGCGGGAATAAAACGACCAATAAGTGTCCCTACCACAATACAGAGCGCGACCCAAAGGGTAAGATATTTTTCAAAAAAATTGATTTTTTTAGACGGCATATGACTCATATCGTATTTTCCTTCCAGTTATATGATTACTTGATCATATATAAATATATACATGCGAGCGCATTCTGTCAATATAGCTTGCCCAAACAAGCACTCTCCCCATACTATTTTTCCACGAAAGACTTTCCAGAAGTATGGGAAAAGTACTTTCCATTTCCAACATCTCTAGATAGGTGTCTCCAATTTCCCCTGCTTTCGCCTTGACACAGCAGATCGCGGTTCCTATACTTTTATCAATGGAATATGTGGAGGCATAACATGACTCTATTTGGTAAAAAATGGAAAAGTAAAAACAGAGATAAAAGAAAAATGTGGGTGGAGAAAGCCAATTGTGAGTTGAAAAAAAATATTGATATTCTGAAGCAGATAGCAGAAAATGACACTGATAGTGAAGTAAGAAAATTAGCTGAAGAAAAGCTTATTGAATATTATTACAATATAGTTGATGGAAAACTTATCGAATATAGAGGAGTTAGTAGAAATGTAAGATTGCCAGAGACAATTACAATAATTGGGAAGAATGCATTCCGCGCAAAAAAGATAACTTCTATAACTATACCTGAATCAGTAAAAAAAAATAGAAGAAGATGCATTTGAGTATTGTAAAAATTTAACAGATGTAAAATTGCCAAAGTCTTTAACGCACATTGGGAGTGGTGCTTTCTCTGGATGCAAGTTGCTTGAAAAAATTGAGTTACCTGCATCAATAAAAAAAATTGGCGAAAATGCGTTTTCCGATACTTTAATAAGTAGTATAAAAATCCCTGAAAATATTAGGTCGTTTGATTTTTCCGGATGCTTTAATCTATCTGAAATCATTATACCTCCTTCCGTCAAGATAAAACAATTTGGTGGTTTTAGCCTCTGTCCAAAACTAGAAAGTATTACAATTCCGGATTCAGTTAGGAAAATTAAGAGTAGCGCTTTTTCGTATTCAGGATTAAAAAATATAATTATTCCAGATAGTGTGGAAACAATAGGAGAGTTAGCTTTTTATAGTTGCGGAAAGCTTGAATCTGTAACTTGTGGTAAAGGAATAAATCTATTGGAGAGAAAGCGTTTACCGACTGTTATTCGCTTAGCGAATTTACTATTAAAGCGCTAAATCCACCGAAAATCCATTCGGACGCCTTAACAACCAATGGACCGATATTAAACATCTATTTGAATTCTGAACAGTTTGATAAATATTCACATTCTGAAGACTGGCTTGGTGCAATGAATTTAACACTTGCCAACTTTAATATCATTGAAGATTACGAGCGCAGTGAAGAACAGCAAACGGAAACCGAGAAACCAATGCAACCTTTTGACATGGAATCTGTCCTTGATACTTTACAATTCGGAGAGACCCGACAAGAGCGTCAAGCAGCTCGTGCTAAATTAGTTCCAGGCGTCGATCCTTCGGGACTTAGTTTTATTATTCTTAAATGCCGCAAATGTAAAGCACTGTTTTATGAGAACAACTCCAACCTACACTTGAATTGGAAACTATTAAACGGTGGAGGCTCAGTACAAGGTGGGGTAATCGTTCATTGTCCCCAATGTGATTACCAAGCCCATGTGAGTCAATGGTATGAAGACAGTTGCGTTTTCAACAAGGAACTATACGAAGTCTAATACCGACGATAGATGGGTCTGATTGTGTAGCAAGTTTGAGGGATTGATTGTATACTCGCGTAAAAGATTTTTTGTGAAAGAAAGGTAGGTCTTCTATATCCCCTGTTTTCCCACCAATGAAATATACCGAATTACAAAAATTATTCATATAACCAGGAGTTAATGCTTCCTGTCAGTCTGTCCCGGCAGATATTACCCGGGTCATTTGAATCTCAACAACGGACTAATATCCCCCCCAATTTAGATGTCTTATACAGGGTCAACGACCCCGATCTTCAACCGGTCTTTCATCTGGTATGAATTTCCTTTCAGGCTCAACACATGTACATGGTTAAGCATCCGCAACTTTATCCCGCTGAATTCCGGAAGTTTATCACCGTTGCTGACAATATGTTCTAATTTATCACGACTTTCATAAATACTTCGGTAGTTCACGGAAGTAAATCAGTATTACAAATTATCCGCGTTCTCTTGCCGCGCATGCAGCAGGCATGGCCGTAGTTCCTTTTCCGGGAAATCTTGCGGACCTGGTGCCTTGCTTGGTTTTTTATTCGTGTTCTATCTCTAACTTTTTTATTTCTTCAATAGAGAGACCGGTAATTTTGGCAATAAACTCAAATGAACATTTTTCTTCGAGCATCCGCTTGGCAGCTTCTTTAGCTTTCTTTTCCATACCCTGCTTTTCTTTTTCTTCCATTACTTCAAAATATGATTCAACAAGCATTCCCTTTTCCTCCTGTTGAAATAGGTATTCATTCAACCTATCTGTTTTTATTATACTCTTTTTTTCCATAAATCCCAAGATATATCTCTTAAGGAGCATAAACACCTCAGGATTATACTGATTTATCTCTCTTAGTACGTTAATGATTC
>CAYRYS010000032.1:0-31303 GCA_964428555.1 uncultured Spirochaetales bacterium | reverse complement strand
AATCAACCAGGCTTATCCTGGCACGACCTGAGCGGAGCCGAAGTGCCGAAGGGTATCGAGATGAGGAAAAAATGATAGTGCCTGATGCAATTCCCAAAACAAAACTGGCGGGATTGGGTTCCTCTCGGTACCCTTCGACTACGCTCAGGGACCACCCTTCGACTACGCTCAGGGACCACCCTTCGACTACGTTTTTGTCTGTGCTCAGGGCAAGCAATTCTGCTTACGCGGAATCACTCGAGGAGCGCGGTGCTCCGCAGCAGAGACCGCGGATTCTCCTTCCCTTCTTGACAAACGCGCGTATTCCCGCTAATCTCTTTTTTACGTGCCGGCGTGGCGAAATTGGTAGACGCAGTAGATTCAAAATCTGCCGCCTTCACGGGCATGTCGGTTCAAGTCCGACCGCCGGTACAAATATCTATAAATATATTAATTTCGGTCGGGTCCAAAGGGCTGGTGAATAGCAAAGCTATTCTCCACGCTTGATACGGAGTGCCGGCATCTGTTACCACAATCTACTTTGTTACTATTGATTTCAACCCTGCCTTAAAAATCAATTTACAAATATTCTCTATGGTATGACCATAGTTTCCGGTAACAAAGGGGTTTCTTGACTTACGAGAAAAATATGCAGATTTTCTATAAGAGGAGTACCAATGGCGCACTCACATGACCATGGACATCATCATTCTTATAAAAACATACGGACAGCTTTCTTCTCAAACATTCTCTTTACAATAATAGAAATAATTAGAGGGATATTTACAAACAGTATCGCGATCCTTTCAGATGCTGTCACGATTTAGGGATACCGCGACTCTGGGTGTGTCCATGTACTTAGAACGCCTCTCTGAAAGGGGACAGACGGAAAAGATGACCTTCGGTTTTAAGCGTTACTCAGTCCTTGCAGCCCTTCTCACCGCCTTGATTCTCCTTGGAGGCAGTACATACATACTCTATGAAGGAGTCCAGCGGCTTTTCCAGCCTGAAGCAGTAAAGCCGATGTGGATGCTCGTTATTTCCATATTTGGAATAGGGATTAACGGTCTTGCTGTACTTCGCTTAAAAGGCGGAAATAAACTAAACGAGCGGGTAGTGTTTCTGCATCTCCTTGAAGACGTCCTCGGCTGGGCAGCAGTATTCGGAGTGAGCATTGTTATGCTTTTTGTGAACCTGAGACATAAAAAGAACGGCCCCAAGGCAAAAGCCAAGGGACCTGTTCCTGCGAAAAATAGATACAATTACATTCTCAACTTTTTGAAGTTTTCCCGCATTCTATCAATATCTGTGAGCCAGTCTTCAATTTCCTGTTCGTGTTCATTTTCTTCGTTCAGAATCTGTACAGCCATCTGATAGGTAGCATGGTCCTTTCCTGAGGCAAAATTGGCAATATCTGAATAGCGCTGTATAGCGCAGCGTTCACCGTCCAGATTCTGCTGCAGAATAACTTCAACATACGGGTCTTCTGGTGTTCCGTATTCACAGCTTGAAAGCTCCATCCATTTTGCCGGTGTCAGCACTGGGGTGCCGCCAAGCTGGACAATCCTGTCACATACCATAACCGCATGGTTTAGCTCCTGGTTTGCGTGGATGTTCAGCTCAGGTTCGATTTCAGAGCGCATCGGCCCTTCCATGACCCGAGCACCAATCCAATACTGATAGTATGCCAGCCACTCTTCTGCTAATGCCTCATTGAGCATTTTTACAAGATTTTTCTTATCTACACCAATTATTTCGCTTCCTCTTTGTCCCAAAACATCCTCCTAATATAGTATTCCACCGGAATACGAGTATTTTCATACTTTTTATCTTTCACCGGTTACATATATTATAAAGGATAGAAAGAATGGGGCATAGTTTTTGCTGCTTACAGAATTCTACTGTTCACGGACTTTACAGTACATGGAGAGTGTCTTTTCTGCTGAATATTCGAGTATCTCAAAAAACACTTCCTGCTTTTCTCTGGAGAGGGAAGCAAAGATTTCTTCTCCCCAGGTCTTTAGGACCTTTCGAATCTGGGGAACTATCGCTTTTCCAAATTCAGTAAGTATGGCAATCTTCTTCCTCTTATCTGAAGTATCTGATGCAATAGAAATAAGATCTTTCTTCAACAGATTCCGGATTTGCCTGGTAATCAGAGACTTGTCCACAAGCAGGGCATCGGCAATAAGCTCCAGATTGCTGGGACCATTATCCGCAAGAAAGAGTACAATCGGAAAGCTTCCTGCACTCAGTCCATATTCTTTCATTTTTTCTGACAGATAGGCGCTGCCAAAGCGGTATACCTGTGATAGGTTCTGGGCCCATAATCCGGAATCTATACTATACCGCTTTTTCCCATTCCTCTCTGTGTTCATGAATAAACTCTCTTAAACCTTTCGGCTTTCTCTGCAGTATTTTTTCTAAGTCACTTGTAGTATTACAAGCCTTTCCCAGCCTGGCTGCAGAATATAGCAGTCCCATAACCAAGGCAAAACCCGGTTTTGTACCTTCTTTGATCTTTCTAAAAATAAATCGAAAAAACCCCGGCTTCGGGTATTTGATGCTTCTGCCAAGCTCTATAGACAATATATCAGCAACTTCATAATAGGAAAAGCATTCAGTGCCTGTAAGCTCAATTCCCTCATTCGCGTAATCTCCTGATATAAGTATTTCAGCAGCAGCTTCTCCAATGTCTTTTGCATCAATGAAGTTCGTTTTTCCATCACCTGCCGGGACATATATCTCATCATCCTGGCGGATTTCCGGCCCATGGGGATGGATAAGATTCTGCATAAAAAACGATGGTCTTAAGAATACATATTCAAAACCCATATCCGCAATTTGCTTTTCAATCTTCGCGTGAGGTATTACTGTGTTCTTTTCTGCGCCCTGCACACTTAAGAAAACAATGCGTTTTACTCCAGCTTGTTTTGCAGTCTGTAAAAACGGTACAAGGTCCCGCTGCACATTCGATATTGCAGGGGGGCGTATAAGGAAAAAACTTTCAACATTTTCCAGCGCTTTACCATAAGTTTTCGGATTAAGAAAATCGAATTCCACTATTGGTATTCCCTGCTCCTGCAGTATTCCTGCTTTTTCCGGATTTCTTACCCCGCAGATAAACTCAGCTCCTCTGTGCTGTAATGCGCTGGCTGCCGATTTTCCTGTGTTTCCCGTGCTTCCTGTAACTAAGATCATAGAGTATCACCTACCTCTTTTATGTTGACATGTCAACTAATATACAAGACTCTCTTTTTTTTGTCCAGTCGGAATTTTAGAGATAATAGGCTACTGTGCTTTCTCTACCCGGTTCCTGCCATTATGCTTTGCTGTGTACATTGCTTGGTCAGCACGTTTAATCCATTCAGCAAGAGCACCATGTTGGTCCGGTATTGTTGAAGAAACACCAATACTTACAGTTACATAGCCAGCAACATATGAGTATTCATTGGGTATTTTCGCAGACTCGACTGCTTTCCGCATCTGCTCTGCAACATAATAGGCACCCTTTTCATCAGTACTCGGTAATATGCAGAGAAACTCCTCCCCACCGTATCGTGCAAATGTTTCGGTTCCCCGTTTCAGAGGAGTCATAAGACATTCTACGACCTTTTGCAGACACTCATCTCCACTCTGATGACCGTAATTATCATTGTAAGCCTTAAAATAATCGATATCAATCAGAAGAAAAGCAATTGGAGTCCGGTTTCTAGTAGCGCGGCGCCATTCAATATCCAGAATACTTTCCAGATATCTCCTGTTTGCAGCACCGGTAAGAGGGTCCTGGATAGAGAGCTTTCTGAACTGTTCATTCACCAGACGAAGTTCATCCTGTGTTCTTTGAAGTTCGCCAATCTTTCTCCGCATTACAATACTGGTTCTCAGTTCAAGCATTAGATAAAAAATAAAAACTGCAGCACCGCCATAGAGAATAAAAGCCCAAACACTGCGCCAGGGAGGCGGAGTAATCGATATCCGGAGCTGATCACCTAAGTCAGTCCACTCTCCTGCACTGTTTGTACCTCTAACATGAAACACATAGTTACCAGGCTGAAGCTGGGGAAATTCGACAAAGTTACGGTGTTCAAGATAAATCCATTCATTATTCAAACCCTCCATTCTGTACATGTACCGGTTTTGTTCCGGATAGAGATAATCCAAAGACACAAAGTCGATATATAGATAATTTTGGGTATGCGAGAGGGTGAGTTCATTCAGTTCATAAGGGGGCTGCTCAAGCTCGAGTTCCTGATTATTTGCACGAATCCCGGTAATCCATACAGGAGGCATATAGTCATATTCCTCCTGATAAGCTGGAACAACATAGTTGATAATATTATGAGAACCAAGGTAGAAATTACCAAGCGAGTCTATTGCATGGCCAGGTGTAAACTCCATGTTTTCAATTCCGTCGTCCTCATCAAGGGTCTCGATAGTTTCATATTCAGGATCAAGGACAGCTAATCCGTAATGGGTAGCAAGCCAAATATTTCCGTTATTATCCTCATTAATATTAATTATCATGTTATTCAAAAGTCCGTCTTCGATTGTATAATGTACAAAGGAATCGGATTCTTCATCATATAAATTTACTCCGCCCCCTGATGTACCGATCCAGAGTCTTCCCCTTGAGTCCTCAAATAGGTCCCGTATCGTATTATTACTCAATTGACTAGGATCTTCCGGATCAAAGAAGTAACATTGAAAATCGTTTGTTTCCGGCCGGTATCTGTTTAATCCTCTATTTGTTCCAATCCAGATCTCTCCGTCTCGAGTTTGGAGTATTTGATATATTAAATTATCAGAAAGACTATGGGGATCATCATCATCTGCGAAAAAATGCTCAAACCTATCCTCTTCCGGATAATATAAATCAATCCCAGAGTTATAGGTTCCAATCCAGTATCTTCCCTGGCGGTCTTCCATTAGTGTGTAGATAATTTCATCGCTCAGCCGCAGTCCGGTTTCATCATCATAAAATGGTCTGGAAAACCCGTCAATTTCTGGTTCATACCGGTTTAGACCGCGGTTTGTAGTAACCCATAAAGCTCCAGTGCTGTCCTCGTAGATTGTTGTAACAATATTATTGCTGATACTGTTTGGATCATCAGCATCATAGGTATAATGAGTTACTTCACCGCTCTCCAGATTAATACGATCCACCCCACTATTATACAGACCAGCCCAAAGGGTTTCATCATCCTGAATATAGAGAGCATTTACTTTGCCGCTGCCGATACTCTCAGGATTTTCCGGATCATGTTCAAACTTAACAAACTCCCGGTAAAGAGGGTTCCTCTTTCCTACACCACCGCCGTTTGTACCAACCCAGAGGAGTCCTGAGTCATCAAGAAAAAGGCTGTATGCAATATCGTTTTCCGGACCGTGGTAGTAGGAAGAATCATGGTTATATTGAACAACTTCCCCACTCGGGTACTCTAGGCTGAAAAAACCGCCTCCCCAGGTTCCTGCCCAAAGCGTATCCTCCTTCTCTTCCCAGACAAGCGAATAAACCTCAAGAACAGGAAGCTCGTAATTCTCGAATTCCTCATTATAAATATCAAACCTGGAAACAGCACCAGGCCACCCGGCATCCGGGTTTCCCCAAGTTCCAACCCACAGAATACCCGGGCGCTCTTCGATAATCCGCATTACATAATCACCAGGCAAAGAGGTCGGAGTATCAGGATCAGTTCGGTAATGGGTAAAAGCATCGGTTTCAGGATGATACAGGTCAAGCCCGCCCAGTGTTCCGACCCAAACATCACCCCGGGAATCTGTAAAAAGGCTCCGAACAATATTATTAGAAAGGGTCGCAGGGTCATCTTCAGAATTATAAAACCTCTGAAATTCACCTGTCTCGGGGTCGAGTTTATTTAGGCCATCCAAGGTACCGACCCAAATATTTCCTTCATTATCTTTTGTAATGGAAACAACAACATTATTGCTTAGACTTTCCGGATCATTCTGATTATGCCGGTAATTGGTAAAGTCTCCTGTATTTGGGTTAAAACTGGAAAGGCCGCTGTATGTCCCAACCCAGATAATATCATCATCGTCTACATATAATGTCTGTACAAGGTTATGGGGAAGGGAATTCGAATCATAGGGGTCATGGGTATATTTGGTAAAAGACCTGCCGTCATACCTGTTCAAGCCGCCTTGAGTACCAAACCAGATAAATCCGTAGGAGTCTTGACCGATTGAGGAAACGCTAGAGTTCCCTAATCCATCCTCACGGGTAAAAACATCCATATAAAGAAGCTCCTGCTCTTCCTGAGCGAATAGAGAGTGCACTGCAAAGAGTAGGAATATATTTACTAGTAGTACGAATGAATTTTTAAAACAACTGTTACCATTATTGTACTTGCGCATAATATAGAGTATATGGAAAAATAGGCAATTCGCAACAGGAAACGTCTATTACCAACCCAGATTCCATACCTCTTTTTTTGTCCGAAACACATGCTATTTTTGCTGCTATTCTCCTGGACAATTCACAAAGAAATCAGTACCTTTTCATTATACCCCCTTAGGGTATTCTTACAAAGGAGATTTTATGGCAGAAACTCAGACAAAAGAAAAAACATATTCATTTTCCGTAGAAGGGATGACATGCGCATCCTGTGTCCACATTGTTGAACGTCAGCTTTCTAAAATGGAGGGCATTAAATATGTATCTGTAAACCTTGCTACTGAAAAGGCATATGTAATTTCCGAGCCTGATAAAAGCTTTACAGATATTCAAAACACTGTTGAAAAAACAGGATACAAGGCAAAGAAGTCTGAAAAAGGTACAGACCAAACCTTAGTACGCTTTCAGAAAACACAAATGGACCTTATCATCGCATTGGCTATTACCATACCGGTAATGGGATTAATGATAGCTCACATGACAGGGGTGATGATCCCGGGTTATCTATTTGTTGAAATTCTCGGCGGCTTAGCTATTTTTCTAACTGCAGGCAGAGGCATTGTAAAAAGTGCTGGAATTGCGTTAGTACACGGCCACACAAATATGGACTCACTCGTAAGCCTCGGGTCCTTTGCAGCTTTCCTTACAGCTGTACTCGCAGCTGCTGGTGTAGACATCGCTTCTTTCGGTGCATTGGCGCCAATGCTTATAGCCTTTCATATGGCTGGAAAATATATTGAAGCACGCTTAAAATACCGCGCCTCAAAAGATGTACGGAGCTTGCTGGATATTCAAAGTAAAAATGCAAGGATAGCAACTAGAGACAAGGGAATTGTTGAAATGCCGCTTGAGACTGTTAAACCCGGAGCTGTTTGTGTTGTAAGAACAGGCGAGCGTATTCCGCTTGATGGTAAAATTATAGAGGGAAAAGGGTATACCGATGAATCTATGATAACCGGAGAACCGGTACCTGTAGAAAAACAAAAGGAAGACGAGGTAACAGGCGGGACCCTTCTCACAAGCGGGAGTATCCGCTTTGAAGTTACCCATGTTGGGGAAGACACCTTTCTTGCCAGAATGGTTAAGCTCGTAGAAGAAGCCCAATCAGCAAAAGTACCAATTCAGGCTGCAGCTGATAGAGTTACTTTGATTTTCATACCCCTTGTTATGACCATTGCCGTTATTGCAGGGCTTTTTTGGGGGATAGGATACGATGCATTTGCACCATTCCTTTCATGGGCACAAGGTTTCCTCCCTTGGGTAAACCCGGACGCAGGCGCGCTTTCTACTGGAATCTTTGTGTTTGTGACAGCATTAGTAATTGCCTGTCCCTGTGCACTTGGGTTAGCAACACCCATGGGCCTCGTTGCCGGTACCGGAGCTGCTGCAAAGCGGGGGATGATTATAAAAGAGGGTGAAGCGATCCAAAGGGCAAAGGATATTTCCACAGTAGTATTTGACAAGACCGGGACATTAACGAAAGGTGAGCCTGAGGTTGTGGAATCAAATGCAGATAACGAACATCTGCCTATTATCGCTGCAATTGAAGCTCAATCTGCACACCCCCTGGCAAGAGCAGTGATTAGCTACACAGAATCCCAATCTGTTCCTGCAGCCGCAGGAGTTGAGAGCATTACTGAACATACAGGTGCTGGTATGACTGCACGGTATCAAGGAAAGGATTACTTTCTCGGCAGACCGAAAGAACCGGCAAAGTATGAGCAGCAGATGAAACAGGGCTGGACAGTAATAGAACTGCGCGTAGATGATACTACAGCCGGGCATTTTGCAATTGCAGATACTATAAAGCCGGAGGCTGAAGCTGCTGTTTCCAAGTTGCAAGATTCAGGAATAAAAGTTGCAATGCTGACAGGAGACAACGAAGTAACAGCAAATGCAATTGCAGAAAAACTTGGTATTTCCTCTGTGTATCACTCTGTAAAGCCGGATGAAAAGGTAAGAATTGTGCATGAAATGCAAATAGCAGGGGAAACTGTTGCTATGGTTGGGGACGGGATAAACGATGCAGCAGCCTTAAAAGGCGCGGATGTAGGCATTGCCTTGTCTACCGGAACGGATTTATCCATTGAAAGCGGAGATATCATTATAACCGGAGACAATCTGCAGTCAATTTACAGCGCAATAACCATCTCTGCTATCACCTTTCGAAAGATTAGGGGAAACCTTTTTTGGGCATTCTTCTATAATATAATAAGTATACCCTTAGCTGTTTTAGGGCTGCTTACACCGATTATTGCTGAAGCAGCAATGACCTTCAGTTCAATCAATGTCATTGCAAATAGTATGGGTATCCAAAAGAAAGTACAAAAGGAGGAAGTTTAATGAAATATCAATTCAACGTACCTGATATGTCATGTAACCATTGCAAGATGAGGATTTCAAAAGCACTTGGAGAAAAGCAGGGAATAGATGACTTCTCTGTTGACCTTGATAATAAAGTGGTTACAGTAGAAACAAGCCTGTCTTCAGAGGAAATAGTTTCTGCTATAGATGAAGCAGGATATGATGCAGAAAAGGTCTAATTCTCCCGCATAAGGGCAGCTGCAATAACAGCAGAAACCTGCCTCGGAACAAATCGGGGAAAAACTGCAGTAATCTTATTTAACAAGCCCGGTACTATAGCGGGCTTGTTTTTAATCATCCCGGCAACTGCTGCTTTTGCAACCTGTTCAGGACTCATTATCACTGCTTTTTGATACAGTGTTTTCTTTTGTCCTGCTGTACTGAGAAAACCAGTTTCAGTAACCCCGGGACATAGGGCTGACACAAAAACCCCGGCACCTTTCACCTCTCTGCGTAATGCTTCAGAAAACATAAGAACATAGGACTTTGCTGCAGAATATACAGCATAGCTTGGGGTTGGCTGGAACGCGGCTATAGAAGACACATTGAGAATAATTCCGGATTTTTGGGCAATCATGTCTTTGAGAAACAGGTGGGCAATATGTGTAAGGGAGGTGATGTCAAGGTCCAGCATTTTCTCAGTCTTAGCCCATTGCGTGAACGCAAAGTTCCCGAAAATACCGAATCCTGCATTATTTACCAGAATATCTATTGTCCAGCCCAAGTCCCCTACTGCTTCATAAAATTCATTTGCTGCTTCAGCCCTGGATAAATCTATCTCCACCACCGATGCTTTCACTCCATAAGCGGCTACTAGCTCCTCTTGCAGCGCATCCAGCTTGTCTCTGCTCCTGGCAGCAAGCACGCAGTTTACACCATACGATGCCAGCTCCTTTGCAATCTCTTTTCCTATTCCCCCTGAAGCGCCGGAAATGCAAGCAGTCTTTCCCTTCAAATCACGTTTTTTCATTTTCCTCATCCTCTATTCTAAATTTTCTAATTCATCCCTTAGTTTACCCTCGTTCAAGATTACTACCTCTTTACCGTCAACCCCAAGGGTTCCTTCATTCTGAAGATTAGAAAACGCCCTGGAAAGGGACGGTCTGGCAACACCGAATAGCTCGGCTAATACTTCTCTTGTATAGGGGATTACTAATACATCGCTGTCTTCACGCTCTTTCAACCCTAACAGATATGCAGCAATACGCTGTCTAATTGTAGTAAACTGGAGGAGCCTCAGCTTCTCAGCAAGAATTACCAGCTTGTCCCCTGCATCCTGAAGAAAGTTTACCAGTATGGTCCTGTTAGACTGCATCAATTCCAAGATTGTACTGCCTGGCACAGAAAGGATCTCTGTCTCTGCTGCAGCTCTCACATTCACAGGCAGGAAATTCTGTTCGGAAAACAGAATGGAGGTTGCAAGCACTCCAGGGGCTTCGATAGTTTCCACTTTCAAGGTCTTTCCCTGTAGATTGTCGAATTCAGCAACAACAGAACCTGAAAGCACTATCTTCAATGAATCATATACATCCCCGCGAAAAGCGATAAGTGCTCCTTTGTTGTACTTTCGTACCTGAGCAGGGGATCTTGAGAAAAGAACTTCCAGTGTATCAATTGGTACACCAAGGAACAGGCTTGACTGAGAAACTAGGGTTATATGCCTTTTTGTTAACATTGTATTTCAGTATAGATGAAAGCAAAACAATAATCAAAGCTACATACATGACTTTACGTAAAAGCAGGGATATTGTATATACAAAGAGCATGTCCAGCTCACCTCAAATGGAGACTAATATGAAACAAACAGAATATTCTGATGAATACAGCAACGACGAATGGTTCGATGTTGTCACACCGGAAGGCAAGCCTATATCAAAAGCCCCAAGAGGTCTTTGCCACGGGAATCCGCACCTCCTGCACCAGGTAGTGCACGTCCATGTCTTCAATTCCAAAGGAGAGCTCTGGCTCCAGAAGCGGGGAATGAATAAAAAGATCCAGCCCGGTAAGTGGGACACCTCTGTAGGCGGCCATGTTGCTCATAAGGAAAGTATTGAAACAGCTTTAGACCGGGAAATCCGGGAAGAGCTGGGAGTAGCAAAAACTGATACTGCCCCGCTGTTCCGGTATATTATGAAAAATACAATTGAAAGCGAATTAGTGTATACACATAAAATGGTCCACAACGGGCCGTTTCATCCCCCAGAGGATGAGATAGAGACCGGCCGATTCTGGAGCATTCAGGAGATAAATGACAATTTAGGAAAGCAAATTTTCACACCCAACTTTGAGCAGGAGTTTAACATGCTTACGAAGTCCGGCATTGTTTCTCCACCTGCGTAAGTTTAAAAGCCCCCTGCAAAGAACAGGGGGTGTATGCAATCTATTTATATTTTTCTCTATAATGAGTCCATGCTCAGCACAGTAGAACCTACTGTCCGGTTATTCTGTAAACTCTTTAAAAACCACAATTCCGTTATGCCCTCCGAAACCCAATGAGTTTGACATTGCAGCGCGGATTCTTCCTTCCTGGCCCTTGTTCGGTACATAATCAAGATCACACTCAGGATCCGGTTCATCAAGGTTAATGGTAGCAGGAAAATACTGGTCCCGGATTGCGAGAACACTCGCCAGGGCCTCAATTCCTCCTGCAGCGCCGATGCAGTGTCCTGTCATTGACTTTGTGGAAGACACTTTCAGCTTATACGCATGGTCTCCAAAAGCCTTTTTAATTGCCTTTGTTTCCGTAGGGTCATTAATTGGCGTAGAGGTACCATGAGCATTAATGTAATCAATATCTTCCATCTTCAGGCCCGCATCTTCTACTGCCATTTTCATTGCTTTTGCAGCTCCGATTCCTTCAGGATGGGGTGCTGTTAAATGGTTTGCATCACAGGTCATGCCATAGCCAGCAAGCTCACAGTATATCTTTGCCCCTCGTTTTTTTGCGTGTTCAAGTTCTTCCAAAACAAGTATACCCGCACCTTCCCCCATCACAAATCCGTCTCTGTCTTTGTCAAAGGGTCTGCTCGATTTTTCAGGAGTATCATTATACTTCGTACTCAAGGCCTGAATTACACAAAAGCCGCCGATACCCATCTGAGTAATCGCGCCTTCAGCTCCTCCGGAAATAATAACATCCGACTTTCCTTCCCGGATCCAGCGTGCAGCAGCTCCAAGTGCGTCAGTTGCGGATGCGCATGCAGTCACAACAGCATAACACGGGCCCTTGGCTCCAAAATGTATTGCAACATTTCCTGGAGCAATATTGCTGATTAATTTAGGGATCAGCATTGGGACAATCCTACCTGGTCCTCTGTCAAAGAGTTTCTGGTAAGACTCTTCCAAAACCTCAAACCCGCCGATTCCGTTTCCAAGAATAACACCGTATCGGTCAGGGTCCACACTGCCTTCAGTCAGGCCTGCATCGTTAACAGCCTCCACCGATGCTGCTACAGCATACTGGGAAAACCGCGCCATTTTCCTGGCCTCTTTCCTGTCAAAGTAATCCGAGGCTTTAAAGTCTTTTACCTGCGCTGCGACCTTTGCCGGGAATTCTTCGGGATCAAAATAGGTAATCGGACCAATGCCGCTCTTGCAGTTTTGTATCCCATTCCAAAACTCATCCACATTTTTTCCGATAGAGGTTATGGCCCCTAAGCCTGTAACAACAACACGCTTACTCATGTACCTCTCCTTACATTCCCATTCCGCCGTCAACAAGCAGCACCTGGCCGGTTATGTAACTCGCCATATCCGACCCGAGAAATACCGCTGTGTTTGCAATATCTTCACCTGAACCGAGCCTGGATAACGGGATCCGTGTCTGAAGCTCCTGCTTCACCTCATCTGTCAGTTTTTCAGTCATTTCAGTCTGGATAAATCCAGGGGCAATTACATTTACCCTGACACCTCTGGAAGCAATTTCCTTTGCCATACTCTTCGAAAAACCGATAAGCCCTGCTTTGGAAGCAGCGTAGTTACACTGTCCACCGTTTCCGTTCACCCCGACTATGGAACTCATGTTAATAATAGAACCTGAACGCTGCTTTGCCATTTGGCGGGCAACAAGCTTTGAGACAAGAAAAGCACTGGTTAAATTCACCTTTAAAACAGTGTCCCAGTCATCCAAGGACATGCGGAACAAAAGACCGTCCTTGGTTATTCCTGCATTATTTACCAGGATATCAATTCCTCCGCTTTCTGCAAGGATCGATTTCACAGTTTCAGTTACTTCCGCTTCTGTTCCAACATCAGCTTTTACAAAATGAAGGGACACACCCTTTTCCTCTGCCAAGGATGAGTACTCCTTCAGCGTATCTCCTTCGCTACGTGACAGGTACCAGACTGAACACCCGTTTTCCAGAAACGACTTTACAATATGTTTGCCGATTCCCTTTGAACCGCCGGTAACAATTGCCTTTTTATCTTTTAACAGCATATCTAACTCCCTTGATCTACTATTTTATTCTATGTTTTCTACTGAATCCATTGTACCAGCCTGGAGGCATGGTATGTCTCTGGATACGGATTTCCAAAGTCCGCAGAGTACTTTGCCGGGACCGGCCTCAATACACCTTTGAACTCCATCTGTAATCATTGCGTTCTCTTCATCCACCCATCGTACCGGAGAAGTAATTTGATCAATTGAAAGCTGCTTTAAATCATCTTCTTGTTCTACCTTTCTGCCAAGGACATTCGAATACAGCGGTATTTGAGGAACTGTAAAATTTATAGTTTTAAGGTACTGGGCAAATTCATCCTGCGCTTCTTTCAGTAATGGCGAGTGGAATGGACCTGACACCTTCAGTCTAATGACCCTTCTTGCTCCTGCAGATTTACACGCCTGTTCTGCCTTATCTAAACCTGTAATTGTACCGGATATCACCGTCTGTACCGGGCTGTTCAGATTTGCGATATATACATCTTCTATTGACTGTATCGCTTCTTCAACTTTTTCAACCGATGTTCCGACTACAGCCGCCATCCCGCATCCGCCGGACTTATCCAGCTTTCTGGAAGCAGCTTCCATGAATAGTCCCCGTTCTTTTACCAGAGGAAAGACATCTTCTCTGGTAAGTACCCCGGCTGTTACCAATGCAGAAAACTCTCCAAGACTAAAGCCTGCACATCCATCCGGTGTAATACCTTTTTCTTGCAAAGCCTCTGCAGCAGCGAGGTTCACCAGAGTAATTGCTACCTGGGTATTGTCTGTCTTTTTCAGCTCTTCCTCAGTGCCGTGAAAGAGCAGGTTACTGCAGTCAATTCCAGTAGTATCAGAGGCAAGTTCAAACAGCTTTTTTACTGAACTGCTGTTTTCCCATAGATCTTTTCCCATTCCAGGATACTGGGCTCCTTGGCCTGGAAACAAAAAGTACTGTTTCATATTCTACCCTTTTTCATGAATTCATTACCTTAGTTTTTCGGGAACATAGCACGCACCATGTGAGCTGTCAAGCGGATGAGCAATAAAAATTGAATATGCCTTTTGAATTATTCAGCTTTTTAGCAGATTAATCTTCGGAATTCGGATACCGTTCCTGAATCTGACGGATAGAAGGCAGGACATGGAAAAAGATATCTACCAGTTCAGGATCGAATTTGGTATTGGATAGTTTTCGTACTTCAGCAAGCACATCTTCTTCTTTCCACGCTTCTTTATACACACGCTTAGAACTTAATGCGTCAAATACATCGGCAACAGCGACAATCCTGCCATATATAGATATTTCATCACCTTTTAAGCCCCGCGCTTTTCCATCCTCCTGGGCTTCCAGTACCTCGCCGGTTTCAGGATCTATCTTTCCCGGATACCCTGTTCCATCCCAGTTTTCATGGTGAGTAAGCGCGACTTCCAGAGCAATCTCATCGAATTCCGATTGTTTATCAACAAAGAGTTTAGCACCAAGGTGGGTGTGGCGCTTCATTATTTCATATTCTTCATCTGTGAAGCGTGCCGGCTTTTTCAGTATAAGGTCGGAAATTGCAACCTTTCCTACATCATGAAGCATGGCTGCCATACGGAGAACATCTTTTATCTTATCTATCTGGTCCTCAGAGACTTTTTTTCTCCTTGCCCATTCTTCATAAATCTCAACAGCAAAAGAGGCAACCCTGTTAACATGGGCGCCTGTCTCCTTCGGATCCCGGAGTTCTGCCATACTGATCATCCGCAGAAGAATGGCACGGGTCATCTTTGCTCGCTGTAATGCCATGGTCGCATTGGAAGCGAAATGGTTTGCAAAAAGTTCTGCATCTTTTGAAAAGGCAGCGATTTCCCCATTAGAATCTTTCGCATTTATAAGCTGCAGAACGCCGATTGTATCTCCTAAATTGGTAAGCAGCGGAATAGTCAGTGTAGACACAGTTTTATATCCGGAAAGGCGGTCAAACTTAGGGTTAAAGCTATAGGGGGCATCCTCGGGAATACTATACATATCCGGGATATTCAAGGTTTCCCCTGTTTCTGCAGCATATCCTGAAATTGAGTTCTTGTTTATCTTTACTTTGAATATAGAATAGATGAGCTTTTGGCCAGGAGGAAGTTCTTTTTCTTTTGTATCGTTCTGGGAGTACTTAAAAACAAGCTCATCTCCTTCTTTAATATAGATAGAGCCTGCATCCGCATTCACTGCTTCTCTTGCTTTGTACAGGATCTTCTCAAGGAGAATGTCCATATCCTGAATTGTGTTCAGTTCCGAATCTAGCTTGAAGATTTCACGTAATTTATTTTCTACATCTATGGAATTTCCCATACCTTACCTGTACTCAATATATTTAAACTTTAGCAAAAAGTCGACCGTAATGATAATAATTCCTACATATAACTTAAGAATAATAGAAGGTATCTTCAATATTATCACATAAACATGGCGATCTGCAAACACTGTTTCTCCATTAATGCAAAAAGTATAAATTTTATATGGAATTCTTGTATCCTTTTGTATACAGAATTGTAATCACAATGAGGCTGATAGAATTCTATTAAAAACTTCATCGGGATTTAATACTTGTATTATAAAGAGATGAATATACACCTTTAGTTTTGTACAGTCTTGGCATACAGCTTGCTTTACATCTAATGGAGAGTTTTATCACCTCCTCTGATTACCCCCTTTAGGAAGGAAAAGCCCCCTTTTCCTTCCTTTTTTTATGGAAAGAATGCTATTATGAGCCATAGCAGGGAGAAATAGAATAAAATGGATGATTCAACTTTTCGAAGCAAGCATATAAAAGTAGTTACATATACTCAGAGAATCAAAAAAGAAATTGAGGATCAAGAGTTTCGGCAACTTACAAAAGCAGAAATTGAGAAGCTAGAAACAAACGGCTGCAGTGCAGATAACTGGACCTTCATTCTTGTTGCAAAAGATTTTTCTCCTCAAAAAGTCAGAGAGACCATTTTTTTCGGCTCCTGCAAAATCGGGAGCTTCACAGAAGAAGAATCAGGCAATCCCTATTTCCCGCCAGGCATCTACCGGTCTATTATCCGGGACAGTATTATTGGAAACAACACCAGTATTGTCAATTCCGGTCCAATCATTCAAGCAGTTATCAATGACAATGCATCACTAGTGAACTGCTCATCTGTTCTATGCACAGGTCCAAGTTCATATTCTGCGGGCAAGGAAATATCAATTGGAAGCGAAACAGGCGGACGGGAGGTATGTTTTTTTCCTGATATGCACTGGCAGGAAATGAAGGCCTATGCGGTAAACCGGAATGACACACAAGTAATTTCAGACTACCGGAAAAAAGCAGAAAAGGTACAGCACACATTTAAATGGGACAAAACAGTTATCGGTGCTAATGCAATGGTGATAAACTGCAGCTTACTTAAAAATTCCTGGATATTTCCTTTTACCCGTGTTGAAGGTGCAGGGGAAATAATAAATTCCCTTATTATATCGGACAAGGAGAATCAAACCCAGGTCCAAACAGGTGCGGTTATCCGATCCAGCATACTGCAATGGGGATGCACAGCAGACACCTATGCAGTGGTCGAAGACTCTTTACTCTATGAATACAGCTACGCAGACCGGCATGGAAAAGTAATCTCCAGTATTATTGGTCCTAATACAGGAGTAGCAGAAGGAGAATGCACGTCATCCCTCCTTGGACCCTTTGTAGGTTTTCATCACCAAAGCCTTTGTATTGCCTGTATTTGGCCTGAGGGAAAAGGCAATATCGGATACGGGGCAAATGTGGGTTCAAACCACACAGGAAAGCTCCCGGACCAGGAGCTGTATTCAGGTGAAGGACTGTTCTACGGTCTCGGAGTAAATATTAAATACCCCTGCGACTACACAAACGCACAATACACAATAATTGCAACAGGAGTAACCACCCTCCCCCAGCAGGTAAGCATGCCATTTTCTTTAATTTCAACCCCAACCCAAACACCCCAGGGACTCTCACCTGCTATAAACGAAATTGTTCCAGCGTGGGTACTTTCAAACAACCTATATTCAATTCTCAGAAACCAGTGGAAATTCAAAAGGCGCGATAAATCCCTTGCTGCAGACCTCGACTATTCTCCTTTTTCAAAGTCTGCTCTTTCTGCCATGGACGCTGCGCATACCTCTCTAAAACAAACCGAGGGAAAAGAGGTATATACATCAGTTGATATCCCGGAATTGGGTAAAAATTTCTGTACCAATAAATCGAGAATTGCAGCGATAGAAACATACATCTTTTTTATCCGGTACGCCCTCTTAGAGCTTCTTACTAATTGGTATAAAACCGGAGGAAACCTCATGAGCCCCCAGGGCCTTCATGAAGCAGGGGCTCAATGTTTTGGTGATAACTGCTTATTATATAGGCTGACACAGAGTTATCTGGAAGATGTCAGCTTTCAGGAAGCCATAGATATTTTTTCCGCACAAAAGAAAACAATTCTTCAAATGGTCATCAATTCAAAAAAACGAGACACAGAGCGGGGAGAAAGAATACAGAGAGACTATTCAGATATTCATGCAGACATAGAGAAGGATGATTTTATTCAATCCCTGAAGAGCACTTTGCTGGAATAAAAATTGACAAAATCCCGGAATTATACTCCATTTTTCTATAATTACGGGATATAACATAATAATGATTGTAACTTAAGATAAAGGGGAATGAAATGGAGACAAAAAGAATAACAGGAAGAAAAGTTTTTTTCCTATATCCCCATAGCGTAATGCAGGAAGAAATGATAGAAGCCCTACTCAGACAGGAGTACGAGGTTTACCTGGCAAAAGATCACGACAAGATTAAAAATATTCTAGCTGAGTATCCGGATTCTATCGTGTTTATCAATATTGATACTGTCTTAAAAGGCAATGAATGGGAAACATATATTCGTGAGCTGATGAAAGAACTCCCGGATTTGAGGATCGGGATTATGTCGTATAACAGTGATGAAGAGATTGCCAGGAAATACCTTATGGAAATCGGGGTACAGTGCGGCTTTATCCGCCTTAAGCTGGGACTAAAAGAAAGTACAGCTATTATACTCAAAGCACTTCAGGCAAATGAAGCAAAGGGGCGCAGAAAATATGTACGAGCCCAGTGCCAAGGTAATATTCAGGCATCATTCAATATGCGAACCTCCGATGGCTTTGAAGGCGGAGAGATTCTGGACATTAGCATTGCAGGAATGGCGTGTCAGTTCTCCAATGCAGGGCGCATTCCGGTTAAGGTTGATGATGAAATAGATGATATTCAATTAAAACTGAAAGGTTCGTTAGCAAAAGTTTCGGGAAAAGTAGTGGGCATTAGAGAAGAGGGAAACCCGGTATATGTAATCCTTTTTGACAAATCCATGAAGCAGCCGATTAAAAGCAAGATCCGGAACTTCGTTTTTCATGCACTCCACAAGAATTTAGGGCTTACATAGGCAGGAGCTGATTCAGTCCTTTTTAAAAGTAGAATACTGATTTCTCCCATTTTCTTTTGATTGGTACAAGGCTTTGTCCGCGCGTTCTAAGGCCTCAGCTTTGCAGTCTTCTAAGGAATTTGCATAATATATGCCGATTGAAAGAGTAAATACAAAATCCTCCGGAAAGCTTTCCGAATAAAAGCTGGTAATATTGTTCTGAAGTCTTTGAGCAATATTTTCCGCAGCACCTTCCTGACATTCCGGCAGAATGATAATGAATTCATCCCCACCGAACCTGCCGACAATGTCATGTCGCCGCACTGCTTCAACAGCCTTAACAGCAAAAAACCTAATTACCTCATCTCCTGCGCCATGGCCGTATGTATCGTTAACTTGCTTAAAATGATCGATATCGATCATGAGAACAGCATATGGATGGGGCATGGTATCTAAAAGGCTCATTATGTACCGTTTATTATATACTCCGGTAAGGCCGTCACGGATTGACTTCTGATAGTGTGTTTCTGCTTTCTTGGACTCACTTTCAAGCCGAATACTTGTCTGAAGGTAGTCTATAACCACGAGAAATGCCAAACCAATGCAAAAAACAATTGTCCCAAAAACAGCAAAGGTATATAAAAGCACAATTTGCAAAATACCGAGAATAATATCGACACTGACAGCAAAGAGGAGAACAACACTCACTGCCAGCATAATTCGAGCCTGGGAGTTCTTGTTCCAATTCCTTGCGGTTACAACAATCCAGGTAATATTACTGATAAGTATAAGAATATTAGTATAGGAATATGACTCCTTAAATACTGCTGCATTTGAATTGAAAAACAGAAGAATAAAGAAATATGCAATAATAAGGGACCAGGCAATAAAATACGTAGCCTTCGATTTTAACAGCCTGTAAAGACCAAAGTTAATTGCTGCAAAGCATAAATACAGTGCTCCAAGGGTAATATTCTTCGTTAACAGATATGGTAATGGAAAGTGATAATACGGCAGATAATCTAGCAGGTTTATTGTCATAAGAATGGCGGCTATCGCGAAAAAGAGATACTCATATTTATTGGACAATCCGGTAAAAAAGGAAATGAATAAAAACAGCACAAAAGAAAACAGAAGTATGCCCTGGGCAATAAGCGTAATATAAATAAGGATAAAGTCAAACCAGCCCCTGAACTCTGCTGCTGTATAGGAATCCATAATAAAGACCGGATCAGGCATGCCTCCTACTTGGTGGGTAGCATTGACAATAATTTCAATTGTGTTTTCCTGTTCAATAAGACGATGCGGAATATCAACATAATTAAGACTGTTCCATATGTTACTTCTATTGTTTTCAAGATTTCCCACAGAACCGATCTGTATACCATTAAGCCTGACAATAATCCAGTTTCCTGCAATTCTATAAAGCATAAGCTTGTATGAAGAATCCTGAGGCAAATGCTCATGGAGTTCCTCAAGCGAGAACTCAGCAGAAAAACGGTATTCCCTTGCCTGGTCTGTCATTATTCTTCTGTATGACAAGTCATCTTCCTCGCCATTTAACCGGATATTCTGAATTTGGAACATTGAAGAACTATGGCTTGAGAACAGATAGTTCGAGTATACATAGGAGCCGAATAAAAAAAGCGCGAGTAAAAAGAACACAGAAAAGATCCCTGCAATGTATCTTCCAGATGCAATATTGTCAGATAGACTCTCTGGTGCGCATTCTCTCATAAATTATATTATCGGCGATAATCGTAAAAAAATAAAGGTTATTCTAATACTTCCAATTCCTTCATTCTTCTGGAAAGGTTGTTCGGAAGCATTCCAATGGACTGGGCAGTTGCCTTAACAGACCCTTGGTTAGCAGCAAGATTACGCTGAATATATTCACGCTCAAAATCTGCCCTTGCCTGCTTCAAAGGCTTTGGAGCAAAGAGCGCCCTCTCTTTGCTGGCGCTTCCCGGGGAAAGCATCTGCACATCCTCTTTCGTAATAGTATCGCCTGAAAGAATGACCAGGCGCTCAACTATGTTTCTCAATTCGCGGATATTGCCTTTATATTCCAACGAACACAGCAGCTGAATTGCAGAGGCTGTGAACTCTTTGGCAGTAATCGAATGGCGCTGCTGAGCCTCTTTGGCAAATCTGCGAACAAACTCAGGAATATCTTCCCTGCGCTCATCTAAAGCCGGAATATACACAGGAATCTGGTTTAATCTGAAAAATAAATCCTCCCTGAAACAGCCGTTGGCGACCTCTTTCTCAAGGTCCCTATTTGTAGCTGCAATAATCCTCACATCTACTTTTTTCTGACTTCTCATCCCAGGTCCTTGGACCTGCTTATACTCAATTGCACGGAGTAGTTTTGCCTGAAGCGGTAAAGGAACTTCTGCAATTTCATCTAAAAACAGGGTGCCGGTATCTGCCTGCTGAAAATATCCGGGAAAGTCTGATACAGCTCCAGTAAAAGCGCCTTTTTTATGGCCAAACAACTGGCTTTCAAAAAGCTCTCCCGGAATTGCAGCACAATTTACCGTAATAAAGGGACTGTGAAAACGCGGTGAATTAAGATATACGTAGTATGCTGCCGGCTCTTTCCCCACTCCATTAGCACCTCGAATTAATACCGTTGCTTCTGTTGGTCCGGCTTTTTTTATTGTAGAGGCAGCCTGCTGCATTCGCTCGGTGGAGCCAATATAGAAGTGTTCCTGTACCCAGGAGTTTTTCAATGCCTCCACCTTATTTCTCAGGTCTTTCATATTTAGACCATTCTGCAGAGCTATTTCCAGTTTTTCCGTATCAATAGGCTTTTCGAGAAAATCGAAGGCACCTTCTTTAATTGCTTGAACAGCAGTCTGAATACTGCTGTGACCTGAAATCATAATAACCGGAATAGAATTTTCTTTTTCTCTAAACAGAGGAAGAAGATCAAGCCCGCTTTCTCCTGACAGATATACATCCAGTATTACTGCATCTGGGTGCAATGAAAGAAAGCAAGCCTTCCCCTTCTCCACCGAATCAGCAGTTATAACAGAATACCCCTTAATTTCTAAAAATGTTTTTAATGAGAAAAGTATATTCTGTTCATCATCAATTATAAGTACCTTTTTCATTATATATTCCTTTTTGGCAGAATAATGGTAAATAAAAGCCCGCCCATACTGCTTAATGACGGTTTTACGCTTCCCTGGTGCAAAGAAATTACTTTTTTAACAAAGGGAAGCCCAAGCCCGGTTCCTTCAGGTTTTGTAGAAAACCTTGGCTCCATAACCTTTGCCGGCAGCCCTGGATCTAGCACAGCAATGGAATCCCAATATTCTATTATACAGGAATCCCCAACCTGATTACATGAGATACAGACATCTACAGGTTTCTCATCTTGTGCAGCAATTGAGTTATCGATTAAATTTTTTATTGCCTCTTTAAAGAGCTGGATATCCAAGTCTATCTGGATATCCCCAGGCACCTCTATCACAAACTCAGCTGCTTCCCTGCCGTACTCCTCGGATATTTCGTTAAATACCTTTGATAAGGAATATTGCCTCAAGTCCGGTTGTGGAAATGCGGACATCTTTTTAAATCTGTCTACAAGACGGCACAGGCGCTGGGACTCCTCAATTAATATTCGGGCACTTTCTGTAATAGCCCTATTTCCGGCAGCGCCCTTCTCCTGGAGAAGGCTAATATTTTTCGCAGCAACCATGACAGAAGTTAAGGGGTTTTTTATTTGATGCGATAAAAAGGAGGCAACTTCCTGCCATCCCACGTATTTTGCCTGTTCTTTAAGTATTTCTTCTTTTTCCTGGATCACCAATAGCAAATGGTTCACCGCATCTCCTAAAATTCTTAAGTCCCTCTCTTTTGGAACAGATATCCTAGCAGCAGCACCTTTGTCTTCCAAATCCTGAATGGAGCCGACCATATTACGCAGGCCTTTGGTTATTCCTTTAGATACAGCATAGGAGAGCAACAGAATGAACACCAGTAAGAGAGCACTAAGAAATAAATACTGGACTGTCAGGTTAAGATACAAATCCTGTTCAAGGACCTCATACTGGGTATATTCAGCATTTATTCCGGCAAGCGTTTCTCCAATAAGCTCCACTCTTGCTTCTGCAGAAATATTTGACTCTCCAATTGTATCCAAGGCACTATTGAGATTGTCCCGAATCCGCTGATTTACCCATACACTCCGTGAAGCTGCTATCAGCCTGGTTGTAATTACACCGGAACCGACAAGACTGACTATAATGAGCAGTAAAAATGACACGAAAACCTTACCCTGAATGCGCAAAAAAAAACTCCTAAAACGGGATTTCAGTGATACTGTGAAACCGGTACTGCTGTACTATTGGATGATAGTTCCACAATACCATGGGGTCAAGTTCTGATTGGCCAGGAATATACATGGAATACTTTATTTCCACAGTATTCCTTCTATCCGTATATAGCATATTCAAAGAAGCTGCGTAGATGCGGTTAAAGTGAAACAGCAAATACTCAGCAGCCCGGAGATCCTCTGTTTCATGCTCCCCCTGACTCTCAGAGAGAAATACCTCGTAGGTATCCCGCACAGGAGAATAGCGTATTCCATGGTAATACAATCGGCTGGGTTCTCCATTGACACGTATTTCTGCCTGTATTCGCAGTTCAATCCCGGATGAAACGAGTTCTAAAAACTGCTCATTTGAAGCATCTGCAATATTTCCTGAAATATAAACAGCCTC
Organism: uncultured Spirochaetales bacterium; assembly: GCA_964428555.1. Classification (GTDB taxonomy): domain Bacteria; phylum Spirochaetota; class Spirochaetia; order CAYRYS01; family CAYRYS01; genus CAYRYS01. The sequence continues at coordinate 7,953 of CAYRYS010000032.1, read as the reverse complement.
TTGATCACGGAACAGACGACCCTCAAAAACAGGATCAAGCTGGGGTTGAAAAAACCCCAGCATAATACCAAGAGAAAGGATGATGTCACGAAAAATAATCATAAGCCTTCCCATTCCTCACGGTAAGCTCCACACAACTAATACATGTATTAATAGAGGGCTTCTCGTGCAGATAGATACTGTTCATACACCCGCTCTTCCTCAGTGCGCTCAAAGAACACCTGGCTAATTCCGCTCCAGATTTGCCAAGCCTGCCAGGAAGTAATAGATACAACATCTTCATGCCACGGCCGCTCCTGGATGATATTTGCAGTGACCCTGCTGCCTGCAGTTATAAGCGGAATCGCAAGCTCGGACCAACCTGATATCAGGCGCTGCCGTTTTGACTCCTCTGCTAAATCGTGAAGCGCAGATGCAGCAAGGGCTTCCTGGACTGCCGGATCCTCTTCTTCAAGTACTGTTGTAAACTCGCTGCGCACATCCCTCGGTTCAGTGGCATAAATTCCAAGACCGATGGTCATGGTAAGGATTCCTGAGCCTGCAATTGAACCACTGATAATATATCGCATTGAATCATCCATTGGTTCATCAAAGACTGTACTACTTACATCATCCGCATAAAAATACGCTGCTACTCCTAAGCCTGTCAAACCTGCACCAACGCCAATTGTAATTAAGCCGGCAGTTTTCGGGTTACCCGCTTCTTCCTCCTCATCATGGATATATTCCATTAAAAAGCGGTATGCCAGCTGCGGCTGTTCTTCGTCCGCAATTAGAGCAGTAGTGCTGAACAGCAGCATAATAATAAGTAATGATAATATTCGTTTCATGGTTGTCCTCCTAATTTTGTTTCATCAACAAAGAAGCAAACCGCGTGCCAAGAGAGCCTGGGCACACATAAAATATTGTTATTTATTATATTACAAAAATTTAGAACAAGTAAGAAGTGCGAGAAGAAAAAAGGCCGTACGCTTCCGGAGTGGTAAAAACTATCAGTATTGATCATCATCCTATCATTTTCGATAGAATGATGAACCTCTGGGACTTTATTACCTATGCTTCATCCGGATATTTTTTTACAATCGCTTTGAACTCATCAAAACTATTGAGAAAAGCATCCACAATCTTAGGGTCAAAATGTTTTCCCCGCTCTTCTTCAAAAAGTGCGAGTATCTGATCGTCTGTCCATGCGTCTTTGTAAATCCGCTTATGGCTTAGAGCATCGAAAACATCTGCTAAAGCAACGATTCTGGCATGGGGATGAATCTCTTCACCTTTCAAGCCCTGGGGATACCCTGTTCCATCCCACTTTTCATGGTGCTGAAAAGCAATTACTGCTGCATCCTGCATAATCTTCCGTTTAGAGCCTTTTAGAATATTGTATCCAATAGAGGTGTGGGTATACATCACCTTAAATTCGGTTGATGTATATTTCCCCGGTTTATTCAGGATCACATCCGGTATTCCAATTTTGCCTACATCGTGCATTGGAGCAGCAAGCCTGATCAATTCACATTCCTCTTCTGAATATCCGAGTTTATATGCCAGAAGACCGCAGAATTCTGCTACACGCTTTACGTGGTTCGCAGTTTCTTTGGAGCGGTTATCTACAACCTCTCCAAGTGTGAATATTACTTCCTTCTGAGTATTAACAATTTCCTGATTCAGATAGATATTATCAAAAGCTACTGCAACATTTGAGGCAAAGATCTGAATAAGCCGCTTGTCCAGCGGAGTCAAGGCCTTGGTCCTTCGTAAAAACACAAGGTTTTCAGACTTGTCCCCTGTTTGGAAATACCCTACAAAAGCATTTTCAAAAAAGAGGCTCTTCTTTTCCCTTGCTGCTTCTTCCAGCATTTCGTATACATCCGCAGGTACAGCTTTGCCCATCGGCTGATCAATTAACTCACTGTACGCACCGGTGCCTGCAATAATGTAATAGTCCTTTGATATATGGGTAGCAGTAAACCCCGATGCATTGAGATACACACTGCTCTCATCCAAACGCAAGAGCGATGTAAGCTGGGTAAGTATACCAGAGGCAAAATTCTTTAGAGATTGGACCTCGAAAAGGTTAGATGTTGCTTTGATTATCTGTTCAAGACCAAGTCTGTTCCGTTCAATGATCCGCAGATCCCGGTAGGAGCGGAGAGAGGACATCATTACAGTGTAAAGCTTTTGAGCCGTTAGTTCGGCCTTCTCTTTATAGTCATTTATATCGTATTCAGAAATAACCTGGCGTTCAGGTGCCTGTCCAGGCTGGCCGGTACGCAGGATTATTCTAACAAAATGGTTTTTCAGCTCTTCACGGATACATTTCGTAACTTCAAGACCTGAGTTTTCCTCTTCCATTACTACGTCTAAGAGCACAACAGCAATGTCAGGATTTTCCGCAATTATCTTTTTTGCTTCTTCACCGGAAAAGGCGCTTAAAAAATGGAGCGGCTTACCTTCAAACTCGAAGTTATCCAGAACCATTTTTGTAACACTATGAATCTCGCGTTCATCGTCTACAATGAGTATTTTCCAGCTTGCATCATATTCAGCCGCCTGTTCGGTACTTTCATCCTCATCCGCGAACAGCTGGTCGTCTTCTTCATCAGCAAAAAGGATTTCATCCTCTGCCATGTATTCCTCCCGGACAATGTCGGCAAATCCGTTCATATAGGACTCTCCTCGATTTGTCTATTGTACAGGAAATACAGCAAAATGGAAACAAAAATATTCATTATGTCCAATCATTCACTGCTTTTTTCTTCAATTTCCTGTCCTATTGGAAAAGATACCTGAAAACATACACCTTTACCGAGGTCGCTTTCCAAAAAGATAGAACCACCAAGACGGTCTTCCACAATCTGCCGCACAATATGCATTCCCAATCCCGTACTTCCGGTATCCGAACCTGTTGTATAAAACGGCTGAAAAACCTTGTTCACATCTTCCTTGGGTATCCCTTTTCCATTGTCCTTATATTCAAGATATATTGTATCATGCTCTTTTCGAATCGTTATCTGTATTTTCCCGGTATCTTCCTTTTTAAAACCGTGTTTTAAGCTGTTGAGCAAGAGGTTTGTTATTATCTGAGAGAAAAACCCGGGATAACCGAATATTTCCAGGTTTTCACTGCAGTCAATAACCACCTCCTGGTCAGTATGCTTCAGTTTCGGCTGCAGTGTCAATAAAAGCGCATCCAAGTAATCTTTCACATTAAACAGCTGTTTTTCTTCAAATGACTGGTCAATAGAAATCCGTTTAAAGCTATTTACCAGATCAGATACACGCTTTAAATTCAGCAGCATTAGGTCACTCGATTCCTTGCATGTATGAAGAAATTTTTCTAAGTCAGAACGCTTCATTTGGTTAGAGTCAAACTGCGCCATTATCTTATCAGCCTGTTCATTCATATACGAAGCTGAAGTAAAACTAATACCAAGTGGGGTATTGATTTCATGCGTTAGCCCTGCAACCATACTTCCCAGACCCGCCATTTTTTCGGCTTCTATAAGTTTCTCTGTTCGTTCTTGTATAATAGCTTCCAGTTCTTCAATCTTCTCTTCCATAAAACACCATCTGTAATAGTCCGTAATCGAGGCGGTTTAAAAATCACGAATCTTCAGACCTATACGATAACTATAGAACTAAATAGTAATTTCAAAACGCCAAATACGCCTTTCATAAAAGGGACTCTACTGTTTAAGTATAAACCATTTCTCCAAAATAGCAAATTTGTATGATCCTTTAATACAGAAAAGAAGTGTTTTTTGAACTTCACAGGTCCCGGATGTGGGCTTTAGAAAATTCACACCCGCAATAATCCTGTCGGTACAGACTAAGCTGCTTTGAAAGCTCAATGCTGCGCTTGAATCCGTCTCTCTTTTTAAAGTTTTCTGCAAGAAAACAGGAATGCTCGTTTCCAATGCTGAAAATGCGCTTTGAATCTTTATGAGGGCTTACAGTCAGGCTAGTAGAAAAGGCATCAAACCCAAGGGCTTCGGCTTTTTCTGCAGTCAGCCGCAGGGAGTATGCAAAACACCGTGCACAGCGCTCACCGCCTTCAGGAGCTTTCTCAAAACCGCCAATTTCTTTCAACCACTCCCCATGACTGTAGGCTTGTTTCCAATGCCTGACTTTGTAGAATTCAGTTACCCTAGCCAAATTTTCGTACCTTTTCTCAAATTCGGAAACAGGAGCAATATTGGAGTTGGCAAACAAGACGCCAACCTTCCACCCCTGGGACAGCAGGCGTTCGAGAGAAGCTGTTGCACATGGACCGCAGCAAGCATGAAGGAGAACTGATTTTTTCATAGGACTAAGGTATCATGTTTAGCATCTAATGGTAAGGCCATCTGTCTATGGACAGATAATTATTGAATAACCGGGGTATCAATCATGTTAAAATACTCGGTAAAACCGAGAATCTCAATTACAGTCTTTATTTTTTGTGGGACATTGTAAAAGTGGTAATGAAAGCCTTGTTCCTGAGAGCGGAGCAGTATTTCGACTAAAGCCCCGATTCCTGTTGAAGAAACATAGGAAAGCCCTTCCATATGAAAGGCAACCTCCCTAATATTCGGATAATTAGAAAGGACATTTTCAATTGTCTTTTGAAACGTCCTGGAGTTCTGATTATCAAGATAGCCTGAAAGCCGTAGATGCAGCACATTATCTTTAATTTTTTCATTTGATACTGATAGATTAATACCAGTCTGGTCTTTATTAAAATTTTCAATAATTTTTCCTGCTTTCATTCGGACACCTCGGGTATATCATAGTTAATTTCATATGCCAGTGCAAGGACAAGCTGCATATATATGGAAATATTTTACAAGACAAGGCTCTTTTACACACTGTGTATTACACATTAATCAACTACCACCAGTGCAAACAGATCAATTTCTACCGAGTATAGCCAAAAAGCCAGAAAAGTAACACACTCCTTGAACCTCTATTTTGCCGGAGCAATTCAAACTTTGAACCTACGAGAGGCAGGATGTACTTATCTCCCCCTACCATTTAAATTCAGAATAATATTAAAAAGAGTAAATCATATAATGGATGTACAAAAGCCGGACCATGAGTAGCAATAACGATTTTAAGACGCATATAATGGGGCAAAGTTTGAAATTGCTAAAACTATGAACCTCACATTTCGAATTGCTGATTTACCACAATTCTCTTGACAATAAATGTAAAAAGACTTAACTTTGTAGTACAAAGTTACTTTGCAACACAAAGAGAGGGCATGTATGGACAATGAAATAAAAAAATACGCAGAGGACTTGTCAATAATCCGGGGTATTCTTGAGAAAAAAGAAGGGATACCCTATGTAAAGCCATGGGCATATTTCACCTGGGCAGCTATTATTTTACTCGGGACTCTATTGAACACAGTCCTCTACAATACGCAGGCACTCAGCTTTACAGAGAGCGCGGTGTATATATGGATACCCTTATTTGTCCTCGGTATTGTCCTGGAAACCATTGCCTGGTTTATGAAACTGGAGGACAAGGGCATCCCCTTGTTAACAAAAGAGGTCATTTCTTTTCTAGTCTCACTCACCTTTTTTACTGTACTGATCGGGTTTCTTGTCCCCTTTCTTATAAAGCCTGAGAACCCGGTCCCAGGAATTATCCTTGTAGTCGCGTCTATCGGGATTCTGCTTTTCGCGCAGGTTATTAAGCGCATGTTCTACGGTGTGGCCTTTTTTATCGGAGCACTAGGGATGGTCTTTATTCTTCTGAATGGAAAAAGCCAGTTCTACTATATTGCCGCAGGCGTAATCTCCGCGCTCACCTTCACCGTCATAGGAGTTTACGAATTAATCAGGGAACGGAAGAAGAAATGAGTGAACTTTACACCCAGTTTGACAGTACCTTTTTTGAAAAGACCAGGCTGTCCATCATGACTATTATTTTCCAGGAAGATAAGGTGTCCTTTACACAGCTGAAAGACAAACTGAATGCAACAGACGGTGCTATTTACACTCATTTGGAGAAACTTGTAACAGGCGGATATGTTTCAAAAACAAAGGAGATTGCAGGTACCAGTGTACAGACGATCTACTCGTTAACAGAAGAAGGTCACCAGACATTCAGCAATTATATACAATTTTTAGAGACAATACTTTCTCAAAAAACAGGAGGATGACTATGAGAAAAGAAACCGTTTTATTCGTATTGATGATCACCATAGCTGCGGCAGCATTCGGAATTACCGGGCAGGAGATTATTGACAATGCTGACAACGCAATGTATCCGGAAAATTTCCGGGCGGTCATGACACTCACCACAGAGGGACCGGCACGGCGTGACAGGTCAATGACAATCCAGACATTCTACAAGCAGGATACCGGGACATTCATGGAAATCCAAGAACCGCCCCGCTCCAGGGGAACACGCTTTCTGCAGAGAAATGAAGCACTCTGGATGTACAACCCCAGGTCAGGCTCCAGGCGGGCAATCCGGCTTTCAGCCAGGGATTCTTTTCAAGGAAGCCTGTTTTCCAATAATGATATCGGCGACCCCAATTATGCAGATGACTATACAACAGAGCTTTTGGGTACTGAATCCTACACCCACGAGGAACTCGGCGAGATTGAGGTCTACAGGGTGGAAGGCAGAGCAAACTCTGAAGAAGTTCCGTATTCCCATATTATTATGCTTATTACAACAGACGACTTTATTCCGCTCTACATAGAATACTACGCAAGGTCTGGAACGCTCTTTAAACGCATGCGCTTCTCCGGGATTCAGCAGATTGCAGGCAGAAGAAGGCCCACTGTTTTCACACTCCGCTCAGAGGAAGCACAAGATACATATTCACGCCTCACAATAGAAGAACTTGAAGAGAGAAACAACCTGCCTGACAGCATGTTTAACCAAAACAGACTTACGAGGTAGTTATGAAACAGAGAGTACTTTTTCTAGTGTTATTGACTATTTGTATCAGCTCAGTCTTTGCCCAGGAGTACAGCATCTACGGGTCTATCGGCACGAGTGTGAATTACCGGAACAGGGAAAATACGGACAGTGAAACAGAGCACATTTTCACAGGAGAACTCACCGCAGAGGCGAACCACAGGATCAGTGTTGAAAACACCGAGTTCTTTGCGCACCACAGGGCTGTTTTTTCTCCGAACCGTGAAACGGAGCATACCATTTACCAAGCATATGTGATGACTACACCAGTCTCCTGGCTTACTGTTACTGCAGGAAAACAGCGCGTCCAATGGGGAACTGGGTATTATTTTACCCCCTCTGACGGCCTTCACCCAGCAGACCAGGGGCCTGACCAGGAAACAGGCTTCCAAGGTCTGGAGCTTACCCTGACTCCGCGCTTCAGCTTCTCAGTCAGCACGTTTTTAAGCCTGGACAATGCCCTCTCCACAGAGCCTGCTGACTTTTGGACAGACCTACGTTACGGCATCCGGGCTGAGGGGTTCCTCGCAGGCATTGACTGGGCAGCATCCTGTGTGTACCAGTACGATGACATTCTAAGGCCGGGTCTTGGCTTCTCAATCGATGTGTTGAATACAATACTCAGCTTTGAGGCTGGGCTTGAACTCCACAACCAAGCTGACTATCCAAGTTCTGAAGGAACACAATGGGAGGAGGCATCGGATTTTACTCCCTACCCAATTATTGACACAGCTCTGCAGAAAACCATTTCTGCCGATGACTTTACTCTCTCATTTGTATCAGAATATCTGTATTCACATTTGGGTTACAGCGGGTCCCAGACAGAAGATCTGTACTCAACCACCGGGCTCATGCTGCTTGGGAACGGAGAAATCACTTTGCCCCACCACCTAGGAAGGCACTACTTTGTACAGAACATCGGTATTTCATTGATGGACACCTTCTCAACTGATAACACCATAGTACTCAATGCAGCTGACCCAAGCGCGATGGTGAGCCATTCTTTCAGCCTGCTCTATTTCAGGGGCATGGACA
>CAYRYS010000031.1:2887-31589 GCA_964428555.1 uncultured Spirochaetales bacterium | reverse complement strand
CCAGAAGCGGTTCTGAATCATGAGATCGACTGGGCAAATTGGAAACCAAAAGACTACGCTGTACTCTGTTTTATTATGGATGATGATAAGGTCCTTCTTATTGAAAAAAGGCGGGGACTCGGGGCCGGAAAAATCAATGCTCCAGGCGGCAGAATTGAGCCGGGTGAAACAGAAGTTGAAGCGGTAATCCGCGAAACCCAAGAAGAAGTACTTATTACGCCTATTGATCCGGTGTTTTCAGGAAGACTCCAATTCCAGTTCACAGACGGATACAGCCTTGACTGCGCTGTTTACAGAGCAGAGTCCTATACTGGGACGCCGGGAGAAACTGATGAAGCTCTTCCCTTTTGGTGTGCAGCAGATACTATTCCTTTTGACAGAATGTGGCAGGATGACCAGCTGTGGATTCCCCATATGCTTGAATCCAGAGAGTTCTGGGGCTGTTTTGTTATTGATGGTGATAGTATGATGTGGCATTATTTAGACACCTGATTCCGGAAGGAGAATAACATACATGGATATTTTTTTTCGGTATATTTTTATCTTCCTGTTTTCTCTCCTTTCTGCTTTAAGGTGGTTCTTTAAGTTAAAATACCGAGTGTATAAAGGCGGGGTATTCACAAAAGACGAAGGCCCGTTTCTTACAGCAGCAAGGTCGCTATTAGGCATTCCGTTGATCGCCGGGGTAATATTCTACGTCTTTTTTCCGCAGCTTCACCCATGGATGTACCTTCCTCTGCCTTTTTGGGTCCGTATACTTTCTGCTGTCACTGCTTCATTGTCGCTAATTCTTCTATTCCGGACACACAAAACCCTAAAAGCGGGTTTTTCAACCAACCTACGCATCCCGGATTCAGCAGCCCTTACTACAGAGGGTCCTTATAAATTTATTCGGCACCCGATGTATACAGCATACTTCATTCTCATGCTGTCAGCCTTTGGGATTACTAGAAATTATATAATCGGTTTTTTCGGTTTGTCTATTATTCTTCTACTCATGTCTTTCAGGAGAGCAAAAGAGGAGGCGCAGCTAATTGGAAAATTCGGGGAGGATTACAAGAAATATCTGCGTAACACTCCCGCGTTTTTTCCAAAGCTATTCAGAAGCTATTCAAAGTCCCAAAGCCAGGTACTCAAGTAGCGTTCTCCTGTATCACAGAGAATGGTAACAATTGTCTTTTCCTTATTCTCCGGCTTCCTCGCAAGCTCCAAAGCTGCTGCCAGATTACTCCCTGCAGAAATACCTCCAAGTATCCCGTCTTTTTTCGCAAGCTCCCTGGCTGTATTTGCTGCTTTTTCTGCAGACATCTTTATTATACCGTCTATAAGGTCAGTATGCAGGTTTTCCGGAACAAAACCCGCTCCAATCCCCTGGATCTTATGGGGTCCCGGATCTCCCCCTGATATAACAGCTGAATCTTCCGGTTCTACAGCATATGCGGTTAGCTCAGGGTTATATTTCTTTAGCCGCGTGCTAATGCCGGTAAAACTGCCTCCTGTCCCAACACCTGCTACAAAGATATCCACATCTCCATCAGTGTCCTTCCATATCTCCTCAGCAGTTGTCCGTTCATGTATATCCGGATTTGCTGGGTTATCAAACTGTCCAGGTATAAAGGCATGCTCAATTTCAGAGGCAAGCTCTTTTGCCTTATCAATTGCACCCTTCATCCCCTTTTCCCCTGGAGTAAGTACAAGCTCAGCACCGAACGCCTTCAGCAGCTTCCTCCGCTCAAGACTCATTGTGTCCGGCATAGTGAGAATGACCTTGTAGCCTTTTACTGCACCAATGTACGCTAGGGCAATCCCCGTATTTCCGCTGGTAGGCTCGATAATTGTGCCACCCTGCATCAGCTTTCCCTGCTTTTCTGCTGCTTCAACCATAGATAGACCGATCCTGTCCTTTACACTGGAGAGAGGATTATGGCTTTCCATTTTCAACAAAATATCTGCTTCAATACCCCATTTCGCTTTTTGAATTCGGATGAGCGGTGTACCGCCTATTAGATCCACTATGCTGTCTTTTATATTCATACAATTCTCCTTTTCTGACTAATATATTCTGAGCTTCTCGTTCTTATCTTCATAAAAAATATACCAATTCTTCACAGGTTAAGGGTGTATTTTAGAAAAAAGATCAATAAAGGCGCACTTGAAGTTAATTATTCAAAATAGTAATAGTCACCCTTCTGTTTCGTCTTCTTCCTTCTTCTGTTGAATTGTCAGCAATCGGCTGGCTTGACCCGAGGCCTTGGGTATACATATGAGTACGCTCCCGCACCCCCCACTCATGCAGCTGTTCAGCCACAGCCTGAGCACGCAGCCTGGAAAGCTCCACAAGATACTCCTCTGACCCCAGACGCGCAGCATGACCGGTAATCAGTATATCCCGCTCCGGGTACTCTTCCAATATGTTCGCAATTTGCCTAAGTTTTTCTATTTCAGATTCCAAGAGCTCTGCTGAGTCCGGACGAAAACGGATATTTTCCAAACTTATGGTAACACCTTCATCATCCTCTTCGACAGTCGTATCCTCCACTCCTCCTTCGTCAAGGCGCTGCTGAATATCTTCAGCAACACTCTCCAGTTCCAGTGGTTCAGATGCAATTACTTCAGCACTTGCAGTACCCACATACTCAACTTCATCTCCGGATGCCAGCTCTAGAATAAATTCAAAGTCCTCAGTATAGCTGTGGGGTCTGCCGTTTTCAAAATCCCAATACATGGTCTGTCTGGAAGCCCCGCTCATTCGTACTGGAAAAAGAGTATTACGAACTCCCCGCAAACTGGTCCTATGAAAGACATTGTAGGACATTTCGATCACACCCATCTCTCTTCCATCTACCTCTTCGTTCCCCTGGTATGTATATGTTACTGTTACCGGAACCCTATAGGGAGCAGAAATCTGAAAATTATTCCTGAAGTCATGTACCTCTTCAGCTTGAAAGACCCAAGTATCTCCAGGCTCTACAGAGCGTTCAGGAAAACGAGGTACATTGCGTACAACCGGCATAAAATAGTGTTCATCTATTTCATACTCTCCTCTCGGGCCTCGCCAAAATTCAGATTCATATACATTTCCCCAGGTATATATCTGGCCGCTTCCTTGGGCTTCTTCTGAAATCTGAAATTCTCCATGGATCAAGCCATTGTCATCCCTTGTCTGGAGGATCCGGATTGCTATACGGTTTAAGATCTGCGCTGAATGAGAATATCCACCGTTTATATATACATCTTCATCCACTTCCGCGAGAATTCTGTATTGGCTTCCTTCCTGGTACTGAAAGCGGAATTCTTCACCAAAGCTTGAGCAGCATACAAATGATAAAAATACAAAAACACCTATCTTCTTCATTTCATTCTCCTGGCCCTGTAGTTATAAGCACATATGAATAAGCCTGACTAAAACACCGGGCATATGTCGAACATACCTCTGGGCTGTTTAAAAAACAATTTATAAGCATAAACTGCTTCCTCCCTGTATCCTATTATCGGATATGCTGATACAATAATTATCCGAATTCTTGACAATTATGAATTTGGAAGCTATCTTTCTAACATACGGGTTTTTTTATCATAAGCCCTTGTACATACCGCTAAAGCGGTTTTCATGTTTTATACTTACATTCTGATTGCATGAAAGTTCTGTTCCCAGGGCTTTTATGTAATTAGTGTGGTTTTTTAAGAGTTTTTATAGTGAATCGACACAACAGAAGAAACAGCGAAAAAATTCAGGGCTTGTTTAAAAAAGCCGGATTTCATCATCAAACAGTATTACAGCGGAAAATCACACCCTTAATTAGAAAAGGGCGGGACCTTCTGTGTGAAGGAGTTTCCGGCGACGGTCGTGCTGCTTCATACCTCGTACCAGCTTGTTTTAAAGCAATAAAACCTAAGTACGAAATTAATGTCCTTATTTTAAACGAAGACCCGTCAAGGCTAAAAAGGATCCAGAAACAGTTGCAGTCAATCTGCAAGACCCTAAGAAACACACCGCGATATGCGCTTATCGGTGCAGAGGACAATCCGAAAAACGAGCTGCATAGACTCTCAGCTAACCCGGAAATACTCATCTCCACTCCAGGGAGAGTAATCGACCATCTCCGGAGAGAAAACATTTCCCTAAAACACGTAAAAAGTGTTTTTATCGAAGCACCGGTTACAGACAAAGAAGGCTTTATTCAAGACCTGCAGTATATTTATTCACAGCTGCCGAGAAAACGGCAGACAGTGGTATTCACTAATTCTGTCGATGAAATTGTTTCTGAAATGCAACCGCTGATGCGCAGGCCTCTGGTTTATCACCGGGAGGATTGGAGCAGGCAGCATCATGAACATATTTTCTATACACTCGAAGACTCAAAATCCATTCCAAGCATTTTACCGAGCATCCTGCTTTCCCAGGGAATCCACCACGGAATTATTATATATCAAAACAAGGATCAGCTGCAAAGGCTGTTGCCGAAATTACGGAAAAGACACATTCAATATGAATTAATTGAGCCTTCTGCAAAATTTTCAGCTGTGCAAGCAGGTTTTCAAAGACTCAAAGACAAAGCAGTGAATATGCTCTTTCTCCCAATCCATCAGGTATCTGCTGGAAAGATGCACGGCTGCGATGCCATGGTCTTCCTCTCCCCGCCGGAAAAAGAGACCTATCTATCGCTCTTTTTAGCTTTTCAGGGAGCTTCAGATTCAGGAAAAATCATCACAATTTTTCCATCAAAAGAGCATACTTTAATTTCAACCTTAGAGGAGATTTTTACCGTGAACACCAAAAGAGAACAAGAACCGAACCAAGAACAGGCAGTAGAGGGTTACATTCAGGGAATTGTAAAAAAGATTAAAGAAGACTCAAACCCGGATGAACTTAATTATTACCGAAAACTTTTCCGCAAGAATGTTCCGTTTTTTATGCGCGCGTATTTTGCGGCATACCTGTTAAAAGAGAATTTCCAAGGGAAAAAGACTGTGGATACTGAAGACATGACAAGCCTTTTTATCAGTATTGGAAAGAACAGACGTATTTTCCCCAGAGACCTGGTGCAGCTGCTGTCATCCAAATCTCCAATAAAAAAGTCACAAATAAAAGATGTCCGCATTTTAGACAGCTACAGCTTTGCAAAGGTGCCGAGCAAATTCGCAGCAGAAATTATCAGCAAGCTTGACAATGTTGAATTCCGCGGAAAAAAAATCACTGTTAATTTTGCTAGAAAAAAATCGTAATGACTGTCCCCGGCTTTTGAGCACAGGATCTACCGGATAAGCAGCCCAAAGACCCAATAGGCTGCCAAGCTGTTTATAACCACACCTGTCAGCAGAAAAAAGAGGGAGATACGCTCCAGCCTTCTTGCACGTGAGCGTACAAGTGCTGTCAGCCGCATCGGCTGGCAGGGAATAAGCAGATATTCAGCCATCGGATCTTTCGGTTTTACAAACCATTCTACGGAATTCCGTACCTGAGGTTTTCCGAAAACATAGATATGATCGCAAGTCATAGATTCCTGTGCAATTATTCTTGTAGACCGGAAATGGAACCCTGTCTCAAGAGGAAGGATTTTCCGGTCCTGCACAAGGGGACGCATAACATATCTCTCTCCGTTCGGCAGAATTGTTTCCGCCCTGTCGCAGCTTTCTTCCATGTTATCGTCAAAATACCGCAGAGAAAAGGCGAACAAATCCCGTTCTGCACGGAACAAGCGGCCCTCCTTCCACAGACGCCGGTATACCAGATAAAACATGCCTCCCGGAGGAAGCACTGTTAATAAAGGAAGAATGCAGAACACTAGACTCACAATAAAAAGCTGACGGGCAAGGGGATTCTGCACGAATATGCTGGATAGTATTAGCAGAGAAAAGAAACCAGCGACAAGAGAGACAGGGGTAAGATAATTCCAGTATTCATTTTTCTGTCTCCCCCCCCAGATACTTCTCCTGAAAAAAGATTCTTCTGCTGCATCATAGAAGATAACCAGCAGCGGTGTATCTTCAGCAGGTTTTAACAGTTCCCTTCCGTTTTCGACAAAGACTGTACCTGATACATAGATCTTAGACCCCTCAGGCAGGGATGATATTCTCCGCCATTCAATACGTACAGGCATTTCATCAATTATATTCTCTTTATTATTTTCGAGGACCTCTTGATCCTCCAATAAATCTCCGGAAGGCAAAAAATAAATACTTGCTGAACTCATATCAACTGCTATTGCATTCTTGTCCTTTCGTACCCAAATAATACTGTCCTCTTCAATTGCTTCTAAATATCCGAAAAACCGTATTTTGTCTCCAGGATTTTTACTGTGCGGAGCTAAGTCAAGGAGCGGAAAAAGCGATGATTCGACAAGGGTATAACGAAAATTACGCCACTGTCTGCGCACCTGTATTGCACCGAGCCCTGGAATAATAACATAAAATAGAACTGCTACAGCGATTAGTATAAAAAAGTCAAACATCCGGATACATTTCCTTTACAATCCTATAGTATCATAAATTTAAGATACTGTGTGGTCAAATGATACACCCAAAAGAAATTTCAGGAAGTCCACGAAAGGAATGATTATTTTTTTGGAGAAACCTTATAAATAGGTTCAAATGAAAATACACCGTACCTAAAGATATGCTTGCAAAATTTAGTTTTTTCCCTTAGCCTTGACATAGTATCTGTATACAATAGTTATTCTATACATAAACTGTATTGAATAACACATAAAAAGAGGACAAAGGCAATGACAGAACGGATTATCACAGGATCGCTCCACACAAACACATACATCTATTCCACAGCGAAAAAGGAATGTATACTTATTGACCCAGCCGGTGACGGCGAGACAATAATCACCCGCCTGGAAGCCTTAAACCTAACGCCCCAGGGTATTATTCTAACTCACGGTCATCTTGACCATATTTCAAGCATACCGGATCTGGTAGAGCATTATGAAGAATTAGAAATTGCATTGCCTATTGCAATACATGAAGCTGATAAGGACTTTCTCGGCCCCTACGCAGAGGCTGCGCATAAAAGAACCTTTAGTGGTTTAAATACTGATATAACTGATGACTTTTCCTATTTTATATCCCCAATGCCTGAACCGGAATACATTCTACAGGAAGGAGATATTCCCTTTGAGTCCGGACTAGTAGTTATCCACACACCAGGGCATACACCTGGAAGTATTTCCCTGTACAATGAAGAAGAAGCTGTACTGTTTTCCGGTGATACGCTCTTTCTTGAGGGAATCGGACGCTCGGACCTGGCAGGCGGTGATTCTGCGGCACTCTTACATAGTATTACGGAAAAACTCTTTCAGCTTCCAAAAGAGACACGTGTATTCCCTGGACACGGACCGTTTACAACAATTGAACGGGAAAAGCTCTACAATCCATTTGTCTCATAAACACAATGGATGTACAACTAACCCCTGCCGCACTATTCGCAACAGCAGCAAGCATACTCTGTATCATCCTAGGCATTTTGCTTATAATCGAACGCCGCAATAACAAGGCAGCACCGATGGATCGAGTAGCAGCACAAATTGATGAACTGACCCAAATCTTCTCAACACCCTATCTTCGCGGTACAAGCGGCGAGATTATGCTCGAAACCCTCTTAAAGAACTGGCTGCCGAAAAAAGCCTTTTCCATGCAGTACTCCTTCCGGAACGGCACCAGGGCTGACGCAGTAGTGCATGTCGGAGGAAGGCTTGTCGCAATTGATTCTAAATTCCCAAAAGAGGCAATCCAGGGGATACTTTCCGGAGAAAAAGCGCTCTCCGGAAAAACCAGGTCTGTATTTATAAAGCAGCTGCAGGAGATTAATGAAAAATATATCCGTCCGGAAGAAGGTACCCTAGATTTCGCGATTATGTACATTCCCTCTGAACGCATCTATTACCAAGGCTTTCTTCAGGGTGCAAGCGACCTGCTGGAAACCAGCATAGAACAGCGGGTTATACCAACAGGCCCAAGCGGGCTCTTTCTCTACATCCAGACAATAGCCTATGGACTAAAGGGCATGAGCTTTTCAGCAAACAGAGACAAGGTATTCAAGCGGGTCCTTGCCTTACGGAGAGAGATTGAGTCCCTTACCCAAAGCATAACTACTGCACAAAACCACAGCCGTAATATGTATAAAACCCTTGAAGAAACAGAGTCAAGATTACAAACAGTTCGCCAAAGCCTCTGTATATTAGAGAATGCAGAAGAAGACTGAGGACCTAGTCAGCAAAGAGTTCAATTTCCATACAAATCGGTAAGTGATCTGAATATCCCTGAAAATCAGAACCAAGCCAGCGCAGAGGGTGGCCGTCATGGTCCAGCAGAAACTCATAGTCCATTACTGCAAATGAAGAGAATTCTATCCCAGCATTGTCAGCAAAAGCAGAAGTTAGCAGAAAATGATCCAGCCGTTCCCAAACATCTTGATACACATAGGATCCGCCTTCACGCACAAGCGCCCAAGGAGAATAAAACACAGAATCTGCAGGCTTCCCTGCCAGGTCAGCAAATTCATATACAATACCAAGCTCATATCCGGGATTCTCATCTTCAGTATAGAGCCCTAATGCAGTTTCATACCTGCTTCCCTGGCGAGAATACTCATCCGGGTTTTCATTCAGATCTCCTGCTATCAACACACAATCTGTAATACCGGATTCCAGGATTTCCCCTACTCTGCGCTGTACCAGTCTTGCAGCAGCCCTGC
Source organism: uncultured Spirochaetales bacterium (assembly GCA_964428555.1). GTDB lineage: Bacteria > Spirochaetota > Spirochaetia > CAYRYS01 > CAYRYS01 > CAYRYS01. Next base: position 22,888 of record CAYRYS010000031.1, on the reverse strand, counting down.
GTAATGGCTCTGTTTCTTCTGCTCCACCGAATTTCGACTTCCAGTGACACACAAGAAGAACAATGTGTTCAGCTTCAATCTGTACTGTAACTTCAAGAATTGCTCGAAGAGGCGTATCTTCTTCTGCATGAACAGCATGGGTACGCACACTCTGAAAAGGGAACCGCGAGATAACACCGCAGCGTACAGCTGAGCGGCTCGTGTCAGGAGCAGTAAAATACTGAAGCCCTACCTCGCTCAGACCGAGTCTGCACAGCTCTTCTAGCACTGAACTGTTTTCTATTTCCTGAAGCAGAATAATGTCAGGCACTTGTTCCATAGAACCAGTCAGCGCATCTATTACATGAAGGCATTTTTCTTCATACATCCATTCGCACCATGAGCTTTGCTCAGGATCATAGAACGAGTATTCGCCTCCGTCACTCTGGTCATTAAACAGATTTTCCGTGTTATAAGAAACAAGCCGCAACACAGAACCGGCATCCTGGGGATTACAGCCGGAGCACGCCGGCAAAAGCAATACTGAGAATAAAATGATTAGATAAGAGATATGTTTCATGTCTTCCTCCATAAAGCAGGCCGGGAAATATCCCTTTCCACGGCCTTTGTTCTTTATAGATAAGACAGTACTTTTTTTCTTTCTGCTTCAGGAAATCCTGTTTTTGGGCGAAATTTTTTTCCAGTTATAGCTTCATAAGCCTGAATATACCTCCAGGCGACCTCTATACGCACATCGTCAGGAATTTCCGGAGGATCCCCATCCCCTTGAAAGCCTTGGTCCATAAGCCACTGCCGGAGGTATTCTTTGTCAAGCTTGCGCTGTTTTTTACCAGCCCTGAACAATTCCTGGTATGTATCTGCATACCAAAACCTGCTTGAATCCGGGGTATGTATTTCATCAATAAGTACCAGCTTGCCGTTAATTGTACCGAACTCGTATTTTGTATCAACCAATATCAGTCCATTAGCTGCTGCAAGCTCAGTTCCCCTTTGAAATAGATGAATGGCTGTTCGCGCAACCTGCTTCCAAAGACCTTCTTCAACTAGGCCTGTGCTCACAATTTCTTCACAGGAAATAGGCATATCATGCTTACCCTGCTCTGCTTTTGTGGACGGTGTAATTAAGGGGGTTTCAAAACCCTGGTTCCATTGCATCCCCTTTGGAAGGGTAATTCCTGAGACAGGCCGACCTTTGGAATAGTCTCTCCAGGCTGATCCGGTAAGGTAGCCCCGGACAACCACTTCTACAGGCAGTACATCGCTTTTTTTTACCCGCACAGTACGGGGAGTTATAGGCTCAAGAATATGGTTTTCCACGATGTCCGATGTACGCTCAAACCAGTATAAAGCTGTCCTGTTGAGTACCTCACCCTTACAGGGTATTGTACCCAGCACTCTATCAAAAGCAGAAATTCGGTCTGTAGCAGTTATTATCAGTTCATTCTCGCGGTATATTATGTCCCGCACCTTACCTGAAACAATTCCTTGGCGGTCTTCACCGTAAAAGCCGTGAAAACACTTGTTCAAATAATGTTTCACTTCCTGTTTTTTCATACGCCTAGTTCAAATCTAGATTTTACGATTTTCGATACCAAGCCGTATTCTGTTGCTTCCTCAGCTGACATCCAGAAATCCCGGTCAGTATCTTTTTCTACCCGTTCAATAGGCTGACCTGTCGCTTCTGAAATAAGGTTATTGAGCTTGTTACGCAGCTTCTCCAACTCCCTGGCATGTATCTCTATTTCTGTAGCCACACCGCGAATACCGCTTAAGGGCTGATGAATGAGATAGTGAGCATTCGGAAGACTTATTCTATGTTCAGTAGGCGAAGCGAGCAGAATCAAAGACGCAGCACTTGCAACAAGTCCCATACCTACTGTGTACACATCCGGCTTTATGAACCGCATCATATCGTAAATAGCGAACCCTGCATCTACATCTCCTCCAGGGGAATCAATAAAAACCTTAATCGGGTCATCGCCATACTCTTCTAATAAAAGAAGCTGTTTTACAACTTTTTCCGCAAGCTCCTTATTAACCTCTCCTGAGAGAATAATCGTGCGTGTTTGAAGCATTTTCTCTGCAAATGCTTCACTGCCCTGCTTTTCCTTTTTCTCTTCTTCGTTTTCCTCATTTTTATATACTGACTGTAATTGGTAGTCCATACCTGCTCCTTTATTATTTTCTTTACTCGTAAATATAAGAAAAAAGTCCTTCTCTGCCAAGCAATTCAATCTTTGAACCGCTCTAAAATGAAATATCTATTCGCCTATATTCATCTTGCATTTTTCAACAAAATAGCTTAAAATCTCTAATATGATATATATCTTAATTTGCTTAAACTAGCTTGACTTTAGCCTGAAGCCACATAAGAATATATCATGAAAAGGACAGAATGAAAATATGATTGGTATTGGGAACGTACTAACGTTATTCAGCAAAATTGACTCTTCAGAGGAACTCGCGGAAAAACTACGATTTCTCGGCGAATGGTTTCTTGAGTCTTCTCATATTCTCAATGTTAAAGTCCTTTCATTTTCAGATCGTCCAAGAGAACAACAGGAAGGGATATGTTACTCCCTTCCTAAAAGGGCCATTTCCAGGCTGCCGAAAACAAATAGAGTCATAGATGCTTATTCACCGCTTTCCTCCTTATTATTGTTAGACAACTCATGGCTTGAGTCTTCTATTTATTATCCCTTTTTATCAAGCTCAAACGAACTTGGCGCAGCAGTTGTTGTACAAAGCGAGCACATCAATTCATTCCTACAAGACTGGGAGCAGGAATTGGCCCTAATCTCTTCTAAATTCCAGGACATTCTTGACGCACAGCGTCTGCAAAACCATGTAAATGAAATGGGCAAAATGATCGATCCAGAAACCCTTGCTCAAGCAGAAAGAACCCAGAGCCTTCTTGAGTCACTTAACCTGCCTATGTATATTACAGATATGAAGGGCAAATTCACATATGTGAATCAAACCTTTCTTGACTTGTATGGCTATTCATCGTTAAAGGATCTGAATGGGAATATTTTTTTTGCTGACCAACAATCCAGGGCAAACGAAATAACCCTCTTAGCACAGACTGGGAGGCTCAACGGTTATGACATCACCATCCGGGACGGATGGGGAAACGTTCTTGCTGCACGGGACTCAGTACTTTTTATTGGTTCCAATATTCTCGGTGTCCTCTACGATGTTACAGAATTTGTGCAGCTGAATGAAGAGCTACAGGAGGCATTGCAGATTCAGGAATTGCTTAATGACAAGCTCCTCTCTTCATCCATGGTGCTCCACAAAACCCAAACCGCAGCAATTAAATCTCTAGCACGCCTTGCAGAATACAGAGACCATGAAACTGGGGGACATCTCCAGCGTATCTGTGAATACTCAGGCGCGTTAGCAGGAGAAATTGTAAAACAGCAGCCATTTTCTTTTAAGATATCTGATCAATACGTACAGGACATGTTCGTATCCAGCATGCTCCATGATATTGGAAAAGTAGGTGTTCCGGATAACATACTCCTAAAGCAGGGCAGACTGGACAAAAGAGAGTGGGATGTCATGAAGAAACACACACTTTGGGGCTGGAGCATTCTTAATCAAGCTGATAATGAGCTCGGAGAACAGTCATTCCTTACCCTTGCCTCTAAAATAGCGCTGCATCATCACGAAAAGTACAATGGTTCCGGTTACCCCTATGCCTTAGCTGGAGAGGACATTCCCTTAAGTGCAAGAATTGAATCAATTGCAGATGTTTACGATGCCCTAACTTCGAAACGGCCGTATAAAGAACCGTGGAGCCATGAACAGACAATGGAAGAGATAAAGAAGGGCAGGGGCACCCATTTCGACCCTGTGCTGACAGACCTAACCCTCCAGCTTGAATCTAGATTCAAGTCAATCCGAGAACAGTTTCCTGAATAACCCGTAGTATTTTCTGCACAAAATACAGTATACTAAGCTGATTAGGTATAACTGAAATATCACCAACAAACTAACACATAAAGTCTATTGGTATACGATAGACAGATAAAACAGGAGATTATTCTTGCATTCAGGCTTTATTACAGTACTAGGCCGCCCCTCTGCCGGGAAGTCCTCTCTTATAAACCGCATCTGCGGACAAAAAATATCAATTGTCTCCGCGGTGCCGCAAACAACACGGAACACTGTACGGGGCATATACACAGAAGACAGAGGGCAAATCATCTTCCTGGACACACCTGGGTATCATGATTCTAAAAAGAAGTTCAACCTTCACATGCGGGACCTCGCGCAGAACAGCCTGTCCGAAGTTGATGCTGTTTTATACGTACTTGACTCAAGCCGCAAACCTGGTCTGGAGGAGGAAGCAATCTCTGCGTTTCTCAGACGAAGCAGTCTTCCCATCATCGCAGCTGTAACAAAAACGGATTTACACAGCGCTGATCCTGAATCCGCTTCTGCCTTTCTCTGCAAGGAACTTCCGGAAAGTATTAGCGCAAAGGTAAGCGCTGCTACAGGAGAGGGCATTGACTCATTACTGAGCAGGCTATTTGAAGCCCTTCCTGAGGATGAATACATGTACCCGCCTGAGTTTTATACAGACCAGGATCCGGAATTCAGGGCATCTGAGATAATACGGGAAAAAGCTATCGCAGAAACAGAGCAGGAGGTTCCACATGCACTGTATGTGGACATTGCAGATATGGAAGCAGACGAAGATAAAAACAGGCTGTGGATACGCGCCTTTCTTGTAGTTGAACGGAAATCACAAAAAGGCATTGTAATCGGAAAAAAAGCCCAGAAAATAAAAGCTATTCGTAAAGCAGCGCAAAAGGAATTGAATTCTATTTTCCCCTATCAGGTAAGCCTTGATCTTATGGTAAAGGTGAATCCCAAATGGAGAAAAAAAGACTGGATACTCAAGAACCTTATCCAATAGTTTCTTGTGCTGCGGTTATTCACCAGAGGTTTTTTTAGTAAAATATTTGGTATTAGTCTCCGATAGATTGAATATGCGGAAGATTATCATTGCATTATTTCTCTGCCTCCTAATTGCAGGTACAGTAACCGGTTTTCAACAAGAGGGGTATGCCTCGTGGTACGGAGGCCGCTTCCATGGCCGTCTTACTGCAAACGGCGAACGCTTTAACACCAACGATCTTACTGCAGCGCATAAGACCCTCCCTTTTAATACAATTGTAGAGGTAACAAACCTAGAAAATGGCCGTTCTGTTATTGTACGCATTAACGATAGAGGTCCCTTTGTAGAAGGAAGGATTATTGATCTGTCCAGAGCTGCTGCAGATGAAATCAATATGACCGGCAGCGGAATTGCAAGGGTTAGAGTGGAAGCAGTTTCTCAGATACAAGAGGATGATGTACATGTCCTCCTTCAGGTAGGCGCATACTCTGATTCAGAAAATGCCAGAGTAATGTTTAACCGCCTCATTTCCCTTGGGCTTACTCCTGAATATGAGTATGTTTCAAACGGAATTATCCGTATTATACTCCCGGATATCCCGGAGCAGCAGGTCAGCAGAATATCAGCAACCCTGACAGAATCAGGCTTTCCCTCGCCTCTGGTCAGAAGCGAACAGTAAAGGCGCCTAAAAAATCCAAGGAACACTAGAGGTGATCGTCTCAAAAAAACGCTTTTATATTTCCCTGCTTACTACTATTAACCCATACGGTCTATCTCAGCCTGCTGAGTACTTTTGAGTATCAAAGGAGTATCTCTTTCGTCCCTTCCCCAAAAAGATGGGACGGAATTCTCCATGCCCATGAGGATCAGAAAAAAATACAAAGACTGCTGCCTGGGAAAAACGAAAAGCTTCTCCAGCTGATAGGGATGCTCTCCCTACTTTGCTTCTCCCCTTTTACCTTCCTGATACAGATATCGCTTTATCTTTTTCGTCGGGGTTTTCTCAAACGGTTCTTTCTGTTCTACAACCTCATTTATCCTTGCAAATGTGCTGACCCGCTTATTCACCTCTGCCTTTAAACTGGTGAGCAGCTCACCAATCTTTTTAGACACTTGCGATGCAGATTCTTTCAAATTGCCGAAATGTGCCATAATCTCATCATAATTCAGATGCACCAATGCAACGATTTTACCCTTTTTCTCTGTTACCATTGACTCAAGCACGTAATGGTATTCATTAATAATTGACTCAATTTCTTCAGGGTAGATATTCTCTCCGCTCGGACCAAGGATAAGGTTTTTGCTTCGGCCTTTAATATACAAGTACCCGTCTTTTGTCAGAACACCGAGGTCTCCGGTTTTAAACCAGCCGTCCTCTGTGAATACTGCTTTCGTCAATTCAGGCGCCCGATAATACCCCTGCATAACAATATCGCCTTTAACCTGGATCTCGCCTTCTCCATGTTCTCCCTGTACATCAGCAATACGCGCCTGAATCCCCCTCATAATGTTTCCAGTGGATCTATACCTTGTTAACGAAGGGTTGCATCCTGCAATGAGCGGGCTTGTTTCAGTAAGGCCGTATCCAATCGCATAAGGAAATTTCGAGTCCCGCATAAAGCGTTCAACATCCGGAGCAAGCGGCGCTCCTCCTATCCCGAAGAATCTGAGTCTTCCGCCGAATTTTTGATAGAGCTTTTTTCCAGCTGCTTTATGCAAAATCTTTTGTATTGGACGTAAATTATAAAGAAACTCCATGAACCCGTTTTTAGTAAGTTGGGGCAGTATGTTTGACTTAAATATTTTCTCTATAACCAAGGGTACTGACACAATCATTGTAGGACGAACTGTCTGCATTGCCTCCATAAGCACCCGAGGAGTAGGCGGCTTATCCAGATAGCATATTTGCGCTCCCTTTGATATAGGCATAAAAAAGCCGATTGTACATTCATAGGTATGGGAAAGCGGAAGCATGGAAAGGAACACATCTTCTGGTTCAATATCCTGAACATACAGGGCCATCAAAGTATCAAAAACGAGGTTCTTATGTGTAAGCATTACCCCTTTCGAGGCTCCGGTAGTTCCGGAGGTATAAATAAGAACAGCAAGATCCGACTCTTCCACCTGGTAAGGAAAGTTAGGCTGCTGTTCTACTGATTCAATATCCCACTGTTCTGTTTTTTCAATAGTGCCGTTCTTATTGATGTTTTTTACCTGAAAATTCGGTATTGTTATTACATATTCGAGTTCCGGCAGCTGCGATATTTCAAGCTTTTCAAGCAGCTTTTCAGATACAAAAACAATTTTAGAACCAGAATGTTCGATAATGCTGGTAATCTGCGGGGGAGTGAAGTCTGGAAGAATAGGGACACAGACCGCACCCATTGTTGTCACACTAAAATAGGTAAAGCCCCATGCAGGCATATTCTCACTCAACAGAGCAACTTTGTCTCCATGCTTTACTCCTTTTTCAGCAAGATGCTTGCTTAGAGCTACGACAATATTCCGAAATTCTCCATAAGTATAACTCTTTCCATCCACATAAGAAAGACTCGGTCTATCTCTATGTTTTTGGCTCGAATGGTTCAGCATTTCCTGCAGCGTATGTTTCTCCAAATTAACCATGGCTTTCCTAAGCTCCTTTATATTAAATATAAACAAAATAAATACAAATTAAAACAAAATATAGTAACTATATTGCAATCACAGAATCATGATTATTGTGAGAGAATCATCACTATTATACAGATATTTCGCAAAACTGCAAATCGAATCTTTAGGTTTCCCTAATTCTTTTCTCAGGAACTGCAGCAACAGCACTTAACCCTCTCTCATTGTTAAAGAAATGCGGTTTCTTTCAACATCTACAGAAAGAACTGTTACAGAAACCCGTTGATTCACGCTGACAAAATCGTGGGGATCCTCTACAAATGTATCAGCCATCTGTGAAATATGTACAAGCCCGTCCTGGTGTACCCCAATATCTACGAAAGCGCCGAAACCTGTAATATTTGTAACAACACCTTGAAGCACCATACCTTCAGAAAGGTCTGTTATATCGTTAATTCCCTCTGCGAACTCTATATTTTCAAAGTCTGCCCGCGGATCACGGCCCGGCTTCTGAAGCTCGAGAATAATATCCTCTAAAGTAGGCAGTCCGCAGTCTGGGGTTACATACTTATCCGGCTTTATACGCGTAATAAGTGCATCGTTTCTTACAAGCTCTGCAATTTCCGTATGCAGGTCTTTAGCAATATTCTCAACAACACTATAATTTTCAGGATGAACAGCACTGGAGTCAAGGGGGTTTGGAGATTCCGGCACACGCAGAAATCCTGCTGCCTGCTCAAAAGTCTTTGGCCCGATACCGGGCACCTTCGCGATCTCATCCCTGGATGCAAAAATGCCGTGCTTGTTTCTGTAATTTACAATTGCAGAGGCATTTCTTCCGGAAAGCCCGGAGACGTAGCCAAGGAGTTCTTTGCTTGCTGTGTTTACATCCGCGCCAACAGCATTTACACAGGAGACAACCACATCATCCAAGGCCTTTTTCAGCATCTGCTGGTCAACATCGTGCTGATACTGTCCAACACCGATAGACTGGGGATCAATCTTTACCAGCTCAGCAAGCGGGTCAAGAAGACGCCTGCCAATTGAAACAGCGCCCCGGACAGTCAGGTCATACTCAGCAAATTCCCGGCGTGCTGCCTCTGAAGCTGAATACACTGATGCCCCGCTTTCATTCACAAGAATACACGCCACTGAACTCCCAAGCCGAAGGCTTCGGAAAAAAGCAAGTGCTTCCCGCCCCCCTGTTCCATTACCGATTGCTACAGCTTCTAGTTCGTGCTTCCTCATTAATGTTCTGACAATTTTTCCTGACTCATCTATTTTCTCGTGCGGCTTAAGAGGATACATTACACCATGCTCTAAGAGCGCACCGCTTTCATCCAGACATACAATTTTACACCCAGTTCGCAGCCCTGGATCTACTGCAAGTACCCGCTTTCCCTGCAAAGGGGGCGAGAGGAGGAGCTCTTTCAGATTTTCAGAAAAATGGGAAACAGCATGTATGTCTGCACGTTCCTTAAGCTCGCGTTTTATTCTGGTTTCCATTTGGGGATGCACCAGTCTGGAAAAGGCATCTTGTATTGCTGTTTTCAGATGGCTTGTCCACGGACTTCCTGTTTTCACATAGGGCTTTTCCAAAATCCGTATGACCGCATTTTCCGGAACATCGATCTTAACCCGCAGTATATCTTCTTTTTCTCCGCGGAATACTGCAAGCACCCTGTGGGAAGGAACTGACTTCACAGCTTCATGGAAGGAAAAGTAATCCGTATACTTTTTGCCTTCCTCCTGCTTTTTTTTCACCACCTTGGATTCCAAGAAACCCTTTTCCCGGTAAAACTCTGCTAAGGATTTGCGCAACTCCGTGTTTTCATGAATTCTCTGTGCAGCTATATCCCGGGCGCCTTCCAGTGCCTCTTGCACAGAAGCAGCTCCGGTTTCCGGATTTACATACTTTACTGCTTCTTTCTCCGGGTCTATCTTAGGCTGGGTAAAGATTAATTCAGCAAGAGGGGTAAGGCCTTTTTCAGCTGCTTTATCTGCCCTTGTTTTCCGCTTTTGCTTATAAGGTGCATACAGATCTTCCACATCCTGTTTTACCTCTGCCTGCTCTATACTTGCTTTTAAAGCGCTGGTAAGCTTACCTTGCGCTTCAATTGCCTTCAGTACTGCAGCCTTTCTATCAGCGAGCTCTCCAAGGCGTCTGTGTTCATCCCGGATTTGTATAATCTCCTCTTCGTCCAAGCCGCCTGTAGCTTCTTTTCTGTACCGCGCGATAAAAGGTACTGTAGCCTCTTGGGCAAAAAGCGCGAGTACCGCAGCTACCTGCTTTTCAGGGATTCCGAGAGTCTGTGAAGTTTTTCTAACATGTTCCATAGGATCAAGAGTATACGGAGGATAAGAGTATTTGTACAGAATTTTCTCCGGAATTCTATATGCGCATTTACATAAAAATAAACAGAATACAATCCTGCTTATACTAATCCGTCCTGATTGCTACACCTTCTATGTAATAATCGAAGCACACAGTTGCCACAAATGATGAGAGTATAGTCCAGGGTGAAGGCTTCATGGAAAAACTAATATTCGTAATACCATCAGCATTGATATTCTGTGCCTTATCAATTAAGCGTTCATATAATCCCCGTTGAACCGCACTCATGTCCCACAGAAACAGTGGTGCTATCACCAAGCTATGGGCTTGTAAAACCCCAAGTGTTGTTACATCTTCAACATAATCCCCGGTTGAAAGAAACATACCCGCAGGTGCTGTAACCGCAAGAGTTGAACAGCTAATAACTAGCAGAACAGCAGTAACAATAAAAATGTTCCGAAATGCCTTTTTCATAAAAACTCCTTTTTTGACAAAGTGTTTACCTTGCACATACATCTGTCATATAAATTTCCTATTAATTATATCATACTTCTGCCAAGGGGAATCATTTTTTTGTCAGGATTAGGTTAGCCTCATCCCTTGAATGAGAAAGGCTTCGCATACTATAAATAAGAATACAATGTAAACACAATAAAGAGTTGAAAATGAGCGGAAGAAAACAAAAAAAAGAGTACCAATTATTTCTTAAAAATGAATCACAGCTTCCCAAGGGTTTTTCAGCAGGATCAGTAAAACTAGAGTTCTCACCTACAGAATTAGAGACTGCAAGTTTAACAGAGATGGACCTTTCATTATTGTACATACATGGAAGCGGGTATTCCTCTGCAGGTGTGTTTACAAAAAACGCATTCCCAGGCGCTCCGGTAATTTTGTGTAAAAAGCAAAAAGGTAACCCAATAAAGGGCATATTGGTCAATAACAAGATTGCCAATGTATGCTCTCCCACCGGCTTACAGGATGCTGAATCTGTTGTTTCTGCACTTGCCAGGTATACAGGGGAAAGAAGCAACAATTTTTTCATGGCATCTACCGGAGTTATCGGGTGGTCTCTTCCAACTGAAAAGATCGTGCAGAAAATTCCAGAGTTGTACCAAAGCATCTCAGAATCAGGGGGTCCGGACTTTGCAAAAGGGATAATGACAACTGACCGGTTTCCAAAAGTACGACGGGCGGTTTTACCTGGAGGCTCAATTGTCGGCTTTGCAAAAGGTGCGGGAATGGTCGAGCCTGATATGGCAACAATGCTCAGTTTTATTATTACTGATATTCCAATCCAGTCAGAGCACCTACAGCAAGCTCTATCAGAGGCAGCGCAAAAAAGTTTCAACAGAATTTCAATTGACTCAGACCAGAGCACAAGTGACATGGTATTAGCCATTAGCTCAGGCTTGGGAAAAGCTTGTAAAAAATCGGAATTCACTTCCGCACTGACCCGGGTTTGTGATATGCTTGCCAAGGATATTGTCAGAAACGGAGAAGGCACTTCCCATGTCATAGAAGTCCGGGTATCCGGAGCAGAGGATGAAAGCCAGGCTGCACAGGCTGGGAAAGCAATTGTAAACTCTCCCCTCGTAAAAACTGCAATCTATGGGAATGACCCGAATGTCGGAAGAATTGCCGCAGCACTCGGCAGCTTTTTCGGCAGTCACGGTATATCAAACCAGAAAGCAGTAATAAAAATCGGCGGAGAAACGGTATTTGAGAATAATGCGTTTAATCTTACACCGGAAAAAGAAAAGCGCATACAAAAATACTTAGATGCAGCTTCTTTTAGTGAAACCCTCAAAGGGTATCCTGAACATCAGAAGTCTGTTGCTATAGACATTATCCTTTCACTGGGAAACGGTGATGCTATTGTATACGGAAGCGACCTTTCCCATGAATACATACACGAAAACGCAGATTACAGGACGTAAACCAATGGATGTACATGAAATCGAATTCAAGGTAAAAGAAACCCATAAATTTCTTACAAAAGGAAAAGGGGAAATTGGAAAGCGGATTATCGGTCAGCAAAACATGATTAACGGCATGTTTATGGGCCTTATTGCAGGCGGACATGTTCTCCTAGAAGGTGTTCCCGGTCTTGCAAAAACACTTACTGTGCGGACCCTTGCAGAGGTGTTTAATGCAGACTTTCAACGCATTCAGTTCACCCCGGACCTACTGCCTGCTGACCTGATCGGTACAATGATCTACAGGCAGGAAACAGGAAGCTTCGCGGCTCGGAAAGGCCCTGTGTTTTCAAACATAATCCTTGCGGATGAAATAAACCGGGCACCTGCAAAGGTTCAGTCAGCGCTGCTTGAGGCAATGGAAGAACACCAGGTCACAATCGGCAACACATCATTTCATCTTCCTTCTCCCTTTTTTGTATTAGCAACACAAAACCCTATAGAACAGGAGGGAACATACCCTCTGCCCGAAGCACAGCTGGATAGATTTATTCTAAAACTGGCAATAGAGTATCCGAGCAAAGAAGAGGAACTAAAGATTCTGAGAAGGATGGGGAACAAGAGGTCAATATCAGTCAATAAGGTTATATCTGAACCTGAGCTTGCGGAGATCCGCGAAGTGGTTACAGAAATTGCCATGGACGAGAGAATTGAAGAATATATCACACAGCTGGTTATTGCATCCAGGGAGCGGGACAGGGCAACCTATCCGTATGCGAGATTCATTGAATACGGCGCTTCTCCCAGAGCAACACTTTACTTATACAGATGTGCAAAAATCCAGGCACTTTTTGAAGGACGGACCTTTGTAATTCCCGATGATGTTAAAACAGTTGCGTATCCTGTGCTGCGTCATAGAATAGTACTGTCCTATGAAGCAGAATCTGAAGAGCTTTCAGCAGATGATGTAATCCGTCAGCTTCTATCAGCTGTGTCAGTACCATAATAAAGAGAGCAAATGGATAGTCAGAAACTTTTCTCACGGGTAAAAAAACTTCAGCTCCTCTCAGCAAAACTCATGGAAAACCTGCTTGCAGGAAACTACCGTTCAGTATTCCGCGGCCCGGGCTTGGAATTTGACGAAGTCCGGGAGTATGTAGAAGGCGATGACGCGCGTCTGATTGACTGGAATGTAAGCTCCCGGATGGCAAGTCCTTACACAAAGACCTTCCGGGAAGAAAGGGAGATGGTCCTGTTTATTATTATGGATGTATCCCCTTCCCTATACTACGGATCTGGAGATACGAATAAAATAGAGGTCATTCAGACCCTTTACGCCCTGCTTGCCTTTGCTGCAGTACAGAACAATGACCGCGTAGGCGGCGCTTTTTTTACTGATAGGATTGAACGCTGGGTACCTCCAATGAAGGGGAAAAAACAAGCCCTCCGTCTTGTGCAGGACATGCTTGCAATAGAACCTGAGGGAACAGGTTCCGACCTTGCCCTTTCAATGCGTACAGTCCAGGAATTCTCAAAGCAGCGGGGCATATGCGTAATTCTCTCTGACTTCAAGTCCACTGGATACTGGCGCGAACTGAGCCAACTTTCAAAAAAACACGATGTAATCGCAATCCGTGTTCTAGACGAAAATGATGAATCCTTCCCGAAAACAGGGCTTCTACAGCTCCAGGACCCGGAAACCGGCGAAACAGTGCTTTCCTATGGAAAAGGAAAAAAATTCAATGCCCAGTACCGAAAATACTGGGAAGCCCAGAAGCTGAGATGGACACAGGAGTGTCATAAGCGGGGAGTTGATACACTCAGCATTTACACAAGCGAGGATCCGGCAGAGCGGTTAATTCGTTTTTTCAAACGGAGAAAAAAGGGATGAGAAAAGCTGCTTTCTCCGCACTGCTCTTATTTGTATTTGCCACTTTTGTCTTTGCCCAAGAGCCGGGCTATACTATTACACAGAGTATTTTTTTACCACCCCAGTACTATGTAGGGGACATTGTTGAGCTAAGACTGAGACTCCAATTGGAGGAAGGGCTGTATATTGAAGAACCGGAACAGATGCCGCAGGCAGCTTGGCTGGACTTCCACTCTATTTCAATTGAACCAAGGGGAGATGAATTCGAGGTACGGATCAGGTTTGCTCCCTATTACCCGGGAATCCGCAGCCTTCCGGCTATTGACTTGGGGGAAATAACCCTCTCAGGTATCCGGATTCAGACAGCAAGCTTGCTGGAAGAAACAGGACACGATTTTGCTCCTCCTCACGGCCAACTGCTGCTCCCTTCCACCAAATTATTCATTGGTATAATAATCGGTACTATTTCTGCAATAATTGCAGCAGGACTTTTCGGATGGACCTGGGGAAGAAAAAAGATCCATTCTGCTATTCAACGCTACAAAGCAGGAAGACCATATCGGAGAATATCCAAGGTGATGGATGTTCTGAGAAACCAGCTTTCAGAAATGAATTCCCGGAGTTTTTACATAACCTTATCTGACAGTTTTCGCACCTATCTTACTGAGAAGTTGAAAGAGAATTACCTGACAGCAACTACCTCAGAAATTGAGCGGACAATACGCAAAAAACTTCCTGAGAATGTTTCTTCCAAAGAGATTGTGCATATTCTCGCATATGCAGATATGGTAAAATTCGCAAACAAGCGTGCAGCCGCAGCTACCAGGCAAAAGCATCTGGCAATAACCTCAAAGCTTATTGAAAAGTTAGAAGGCAAAACTCAATCACAGAATAATAAAAAAGGAGATAAGCATGTGGACACTTGAGTCACCCGGCTATATCCTCCTTCTTTTTCTTGTACCTGTGGCTGTATACATCCGCCACTTTTTGAAAAACAGGGGGGGAAAGATTCTTTTCCCTATAAAGGTCTTTCTCGGCGACGGTTTTTCTCCCAGTCAGCGGGGCTTGAAATTTATTTTTTTTGTTACATCTGTAGTTTTCTGGACAGGAATTGTATTTATCATCCTCTCCCTTGCAGAGCCTTCGTACATTGAACAGCAAAGGGTGTACCTAAACAGGGGAAATGACATTATGATTGTACTGGACGAGTCTCCCTCAATGGCGGCACGGGACTTTGAACCTGAGAACCGTTTTGAAGCTGCTCGGGAGGTAATCCACCGCTTTATCAGCAGAAGAGAGAATGATGCAATTGGACTTGTAAGCTTTTCAAAAGAAGCTGCTCTCAGGATACCGCCTACACTGGACTATGACTCTGTGCTGGACACCTTAGACTCCCTTCAGATAATGGATCTTGGAGACGGCACAGCAATCGGAATGGGTATTGCAGTTGCATGCCTTCACCTGCAGAACAGTACAGCTGAAAATAAAATCATCATCCTCCTTACAGACGGAGAAAATAATGCAGGGGAAATAATCCCGGAAACAGCTGCTGAAATTGCAAGCCAGCTGGATGTCAGGATCTATACAATCGGCATCGGCTCTGAAGGGGAAATACCGCTTGAGTTTACTGACCCTCATACTGGCAGGGTCTACAGGGGAACCTTTGTCAGCGGATTTGATGCGCAGCTCCTTGAAGACATTGCTGAAACCTCAGGAGGGAGATATTATTATGCATCAACCTCTAACACTTTGGATGATATTTTCACAGCAATTGATTCCTTGGAAGCCTTAGAGCTCCGTTCTAGAACACATATTCAGATAACCCCATATTACCGCATATTTTTGTTCATTGGGTTGATCTGCGTACTCCTGGATCTGATCTTCCGTAAACTCATCCTCAGGGAGGTGTTATGACGTTTTTACATCCTGAGGCAATGTGGCTTGCACTTATCCTGGTTCCGCTGAACATCATCCTTTACAGATGGTACAAGCATGGAGCAGGAGATCTAAAACAGGCAGCTGGAAAATGGAGAAGAGGAAGGTATGAGAATATATTTATTGTAAAATGGTTTTTCCAAAGCCTATTCTATAATGTATTTGTTCTTCTCATTGTTCTTGCACTTTCAGGTGTTTCCTGGGGACAGCAGCCGATTACTGAAGAAAGAAGGGGATTAGATATTACTTTCTGCATTGATATATCAAGAAGCATGCTTGCAGGAGACGTAGACCCTTCGCGGTTAGAGCGCACTGCCCAAGTCATCCGGGTATTGATGGAAAATATTCGGGATGCAAGATTCAATGTGGTGCTGTTTAAAGGAAACGCTGTCCAAGTGATACCTTTTACAGAGGACACCTATACAATCGAAAGCTTTTTAGACACAATAAGTCCCTCTGCAATAACTGCAAGCGGTACAAATATAGAAGCAGGTATCCGGCTATCAGCAGAGACACTCCGGGAAACACCGGAACGGAACCAGTATATTCTTCTATTTTCTGACGGTGAGAATATTGGTTCCCAGAAAGCAAGGGTGATCCGTTATTCAGAGGAGTTAAACATTCCAATATTTGCGATAGCTGCAGGAACTAGCGAAGGTTCTGAAATCCAGCTTGCAGACGGGAGCTATGTAGTAAATACTCAAGGCGAACGGGTTGTATCCAGGACAGACATCGATTTTCTCCGTAATATTGCAGATGCATCGGAAGGACGTCTTTTTTCTCTCTCCGATTCACAGCTCATTACAGAAATACTTTCAAGCATTTCAGGAATGGATGGAGAAACAGTACAAGGAATTAGGCTCGAAGAAACACCGCGCTACCGCATATTTGTATTATTCGGGCTGTTTTGTTTATTAATCGTATTAGGAGTGAGGGTGTACCGGTGGAAAGACACCTTTTAATCAGTATTTTTTTTATTATGCTTTTATTTCTTCTCTGTAGCGGTTGTTCACTAGACAATCCGTATATTGATGTAATCAGAGGCAATTATTATACACAAAAGGGTGCATACCAGCAGGCAATTGTGAATTATTTAGATGCCCTGGATTCAAACACTTTTGTTGAGTACATCAACTTTAATTTAGGAAATGTATACCGCTCCCAGGGGGAAAGCGAAGCTGCTCTGCAGATTTGGGAAGAAGCGGAAACCGAGAACCATGAAGACCTATACTTTGCACTGCACTACAACAGAGGAACCCTGTTTTACGAGATGACGAGGTATAGAGACGCATACCGGGAGTTCAGGGATGCTCTGCAGGTAAATCCAAATAGCATTGAGGCAAAAATCAACCTAGAGTATTGCTTGGAGAAAATCGAAGCAACCGCTGCGTCACAGGAACAGGAACAAGCCCAAACAGAACAAAGCTCAGGCTCCGGAGCACAGCAGGGGACTGAACGAGTACTTGAATATATCCGCAGAAGGGAGGACCAACAATGGGTTTCACCGGATACAATAACCCCGGAAACACCAGCAAACGACTGGTAATCTGTATTTTATTACTCCTGCTCTGCCAAACCCTTTTTGGACAAGAGGAAGTCAGACTCCAGGTCACACCTGATGCAATTGACTCCGGCCAGCGGATGACATTCACTATTATTATACCAAGAGAATACACAAGAGATGTAGATGTAGAAGCACCAAACCTCCCTTCAAGCATGTACTATATTACCGGACCCTACATCCGGCCGTATGAAACACAGCCAATAGAGGAAGATGAGGATATTAGAGATGCCGAAGACCGGGAATCCCTTCCTGAGGAGATAATCCGCATAACCTTTACTGCTGCAGGCCGGTATCCGGGAAGGTTTGTAATAGATCCTTTTGTTATACAGGTTGAAGATGAAACCTTCCAGACCCTTCCAAAGCTTGTTTCCCTGACAAACCCTGCAACAGGTCTTGTACCGTTTGATGCGGTTTGGCAGACTGATGACAGGTCTGTCTATGTCGGACAGAGTGTACCCGTTTTCCTGCAGATGCTGAAACACGAAGAGATCGTATTTCCGGAACAGATCTCTGTTACAAACCCCAGAGGAGCAATTTTCGAGGAAGCTGAAGGCCTTGGTTCTATAAATGAAAGAGAAGTTGGTGAAGATATTATCTATGATGTGCCTGCAACCGCGTATATCTTTACCCCGACCCAAACCGGGACTATCACCCTTCCACGGGCAAGGGTAACTGCGGGAGGTTCAAGTGCATTTGCTCCGAGAATTACCTTTACCGTATCTCCGCTTCCTGAAGGAATCCGAGACACAGGCTCAATTGGGGTATTTCAGATAAGGAGCTGGATAGAAAACGATTCCATCCAGCAGAATGAGGCAGTAATTCTCCATATCCGCATAGAAGGTGAAGGGAATCTGAACAATCTAAGTATTCCAATCCCTGAATCAGAGCATTTCGAGCTCACAGGAAGAGAGGAAACCTCAGATATTTCCCCAAGCTTGAACGGATACAGCGGCTTTCGGGAAATAACATGCAGATACTCTCCGATTGAGTCCGGCACCTTTGTACTGGAAACACCCAGTATATCCTGGCTAAACACAGAAACCAATACTGTTGAGACTGCCAGGTCTCAAGCTTTTGCAGTACAAGTCACTCCACAAGAAACTAGTGTAGAGGATGATGAGCCTTTCACTTTCAGCCTAATCCCTCCGGAGGAGCTTCAGAACCTGCACGCCTCTCGACTGTATGAGTCTCCAATTATGCTTCTTCTGCTTCTGCCCGGGCCGCTTCTGCTTCTCGGCATAGTAATCTATCGCAGAATCCGCTTTGGGAAGATTTTTGCTGTATCCTTTTTATTCCTCATTGCATCAGCTTCACCGATCAGCGTAGACCAAATATCAGATATTCAGTCAGAGATTCTTGATAATCCGGAAGCACTTTCAGAATATCGGCTGCTGTTAGAAGAATATCCCGACTATTCCGGCATTTGGTATAACCTGAGCATTGCTGAATTCACTCAAGAAGAATACGGACAGGCTGTACACCACCTTCGCAGCGCTATCAGCCTGTCTCCAATGAATATGGAGTACAGACGCGCATTAACACAAATGGAGGAGATAATAGGGCTGAATGAACAGGTTCCTCCCCAAGCAGCTGTAAATCCTGATATCTTTTTTATCGCTCTCCTTGTGTTTGTTAATCTGTCTGCACTCTTTACTGTTATAATCCTCCACAAAACAAAAGGCTGGATAATAATACTGCTTGTACTTAGTCTGCTCATCTGTATAGGAAGCGCTACAGGACTTTTTTATACATTATCTATCCAGTCAGTAGAATATGCTGTAATCGCTTCAGATGACTGTATCCTGAAAAAGATCCCTGTAGAAATTGCAGGGGATTGGCATCGCCTTCAGGAAGGGACAGCAGTACGGGTAATCGCGGAAACCCCTTCGTATCATCTGATCCGCACAAGCTATGGAATTGAGGGGTGGACTGAAACAGGAAATCTGTTATTCGAGGGAGAATATGAGCAACAACCAGAATGATTTCGGCAAGATTCTCAACCAATGGGAGCACTATAAAGAAAAAAAACCGTCAGAGAAAAAAACACAGATTTCTGATATGATGCAGTCATGGCTTGATTCGAATTCTGTACCTGACAAAGATTCGTTACAGCCTAAGGCCGAGAATAAACCGAAGATCAAAAACCTGGTACAAATGACTCCCCAAGACACCTTAGACCTCCACGGGATGACTGTACCTGAGGCTGAAGCTACAACAAACAGTTTTCTCCAAGCAAGCGCGAATAAGGGATATATTAAAGTGTTGATAATTCATGGAAAGGGAAACCATTCAGGCGGAGAAGCGGTCCTAAAAAAACACATACGCAAATATATTCAGGACCATCCGCTCTGCGGGAGGACCGGTGAACCGGGAAGAAAAGAAGGGGGTTCCGGTGCCCTCTGGGTTATTCTCCGTTACCGTTCCCGGTAAATTATTCTTCCTCTGGTAAGGTCATAGGGTGAAAGCGCAACTCTTACTTTATCACCTGGTACAATGCGAATATAGTGTTTCCTCATCTTACCTGAAAGATGAGCAAGGATAAGGTGTCCGTTTTTCAGCTCTACCCGAAACATAGTGTTCGGCAGTGACTCTTTTACTATTCCTTCAACTTCTATTGCTTCTTCTTTAGCCACAAATACTCCTAATAATTCTAATGTAATTCCATAAAATAGTATGAGAATGCTTGGGTTTTGTCAACTGTACTTGAATAAGAACTGTTCTTCTTGAACAGGAGATGCCTATTTTGACCTATTATCTGCGGTTTGTTTTGTAATGCTCAGTATTACGGTTCAAAATAGGATCTCCATTTTTGTCAACTGTACTTGAATAAGAACTGTTCTTCTTGAACAGGAGATGCCTATT
>CAYRYS010000031.1:0-2787 GCA_964428555.1 uncultured Spirochaetales bacterium | reverse complement strand
TTACTCAAGGAATCCCGCTGAAGCTGAGTTCTATGGTTGACATTTTTGCGTTTTTGTACCACATTGTTTTTCTCGAAAGCACTTCCCAGAAGGAGTAAATAAGTGGAAAAAGAATTCGTTGAATCCATGGAAAAGTCACTTGTCGAGCTAAAAGAAGAGATTATTACAAACCTTGCTCATGAAAACGAGGATTTCAAAGAAATCCTGGAAGACATTGATCCAAAGGACCTTGCTGACATTGCCGCGGATGATATAGACAAAAAAAACATTGAAGCCATTGGCCAACAGGAAATGAAACGTCTGAGACTAATTGACGCAGCCTTAGCACGAATTAATGACAACCGCTACGGTTACTGTATGCAGTGTGGAAAGAAAATCCCAACAGCCAGGCTTGAAGCAATTCCCTATGCACTAAAATGTATTGAATGCAAGAGTTCAGAAGAACGAAGAAATAGATAATTACGCAATGTAACCCTTTTTTATCCCATTCCCTGTAAAATAATTATTAAAGCCTTTTCTCTTTATCCGATAATAATACTGGAGGAGAAAAGGCTTGATCCAAACAGTAAACAGACCATCAAGAACAGTCAATGTCTCAAATATACTAAGGGCCAGATACTCAAAAAACAAGGTTGCTCTTCCGGTAAACAAACATGCTGCAAACTATGCACGATTTAAACATGTACGCGGCATAGCAGCTCCTTCAGGACAGGGATTACCACTTTTTAAGCTGAAAATTCTGGATAATCTAATTGAACGGCTTTCACAAATTAAACAGGAAAGCATGGAACAGCCGGATATTACAGGGATGAAACCAGAAGCATTGGATGCAATGATTAAAAGCCTTGAACAGGACCTCCACTCCTCAGTCGCAATGACCCAGTCAAGCTTCGGCGGATCTGGTGAAGCGGTTGGCATGCTTTTTAGCATGACTGCATAAAACAGCCCCGGAAAGCTTCCGAGGCTGTCATCATTCAAGAATTATCTATTACTCAGCATACGGTCTCAGGATACCTGCTATTCGCTCTTTTCCTGCTGTCATAATAAAACCTGCAAGACGGGGCCCCCGTTCTTTTCCGATTAAGGCTCTATAAACCACAGGGAAGAAATCTTTTGGTTCAAAACCGCCTTCCTGGGCAATACGGTACACTGCTTCTGCAAAAGAACGTTCATCGTGTGTTTCCAGCCCTCCTGCTACCTCGTGGTATAAAGCAGCAAGCGCGGCTTTTTCCTTTGCTGAGAACTCCTCAGGCTCGGCACCTGCTTTTTTCAGCTGATACTTAAAGTCTTCAGGCGCAAATTGGGTAATCCAGTTCCAGGCGCACTTTGCGCGGACAGTTAATGCAGGTACCTGTTCAGGCTCTACATCTCCGAGGGATGCAATAACTCCGTCAGTATCTCCATCGTGGATCTGCAGAAGATTACACAAGTGACGGAAGGGCAGCTGATATGGCATTTTCTCAGGGATACCGTCTATCTGGGACAGTTCGTAGATTCTGGACTCTTTTTCCCGCTTTTTCTCTCCAACATCTTGAGCACCAAAATAGATGCGCTCGCATTTATCATAGTCCTCATAGATTTTTATCACATCTAGGTCAAAGCTAATCGCAAACTCGCTGTTCGGTTTTGTTCCGGCAAAAAGATACCGGGTAACTTCCGGCTGATATATTTCCAGTACATCTCCAAGGCTTACCACCTCTCCGGAGGATGATGAGATCTTCCCTCCCCTGCCTTTAATACTGATAAAGTCATACTGGAAAGTTGCAGGTGCCTGGTAGTCATAGACCCGTTTGACAATCTCCTTTGCTGTGTCAAAGGAACCGCCTTCAGAATGATGGTCTTTTCCCGCAGGCTCAAAGTCCACCCCTTCATGCTTCCACCGCATTGGCCAGTCGATCCTCCAAGGGAGCTTCACAGCTCCTGTTTCCCGGAGGTCCAGGGTCTCCTCGTTTTTACAGGATGTACATGTATAGGAAACACCCCACTGGCCGTCCCAGCCTGTTACTTCGGTGGTGTCCTTTTTACAGGATGTACAAAATACCGAAACCGGCCACCAGTCTTCTGCCAAAGGATTCGTGCGGTGCCTATTCAAAGCCTCTTTAATTATCTCTTTGTTTTCAAGTGCTGTTTTAATGCCTTCAGCGTATGTTGCTTTTGCGTACTGCTTTGCCTGGTAGATATACTCAGGCTGAATGCCTACCTTTGGAAGAAGGTCTTCCAAGACCTTTTCGTTTGCCCGTGCATAGCTTTCCTCATTTCCCCATGGGTCAGGAATGCTGGTAATAGGCATCCGCAGGTACTGTTCCATCTCTTCAGGATTAGGTACATTCTTCGGTACCTTACGGAACACATCATAGTCGTCCCAGGAATAGATAAACTTCGCGTTCTTTCCGCTGTCCTTCAGCGCCCTGTATACAAGGTCAACTGACATAATTTCCCGGAAATTCCCAATATGGATAGT
Source organism: uncultured Spirochaetales bacterium (assembly GCA_964428555.1). Lineage (GTDB taxonomy): Bacteria > Spirochaetota > Spirochaetia > CAYRYS01 > CAYRYS01 > CAYRYS01. Next base: position 326 of record CAYRYS010000031.1, on the reverse strand, counting down.
GCCTGAAGGGGTTATTCCTGAGGCACATACGTATTCATTCTTCTCGCCTTTCTGGCGCGCAACTCTCTCGGCGTGAACATCCGCCCAATGTTTTCCTTTACTACTCATACACTGAAGTATACAAATAGAAGCAAATGTGTTCAATAAAGGTGATGCAGCATTTGGAGAAAAGAGACAGCCTTTCGAAACTACGACCGTACTACCCCTGCGCAGTAGGCATGGCCGTAGTTCCTTTTCCGGAAAATCTTGCGGACCTGGTGCCGGGCTTGGCTTTTTATTCGTGTTCTAGTTCTAACTTTTTTATTTCTTCAATAGAGAGACCGGTA
>CAYRYS010000030.1:0-32132 GCA_964428555.1 uncultured Spirochaetales bacterium | reverse complement strand
AGCACATTGATGCAGATAACTGGTTTTAACAGATTGTAGAACTCGCCATCACCCAGCTGTGACTCATAGAGCTTTGCCCAGTAGTATACCGAGCGTTTAATGTAGTGCTGATTTCCGATCACCTGGATCTCAACATCAAATATCCGCCCCCTGGAATCCTGGGCTTTTACATCCAGCACGCTCTCTTTTGCGTCAGGCAGCTTCTTTAGGTTAAATGGGTTCTTAATTTCAAGAGAAACAGCAGGAGGGAAGCCCTCATCTTCTAAAAAAGAGTTGATGAAATCAAGAAGCACATCCTTATTGCTTTCTGAACCAAGAAGGTAGCGGATAAACAGATCGGATGTGGGTTTAATGTGCCTGTTCATACGTAAAGTATAGCCCTTTTCCAGGTTTCAGGCAATAAATTGAAATAACCTACTATGAACATACAAAATGCACAATGAATATGTGGCCTCCCTCTTATTCCAGCTGTCCTTCAATATCCTGCATAACACTTCTCAGCTCATCCAGGGCTTCTCCTGCAGCTCCGAATTCTTCATTCCGGAGGTTTTCTGTGTACCTATTGAATGCATCTACTGCCTGGTTTATCAGTTCCTGGGAGTCTGGTGAGACACCTGTACCTGCTGCCGCGGGTTCCTCCATTGCTGATCTGCCGAGGAGTATGTTCAGGCTTCCTTCAAAGGTGTCTGCCCATACTATGTCATCCTGGTCAGCAAGTGCTACCCGCTTAATTTCCGGAAGCTCTGTTTCCTGTGCCTGGAGAAACACCGGTTCAGCAAACATGATGTATAAATCTCCGTTTGAAAAAAGCGGGACAGATAGGAGGTTTCCCCGAATGACCTCGCTTCCACGCTGGCTCCAAAGGCTTAATGCGCGGCTCATTTCTGTGTTCTGGTCAATTCTTGCTTCAATCTGCCGCGGGCCAAGTACTTCCGTTCCTTTGGGGAATGTGTATACAACCAGCTGACCGTAGTTCGGCTGATCGCACCTTCCTGCCATCCACGCGTTCATCACGTTTTTGTTCTGGGGAGTAAAAGGCACCATTAGTACGAATTCCGCCTGGTCGCTTTCAGGGAGCTGTACCATTATGTAATAGGGAGAGACCCGCTGAAAGTTTTCCCTGTACCGCTCTGTAGCATACTGCCATACATCTTCCCTTTGGTAAAATACCTGGGGATCAGTCATGTGGTAGGTCCTGTATAGGTTAGACTGTACTGTTAAAAGCCCTTCCGGGTACCGGATGTGGTCTTCTATGCTCTGGGGCATGTCATCAAAACTATGGAAAAGGTCAGGAAAGATATTGCTGTAGGTTTGGATAATCGGGTCATCTTCATCCACAATATAGAAATCGAGTGTTCCGTCATACGCGTTTACAACTACCTTTACAGAATTGCGGATGTAATTTGCTCCGGCAAACTGCCTGATCCTGCCTGTATAGGGCTGGGAGTAGGGGAAGCCGGAGGTAAGGGTGTACGCGTCAATTATGTATTTAATCCGCCCTTCTTCTGTAAGAACAGGATAGGGGTCCCGGTCGTACCGCAGAAACGGGGCGATTGCCTGGGCTCGTCTGGTAATATTTCTACGGAACATAATTCTGGACTCTGGTGTGAAATAGCCCGAAAAGAGCTGCCTGTACCCGTCAATCTGGGAAGCATAGGCAATACGCCTGAGAGCACTGTTTAACGCTACACCACCTTCGCCTTGGTATGTGGTATAGGCGTTTTCATCTTCTAACGGATAGTCAAACTCTTCCTGGCTTGTGTTTACATACACATGGCTGTTTGTCCGCTCACCAAAGTATATTTCAGGTCTGGTGATGTTCAGGTCCTCAGACCGTACTTCTGGGGGAATATTGCGTATCAAAAGGTTCGGCCTGCCCTCTGGGAGAATATCATGGGCAGGAAGAATTACTAAGCCGTAGCCGTGGGTGTATTTAAAATGCCGGGAAATCCAGGTCTGAGAGCTAGGATCAAGCTCTGAAAGCTCTAACTCCCTGACTGAGAGCATCATCTGCCTGTACTCATCATTTACTGTGTATCTGTCTATATCTACATCGTGAAACTGGTAGTAAAGGCGGATCTCCTGCTGCTGTTCCAGGTTTGCCATTAAGGCACGCCAGTCCCAGAGCCGGATATTTTCAATAGTTGGCATGTTATTAGCAATTACCTCTTGGGAAATGTCCCTTCCGACAGAAAACTCCTGCTCCTGGACATGCTGTTCATCTATTCCATAGGCCTGTCTTGTCAGTCTGATATTATGCTCAAGGTAGGGCATTTCTAAACTGATTTGCGAGGGTTCCACAAAGAGGGCTTCAACAGAGCTGGGAACAATCCAGGTGCCAAGGAGAATGATTCCAGCAATAATCCCCGGTACTATCCAAGCACGCTTTGTAAGGGACGGGCCTTTTGTTGTGGCCTTCCCTGTATTAGCTTCCTCAGATTCAATACTCGTGCTGGAAACCTCTGCTTTTTCAATCCCGAGTATTTTTCTGCTGATCGCTGCGTTAAACGCGGCTGCAATTAAGAGCAGCCCTGCTAATGCCCATACTGCGCTGATAATAATAAGCGCTGGAAGCCGGATATTCGCGTCTGTCCACCCGATTCCATGGACAACGCCGGCGCTTGACCTCAGAAGGTCGAACCTGGATAACCAGGTAGCGAAAGCGAACACAAAAAACAGAAGTCCTGCTAACACCATGAGCTGCTGAGTAAAATCCTTTACAGATTGAATCGCCTTTTTCTTATTCAGCATGTCCTTTGCTGCCTGAATGCCGGAGCCAAAAGAGATGGCAAAAAGCTTTGTACCAGCAACAAGGGCTGCAGTAAGAATAAGAAGAATGATGAAATACCCTGTTAATGCTTTCAAAAAGGGGAGGGTAAAGAGATAAAAGCTGATAGAATTCCCGAAAATCGGGTCTGTTATCTCTGACTGAGCTTGGTTCAGAAAGGCAAGAAAGGTCTGCCATAAGCCGGATGTCCAGATACCAATGAGTATTGCAATAACAAGAATGATTACCAGGCTCACCAGTGTCTTTGCTGAAAACTCTGTTTTCGCGAAAGCGATCCGCAGATTAAGGAATACAAAGATAAAGGCAAAACCCGCTCCTCCAAGGAAGAGGGAAATGCTGTAAATAATCTCAAGCCAGTACCTGTCCCCGAAACCAAGATTACCGAACCACAGAAATTCTGTGTAAAAATGAAAGAACACCCCTATCAAAACAACACCAATCAGTGTTGCAAGTCCTATCAGTAGACTTCGAATTGTCCGCTTTTGGTATTCATCTGTCGAAAATGTTTTCCGTCTTCTTATAGTACGGTATAAAGGAACCAGCCCGATGAGAACAATAATAAGACCTATCAAAAAAAACATAGCTTCCCCCTCTACTAAGATAATGGTATGAGGATTCCGCAGCAAAGGCAAACCGGATGGGGAGAATAGCAATACATGAGAGTAAAACCGTTATATCATACAAAGAAAAAGCCCTGTCCCCGATAATGAATGGGCTGTAATTTTACAATCCTATTTTGGGAATGCTTTCTACAAGGAGCTGAATCATTTTCTTAGAGTTTTTTTTGAAGATCTCCAGCACTGCTTCCCAAGTTACTGCCTCTTCATCCTCTTTCCAGCAGTCATAGTCTGTTGCCATTGCGACTGCTGCATAGGGGACTTCCAGCTCATTGGCAATAATACACTCAGGTGCTGTGGACATGTTTATCACGTCAGCTCCCCACATGCGGAACATCTTTGACTCAGCCTTTGTAGAGAACCTCGGCCCTTCTATAGTGACCACTGTGCCCTGCTTATGCGCTTGTATGCCAAGTTCCTTTGCTGTGGAAAAAAGGACCTGCCGGAGCTTCGGGTCAAAAGGTTCTGCCATTGGAACATGGTGAAGGGTATCTGTAAAGTCGTCGAACACAGTAACGTCTCTGCGTCTGGTAAAGTCAATGAACTGGTCGAGCACAACAAAGTGGCCCCTGCCAATTTCTTCCTGCAGAGAACCGACTGCTGTTGTCGCAATAATATGTGTGCACCCCGCGTCTTTTAATGCCTGGATGTTTGCTTTGTTCGGAACATGGGTTGGGGTAATACTGTGGTCCCTGTTGTGACGGGAAAGGACAATTACATCGACACCGCCGATTTTTCCTTGAGTTAGGGTTGATGAAGGAGCTCCGAAAACGGTTGTTACAGACACTTCTTTCGCGTCCTCCATAATCTTCGGGTCTTCAAGTCCTGATCCTCCGATAATTCCGATTTTTGCCATGATATCTCTCCTTTATTCTTCTATATAGCTGATAAGCAGGCGGTATGCCTGGTCCAGGCTTTTTCCTGCAGCAAATACTCCCTCTTTATGCCCTTTTATTACAATAATAACAGGGAGCTTGAGATCTTCAGATCCTAGTATTTCCATAATCCTGGTGTATAGCTCTTTTGAGCCATAGGGAATGTTTTCTTCTGTTGATAATGTATCTTCACTTTTTAGCTTTTTCCATAACGCCATAGAGTGAATATGGATAACCGCGTGTATGTCTTCCCTTGTGTAAAATGCCGCATGGGTCAGGGCTTCACTGGAAGGGGTGCTCGGGCCGGAGGCGCTGACGCTATTTCCGGAAAAATCTGCTCTTTCTACTATCGTATAGTGGCCGCCTGTAAGCTCCTTCAGGTGCCCTGTCTGGGTGGCTGTAATAATGAATTTCGGCCCTTCGATTCTCCGGGAAATATTGCCGTATCCTACGCCGAGCTCCTGGTCAAAGCCGATCAGACCTTTTTTCCAGAGCTTGTCCCTGTACTCATCTAGTTTTTTATACAGCTCTTGTGCAAGGGGCGGGGTCTTGTGCATCCTCTTTACTGTGAACTTCACTACACCTTCTTTTGGAGTCTGTCCTTCCATGTGCTATTCCTCTCTTGCTTCCAGTTTTTCAGCCAGCTCCTGTGGGAGGAACACCCCTTTTTCAGTGATAAACCCGGTTATCAGCCTTGCAGGGGTTACATCGAATGCATAATTTGCTGCCTGGGTGCTTTCCGCGAAAAGGAGCACATCTTCTCTTCCGCTTTTCCCTTTTCCGTTTATCTTCAGTACTTCATTCGCAGAGCGCTCTTCAATCGGAATGTTGCGGACCCCCTTCTCAAGCGCGGGGTCGAATGTAGGGGAGGGGAGCGCGACATAAAAGGGGATGGTATTGTCCTTTGCCGCAAGTGCCTTTAAATAGGTGCCGATCTTGTTTGCTGCATCTCCGTTCCGCGCTGTACGGTCAGTTCCAACAATAACAACATCCACCAGACCATGCTGCATCAGGTGGCCCCCGGTATTGTCACAGATAACCGTGTTTTTTACATTGTTTTGGGTCAGCTCCCATGACGTCAAGCGCCCCTGGTTTCTCGGCCGGGTTTCATCTACCCAGACGTGGAGATTAATCCCCCGTTTTACTGCTTCGTAGATGAGGGCAGTAACAGTTCCGTAATCCACAGTTGCAAGCCACCCCGCATTGCAGTGGGTCAGGATGTTTACTGTCTCTCCCTGCTTCCTTTTACTGATTTCTTCTATTATATCGACCCCGTGCTCTCCAATGTTTCGGCATATTTCAGCATCTTCATCTGTAATCTCCCGCGCTGTTTGAAGTGCCGCATCTATCTTCTGTTTAATTGCTGGGGCTTTTTTCAAGGCAGCTCTCTGGCGCTCTAAAGCCCACTTCAGGTTTACCGCAGTAGGCCGTGCTGCATAGAGCTCGGAAATTGCATTTTCTAGCGCTTCGTTAAACCTCTCTTCAGCGAGGTTGCGGAATTCCAGGCACGCAAGGTAGACTCCAAAGGCAGCGGCAGCTCCGATAAGCGGGGCCCCCCGAAGGTGCATCTCCCTGATCGCTTTTGCAGTCTCCTTGTATGTGTTCAGCTCTTCAAAGCGTACTTCAAAAGGAAGGTATCTCTGGTCCAAAATAACGACTCCGGTCTTTTTATTGTTCAACCGGATTGAGCGGTAGTGTTTTCCCTGTATCAGCATATATCACCTGTTTTTATTCTGTTCTTACAGGATAATAAAACAGGAATGCTGAAAGATCAAGGAAAGACTGGTACCAATACTAATTCTGTGTTTTTCAGTAGATGTGTTAATAGGGCTTTGCAGAGGTGAGCATTATCCATACACTCTAAATACTGCTGGTCATGTTCCCGACCAGGACTTTATTTGAAATTTGTTAGAAAATAATAAAACCGTAATTTTTTATATGTACAACCCAAACACTTGGTATAGTATATACGCTATACATCAACTAGGAGCAAAAAATGGAACACAATCAGCCTCATATTGGGATTATGGGAATTGCGCATACACTTTTGCCTGTATTCCTCCCAGGGCTTACCGCTGCTGTTTTTGCCAGTATCTTTATACCCGAAATTGCCGGATTCCTCGGTCCTTGGAGGGTGTTCGGATTCGCACTCGGCACGGCATGGGCGGGGTTCGGGATTTTTCTTTACTTGGACATTATCATCAGGCTCATAACCGGCCTGTCCAAAAAACGGCTAGCCACCAGAGGCACCTACGGCATGTGCAGGCACCCCTTGTATGCGTGGTGGATCTTTCTTGTTCTTCCCTCCCTCGCGTTCATTATGAACAACTGGCTCTTTCTTGTGCTTATGCCCATCTTTTTCTTTGCGGTAAAAAAAGCACTCCCCTTAGAAGAAGGGCATTTGAGAAGGGAATTCGGAGAAGAGTACCATGAATACAGTAAGGCTGTCCGCGCGCTTGTTCCTGTTCCAAAAAAACGGAGAAACTCTCTTGGCATGTCCCTGCTGAAGCTTCTTGGACTTGCCGCAATTGCGGGTTTTGCCTTTCTTTTGAGCTATGTATTGGTTATCAGAAACATTGTTCCTGTGTGGGGTTTGTCCAGCGAAGAAGTTCAAACTGCTTTTCTTGAAGATTCTTGGTTAGGTGAGGATACCATTGGATTTACCCAGGGTATTGATATAGCTGCTTCGCCTGAAGAAGTCTGGCCATGGCTCATACAGGTGGGCTACATGCGCGCAGGCTGGTATAATCTTGATTTCATAAATGCCTCGCTTGGGGAGTATTTTTACGAGGGAAACAGGAGCGCTGAGCGTATTATTCCGGAGCTTCAGGAACTTGAAATAGGTGATGTTATTTCCATTGCTCCCGGCATGGATTTCCCTGTGCGTGTTCTTAATGCGAACCAGGATCTGGTAATGATGAGTGTCTCTGATTCTCAGACCTTATCGCCGATAGAAGGTTTTCAACTAGGTGATGATCTGGAAGACGAATGGATGAGTATAGCCTGGGGATACCATTTAAGTCGATTGGAAAATGGAGGCACCAGGCTGTCTGCTGTATTCAGGTCACGAGTGCTCCCTGGTATTATGAATACTGTTTTTAATGAACTCTTTATTGTAATAGGGGGCGGAATCCTTCAACAGCCTGCAATGCTTCACGGTCTGAAAATGCGCGCTGAAGGCAGGCTATAAAAAAACTGCCTGATAAACCCAGGCAGTTTGTAAACGTATCTGTTTATTTAAGGCAATTCAAACTAGGGTCCAATTGAGAGCACAAGTGTTGTATGCCAATATAATGGTGATGGTACTGGAGGGAATTTTCCGCCCACAGCAATATCAAGTCCAACAGCCAATTTGTCATATCCTGAGTCAAACACAAGCTGGGGTCTGACATTTCCTGTCATTCCGAACATTGGGTACATATTACTTTCTGATTCACCAGCAGGAAGAGCTAAACCCGCAAAAATCATTGTTCCCACAGGAAAGCCTATATACATTCCATCATTAATCGGTATTTCAAAAACAGAGTAAAGTATGTCGGCAAAACCTGTGAATGTATAATATCCAGCGCTTGCAGGCATATAGGGGGGAAGAATCCCGACTCCCATTTCTATTGGAAAATCAATAGTGTTGTAGTTGTAAAAACCAGCATAAGGCATTCCAAGCATTATACCAAGACCAGTGACATCATCTGTATTTGGGTTAACGGCAAACACAGGGACGCACAATAAGCCGGTTAGTACAATAAGTAGCAGTATTCTTTTCATAAAAACTCCTTCTTAAATATATGATTCTAATTGCAGTGTAAAGCATAAATCTTAAATTAATCTTAAATTTGTAAAAGAGGGTTAACATTGAATACATAAAAAACTGCCTGAGGAATTCCCCAGGCAGTAAAATAAGGAAGGAGTTTTCACGTAAGGGCAGAAACTATGAAAAACCTTACACCTTATAATAACTGGTAACTATTAAATAAATATTAAATTTTTGCTGTAATACTTACTATTGTGAAAAAAACAGTATTGCCTTACCATACGGGTATGCTGAAATAAACAGGAGTTATAGTGAAGAATTTTGCAAGAGAAGAACTAACTGATCATTACATAATAAATTGCGGTTTTTTCCGTTGGAAGACGGATTTGCAGAAGTCAAATACCATGAAAGCATTTATTAATAGAACTGCTGAGTATTATGTTCCCTGGTGGGAGCGAAAAGCAGGGCCGGAAGTGCGGGGTTTTATGCAATACGCTTCCAGATATTATTACTCCACATTCATGGATGTCCAGTTTCCTGAAGCCAGTGTAATTTTGTCTGATCAAAAGTACCCGGATGTTACTTCTTATATGACCTCCTGTTTTATAAGGGATGTTCTTTGTCATCTTACAGTAAAGGACATATCCTGTTTCCAGAATATCACCTTTCAGCGTAAAGACAGAGAAGGTAATCTCCAGTATGCAAGAGATGTTGATGTCCACTATTGTGACTTATATCTATACCCTGAGGGCACGGGGATATTTGCGCTAAAATCGGTTATACTAGGTGATGATGAGCACCCTGTGAATTACAGCCAAGTATCGGATTTTCTTTTTGCCTTTCGTGAGATGCTTTCAGATGCATTTGTGGTGGATGGAAAGGAAATAACATCTGCAGAACTGATTTCTGAATTTGTTTTTTTTGAGGATGAGGAAAACTTGTTTCCTTGCAGTTTTCAGGAGAACCAGTTTAATAACAAGCTAAAAAGTTATCTAGTAATAGAGGGAGATATTCCGGTACAAACAACTGAGGAACGGGAGTATTATAATAGGCTTTTATATGGGCTGGGCACAGTAAGTCCAATAGGCAGTATTCAGAAAGGCGGTGATTTTGCGCCAGACCCCGAGTATTTCAGCGGAGTACTATCCTCCCATTCCTTCTCCATGTTTAAAAACTGGTCCGTTCTCGCATTGTTCGACACCTTTACTGTATTATTTAATAAGCCCCAAAAACACTTTCTCGGGTCTTCGTTTCAGAATTTCGAAGAGCTCTATTTTCCAATTTACGTACATAACTTATTCCTGAAATACTTTAGTTTTACAACCAATGCTGATCTATCAGAAATGGGTGTGTTCTCAAAAGAAACGAAAAAGATCAGGGATAAATTCCAGAGCATTACTTCCAGGTTTTCCTTTAGCCATATTTCCTACAATGTGTTACCTGGAGAACTGCACAACCATATTCGGAATGCCTTAGATATTGAGGCAGAGCTTGACCAGATGTATTCTAAAATAGAAAGCATCAATACACAAATAAATGAAAAAACAGAGAACCGGACGAACATAATTCTAACCCTGCTTTCAGTACTAGCTCTTGGTTCAGCATTTTGGGATACATCTGAGTGGTTACAAAAGCTTTTTCGAATTCCTGAAAGCATATACACAGTATTCAGTCTTTCTTTTGCAGGAGCCACCCTTGGGCTTATTGCTTTTGTTTTCCTTATTCTCCGGAAAAAAGTTTAAGATTGTCAGTTTTCTGTAAATTCTTGAAGAAATATCTCCTTATTCATGGAAGCTTCCTTTCCGTCTGCTGAGATATACCGCGCTGTATCACTGTCTGTCTTGTAGTAAACAGAGATGACATCATCATCCCCCAAAATAAACGGGTATGCTGTATTTGCTAGGCTTTGCAATGATAGGCCGGAATCCTGCCAATTTTGTAAGAGAACCTGGAAGACAGGGTAATATTTCTTGAAGTCCGAGGATGCTTCATCCCAGGAAATGTGATACTTATGGACAAACTCATTTCTGAAGGTGATGAATGCGCTTAGCAGCGGCTGGAAAGATACTGTTTCTCTCCATTTTCCGTCTTCGTCATAATAACCTCTGACAATGCGAAATTGTTCTCCTTTAGGCCTTTCTGATTCGCTTATGCGGTAGAAGTCTAATGCCTCCTTGGCGTGCTTAGATATTTCGTGTTTTTGTTTTGAAAAGTACTTATCCAGTTTCCCAGCCAATGTATTCCATGTAGAGTCCAAGGGAAGCTGCACCTTTTCAGAGAGGAGAAAATCGATTGATGAATCTTCCGCATGTTCTGTACTGCTGTATTCTCTTATCATTATACCGCAAATTGAAATAAGCTGGACACGTACAAGGTCTATCATGCGTCTGACCTTTCCGTATGGATGGGGTTCTGCGAGGATAAGCTGATACCATGGGGCCAGAAGCGAGGAATTAACGGTTTCCAGATTGGTAAAGGGTATTTCCTGTTGAGAAACAGCATCTGCAGGATTAATTTCTGTTCTACAGGTTTCACACATCCACTTGTTTCCGGTTATCAATAGGTTTCTGCAATCTGGACAAATCATTGCTTTGCCTCCAAGTCAGGTTCTTTTTCAATACGTTCCCGCAGATCCTGGGCATTCTCAAGAGCTGCCGCGCTAATTTCACTGGTTCGCTCTTGAATGACTTTATCAGCAAATTCTAAGGTCTTAAGTGCGTTGTGATTATTTGACAGTATGTAATAACACCAGGCCTTATCCAGCTGCGTAGTAACCCATACATCAAGCAGGTCTATTTTAGGCTTGTTCGGATCTTCAACATGGACTTCAATGTTTTCCGGGCTCCCGACAGTATCAAGCACTATATCCATATATTTTACCGCGTTTTCATATTCTCTTTTATGTCTATAGCTGCTAGCTATCCTGCTTGCTGCAAGAGAAATATCTTCTGTTGTGTCTATGTTCTCAATGTTTTGCCAAATCTCAAGTTCTGCAAGGCTTGCTTTTAAACATTCCTCTATTTTTTCATTTTTCAGCATATGAAGGGCATACATTTTATGGAGCCACCCAAGGTCAGGATGTGCGCCTTTGTACAAACGTTCCATTATATTCTTTGTTTTTTGATAGTATTTTACCCCTTCCTCTCCTTTGCCCAAAAGGGTGAGGAGCATAAATATATTTTTCAGGTTTTCAAGGGGCTCTGTATGTACTTCGCCGTTGACCTCTTTGTTGAGCTGGTAGGCTTGCTTTTCGTACGCAAGTGCTGCTTCAAAGGCTTCTTGACTCTGGTAAGACATAAAAGCCTGAGCAGCACTATGAAATGCCTGGGCAACCCGCACATCCTGCTTTCCGTATACTTCTATTGCTTTTTCTATCTGTTGGTTTGAAAGTGACTTCGCCTTTTCAATATTTCCCCGGCGAATCTCTATCATTGCAAGAAAGCTGTATGCCTTTAATGCCCTGGTTACAAATTTCTGCTCACCTCTCATTACTGCATCCATGTTATGTATTACATACTCACCGGATTTGTATGCGCTTTCCAAATCTCCCTGCTGGAAGCTGATGAACATTTTTACCAGCATGAGGTATGTTTTTGCTGTTTTTGCCCGTTGGTCATCTTCATCAGTATGAGAAAGGATTGAAGATGCTCTTTGCAGTACTGTATGTGCTCTGTTAATGTCCTTTTTCATTACAAGATAGATAAGGGAAAGGATCGCGTGTTTTTCCCCTGTTTCAGGCGCATTCTCTCCATAGAGTGCTTCTGTCATTTGGATCGAGTATTCCAGGTAAGGTATAACATCTATGTTATGGGACTCGCTTTGTGCAGCAGCAAGAAAGGTGTCCAGGACCCCAAGGGCGGTCTCCTTCTCTTCAGATTTATCTGAATCGGTTATTTCCATTATTTTGGGAATAAACCGGCCGCTGGTTTTCAAAATCTCTTTAAACCGCAGGTTTTCCCGTAAATAGCTCAGGTATACATCCAGGACCTGAAGTACTCTGTAGGACCACTTTTCTTCCATCGCAAGAAAGATAGGTTGTAGACCGCAATCCATTGTTTCAAGGCGAACTAGTGTTTCCCCAAGGAGTGCGTATCCTTTGTTATACCAATTGTCCAAGTAAGATTGAAAAAGCCGGGATCTCTGATCAGCCTTCTGTTCAGATAATTTCTCTGTAGTGTAGATAATAACACCACCGTATACAGGGCGGAAACGCTTAGACACTAGGGTAAGAATATCTTCCAGTTCCCAGGCATCTTTGTGAAAAACCCGGGCAATCAGGTTTTCAAAAACCTTGTCATAGGTAAAGGAGACAAGGGTTTCCATGTCAGGTGAAGTTATCTCATAAAGAATGCCTTTTCTTATGGCAGTTCTGTAGGGAGAATGGATGTCCTTGCTCATAATACCGGCAGCTGTTTCCGGGTTTTCCATCAGTCTGTCTATTAAAATCCTGGCTGTTTTCTTTTCAAGCATTACTGCTGTTGTCTCAAGGAGAAATTCTCGTAATCCGGATTCAGGAAAATCTAGATAGAGTTTTTCCAGATATTCTGCAAATAGCTGGTCCGCAAGCAGTTCAGCAGGTACTTCCTGCTTGTCATACACCTCACAGAAAATACGGATTACAAGGGGGGAGGCGAATGCCCGGAGCAAGGTCTTATTAAAGGATATATCCTGAAAACTCGCTTTCGGCCTAGTACCTGTGCCCAGGGCCTTTTCTCCGGATTTGGTCAGTTTTGTATAAATTGCCTGGCGTTCGGGTATGGAAAGCTGTGAAAGAGAAGCTGAGAAACCCTGTTTCTGATTCTGTTTCTTCTGATCCGGTATATAGTACAGCTGTTTGTTTTCCGGGCCCTCTGCGGAATAAATGTCCTTCAACCGATCAGAGCGAATGGTGATGACAGCCTTCACCTCAGGATGCGCAGCTGTCAACTCTTCTATTGATCGGATAAGCTCATTCGGGAATGCTACTTCGTTTATCCCGTCAACATAGATAAGGAAGCCGGACTGAAGAGCAGAGAAAATTCTATCCACAGGCACTTCGGTTTTAATCTTTAAGGCTGCTTTTATTATTTTAATAATGTCCGGGGAAAAGAGATATGACGGGCCTAGCAGTAGAGGGACAGGTGTCTTCTTTTGAGCAACCCTGCGGTCTGTGCTTGAGCAAAGAACAGAGCTTTTTCCGCTTCCTGTGCCTCCTGCCAAGAGAAGTACTGATTTATCTGATGCAATAAAATTACTGATCAGCGTTTCAGGACCCTTTCGTTCTACATTCAGCTCCTGCAGATATTTTCCGCTCTTGCGGTACTGCCGCAGCTCGCTTCTGTTATGGTCAGCAATATGTTTTTCCAGTACCTTTTCGGATATCTCATCTTCAAAAGATAAAAACCCATCTCTCTGTTTTGAGCGCATAAGGTCAAGCCACTGTTCAACAACCGGTTCTATTTGAGTAGAGTATCCGGTCGCTCCATAATAGAATATCCGTTTGTCTGTTTTCTGGTCATACATGAGTGCTGAAAGTTCGGGTGCATCGGGAATGAAGCGCTCCGGTGAGACAATGAAAGGGAGAAGGTTCAGCTCCTGTGCTTTTTCCGGGTCCATGATAAAAAGGGTATATGCAGGCTGTTCTTCAGTCCCATGGAAGATATCCTTTGCGTAAAGCTGCGGGCTTGTGCCGTGAAGCATAAGGAGTGTGTCATCTTCCCGCTTTAATAACAGGTATTCTGAGAAAAAAGCTGCTTCTCGTAAAATACTGGCAATGCTGGGTATTCTCGCAGATAAAACCGCTTCCTGCGCTTTTGGAGATGGAGTAAAATCGTGGGAGAAGCGGTTCCTGAATGCTAACAGGTCTTCAAAACATGAGTCCGCGTTTTTTGTGAAATCTGGAAGTTCCTGCATGAAAAACCGGTGCCCCGCTGCGTTCAGTTCCCTGCATCCGCATTCCAAAAACCAGAGCCAGGAGGAGACCAAGGGCCTGCTTAAGTCCTCGTAAATCAAGGTATTTACTTTTTCAATATTCAATCCTGAATACAAATAGTCAGCCTGAAGCACTAGGGCAGCGTATTTTGCGGTATTTGTAAGAAGGTCAATGACTGCGTGGAGTTTAACAAGGGTGTCTTCTTCATATAGAAGACGGAAATATGGATCAGCAATAAAAACAGGATAATCCTCAGGCTGGGGGAGTTCATCCAGCATGGGATGCTCTAATTTTGCGGGTTTTTCGGGCTTTTCAAAAAAGCTGCCGCAGGATGGGCAGGCAAAGGAAAGCTTCCCTGGAATTCCGGGGGTACCGCATAGAGGACAGTTCATAGAGACTCCTTTTTATAGCCAGCATTCTTATATAGTAACGTATATGGTAAGGATTGCAAGAGAAAGTGAAGAGGGGAGGCAGCAGATTTAGAATGCGCTGGAGCTTTGCTGGTATAAGCATACTTAGATAGAAGATGCTCCTGCTTCAACAAAGCCCTGCGCATTCCCGGTTCTGCTGTATGTCAAAAGCGACATTTCTTGGTTATCCTATTGATAAAGCACTTTAATTAGCACTTAATGAATAAACCATGAGAAATCCGCACAAAAACCACCGATGTTATTCTGCTGTAAAGAACACTCTCGGTTCAACCGGACCAATTTCTTCTACTTCTCTGACATAGTCAAGAAAGACCTCAGCATCAATAAAGCCTGTGTCGTATCCGTCAATTGCTCCAAAGGTGTCATATCCGTCTCTGCCTGCTGCAATAAATGCGTTGGTTACAACAGTGAGCATTGCATCATCATCCAATTCTACCCATTCTCCGTCAGCTGTTTGGGTTTCTACTGCAGTTACCCGTTCACCCTCAGGCGCGCTTTGAACTGTGTAATACCGGATACCAGCCACATATGGGAAAGATCCGCTGGAGTTGCCGTCATCGAATATATTACTCAGCGCATCCTCCAATACTGTTTTAACCTGTGCGCCAGCCATTTCCATTGTTGTAAGGGTGTTGCCAAAAGGCATGAGTGTGTAGATTTCTCCTACTGTAAGTTCACCTACAGGAATATCAATTCTTACTCCCCCCGGCATTCTGGATCGCGATATCAGCATCTATGCCCATTTCCTGTGCTTTCCAGAGCATACCGTCGCAGACTACTGGGGCAATTTCACTTCCCATTGGCATATCTTCATCGGGAACACGGGCGTGGGTCAGATCTTCGGTTACTGCGCCTACAGCTGTGTTGTTGAATTTCTCAACACCTGCGCTGTATTCCTGGAGTAGAGCTACAGCATCCGGGTCTTCTTCGACAATTTCAATTCTCGGATTTTCAGCGATTGCAGCTTGGACAGCAGCTAAATCTTTGCCTGTTATATCTTCTCTGTCATTTGTGCGGAAGCTGTCTCCGGCAAGGAGTACAGGATTGCCTTGGTAATCACAAACAATACCTTGTTCGTCAATTGCTACCCCGATAACTCCGATTTGTTCAGACCTAACTGTCAAGATTTGATAGGGTTGAATAATATATGCAAGAAGGGGTTCATCGGACACATCGAGATTTGCCGCGATAATTGGGAACTCTGCGTTTGAATACAGGTCAGCTATACCCTGTGAGCTTCTGTCGAATTCATGGTTACCAGCAACAAGTGCGTGGACTCCAACCATATTGTAAAACCGTGCATCAGCTTCGCCATTGTACAATGTATAGTAGAGTGTTCCCTGTATCATATCTACTGCGTGGAGAAAAAGAACATACTCTCTTTCTTCATTCATTTCATGTACTTTGGTAACAAGCCGCGTAATTCCGCCCAAGGTCGTACAGGTAAGTGTTTCTGAATCCAGAATTGTCAGTTTTTCATTGCCAGCCTCAAAATGAGAATGTGTATCATTCATATGGAGAAGGGTAACAGTGATAGGCTGGTGTGCTTCTTCCACTGCTACTGCTTCCTGTCCGCCGGTTTGGCAGGCAGTAAAAGCCAGTATGAACAATACGGATTTAAAAAAAGGGAGATGATGTATAAGCGAAACGAGAATACGTAGATGTATAACAGCATGTGTGTTCCTTCTGTTATTGACTTAGGCATCCCTATCTAATACTATGAACCATATTACAAATGGAGGTATGTACTATGAAAAGGATTATTATATCATTTTTTATTGTTTCACTTTGTCTAACTCCTGTATTTGCAGGTGGAACAGGGGAAGAGACCAGGGAAGAAGAAACCCTTGAACAAGCGCAGGAAAATGAAATTCCTGTTGAGCCTTTCGATGTTATTATCGGAACCCTTAGGGGGCCTTCGGGAATCGGTATGTCAAAGCTGATGCACGATGACCCTCCTTTTGTTCAGAATGCAGAGGTGGAATACCAAGTAATAGGAGCACCGGATGTAATGATCCAGCGCCTTATCTCCGGTGAGATCGAAATTGCCTCCCTTCCTTTGAATGTAGGTGCAAAGCTTTATAACTCAGGTATGCCGGTCCGCATGGGAGCAATCACAGGCTTCGGTGTTCTCTACATGCTTGCGAATAATGGGGATATTTCATCCTGGGAAGACCTTGAAGGAAGGACTATTTATAATATTGCCAGGGGGTCTACACCTGACCTGTTAATGCAGGCCCTTCTTGAGTTCCATGGATTAGGCGACAGCGTTACCATGGACTTTAGATACAGCCATCCTGAGCTTGCCCAAACTATGATTGCAGATATGGTCGACTTGGCTGTGCTTCCCGAACCCTTTGCAACCATGGTTCTTTCACAGAACGAAGATGTTGAAGTAGTTCTGGATTTACAGGAAGAATGGCAGGATGCACAGGGATCACAGGAAACCTATCCAATGACCTGCATTATGATCCATACTGCCTTAATTGAAGAGCAGCCTGCTTTTGTTGAGGCTTTTCTGACTGCCTATGAGGACTCTATCCAGTGGGTAAATGCGAATCCTGCTGAGGCTGCACCAATTGTAGAGGAAGCACAAATCGGAATGAATGCTGTAGTAGCAGAGGCAGCAATCCCCAGGTGTAACCTAAGATTCGTTGATGCTGAAGATGCAGCACCGATTGTAGAGCCCTTTCTCCAGGTTTTTCTGGATATTTCTCCAGCTGCAATAGGCGGAAGCATGCCGGATGAAGGCTTCTACTATTATTAGGCCAAAGCTCATACAAGGAGGAGCTGTCCTTTTACTCATTGTAATTTGGAAGGCAGCTTCTCTTTATATCAATACACCTATCATCCTCCCTTCTCCTGAATTAGTACTTGCCTCGCTGATCCGAATCGGAGGGCATGGGTGGTTCTGGGAATCCCTTCTCTTTAGCGGCCTCCGTGTGCTTGCAGGGTTTTGTATAGCCGCTGCTTTCGGCTTGTTTTTTGGTATTGCTTCAGGTATCAATTCTACAGTAAGAAATGTGCTTCACCCGGTTTTAGTGTTGTTTCGCACAATCCCTGCGGTAGCAGTAATTCTGCTGGCTCTGCTCTGGTTCCGTGTCGGCCTAGTTCCTGTGTTTGTATCGTTCTTACTGGGGTTTCCTATTATCTGCACAAACGTAATTGCAGGAATGGATAATGTGGATCCGAAACTCCTGGAAATGGCAAGCACGTACATGGTGGATAGAAAAAAAATTATTACTGGCATATATTTTCCATCCACACTTCCTTTTTTCCTTGCCGGATCATCAACAGCAATTGGTATTGGTTGGAAGATTATTGTTACATCTGAAGTCTTAAGTCAGCCAATATTCGGGATAGGAACAGAATTGTACCTATCAAAAATTCAGCTGGAAACAGCGGAAATGTTTGCATGGACTATAGCAGGAATCTGTATGGGTGGTGTGTTTGAAAGCATTTTTCACTTTACATCAAAATACCTGTTTTCAAGGAGGAGCAGTGGAAATTAGGGTAAGGGGAATTGGTAAAAAGGTAGGAGACTTGCAGGTATTAACCGAGGTAAACCTGCAGTTAGAGGCTGCTTCAATAACCGCTGTTCTTGGTCCTTCCGGATGCGGGAAAACCACATTACTCAATATTCTCGCAGGTCTGATTCTCCCTGATTCAGGGAGTGTTTCCGGTGCTGACGAAACCAGGGTAAGTTATTTGTTTCAAGAACCTAGGTTGCTGCCCTGGAAAACAGTACGGGAGAACTGCTTATATGTGCTTCCGAAAAATGACGGCACCGGGCGGATTGAACTTGTTGATGAGCTTCTATCGATGACAGGGCTCACAGGATTTGCGGATTATTATCCGGATGAGCTTTCAGGAGGAATGAAGCAGCGTGCTGCGATTGTACGCGCTTTTGCGTATCCTGGAGAGATTTTTTTGCTGGATGAACCGTTTAAAGGCTTGGATGTGCGGCTAAAGGAGTCCTTAATTTCCAGCTTTCTCACAGTTTGGGAGCGGACAAAACCGGTTACTCTACTAGTGACACACGATATTGATGAGGCTGTTCTTCTTGGAGATAAGGTTGCAGTGTTTTCTTCCAGACCCGGTACAGTGGTTACGTATGAAGAAAATCCTTTAAAACGGGGGTACAGGCATATGGATAATAAAGAACTTATGGAATTTGAGACAAAATTATATAAGCAGCTGTTGCAATAAAGCATTCTAAAATATTGAATAGGAATAGGCAAAAAGGGTTTTATTGTTTTCAAACCAATAGACTATTATTATTATTATAATATATAATTCAGTAGAATACACCCAGCATGGAGGCAGCATACAGCATTTAGGCACTGCATCTGTAAATAGATTATTAAAAAGAAAAAGAGGTAAGATAGTGAATGTATTTTTCATTACAGATATTCATGGGAATATAGCCCACTTGGAATCGTCGGCTGAGCTTATTCAAAAAGCAGACCTTGTATTAATTGCAGGGGATATTACTAATTTCGGGAGCGTCCACGATGCAGAACAAATACTCAATAAAATCCGGCAGCTGAATAAGAATATTTTCGCAGTAGCAGGAAACTGCGACTCCCAGGAAATTGATGGAATGTTTTTTGATCAGGGTATTGGGCTTAACGGAACTGTGAGAAATTGGGAGCAGCTTCAATTAGCTGGTATCAGCGGTTCTCTAAAAACGCCTACAAACACGCCCTTTGAATATAAAGAAAAGGACATGGAAGGCACTTTAGAAACAATCAAAAAGCAGATGAATGGAAGGCCCTTACTTCTGGTATCCCATCAGCCTGCTTTTCATACTAAAACCGACAGAGTTATGGGATGGCGTCATGTTGGGAGCAAGGCACTTCGCAGTTTTATTGAAGAAATACAGCCAATTCTTACTATAAGCGGACACATCCATGAGTCTGTTGGAATGGACAATATTGGAGTGACAAAAGTTATTAACCCAGGTGCATTTAAAGACGGGCATTACGGGCTTGCGGAAATTGAAGGTGACTCTGTCTCTGACCTTACCTGGAATCGAAGCAAGTAGATTACATTCCAGTAATGTATATTTCCTCTTGCGCAGCAAGAACATGAAGAACAAATCGGATAGATTTTCCTTGTGTGTCAACTGCAGTACCAAAAACATTCAAGCAGAAGCGGTCTTCTTCCCAGTCTGTGTACACAATGTGTTCAATGCTGCTTGGTTCAATCCAGTTCGCGGGATCACCGATTAACGGTTCTTCAGGCAGGGGTGATCTGCCAAGACCCATTGCATCAATAAGAACTGTCTGGGGGTCCATACCAAGCTCTTCAGTCATATGGGCGTAATACCCTGGCTCAATAATTGTATCGATTTCATCCCACTGGCTGCTTATAATTATCTCTCTGGTTAGGTCCAGGAATGAACGTACTCGTACCGGAAGCCCGCTGATCCTATCTCTATAGTCTTCAGCCGGATCTTCAGGGGGTAATTCTTCTTGGTGCTGTTGTGCAGGCTGCTCAACAGGAGGCTGATTTTCAACCGAAGGAGAGAAAAGAAAACACCCGGTGAAAAGCATCACCGGGATAAGGAGTATATAGAAAATACGTATAGATGATCTGTTTATTTTTTGAACCATGCAATAATCTCGTCTGCTACTTTCTCTTTCTCGCAGTCATTTACCACTACATGGGGACTTTCTTCAAGCACAACACGCTTCTTCTGTGAAGAGGCAATTCCATTTTCGATAATATCCGCAGCTTTGGGCGGCACAGCAGCGTCTTTCTTACTGATGATTGTCAGGGTGTCTGCTGATATTCGGGAAAGCTGCTTTATGGCGATTTTCTGAAGTTTATACAGGCTTGCTGCAGGTGCCATCCAGTTATATTGCCAGTATTCTTCACTAAAGAATTCATGGTCTGCAGAGCGGGTATCAGGTTCATAATCACCCCGCACAAACTTTGCGACAAAGTTCTTAAGAAATGGAGTAAGCACAATATTTCTGTCCCAATTGGTAATTGCGGGAGCTGCTAAAGCGATTTTGGGAATAGAGAAACGTGAAGCCAGGATAAGCGTAATGAGACCGCCCATAGAGAGACCGGCAACATAGACAGTACTATAATCAGATTTAAGATCAATATATGCATCAATTGCCCTGCGGAGCCAGTACCTCCAATCTGTTTGGATAAGGTCATCCCCGTTTGTGCCGTGCCCCGGCCATCTTGGGATTGAAACAGTAAAACCTTCCTTATGAAGTCTGTCCCCTAGGTAATACATATCTCCAGGATATCCGGTATACCCATGACAGAGCATTACTGCTGTGTCTCCACCTTTTAGGAATTTCGGTTTTGCAGACTGTCTGACTTCTGTGCTAGCTGGAATAGCATTAATATTCATTTGGTATTTGTTCCTCCTGATCCAGAGTATATCCCCAGTATAATCGATATCCATTCTTTATGCTATGACTTTTTTACAGTAAGTAAAGAAGCGTTAGTTATTGCATAAATAGGACGAAAGCAATGCTTCCGGGAGAGCAGGTCGCAGCTCTGTGCTGCAGTTCTCCGGGTTTAGGTAGGTAGAAATAATACCGCGAATAACAGTGGGGTCAGTAAAGGTGATCGTTCTTGAGTCAGAGGGATTGTTGCGCGGCACATAGGTAACCCTGCTTCGCTCTGGGTTACTGCTGAGTATGAACAGGTCCCCGGTTCTGCGTAGATCCCAGGCTGAATTAGTTCTTCCCCTTTCAATTCCAAAAAGAAAATCTGCATAAGCTAGAATGTCTGTTCTTACCTCAATATTTTCAGAAATTGTGAAATTATCATCTACCATAAAACCTGCACGCTGCAGGCAGGCAATGAAATTCTCAAATTCAATTTCATAATCTTTTAGATTGATGATAGTTCGAATTTCAAGTCTTAGAGAATATTCGTTTTCAGCAGAGAGGATGTGTTCAGCTAATACGGTAATATTTTCCATATTAAGAGGGAGGGGGAACTCCCGGATAATTTCATCAGCTGAAGGGCCGTAAAATTTTGCTTCATAAAGGGGAATAAACATTGCCCGTCTCACAAATGAACCGATTTCGACCGGTTCCTGGGAAAGTACGGTGAAAGCGGTGAGAACAATTAGTACAGCAGCTAAAATAGTTTTGTTCATTGTTCCGGCTTTTCCCAAAGCAGCTGCTCTAACTTGGGGTTATGAGAGTAGGCATTACATTCCCAGGTATACAGCCAAAGCCTTCCGCTGCGGTGATAGATATATTCCTTAAATAGGTTCTGAGCCTGCTGTATTATACCAGGGCTTCCGAATGTCCATATAAGCGAATATGGGGCAGTGATGCCTCTGAAAATATTGAACATCTTTTTCCCTCTAGAGAAGAGCCGATACCATTTCAGGCCTTCTGAAATACCTTTTACTGTTTCTTTCACATTCTCCTGGGAAGCTATTTCCCCTGCTTTTACTGCAATATCTAAGGGCATTTGGTCTAGTAGGAGCCCTGCTCCAGGGGTAATGAAAACCTTATGGACAATGAGAACACTGCTGTAGTAGCAGAAGGCAAGGACTTCTCTTAGACGCAGGGACCATAGGGGGTGTTCCTTTTTCGGAGAATAGATCTGAGCAATCCGTAAGCTAAGGTTTTTCATTTTGTCAATTTCACTGCCTTTCGGTTTATAGAGTGGATTATACTTTGTGTATGCTTTTATATATGATTTACCCAGGCGCTTAAAGAAATGTCCGGTATGCTGAACCCAGTTTTTTTCTTCAGTAACAAAGAGCGGATCCGGATCCATCTCAGATTCCCTTAGGAAGTCTTCGTATGCTTTTACTGCAGCTGGATGAAAACTGCTTAATTCTGTTATATTTCCAGGTTTTATTGTCTCTTCTATAAGTAATGCTATCTCGGAGATGTTTTTCTTGGGGATTGATTTAATACGTTTTGCAATAGCGGTATTTTTTCTGCCGTATAGATAGATAGCATAGTATCCGATTTTTAAGAGGATGAGTGCGTATAAATATCTGAATATGCCCTCAGATAAAATACCGATAGTTATTGATTGTATGAACGATACGAGCAGCCCCGGAATTCCCAGGATCGGAATTAAAACAATTCTCAGCACTTTTCCCAGAAGCCTGCTTTCCTTTAGTACCCGCATAAACGACGGAGAAAAAACCATCTCATATACTTTCTGAAAAAAGCGCAGCCTTGAATACCAAGAGAGCCGAAACCTGCCGATAAACTTGAACCACCATGAATCAGCATATTCCTGATACAGATCAGAAAACATCAGGAGAGAGCACTTTATTAGTTTGATAGCACTAAACGAAAAGGTGGCTTTCGCTTTTTTTTTCTTTTGGTAGGTGTTTTGTATTAAGAGCAGAATTGCCTCTGTATCTTCTTTTACATTGTATTTCGCGGGACCAAAAGCTTTCAATCTATTTGTTGCGAATTCTGCGACCTTCTCAGCCGCTGCTTCGTCTTCGTGTGTTGACCACCCTTCTTGGATGATTGCGATTTCCTCAGGAAGGTATGCCTTCTTTGCAATAAAGAGGATAATCGGTGAAACAATCATGCGTAAGAGTAATGGGAGAAGGAGGACTGGTATGAGCAGAAGAATAAGATTAAGTATCATCAATTTTGATCAGCTACCTTGTTACTCAAAATAAAGTGCATTCACCCGATAGTCCTGTACGTCATCATAGTCCTGTGCCGGCATATCACCATAGATTTTCACAGACCTCGCTTCTTCAGGCATCATTACCGGACTGGATGCAGTAACGACCCAGCTTTGTTCTGTAGTAATAATGTTACCGCTTCCGTCCAGCCAGTCAATTTCCAATTGCAGCCTGGATATTGGGGTGGAACCTGAATTGATAACAGTAAAAACAATGGTATTATAGACAGTCTCATTTCCCAAGCCTTGGACTGTGTTTTCACGCTCAAGCACTGATAGCTGCTGAAGTGCGCTTTGACTCGTGCTGGTTGACAGCTGTATGCTTTTAGAATCAGGATATTCATCTGAAGCAGGATATGCCTCCATTGTGACAAAAGTGAGTCTGCATTCCTGTATGTCCGGGACTTGTGTGTCCTGATAAACAAGCTGGTTGAAAGGAAGCGCCTCTCCAGGCCTCACTGATGCCTGATAGCTGGCTCGTGCGTCGAACCTGCGGGAGTAAAGTATCTGCTCATTTTCTCCGATAAGTGCGAGTTCTAATTCAAGCTCGTGGATTTCCTGATCTATTGGGAAAATTACTGCAGTAAGTGTGTAAGAAAAACTGTCTCCAAAATCGCTGATTTCATTGGTACGAACTTCCAGTTCTAGTCCTTCATCTTCAATATTCTGAACAATGGGAATATCAATCTGCTCCGGCACGTCCCAGCCTGAAGAACTGTTTTCCCATGTGCCGGATGTCTCGTTCTTGTTGTTACTAGCCCATGGGCTTATAATTTGGGGGAACAAAGTAAAATAGGTAAGTGCCCCTGCAACAATAGCTATAATGAGAAAGAAGATGATCCTTTTCAGTAGAAAGGGCTGGAGATATGGGCCGAGCTGCTTTTTTAAGGAAAACTTTTTCTGCTCTAACTCTCCAAGCCAGGTGTACAGCTGGCTGTCTCCGGGGCTTTTTTCTATTGCTGCCTGGATCAGTTTCTTTGCCTTTTCCTTGTCCTCGCGTTTTCTTTTTGCCCGGTATTTGCCCAGGTAAGAACGGGCTAGGTATTTTTCTATCTGCTTATCTCCGGGACGAAGCGCGGCGGCATCTTTGAGTTCATCAATTGCGTAATTCCAAAGCTCGTGGTTAATATAGCCCTGTGCACGCTGTATTATCTGATCAACAATGGTATCGATATTATTCAGGTCTTTATCGCTTATCCCGATTTCTGCGGCAATTGCTTCAAGCTCTTCTTTGTCAGGTATGCGGGCTTTTTTATTTTTTTGTTCTATAATTTCCTGAACAAAGCGTTTAATAATTTCTTTCTCTTCTGACATGATTCTGCCCCTTTTTGTTCATCATTATATTCTTCCTCTGATTCCGCACATGGTCAAGTATATTGTAGGATAAATTCACGTAGAGGCAAGAATAATCGGTTACCAAGACTTTGGGTAATATGATAACTGCTCATCAATTTGTCAGCATTTCATAGATTAATTCATAGGTCTTTTGCTGTCGAAATGTGGTTAATTTAAATTTGAGTATTGACATCAAAGGTAAAATTAACCAGGTTAGATTAAGCAATTGCACGATTGTGCAACTGAGAGATTAAGGAAGAGGATATATTTTATTCACCTGAGCTTGTATTAGAGAAAGAGAGAATTCGCGACAGAATAGAAGCAAATACCTTACATGCCGCAGGGGGTAATGAAAGAGATCTGGATATCCAGTCATTAATTGTGCTTTTTGCAGGAATTTTCATTAAGAAATAGCATGTTGTCCCTGTATACTCGAACTCTAATGATCAGAACAAGCGTATTTGCAGGTTCATCCTGTGTTGACTATCTATCTGCATACTCTTCTTGTGGTATGATAAATAGGAAAGAGAGGTTTCATGCCTGTTTATAAAGAGAGTATCAGGGACTGATTTCTCCAGATTACCCGGTTTACTGAATCATATATTTTCGAAATGCTTATATCCCTTGTTGCAGCTGTGCATCCATGGTTTGAAGCCCAGTGGACAGAATCTATGGAAAAGCAGCTTGGTAGTGAATTTATATCTGTCTTGAAAAACATCTATGATCACTTTCACCTTGGCTGCGATTTCTCGGAGTTTGCTGTTAAATACAAGGACCAGAAAGATGTTGAAGGGTTTATCAGTTTTGTTGAGTCTATGGACGCACAACGGTTTACTTTTTATGTTCTTAGCAGGCTCTATCCCCTTGAAAAAGTACCTGAAACACCTACAAAGGATTCTGTGTATCAGCTTGACGAAAAACATGGAAATTTAAAACACCATCAGCATGTTGGTATGACATTTGAATGGGCGAATTTTATCAAGCAGGTACAGTCTGAGCTTGCGAGACTGTGGAGAATTTATTGGAATGAGTATCTTTCATGCCATATCAAAGAATACCACAAAAATATTTAATGCCTTTTTCTCAAAACAGCGGGAAGAGGAAGTGAAACAGAATAAAGAACAACTAATAACAATATTAAAGGCACTTGCTGATGAAAAACGCCTTGGCCTCTTACAGAAGATTAACACCAATGCCTATGGATTGAACGGAAAAATGCTTGCCCGGCATCTTAATCTTTCTACCTCTGTTATTTCCCGGCATCTAAAACAGTTGAAAGATGCAGGTTTGATTGATGAACGTCCCCTGATAACCGCAATATTACATACAATATCCGGCACAGGGAAATTGAAGAGCTTTCCAATAGGTTGATCAATATTCTCGATAAATAATTTCATAAAATTATTGTAAGCAGCAAACCTTGCCTTTATAATTATGAAAAGGAGGCAACATATGGAATATATCAAAAAATCTATTGATCTTGTTTTAAAAAACATTATTCTCATTATCCCATTGTTTGTTGCAGCGTTCATTCCAGCGCTGTTAACTGTATTTATTGTTGGAGCAGGAGCAGTGAATATTGTTCCGCAGCTAATTCAGCTGTTTTCAGACCCCTATGCTATGAGCAATATGGATGTATTGTTCAGAACTGTTTTCCAGATTGCAGTAGCCACAACAACGGCGGCATCTTTTATCGGATTAATCTCTTTTGTTCTAAACCTTGGTGCACAGCCTGCAACAATGGGTATGGCTATTAAAATTGCAAAAGGGCAAGGCATAACTACCGATGATATGGTAACCCAGATGAAAGAGCATTTTATGAAATATTTGAAATACATTCTTGCTTTCATTCTACTGGTAATAGGATTCAGTATCGCGGTAGCAATTGTTTTTGGAATCTTTGCTTTTATTGCTGCATCTATCGAGGCTTTCTGGATAATCTTTCTCCTTGTAATTGCCCTTTTTGTTGCTATAGTGCTTATCGGTGTCCGCATAAGCCTCTGGTTTGTTGCCATGGTTGCTGATGATATGCCTGTATGGGCAGGACTCAAACGTTCGATTGATGTATCAGCACAGGCTTTCGGAACAATTCTCTTGGGGATAGTACTTCTCAGCCTTATATTTGGAATTGCTGCCGGGGTAATAGGTTTTTTTGCGTGGATCCCGCTTATCGGCCAAATACTGACTGCAGGAATTGCAGCTTTCGGCGGTGCAGTTTTTACGGTATTCTTTGCACTGATATATCTGGATAAAACACAACAACAGAGAGAGGCTCCAGAGGAGCAATAGCGAAAATTGTTGCAATATGTGGTATGTGGACCGCCTGTACTAGGCGGTCCTTAATGTTTAATCCCTATGGCGTTCTTCAACCGGTATGTAGGTGATAGGCGGGGTGTGCTTTTTAAACTTTTTTCTCGGTTCAGGAGAGAGTGACCGGAAGGCTGCTGCTGTCATTGCAAAGCCGTTTTGGGTTTCCAGCATAGCTGCCGTGTTTACGGTTTTTCCCAGGATGTCCAGGTGCTTGTCACCTTTTATGCCTGTTTTTCCCATGACTGCCTCTCCAAAGTGTGCTGTCATCTTCAGTTTTGTGTTGATGTTCCTCTCCTGGAAAAATTGTTCTGATTTTTCCTGCAGCTCTATAAGCCCGAGTACACCCTCATCACACTTATCTTCCGGATACACGATGAGGAGGGCGTCGTCGATACACTTTACGACCTGTCCTCCTGAGGAAGAGACAAGGTCGCCTGCAAGCTCATACCAACCTGTAAGAAGGTCGAAAAGCTCTGCATCATCCATTTTTGCTGTTATCCTTCCGAATTTGGAAAGGTCAGCAAAACCAACGAGAAAATTTGCTTTTACTGGGTTTTGAATTGAGTCAAAATTCATGGTGAGACTCCTTTACGTATTTCGTCAGACAACGGCCTTAGATATCCGTCAGACCAATAGGAAGGGATCGCGGATCTTTACACTCCGCAGTTTCTATTAATATTATATCATGGTATTTTACAAAATCAAGGAAAAAGTACAGCTTTATTTTGTTGCGGATAAGGGATTTTCATCATACAATAACGGGCATGAAGTTATCAAAAATAATTGGTTTATATCTGCGCTCCATTCTGAATATTATCTCCTTTACTGCAGCTTTTGTGCTTGGTATTGTTCTGTTCACTGTGTTTACTTTGGGGATTACTGTAGCAGTGGGTGTTCCTCTTCTGTTATATGTATCTGTCAGCTTAATCCTTTTATCAACAAAAGCTGGAATATCTTCAATTGTGAATCAGAAAAACAATGAAACTGGAGCTGAGGTCATCAGTAAAATAGAAGAAGCTGAAAGCCTCAGAAACAAGATAAGCTATTTGCGTATCTGTGATCCTGATGTAAGTAAAGAGGTACAGTCTCTCTCCTATTTAGCAGGAGAGTATATTACTGGGTGCAGAAAGAATGGCACCTACAGCCCTGAAGCACACGCAAAGCTTGAGGATGCATTATCCGTACTATCCTGGTATCTACGGGAGATGAACGAAGCATCTGCTGAAAAGCACTTTGGCGTTACTGATGATACTCCATTTCCTGATATAAAAGAAAAGACACTCACGGCGTTGGACCAGGATAAGGTAGTTATTAAAGAAGAAACATTCAGAATAAGCGGCGGCTTGTCTGCGCAAGACCAGTTTTCTATACGGGAGGACATTCAGTGAAAAAGATACTGATTTTATTGTTATTGATTACAACAGCGATTTCAGGGTTCTCAGAAAACACCCTTAATTCAACTGAGATTATTGTATTCCTCCGGCCGGACGGTAAGGCAGATGTGTATTATTCAATGGACTGGACGAGTACTGGAAGCGATATGCACGGTTTTTATTTCCAGGGAACAGCAGTTGATCCTGTATTCAATCTTGACCGATGCTATGCAGATTTAGAGAATGGTGAGCGGGTACCTTTGGATATTATAGACCTTGGAAACCGTTACGATATTATTCTTGAAAATGACCGCGGGTTTACCGGGGATGCTCTCTACTTTTTCAACTACGCAGGGGATTTCGCGAGCCGGGGATTAATCGGCAGCACAACATCCGAGGAATACGGAGAGCTGTTTTACTTCCACTGGGCGCCTGTGGAATGGGATGTACGGATGGGACACAGAACAGTGGAAGTGATCCTTCCGGTAACGGTTTCACAGGATTTTTCCAGAGATGATATGGATGAATATCTTTTTCTCACAGAACCTTTTGTAAATGAAGAAAACCTGATTGACGCGTACGCGACTGAGGGAAATGACGGTCAGTATTTTATGACCTACCGTTTTCACCAGGAGCCTGTGCAGGCAAACCAAACACAGGAGCTCCAATTCTACCTCGATGCAGATAGGGTTCCCCTGAATCGGAGTTTGCAGGAACAGGAGGATTTATACGGAAGTACCGGCAGGTCCGGTCTGCAGAATGTGTTTCAGCCGAATTTTCCATGGATTACCCTTAGGGGCAGTGTGTTTGTTCTGTTCCTGCTTGGATTTGCAGCGCTTGCAGTATATCTGTTTTACAAAAAAGCTAAAAAATACCCTGAAATGGTTCGTGCTGTAGAAGGGATTTCCTGGGCTGGAGACAACTGGGTCCCCCCAAAAATATTCTCAGGTTCCTATCAAAAGCCTGGAAAAATTGCAGAAGATCTGCATCCGATTGAAGCAGCTGTGCTGCTTGAAACACCCTTTTCCAGGATTGCAGCTGTTATGCTGGACGGACTTGAGAAGAAAGGAATGATTGAAGTACTCTCAGAGGACCCGCTGAAGATCAAAATTCTTACCAAAGAAAAATCTGATGATGAATATGAGGAACTATTTTTGGGTGCTTTTGATCCTGATGGATATGTCCTCTCCGGGCTTATGGCAGATTTCTTTGAAAAAGTTATCTATAATCTGCAAGAGGCGACATGGGACTGTGATATTGAAGCTACCAGAGGGTATTACCGTAAAAAGCTTCAGGCGCCGGAAGAAAAGCTTGATGAAGAAGCGAAAACAGGAAGGCGTACCCACAGCCATTACTGGCATTCATATTATTTCATGTATCATCATGCTGATTATCGGGGGAATGTCCGGATGCCTGCAAATGTTTCAACCGGGTACCAGGAGTTTATGAGTTCTGCTTCCTGTTTTACCGGATGCTTTCAGCCCTCCGGCGGTTCAGCACAAGCCTGTTACTCAGCATGTCATAATGCCTGTCATTCAGCGTGCCACTCTGCGTGCCACTCAGCATGCCATTCAGCCTGTCACTCAGCGTGCCACTCAGCATGTGTTTCAGGAGGGTCTCACTAATGGACGAGCGCCTTTCCTGGGTCCCGGAGTTTTACTGGGAAATAGCTCCGTACATCTTCCTTCGAAGGGATGACGGTCTTCTCATCCTTCCGCCGAATAGGGTGTATAAGATGAATGACTCCGGTTTTCAGATACTTGAATATCTGGAAAAAGGAGGGAAGCTTGAT
This sequence comes from uncultured Spirochaetales bacterium, assembly GCA_964428555.1. GTDB lineage: Bacteria > Spirochaetota > Spirochaetia > CAYRYS01 > CAYRYS01 > CAYRYS01. The sequence goes on along the minus strand of CAYRYS010000030.1, from coordinate 2,297 downwards.
GCTATCCCAGGTATGGATGATGACAAATCCGTGCAGCTCCAGGAATTCTTCCTTGGTTTGAAAACATTATATCAGGAGGAGACCCTGCCTCCTGGTGTAGAGCGGGTTCCCTTTGATTTTGATTTTACCAGGCTTCCTATTTTGGGAGAAATTGCGGTTACCTATAGATGCAATAATAAATGCAGGTTTTGCTATGCAGGATGCGGAGATACTGACTCAGCAAAGATGAATACTAAAGAGCTTTCTTTCAGAGAGCTTAAGAAGATTATCCGGATTTTTAGAGATAAAGCAAAGATCCCGTTTTTCTCTTTTACAGGCGGCGAGCCGCTTGTTCGGCATGACCTTGAAAAGCTCATGAAGTACGCAGTATCTCTGGGCTTCCGCATCAATCTTATTACAAACGGAACATTGGTGACTGAAAAACGGGCAAATGCCTTTTATAAAGCAGGCTTGCGTACTGCCCAGGTGAGTGTAGAAGGACCTGAGGAGGGCATTCATGATGAGCTAGTCGGAGTTCCAGGCGCCTTTCAGCGGACACTCCGGGGAATAAAACTGCTTCAGGATGCTGGAATCCGGGTGCAGACAAATACTACAATTACCAGGGTAAATATTGACTCAGTTATTAAAATACCTAGTCTGCTTGCACAGATCGGTGTAAAGCGTTTTTCAATGAATCTCTTTATTCCAACCGGAAAAAGCACGGAGAATGAGGAGCTTTTTATCAGCTATTCGGAAATTGGCCGGGTGGTTGATGAGTTGAGAAAAGAAGCCCATAGCCTAGGGCTGACTTTTTACTGGTATTCTCCAACCCCGCATTGTTATTATAACCCGATTGCCCGCGGTCTGGGGAACAAGAGCTGCGCAGCAATGGACGGGCTTATTTCTGTAACGCCAACCGGAGATGTTATTCCCTGTTCTTCTTATGACAAACCGATGGGAAACCTTTTAACCCAGGATTTCAAGGAAGTCTGGTTTTCTGAACAGGCAGGGTGGTTTAAGCAGAAAAAATACGCGCCTAGGGAATGCGAAGGATGTGAGAGTTTTACTGCCTGCCAGGCAGCCTGTCCATTGTATTGGCAGTACGCAGGAGTTGAAGAAATACGAAAGTGCAAGAGAAAAGGAGCATAGATAATGGAAATGACGTTTAAAATTGGTAATTATCCGCTTAAGACCAGGCTTACTCTGTTCGCGCTTGCAGCTTTTCTTGGTGTTTTTTCTCAAGTTATCTTTTTAGCAAGCGGTGCAGGCATGGCCCCTGCTGTTTCTGTAGGTGTATTCATCATCATACTTGGTTATATCCCCATATTCGCAAAGCACTATACAAACAAACCAAAGGATCTGGGGTTTGAGGACTGGCAGCCTGCAAGCGAGAGAGAGGTGAACCGGATAGCCTCCAATTTCAGTCTGACCAGAAAGCTTAAGGTGCCTCAGTATTTTAATCCCGGATTCGGAATATTTGCGTTTTTAGTGCTTTCAGGTCTGGGCACATTTCTGTTTATCATTGATTCTCCCTTGAGCGGCCTGCTTTTTGTGGATGCTGCTTTCCTCCTTATTCCATTCTTGTTCTTCGGCGCAATTATGATTTTTGTACCAAAGCAGCTGGAGATGAAGATGCGGTCATTTAGCGTGATTTTGGATGCAACAAGGCCGGAGAATATTAAGATAACCCCGTATCTGCGCCTGGATAAAGACCCTGAAGGTAGGAATATTCCAGAAGACATCCGATTAATGATAGAACCAAAGCGCAAGCCCTCTAATTTCATGGGCGCCCAGGTCCAAATTGCTATTAATAATGGACCCAACGGCGCGGTTCCTTACATGTATGCTGTTTTCCTTACAGAAGGGACAGGGCAAATCTATAAAAAACTATCGAACATGGATTTTGGCCGCTTTATTGTTGAACCCCAGAGCGACGGAGACTACGGGACAATTGTAATTCGCCAGCAGACATCCGGAACCGGATACCATACCCAGCCAGATGACTGCAGAGAGCTGTATCAGACAGTACTGAAAACCCTGGAAAGGATCTCCTTGTAAGAATTACACCGCATTTTTGCATTGCAGAGTTTTTTCAAGCCTCTTCCCGCTATTAAAGCCCAGAGCCAATCTTTTACCCGCAACTGCAGGCAACAAGGTTCTTGCTCTTACCCCCTAATTGCTTCCGTTGAAAGCATTTGTATCCTCCTCCAATTGCCCTTCTTCCAAGCACTTGCGTGAAAAACAAAGAAACGGCTCTGAGCCCTTTCTTTGTTTGCAAGAATCGCGCGGAAAAGCACCCGGTCTACCTGGCAAAACCA